>CAVWAK010000001.1:0-15878 GCA_963752745.1 uncultured Gammaproteobacteria bacterium
ACCAGATGGGGGCGTTTTCTGATCCTGCTGGCCACGAGGTGGCCACTAAAACTAAAAATGCAGAGTATTAGGCTTTGATAATAATTGGCTAACGTGTTGTTTTTAAATGGTGGCCGGGGACAGAATCGAACTGCCGACACGGGGATTTTCAATCCCCTGCTCTACCAACTGAGCTACCCGGCCATTTGCGGGAGCGCGTATTAAACCGGGCAAGGCTCCGGCAGTCAAGTAAAAGCCGTATTTTTGACGGCGAACCCGGCTAGCGCCTTCAGTTTCAGCGCTATTGTGCCGGTGGTACGAAGCCTGCCGGTGTTTCTGCGCCCTCACCGAAGAAAAACTTTTCCATTTGCTCTTCCAGAAATTTGCGCGCCTTGGGCTCAATCGGAGACAGGCGGTTCTCATTGATCAACATGGTCTGATGCTGCATCCATTGCTGCCAGGCTTCCTTCGAGACATTGTCAAAGATGCGTTTACCCAGATCCCCCGGATACGTTATTCGCTCCAGCCCTTCCGCCTCTTTACCCAATTTCACGCAATTGACCATACGCGTCATGCTACTTCACCCCTCAGGAATCCAATGAGTGCAACGCCTGCAACAATTTCTGTACCGGCGCTGCCAGCCCCAGTTCCTGAGGCTGGCGAACGTTATACCAGAGGCCCTGATCACCTTCCATCACAGAAAATGCCGGGTTTTGCAATCGCACACAGCAGGGTGTGATATCCAGGTGAAAATGACTGAAGGTATGACGAACCGGCACCCAGGATTGCAGGTCATCCTGCTTACAGGACACGCCTGCAATATCGCACCAGTCCTGCAACGTCTGCAATGAATCAAATTCAGGGAAACTCCACAATCCGCCCCAGATACCGCTGTCCGCCCGGCGTTGTAGATACACCGCGTTGTCCGCGTCGACCAGTAATAACATTTGCACCTTTCGCACCGGTAAATCCCGGCGCGGCCGGGGAAAAGGAAATTCTTTAACGCGGTTACTCGCGTATGCAGCGCAGTCATCTACCAGGGGACAGCGCGGACACTCAGGTTTGCCGCGCTTGCACAAGGTTGCGCCCAGATCCATCATCGCCTGGTTGAAGGCCGCTGTTCGCCCTTCAGGTGTGACTGATTCCGATAATGCCCATAACGTGTTGAGCACCGCTGTTTTGCCCGGCCAGCCTTCAACGGAGAAAAAACGCGATAGTACCCGTTTAACGTTGCCATCAAGTATCGCGTGCCGCTGCCCGCTGGCCAGCGAGAGTATGGCAGCGGCGGTCGAACGACCAATGCCGGGTAACGCCACCAGCGCATCAATAGAATCCGGGAACATGGCTGCATTCTGCTCACACAGCTGCTGCGCCGCCCTGTGCAAATTCCTTGCGCGTGCGTAATAGCCCAGTCCTGACCAGTGGTGCAGCACCTGGTCGATCTCCGCTTCGGCAAGCACTTCGAGAGACGGGAAACTTTGCATGAAACCCTGGTAGTAGGGAATGACAGTCTGCACCTGGGTTTGTTGCAGCATGATTTCTGATACCCACACCCGGTAGGGCGTGGGATTCTGCTGCCAGGGCAGATCCTTGCGGCCATGATTATCGAACCAGTCCAGAACACGCGCTGAAAAACTGTCGATAGCTGCCGTCACGTCGTCAGGTGGTGCATTACACCTTGTAGAAGTCGCGGTACCAGGCGACAAAGTTAGCCACACCCTGCTCGACCGACATATCCGGCTTGTAATCGACATCCTTAACCAGATCCTCAACGTCCGCATAGGTATCCGGCACGTCACCGGGCTGCAAAGGCAACATATTCTTTTCAGCCTTCTTGCCCAGGCAATCTTCGAGCACTTCAATATAGTGCATTAGTTCAACCGGCTCGTTATTGCCAATGTTGTACAGCGCATAGGGTGCCGTGCTGCTGGCGGAGTCTGGATGATCACCGGACCAGTCAGGATTCGGCTCCGGTATATGATCAAGGGTGCGGATCACACCCTCAACGATATCATCAATATACGTAAAGTCGCGGCGGTGCTTGCCATAGTTGAATACATCGATTGGTTCACCGGCGAGAATCTTTTGCGTGAACTTGAATAACGCCATATCCGGCCGTCCCCAGGGACCATATACCGTGAAGAATCTCAAGCCGGTGGTCGGAATCCGATAGAGATGGCTGTAAGTATGCGCCATCAACTCGTTGGCTTTTTTAGTTGCCGCATAGATACTCACCGGATGATCGACATTGTCGTGCACCGAAAACGGCATTTTGGTATTGGAACCATAGACCGAGCTGCTCGACGCATACACCAGGTGTTTTACATCATTGTGACGGCAGCCTTCGAGAATATTCATGAAGCCGACAACGTTAGTATCAATGTAGGCGTTCGGATTCTCCAATGAATAACGGACACCGGCCTGGGCCGCCAGATTCACCACGCCATCCGGTTTATACTGCTCAAACAGAGCCGCCATGTCTGCCCGGTCTTCGATGTCGACACGCAAATCAGTAAATGCAGGATGATCCCTGGTGCGCGCCAGGCGAGCTTCTTTCAAACCGGGGTCGTAGTAATCATTCAGGTTATCGATACCGATAACTTCATCACCCCGCTCCAAAAGACGTAACGAGAGATCACTGCCAATAAAACCGGCCGCACCGGTAATCAATACTTTCATCAATCTACATCCTGATCGCTGCTTCTAAAGCCGCCCGTCAACCGCGCTGGCAGGCAGTATATGTTTAACGTCGTATAGCACACTGGTTGACTTGCCAAAAGCGCGGATACCCTGTGCGCCCAGCTCCCTGAATTCATCATGCGCTACCGCCAGTATGATGGCATCGTAGCTACCGGCTTCCGGATGATCAATCATTGTAATGTCATACTCATTCCTGGCGTCTTCTGCATTTACCCAGGGATCGTAGACATCGACGTCGACATTGTAGCTCTGCAGTTCGGTGATCACATCAACCACGCGCGTGTTACGCAAATCAGGGCAATTTTCCTTGAAAGCCAGCCCCAGTACCAACACACGTGAATCACACACCTGGAGGCGCGCCTGGTTCATCAGCTTGAACACCTGCCCGGCGATATAGGTACCCATGCTGTCATTAATACGTCTGCCAGCCAGAATCACTTCCGGGTGATACCCTAATTCCTGCGCCTTGTGGGTGAGATAGTAGGGATCCACACCGATACAATGCCCGCCCACCAGTCCCGGTCTGAAGGGCAGAAAATTCCACTTGGTGCCGGCTGCTTCCAGCACTTCAAGCGTATCAACTCCGAGACGGTTGAAGATCAGTGCCAATTCGTTGATAAGTGCAATGTTGACATCACGCTGCGTGTTTTCAATAACTTTTGCGGCTTCGGCTACACGTATACTGCTAACCTTGTGGGTGCCCGCCTTGACGATTTTCTTATACAGTGCGTCGACAAAATCCGCCGCCTCCGGCGTCGATCCTGACGTCACTTTCAATATATTCGTAATTCTGTGTTCCTTGTCACCGGGGTTGATACGCTCAGGACTGTAACCGACAAAGAAGTCCCTGTTACAAATCAGCCCGGAACGCCTCTCCATAATCGGCACACAGACATCTTCTGTCGCCCCCGGATACACAGTCGATTCGAAAATAGCAACGTCACCGGGCTTAAGCATTTCACCAAGGGTGCGGCTGGCTTCCTTCAGCGGTAACAGATCTGGTCGATTGAACTGATTGATAGGTGTTGGGACTGTAACAATGTAAACATTACAGGTTTCCAGCCCGCCCGGTTCACTGGTAAAACTCAGCTGGCTGGCCGCCAGGAGTTCCGATGTATCGACCTCGAGCGTACTGTCCCGTCCACTTTTCAGTGCCTCGATGCGCTCCGAACTGATATCGAAACCGACTGTTGGCAGCACCTTGCCGAATTCCACGGCCAGCGGAAGACCGACGTACCCCAAACCGACTACGCCAATTTTAGCCTTATCTACACTTAACATATGCGACCTTGAGCCCGGTGTGTTATTTACTGGTGTCTGGAATGCTATTGTGCGGCAGCGCATCCTGTTGCGCCACCCGCTCAAGATTGTGAACCGTTTCCAGCGCTTCACTTCTCAACTTGCGCTTGATCAGCCATGGCCCGATTAACGGCGGTATCCAGAAATCCGGCTCGACTTCCGAGCGAATCAACACCCGCGTACCGGCTGGGCTCCTGCCAGAGGTTGAGGCGCGCATAACCGTTACGAAAATCGCTCAACTCCGGAATCACAGTCGCCGTCACTGAACCGTCTACCGCCTCGATCACATCCTGCACCTGGTGAATACGCTTGCAGTAAAACCAGACGCAGGCTTCGGTTACTGTGCGCACCTGGTAGTCACCCGGCTCTCGCGTCTTGAGGATTTCGCTGACCTCAATGGCGGGATTGATTTTTCCCAGGTCGTTGTAATCAGTGAGCAGTTCCCGTACCCGCGGCTCAGGCACGTTAACCAGTGCATCCACCTCGACGAAATAGACACCGCTCTGATGACTGGCCGACGCCATGTACACCTTGCCCGCCACGGCTGACGTGAGGCATAGACAGCAGCCTATGGCCAGAAACATCAAACCACTGTTCTTACTGGAATATACCTTTGAACTGGTCGCCAAATTTTTTCTCCAGCTTTTTCTCAAGCTTTTTCTTGACCTTCTTCTCGGCCGAACCCTGCAGCGCTTTATCCAGTCGAATTTTGTACTGGGGGTCGGTAAAGGTACCACTCAACTGAACAGGCACCGAAATCCCTTCGAGATCAGTCAGACCTTTGCCACCCTGCCCTTCAATACTTTTAACGACCTTGGCGGTCACCAGGTAGTCCAGCGTTTCTTTCGGCAGATCAATATCGCCTTCTCCCTGAACGCGCAACAGCGGACTCTTGGCCAGCAGATCACGATTACGCACTATGCCGTTGGTGACGCTGGCGGTACCGCTGAGCTCGGAGAAATCGGTCTGGTTGGGTTCTGTTTCTTTTGGAGCTGGCTGACCATTGAGCTGTGCCTGGGCCTTGCGCAACATGGCGCCCAGATTAAACCCCTTCACCGCGCCATTAGTGAACGCAAAGCCCAGCTTTCCGTTTAGCGTTTGCTTCATCTGTTCCGGCGTCTGACCGGTTGTTACCAAAGTGGCATTACCATTCGCTGTACCCGACAAGGTGTCTTCACCGGTGAGGTCTTTCAACAAAGGACCCACTTGCACACCCTGCAGCTTTTCGTTCATGGAGATTTTTGGCTGCTTGCCACGCACATCAAGCTTGATGTCACCATCGTAGCCACCCTGATACATTTTCGCACTGGCCGGGTGCACACGCAGCTCACCGCCACTGGCCACCAGTTTCATTTCAATGTCCGTGCTGCGCAGCTGGGCGGCTTTGAGCTTGTCAATCGTCAGGCGGCCATCAACATCCAGTTGACGCAACGTCTCGACAGGAATCATCTCTGCACCAGCTGCGGCGGCGGTCGTTGGGGTTACCGGCACTGGTGGCGCATCTGTGCGCGGCGGTAAATAGCGGTCCACATCCATCTGGTCGAGATGCAGCGCAAACCGGATGGCAGGTTTGGCAAAATGACTCACGCTCAATGAACCATCCAGGGTCGAATCGTCAAAACGAACGCGAACGTCATCGAGCTTTACGCTATCCGTAGTTGCCGCGAGCTTCAAACTCGCATCAGCCTTGCCGAGCACCGATGGATCAGACACCTCCGGTAAAGGCTGCCCCAGCGCCTCGATCAGATCGCGCGGGATGAACTCCTCAAGCTGAACAGCACCACTGAACGCAGGTTCGCCAAACAACTGCTCACCCTTGATATCAGCCTTAACCGTAAGTCCAAGCACGCTGGCCACAAGACTACTGATATCAAGCTGCCCCGATTCCAGGTTCAGTACCGAATTAAATGCCAGCGACGACTTAAGCTGCCCGCCGGGTAACCCATCGCCCTGCAAGTCTGTCGTCAATGCAGCCTGGTCAAGGCTCACAACCTGGCTATCCCCGGATAGAGCGACCTGCGCTTCAAAACTTACCGGACCACTGATCTGCGGCTCAGCTGAAGCCAACTGCAAGTTCAGCTCCACGGGCACGGTCGCGCCGGGTGAAATGGCGCCGGTACGCAAACCCAGCCCGTCGATGCTGTAACGCGCCCCTGCACTTTTGTCATCCCAAAGAATACTGGCATCAGTGATGGCAACACCACCAATCGCCAGACCGGCGAGAGCCACCTCGCCTTCAGACACGGTTTCGTCTTTTGCTTCCGGCTTTTCAGCAGCCGCGTCATCTCCTGCCGGCGCCGCCAGGTCGGCCCAGTTGTTACGGCCATCCGCCAGGGTTTCCATGGACAGACTCAGCCCGTCGAGCACAACGGTGTCCATTTCCACCTGCTTGCGCAGCAGTGGCAACAGCTTGAGTCGTACCTGCACTTCACGGACGCTGGCAAACGGCTGAGCCGAGAATCCATCGGCATTGGAAAGCGCAGTTGGTCCGATTTCAACTGCCAGCCACGGAAACACCGACAGCCCGATATCACCATCTATGGTCAGCGTTCGGCCGGTCTTCGATTTAACCAGATCGGCAATGTCATCCTTATAGTCATTCGGATCAACAATCATCGGCAGGACAATCGATGCCACAACGACAAGTACAACCAACAGACCTGCTATCCAGGCGATGATACGTATTAATTTACCCATGGATTCTTCCTGTTATCTGGAATGGAGCGGGTGATGGGAATCGAACCCACGTTTGAAGCTTGGGAAGCTCCAGTTCTACCATTGAACTACACCCGCAATATTGTGAAGAGACAGCAGTTTACAGAAGAATGGGAGCAGGTGTCACCACCTGACGGTAGAGGTATGGTGGTGGTCAGTAACAGAGAATCAGACTCAACTTGTCACCGCCCTCTTTTCCTTCTCAGCAAAAAAAACGGCCACCTAATCGGTGGCCGTTTTTGGAAGAACAGATAAATCTGTAGGTTGTGTTTTTCAGCTACGCTTGCGGCGGGCTACACCGACCAGGCCAAGCAGACCGGAGCCAAACAGCCAGACTGCAGCGGGAACCGGAACTGCGCCAACCCAATCACTTTGCTCGCCGAATTCACCGGTCGACTGGAATTTCGCGGCGCCGAGGAATGGCCCATTCGGATCCACCGGGTCGGGCGTGGACAGGAAATTGAACGACGATGCTAAAAGGCCGGTAGCAGTGATGTCGTAGATCAACGTTTCTCCCGCAGTAAACCGGTCGCCACCCGGCGGTGGCAGGTCGAACAAGATGTCATACCAGCCGTCAGCGTCAGCCTTGAAATTGTCCGTTCCCGTCGAGATGGCTGCAGTTGGGCCCGTGCCGCCAGCTGGGGTGATCGTCAAGTTTGCGCCACCGATCGCGTCATCGACATTCAGATAAACCTCCGTCACCTCCGCGCCGCCGACGGTACCTGCAACACTCAGGGTCAACGTGACGGAACCGGCGATACCGCCATCATCGAAAAATGCTGTCATCCATGGAGCGGGGCCATCAGGTGCCGCAGTGCCAGGATCAAGCGGATCCCCGAAACTTACGCCAAAATCCAACTGCAGAGTGGCTGCGTTAACTGAACCAACGGCAAGCAGCGCACAGGCGCAGAACCGTCCTATAATCCGTGATACCATCAACTTCTCCTCCGAACCAATTATTATGCTTGTTTGCAGCACAAGTATATTATTTTAAAAAATACAGCGTCCCCTCCTGAGCCACATCTACGAGAGAAGTTTTTGATTGGGCCGCACTATACTCAGCAATCTAAATCAATTAAGTATGTGTGCAAATTTTATACCTAGCCCATCAATTCATTGAAATTCAATGAGTTCTATAAATTTCCTTTATAATCAAAAACAAATATGGAAAAATCTCCGACGCTTCTACCGTCTCCCCGGCTTACAGAAACTATATAATCTTATTTACTATCAGTAAGTTGATTTAAATAGGGTCGGAAACCACGCGTTAGTTTTTTCGACAAATTATCTGGCTGGGCCAGCATACTCCAGGCTCATCCGCCGTAGATAAAACCCAGGCACAGTGAAAAGATGCGGTATGCTGACGATACCAACCAGAAAACAACACCATGGAGCACCAAATATGACCGCATTAGCACGCACGCTGCTACAGCCCAAACAGAACAACCCGGGCCAAAAAACGGATTAACTTCGCGTTCTTGCAGCAAGTGCAGCAATCACTCTGGCCCTGTGCGGCTGCCAAACGACAGATCCCTATACCGGGGAACAAAAAACCAGCAATACCGCCAAGGGAACCGGCATTGGCGCTATCGGTGGCGCGATCGCCGGTGCGATTATCGGCGGCGGCAAGCGCAAGGGCGTGCTTATCGGCGCGGGTATCGGCGCCCTGACCGGTGCCGCGGTTGGCAACTATATGGATAAGCAGGAAGCCCAATTACGCGCCCAGCTGCAAGGAACCGGTGTTAGCGTAACGCGTATTGGCGATTCGGTTATTCTGAACATGCCGGGCAACATTACCTTCGCCACGGATTCCAGCAACATCTCGGCGGATTTTTACTCTGTGCTGGATTCGGTCGCCCTGGTGATTAACAAGTTTGAGAAAACTTATGTCGATGTCATCGGTCACACCGACAGCACTGGCGCCGCCGATTACAACCAGCAACTCTCGGTAGCCCGCGCCAGCAGCGTGGCACGTTACCTGGAAAGCCAGCAAGTGCTGCCGCAGCGTGTGCTTAACCCAGGGAGCTGGAGAAACTTCACCTATTGCTTCCAACGATACACCGGAAGGACGTTCCTTGAACCGACGCGTGGAAATTCGTTTAACGCCCCTGACCTGAACCAATCTAGCGTCTACCTACCTCAAAAGGCGGTCTTAGACCGCCTTTTTCAATTCCTCACTTTCAACTGCCATACAGTGCTTCAATCCGGTCAGCGAACTGCTCCAGCACCTTGGCCCGCTTCAGTTTCAACGTCGGCGTCATCAGCCCGTCTTCCACTGTCCAGGGATCAAGCGTCAGGATGACCCGGCGCACCTTGGCATAACCGGGAAAATCGTGCAGCTGTACCTGGATCCTGGATACCACCTTTTTCTGCAAACCGGCATTATCCAGGCTGTCCCGCTCGAACGGATCCAGCCCCCGGTCTTTGGCAAAACCAAACCAAAGCTCGGAATTGAGCACCAGTATGGCACTCAGGTATGACTTGCCTTCACCCACAATCATCGCCTGGTCGAACAGGCTATCCATGCAAATAGCCGACTCCATATCGCCCGGCGGAATTTTCTCGCCATTGGAAAGCACCAGAATATCCTTGAGCCGCCCGGTGATATAAATGCGCTTGTCTTCGATCTTCGCCTGGTCACCGGTATGCAGCCAGCCATCCGGGTCGATCACCTCCCTGGTGGCAGCATGGTTGTTCCAGTAGCCCAACATCATGCCGGGTGTTTTCACCTGCAGTTCGTCATGCTCGCCGATCCTGACTTCTATACCGCGAAACGGCTCACCGACGCTCAGCGGATCATTATTGCCCGGCCGATTGGCACTGATAACCGGGCTGGTTTCGGTCAAGCCATAGCCTTGCAGGATCTGCAGCCCCAGTCCGATAAAGGTCTGTGCAACCTTGAAGGGAAGCGCGGCGCCACCGCTCACTGCGTAGCGCATATTGCCACCCAGCTTCGCCGTCACCTTGTCGCCGACCAGTTTCCTTAGCAGAGGGTTCAGCAGCAACGCGGGCGTCCAGCGCGCCCGCCCCTGGTGCCAGAGAAAATGCCGCCAGCCGATACGCACTGCTGCATCAAACAGGCTACGCGCCAGCGGCGACTGCTTGCCCAGCTTTTCCAGAATGCGACCATGCACACGTTCGAATATTCGCGGCACCGCTATCATCGCCGTCGGCCTGATGGTCACCAGATCCTGGGCCAGTTGCGATACCGAACGCGCATGCGCCACGCAAGCCCCTGCCATGATCGGCAGGTAATAGCCGGCAGTCCGCTCCAGGGTATGCGAAAGCGGTAGAAACGACAGGAAAACATCCTGTTGATAGCAATCAATACAGGCCAGTGCCGCATGCGCGACCGACAGCATATTATAATGACTGAGCATCACGCCTTTGGGGCGACCGGTTGTACCAGAGGTGTAAACGATGGATGCCAATGCGTGCGGATCACCTTCACGCCGCTGCATAGGTGGCGCCTGTGAGGGCAACCAGTCTTCAACAAAGCGCAGACGCTCATCCTGCTCAAGCGCAGCAACCTGTTTGTCTGGATCCTTTGGCTTTTCGAGGACCAATATCCGCTGCAAGGAGTTGTCATCCTGCAGCGCAGGCGCGAGTTTTTTCCACTGCGCCAGACTCTGTACCAATAGCAGGCTGACAGCGGCATCGTCGATAATATAAGACACATTATCGGGACGGTCTTCTGTGTAAAGTGGTACCGAGACCAATCCTTCCGCCAGCACCGCCATGTCGAAATAGACCCAATCGAGGCCGTTACGCAGAGAAATAGCGGCGCGCTCACCATCACCAAACGCCTCTGCGGCAAGTGCCGCCCGCCAGCGCGCTACCTGGTGAGCCACATCGGCCCAGGTACTATCGCGCCAGCTACCGCTTTGCCCGTCAAAATCCTGGTAAGCCGTCAGCCCGGGGCTGCGTCGCACCCGCTCATAAAACAGGCCGTCCAGCGTGCCGGCCTGCTCGGCGTTGATCAGGTCTTCCTGTAAGTCTGCCATAACCCGTTATTTGTCCATGGAATCTCCTCCATTGCAACTTTTCCGGTAGAATGCCGGGCCATGGAACTGCTCATCAATGGTAAAACCGAGCAACTGCCGGACGACATCAGCGCCAGCCAGTTAATCGAACACCTGGGTCTGGCCAACGAACGTCTGGCGATGGAGGTCAACTGCGAGATCGTGCCGCGCAGCACCTTTGACAGCCATCGCTTCCAGCCGGGCGACCAGATCGAAATCGTACGCGCCATCGGCGGCGGCTAGCGCACCACGGCAACTTTTCAGGAGAACAACATGTCCAGCGTCATGAAAACCAACAGCCCGTCCATTGCCGATCCACTGATGATCGATGGCATCGCCTACCAGTCGCGACTGCTCGTAGGGACAGGCAAATACAAGGACATGGAAGAAACACGCCTGGCCGTCGAAGCCAGTGGCGCGGAGATCATCACCGTCGCCATCCGCAGAACCAACATCGGCCAGACCAGGGACGAGCCCAACCTGCTGGAAACACTGCCAGCCGACCGCTACACCTACCTGCCGAATACCGCCGGCTGCTACAGCGCCGAAGACGCCGTTCGCACCTGCCGCCTGGCACGCGAACTGCTGGACGGCCACAACCTGGTGAAACTCGAAGTCCTGGGCGACGAAAAAACCCTCTTCCCCGACATCACCCAGACCCTGACCGCCGCCGAAACACTCATCGCCGACGGCTTCAAAGTCATGGTCTACACCAACGATGACCCCATCGTTGCCAAACGCCTCGAAGAAATGGGCTGCGTCGCCGTCATGCCACTGGCCGCACCGATCGGTTCCGGCCTGGGCATACGCAATCCCTACAACATCCGCACCATCGTCGAAAACGCCGAAGTACCCATCCTCGTCGACGCCGGCGTCGGCTGCGCATCAGATTCGGCAATCGCCATGGAGCTGGGTTGTGATGGTGTGTTGATGAATACAGCGATTGCCGGAGCGAACGACCCGGTATTGATGGCATCCGCCATGAAGAAAGCTATCGAAGCCGGGCGCGAATCCTTCCTCGCCGGACGCATCCCCCGGAAACGTTTCGCCAGCGCCTCATCACCGGTAGACGGCACCTTCTTTTAATCGCCGCCCTCTATATAACACCGCTCAGGCCTCAAAGCTGCCGTGAGCGTGGTGGTCTATTTGATGCGCCTGTGCATGCCGCACCCGAAGCAGCAAAAAGCCCACCACGCTCACGGCGCCTCCACCAACTTCAAGCCTGAGCCGGAAACTCCTTAACCCGAACATCCTGCTGCGGAAACGGAATACTGATCCCGGCCGTCTTGAACCCCTTCCAGATCGCCAGGTTCACATCCGAACGCACATTCGCCACCCCCTGCTGGGGATCACGAATCCATACCCGTAATTCCAGATCGATACCGCTATCACCAAACCCGATCAACCGCGCCGCCGGCGCCGGATCCTGCAGCACTCGCTCAGCCACAGATGATGCCTCAACCATAATCTGCATTGCCTGCTCCGGATCATCGTCATAACTGATCTGCACCGGCATTTTTAAACGCACCCGCGGATCACTGTAACTCCAGTTGATGACTTCCGTAGTAATGAGGTTTTCATTCGGTATCAGCGTCTCCACGCCATCGCGGTCACGCACCACGATATAACGCGCCCGCAACTCCTGCACCCAGCCGAACTTTTCATTGATACTGATAACATCACCCGGCCGGATCGATCCATCGAACACCAGAATAAAGCCACTGATAAAATTACTGGCAATACGCTGTAAGCCAAAACCGATACCAACACCCAGAGCACCACCGAAAACTGTCAGTGCGCTGAGATCAATACCCACCGCCTTGAGCGACAGCAGAGCGGCCAGCGTATAGAGCAAAAATTTGAGCGTCTTTCCCAGGCCAACCTTGACGCTAGGACTCAAATACTGGGAACCGGAAAGACCTTGCTCGATAACACGCGACAACCAGGCCGCGCACACCATAAGCACTGCGACTGCAACAACCAGTTCGAGCACTGTAAACAGGGAAATACGCACCGAGCCAAAGGTATAACCGACTGCGTCCAGCGTACTGACCACCTCCGGCAACCAGCCCAGCAGATGCATGGCAACCAGCACCCAGATCGAGGTACTGATAATACTTTCCCAGGCCTTCATTTGAGGCCTGGGATCAAAGGCCTTGCGCAGCACGTATACAGCCAGCCGTATCACCGCCAGCGACAACAGCAGCGGCACCGCCAGCTTCAGCAACAACACGGGAAGATCAAAATGCTGCAGAATGGCCTTACCGACAACCGTGCCAAGCAACATACTCAGGGGAAACACAATGCGCTGCAGGCTGCGCATGGTGATGCGCTTGAAGTGCCCGCTAGCGATAGCCGAACTGGATTCGAGCAGAAACCGGCCCCAGGTGCGATGCACAACCAGTGCGCCACCCAATGCCAGCGCCAGAACCAATAACTCCCAACCCAGTGCTGCGTAATCCAGCTGACCAAGCCAGGTCAGAATTTTATTCAGATAGTCGTTCAGCAAGGTCGTATAATCCTGTAGCTCAGGAAATCGCTATATGTCAGACCCGGAACATAACACAGACCAACACACCAGGCGCATCCGCTCGTTCGTCCGCCGTGAGGGACGGCTTACGCCTGGCCAGCAACGTGCGCTGGATGAACTCTGGCCACGCTATGGCATGGCCGCCGACACCAGCCTTGTAGCTTCGGTCGCTTTCGGCCGCACCGCACCCCTGACCCTGGAAATCGGGTTTGGCAATGGTGCCAGCCTCGCGACCATGGCAAGGCAGGACACTGAAAGCAACTACGTCGGCATCGAAGTTCACCGGCCAGGCGTCGGCCACTTGCTGAAACAGATCGAGACCGAAAGGCTTGAGAATGTGCGCATCTACTGCCATGACGCGGTGGAAATACTCAATCAATGTATCGATGACCACAGCCTTGATCGGGTGCTGCTGTTTTTCCCGGACCCCTGGCATAAAAAAAAGCACCACAAACGACGCATTGTTCAACCATCATTCGTTAACCTGCTGGCACGCAAGCTAAAGCGTGGCGGCATTTTTCACATGGCCACCGACTGGCAGGCCTATGCTGAACACATGCTCGAAGTCATGGAGTCTGCAACGGCGTTCTCCAACGCTGCCGGCAAACAAAACTATAGCGAACGCCCGGGCTACAGGCCAACCACGAAATTCGAACAACGGGGTCGTCGCCTCGGGCACGGCGTCTGGGACCTGGTCTACCGACGCAACTAACAAATTGTGCTGCGGGTTGACCGGTCTGGCACATCGGGCCACTATCCTTACACTGCGCCCTTGCATCCTGGAGCGAACGATGAACTTTGTCAGCCGCGTACTGGCACTTGTGCTGCTGATGTCACCGCTGACCGGCTTCGGAGAACCCATTGCTGACAAAGTGCTGGTGATCAAGAGCGAGCACGTTCTACATCTGATGAAAGACAATGAAGCTTTTGCTTCGTTTCATGTGGTTTTCGGCGCCAACCCCGAGGGGCACAAACAGCAGCAAGGTGATGAACGCACGCCGGAAGGGCATTACACGCTGGGGTATAAAAACAGTAACAGCAGGTACTACAAGTCCATCCATATTTCCTACCCGAATGCTCAGGATCGGGCCCAGGCAAAACAGCGCGGGGTCAGGCCAGGCGGTGATATTATGATCCACGGCCAACCCAACGGTAAGGAATGGCTGACGCCCTTCAGTCAAATGATTAACTGGACCAACGGCTGCATTGCTTTGACCAACAGTGATATGGATATTGTATGGGATGCAGTACAGAGAAAAACGCCGATCGAAATCAGGCCGTAAGTGTTTCTTACGAGCATCCTCGCCCTGAATCGATCCCGACTCTCAATATTTAATTGCTAAATCCGCGAGAGCTTTCGCTCAGCTGGTCTCGGGTGTGATCTCCGTGCGGGTTCTTCTTACCGACTGAACAGGGTTGAGCGGTGACTCTGCCATCGCCTGATCTCCGAGTCGCTCGCGCGCATACTCGATGGCGTCTGTACGGGTGCGGAAGAAATGCTCGGGTCCGATCTCCTCTTTCAACCCGGAGCGCTCGAAAATCTGCATGATCTGTGCTTTACCGCGTGTGATCAATACGCTGACTCCCGCAGTTTGGAGGTGTTCGTAGAGGCTACCGATAACCTCCTCACCGGTGGCATCAACCTGGTTGACGCCTTCCAGGTCGAGTATTACGTATTTGAGCTCCGGCTTGCTGGCGACGTTGGCGAGCACCCGGCTTTCGAAATAACCCGCGTTGGCAAAATACAGTGACCCATCGAAGCGCAGCACCGAAATATCACGGCAACGCTCCAGGTTGTACGCGTAGGCGTCACGGAAGGTACCGTCAGAATGCAGCGACAGCTCGGCAAAACGTGGCCGCATGGTACGGTACAGAAACAACCCCAGCGACAGCAAAACGCCGACGATAATGCTCTTCTCAAGGTGCGGCGCCATCACCAGTGTCAGTGCAAAAGTGATGATGGAGACATAGCCGTCGTGCTTCTGCACCTTCATGGCGTGTTTAATGGGCTCGATCTTGACCAGGTTGACCACCGCCATGATGATGACCGCAGCCAGTGTTGCCTGCGGCAGGTGATACAACAGCGGTGTCAGGAACAACAGCGTAATCGCGACCACGCCACCGGTGACAATCGATGAGAAGCCGGTTTTGGCGCCGGCACTGATATTAACCGCAGAACGCGAGAATGAACCTGATACCGGGTAGCCTCCGAACAGGCCAGAGGATATATTGCCCAACCCCTGACCAAACAGTTCCTGGTTGGTATCAAGGCGCTGCCGGGTTTCCGCTGCCATCGCCTTGGCGATAGCAATCGCTTCCATGAAACCAATCAGAGAAATGGTAATAGCTGCCGCCACCAGCTGACCGGCAACCTTCAAGTCAAATACCGGCAGACTGATGCCTGGCAAACCACTGGGAATTTCACCAACGACTTTGCCGCCTGCATCCTGAAAACCAAAAAGCCACGAAGCCACTGTGGTCACTGCTACCGCAGTCAGCACATTAGGTATTTTCGGCAGGTACTTCTTGAGCAAAATCATGATGGCAAGCGCAGTAATCCCCATCAGCAAAGTCAGCATGTGAGTACTCTGACTCGCTGCCACCAGCACCCGCCACACAGTCTCGTAATGGTG
>CAVWAK010000002.1:0-14404 GCA_963752745.1 uncultured Gammaproteobacteria bacterium
ATTGTCTCCAGCTTGGTAGCTTTATCGACTACGTACTCGGGCGTGGTGACTTTGCCGCAATCATGCAGCCAGCTGGCAATATGCAGGGCGTCCCATTCGTCGTCGCTTAGATTGTAGGTATCAAAGGGTGCTTCCTTGCTCTCGCAGGCAGCATGCGCCAGCATTTTCGTCAGTTCGGGCACGCGCTGACAGTGTCCGCCGGTATAAGGGGACTTGGCGTCAATCGCGCCGGCAATCAGTTTTATAAATGCATCCAGCAGGGCTTCCTGCATTTTTAACAGGTGCCGGCTTTCAATGCTGACGGCGGCAAAGCCGGACAGGGCGCGCATAAAGGCGATCTGTGCGGTGTGGTCGCCCTGCGGTATTTCGTTGATCTGTCGGTAAAGCAGGCAAAGTACCCCGATAGCCTCGTTCTGGCGGTTACGCAGGGGAACCGACACCAGGGTAACGCGCTCGGTATCTACCAGTTCGAACAAGCGGTTTCAGTTTATTGTCGCTGTCGCTGCCCAGCGTTAACACGGCAGGTTGTTCATTATTCAATGCACTGTTCAGTGGGTGTGAATCATTCAGGGCGATAGATGGCAGGGTGCTGGCATCATGTTGACCATTTTCTGCGTGCAGTGCACCTGCCTGCAGAAACGCCTCATCGTCATCGACCAGGTAGGTCACCGCGGCATCTGCCTGGCTGACAAGCATGGTCTCCCGTGTAATGCGTTCCAGCAGGGATTCGAAATCTTTTTCGCCGGCCAGCGAGTTAATCATGGTGATGAACTGTTTGATCGTTTGCTTCATCATGCGCATGGCATTTGCCAGCGAATCCACTTCGCTGATGAAGGAGCGGGTTTCGATCGGAGCGTCAAAATCAAATCGTCGGATTGCATCAGCTTCTACTGCCAGCCGGCGCATGGGGCCGGCAATGCGGTTGGCTAGCAGCCAGACGACAGGCAGTGATATCAGCATAATAAGTCCGGTGGTCAGCAGTGATGACCAGCGGATTGCGATTGCCTGACTGAGCAACTCGTCCACCGGTGAAATCATCAGGATGTTGAGGTCCAGGCCACTTGCGCGGGCAATTTTGTCTATACTGCCGGTCCATTTTCTGTTGTTGTAGCTGAAGTCCAGCTGGTGTGGTTGCATGTCCAGATTCTGGCTCAGGTGGGTGAGCACCGGGCTGCCGAGTTCTTCCATCCGGGCAATACTGAAGCCGCCGTCCTCGCTACGTCCTACCAGCTTGCTACTGTCATGATAAGCCAGTGCGTGGCCGCTGCCGGTGAGCAAGACTACTTCGGAGCTCGATGTCATCAGGTGCCGCGCGATAGTTTCCGATAGCTGCTCCAGGAGTACATCCGATGCAATGACTACACCTGTTTCCGCGGTCTTCATTGTTACCGTGGTGCCTGCCTTGCCCAGAAAATAAAACAGGTAGGGTTGAATAGCGCTGGGCGTGTCAGTGGCATTAATGTACCAGGGGCGCTGCCGCGGATCGTATTCTGTGGCTACAGGATCGTTGCGTGTTATCAGTGTCAGGTCATCTGTATAGAAAAGCCTGGTTAACCGGCGTTCATCAGCTTCCTGCGAATTGATATTGTCGACGACAAAGGCGGCGCCAGCCGGAGCGGAAAAATTTTCTCTTGCAGTACCGGATGTCAGTGGCCGTACAATAAAGTAATCGCCATTTGGGTAACCCAGTTGGATCGCAGCTACTGATTGTTTGCCACCAAGCGCAGTCGTAAACTGCTGCAGGTTGTTCAGGCGATCGTCGAGTGTATATGCTCTGGCTGCGGGTGAGAGTGCCAATAGTCTCAGCTCACTGGCGACCGGCTGGTAGGTGGCCCGAAAGTCCAGTTGAAGTTCGTTGCCGGCCTGCATATATACCCGTTCGGCACTGGAAAGAATAATCTCTGATGTCTTGTTGTAGCTCTGCCAGCTGAGCAGTCCGCCAAACAGCAGGATCAGGCCAATGAACAATGTGCTGATAGTGATGTGTAGCGGAAACCGGGTGGTGGTGGCGGTCACGGATTATGCTCCTGTGATTGAATTGTTGTTAGCGGATCGTCTGGCACGACGGCGATATTGGCGGGCGCGTGTTTACCGTTGCGCTCACCTGCCTGGCAGGTAACGCGTAGAATGTTTTATGAACTGCCGGGCTTGCGATTAACGGGCCGCTAGCGCTGCTGCATTCTCCGCAAGCGCTCCAGTGCTTCAGGCGGTAACTGTCCAGCTTGCGGCATCTGCTGCTGCATTTCCTGCATATCGGGCATCTGCTGCATCAATTGTCCGGCATCCTGTACCTGGTACCCGGCGGGTACGGTGAAGGCGTTTGGCGGTAGTTTTGCATTCTTTTCAATGCGTACGATTTCGCTGACCAGTTTGCCATTAGCGGACTGTATCCGCATGGGCATGCCGATTTTTTTCAGGTAGCGGGCGAACTGGTTGTCAGCGCGTTCGCAAGGGTCGGGGTTGCTGTTGAACGCCACCATTAACGCATCTGCTTTTGCGGCCATGCGCTCCATCATTTTAAACGTATCTCCCAGCCCGGTATCGTCAAGGGCATCAGCAGATGCGAACAGGCTGCCGCAGTGTTTCCCATCGGCGATATAGTCGTATTGAACAGTCTTGTAACCGGCAATTCGCGGGCCTGCGTTCTTCTTGTTGAAGTTGATGCTGACAGGTTTGCTGCTGCCCTCGACGGGTGTCTTCAGGGCGCTGCTCATATCGATGGCACGACGTTCATTTGGCATGACAACGAACAGCGTTTCTGCCTTGCTGTCGATGACCATGTAACCATCGCCGCTTTCCATGCGTGAGCGCGAACCATCCTTATACACTTTGGTCAGACCTTCATCGGATTTGATTTCCAGCATGGTAGCGGCGAGGGTGTTGCCGGTAATCAGCGTCAGCAGGCAGTAAAAACCAAAGCGGAGCATGATGTGTTTCTCCTTGTGAAGCTATAGCGCCCAAGCCTAGCACCGGTGCGCCGGCTTGTCAGCCGTTTAGCGCCGGTGGCAGAGCCATGCTAGAGTCGCGCTAGACGTGCCCACCAAAGGAGTCAGGCAATGGCATTTGATATCATTAATCCAGCCACGGGTGAAAAAGTGAACAGCTTCGAGGAGATGTCGGCCTCGGAAGTGCAGTCGATTCTGGAGCTGAGTGCCGGTGCGCAGCGTGAGTGGGCGGCAACATCGTTTGCAGAGCGTTCGCGGTTAATGTTGTCTGTTGCCAGAGTGCTGCGTGATAACAAGGAGAAATATGCCCGGCTGATGACCCGGGAAATGGGCAAGGTCTATCCGCAGGGCATCGCCGAAGTGGAAAAATGTGCGTGGGGTTGTGAGTATTACGCCGAACACGCCGAAGCCTTCCTGGCATCTGAAGACGTACCAACAGAGGCTGAACACAGTTTTGTCACCTACAAGCCGCTGGGTGTAGTACTTGCGGTCATGCCCTGGAACTTTCCCTTATGGCAGGTGTTCCGGTTTGCGGCACCCGCATTGATGGCTGGTAATGGTGCAGTGCTAAAGCATGCGCCGAATGTATTTGGCTGCTCGTTGATGATGGAAGGCATTTTTCGCGATGCCGGTTTTCCCGAGCATCTGTTTCGTTCGTTGATTATCGATATACCGTTAACTACAGAAGTTATCCGCAACCCCCTTATTGCCGCAGTGACCATTACCTCCAGCGTAAATGCCGGTCGCGCCGTTGCCAGCGAGGCGGGTAAGGTATTAAAGAAGTGTGTGCTCGAACTGGGTGGTTCCGATGCCTTTATTGTGCTGGAGGATGCCGATGTCGATAAAGCGGTCGAGGTCGGTATTGTCGGGCGATATCAGAATAGTGGGCAAAGCTGCATTGCTGCCAAGCGTTTTATTGTTGTGGATGCGGTCTACGATGAGTTCGAGACAAAATTTGTCGCTGCTGTGAAGCAGTTGAAAATGGGCGACCCTTCGGCCGAGGGGGTCTATGTCGGGCCGCAGGCGCGAGTCGACTTGCGCGATGGCCTGCACGACCAGGTGCAGCGCAGTGTCGATGCGGGAGCGAAGTGCCTGGCAGGCGGGCAAGTGCCGGAGGGGCCGGGGGCTTTTTACCCGCCCACGGTGCTGGCGGGCGTCAAGGAAGGTATGGCGGCCTGGTCGGAGGAATTGTTTGGTCCGGTGGCAACCCTGATTCGCGTCAAGGATGAGGCAGAGGCATTACAGGTGGCTAATTGTCTGGATTTTGGTCTTGGCGGCGCTGTCTGGACCCAGGATCTTGCCCGGGGTGAGCGCATTGCGGCAGACGGTATCGAATCCGGTGCGGCGTTTGTGAACGATATGTCGAAGTCGGACCCGCGGATGCCATTTGGGGGTATTCGGAATTCGGGGTATGGGCGGGAGCTGTCGATTTACGGTATTCGGGAGTTTGTGAACATTCATGCGGTTTGGGTGAATAAGCTCTGAGCATTGTGGGGTGGTGCAGGTGCCGGGGTCGGTGGATGGATCTAGAAATACCACCATAAAATCAAATTATTACAGGTGATCTGTCGCAGGCCCAGCCGGCATATTGGCTACTGGGGCACTCTTGTTTACAGGTTAAATGAGAATCATTATAATTAACGTCCGATTCTTCATCCAGAGTTTCTGTTTCATGCTGCGCTTCTTTTCCCTGGTGGCCCTGTTCGTGGTTTCCGGTTTTGTACGTGCCGGTGATATTCAGCAGCTCCTGCAGCTTGTTGATTATGTCGGTGTCGACTATGCAGAAGCCGTCGCTGACGGTCAGGTGATTAATCCGGCAGAATACGAAGAGATGCTCGACTTCTCTGCCGGTATTGCACGGCATACTGCCGAGTTGCCTGAGGGTGATACGCGTCAGCGTTTGCAGCAGCAGGGCAAAACGCTTTCTGAGCTCATTGTGGCGAAGGCGGCCCCAGGCAAAATCAGCGAGCTGACCGGCGCTATGCGTCTGGCGATTATCGATGGCTACAATGTCACCGTGGTGCCGCGCAAAAAGCCTGACCTGGTACGTGGTGCGTTGCTGTATACCGAGCAGTGCGCCAGCTGTCACGGTGCTACCGGGGATGGCAACGGACCGCTGGCAGCGGGTATGGAGCCACCGCCAATCAATTTCAGGGACTACGAGCGTTACTCGCAACGCACGCTCTACGGTTTGTATAACACCATTACCCAGGGTGTTGCTGATACCTCTATGCGGGCCTACCACGAACTGCCGGCTGAAGACCGTTGGGCACTGGCGTTCTATGCAGGCATGCTGGCGGCCGAAGCGCAGGCTCAGTCCGCCAATTCTGAATCACTGCTCGGCGACCCTGCGTTGACGCCAATGTTGGGTGTACAGCGACTGACAGTAATTACCCCGGCAGAAGCTGTTGCTGAATATGGCGAGGCCGGCGGGCAAATGATGGCGTGGTTGCGTGCTAATCCAGATGCCTTGTTCAGTCGACAGTCACCGTTGGAATTTTCGCGCCATCGCCTTGACGATGTGCTTGCAGCTTACCGTGAGGGTGATAAAAAGCAGGCCTACCAGTTGGCAGTCGAGGCTTACCTGGAAGGGTTTGAGCTGGTGGAGCAGGGTTTGAATGCCGTTGATTCCAGTCTGCGTCTGGACATCGAGCAGTCTATGACCGGACTGCGTACTGGTATCCGCAAGGGGGTGCCGCTGGAAGCTCTGCAAGCGGATGTGATTGCGATCAAGGGACAGCTGGATGTGGCGAAAGAGCGCCTGGACGGTCGCAGCCTTTCCGGGGCGGCGGCATTTACCAGCGCCTTTTTCATCCTGGTGCGTGAAGGCCTGGAGGCACTGCTGGTGGTTGCCGCGCTGGCGGCATTCCTGGTTAAAACCGAACACCGCAACAATATGCGTTACCTGCACTTTGGCTGGATCGGTGCGCTGGTGGCCGGATTGTTCACCTGGTGGGCGTCGGTGTCACTGATTGAGATCAGCGGCGCCAGTCGCGAAATAACCGAGGGCGTCGCGGCGTTGCTGGCGACGGCGGTACTGTTCTATGTGGGTTTCTGGTTACACGACAAGACCAGTGCGGCGCAGTGGCAGCGGTTTATTCAAACCAACGTCAAGCGTGCCCTGAGCACCGGTACCTTGTGGGGGCTGGCCGGTCTTTCCTTTATCGCGGTATACCGGGAAGTATTTGAGACAATTTTGTTCTACCAGGCCTTGTGGGTGCAGACTGATACGGCCGGCCGCACAATGGCGTTAAGCGGTTTCGGTGTGGGTGTCGGTGTGCTGGCAATACTGGCGTTCGTGGTGATGCGCTACAGTGCGCGCCTGCCATTGCGACAGTTTTTCAGTGTGACCGGCATCCTGATGTTTGTGCTGGCACTGATTTTTGCCGGCAAAGGCATCGCTGCCCTGCAGGAGGCCGGTTATATACCGGTGACGCCGGTCAGCTTCCCGCGCATTGATCTGCTCGGAATTTATCCGAACCTTCAGGGGCTGTTGCTGCAGCTGGGCCTGTTGTTGCTGGCGCTGTTTCTCTGGTACGGCTTGCCCGGCAAGCGGCGTGCGGCAGCAGCCTGATGAAAGCACTGTTGATCGTGGCGCACGGCAGCCGCCGGGTGCAATCCAACGATGAAGTGCGTGCATTGACACGAGTGGTAGCCGAGCGCGCATCTGCACAATACGACAAGGTGGATTGCGCTTTTCTGGAGCTCGCTGAACCATTGATTCCCGCCGGCGTCGAGGCGCTTATCGAGGCGGGTGCCGACGATATTACCGTTGTGCCCTATTTTCTATCTGCCGGCCGGCATGTGGTGGAGGATATTCCCGCGGAAGTTGCCAAGGTGACTTTGCCCGACGGCGTTGGTGTGCGCATTGCGCCCTATGTTGGTGAGTCGGGCGCAATGGTTGATTTACTGCTGGCGCAAGGTCAGTCGCTCAATTCGTAAATTTCCACTATCTGTCTTTTCCGGCTGAAAGTCCTTGGTTTCCCGCACCTGCTTCGCTACAGTTTCCGCAATAACTATTACGGAGGCAGACGATGCTTGGATTACGCATCACACTGGTCGCGCTGGGCGTGGCCCTGGTCGGTGCCGGTTGCAGCAAGGAACCGGCACCACAGGACATCATCAGGCCGCTGTATGCCGTCGAGGTTACAACCGATGCGGACCGTTCGGGGCGGAGTTTTCCGGGCCGGGCGCAGGCTAACCAGGAAGTTGATCTGTCTTTCCGTGTCAACGGCCCGCTCATTGAGTTGCCCAACGATATCGTCGGCAAGTCCTATAAGCAGGGCGAGGTCATTGCGCGTATTGATCCGCGCGATTACGAAGTCAAGGTCGAAGACGTAGAAGGCAAACTCGAACGTTCCCGCTCGGCCGTCAAGCGCGCGCAGGGTGAATACGAGCGCGAACTGGCCATTTTCAAGGAAGATCCCGGCGCCACCAGTAGTACCGCGGTAGACCGCATGCGCGACCAGCGCGATTCGGCGGCTGGTGAAGTCCGTTCACTCGCAGCCTCGTTACAGGCTGCGAAGGATAACCTGGCCTACACCTACCTCAAGGCGTCGTTCGACGGTGTGGTGACGGCCAAGTACGTTGAAAATTTCCAGGATGTGCGCGCCAAGGAATCAGTGGTGCGCCTGCTCGATGCATCACGCATCCAGATTGTAGTGGATATTCCCGAGACACTGATTTCCAGGCTGCCCCAGGTCGATGAGTTCTGGGTTGTGTTCGATGCCTTTCCGGATCGAAAAATTACCGCTGAGTTGTATGAAGTGGGCACAGAGGCTTCACTGAGCACGCGCACTTACCCGGTGACACTTATCATGGATCCGCCAGAGGATATCAACATCCTGGCCGGCATGGCCGGGCGCGCCTATGGTCGCCGCCGGTCTGAAGAAGGCGCGGCCAGTAATGAACTGGTGGTGCCTGCATCCGCTGTATTTACGCCAGATGACGAAAAAGAGAGCAAGGTCTGGACCGTAAACAGAGACACGGGCACCGTATCGCTGCGCAGTGTGAAGCTGGGCAGCTTCACCGGGAATGGTCTGGTGGTGACAGAGGGGCTGGAAGCCGGCGAGTGGGTTGCGACCGCCGGTGTGCATTCCCTGGAGGAAGGACAAAAGGTCCGCATTATTGAAAGTGGCGGAGAATAAATCATGAGCCTTGCCGCCTACGCTATTGAAAAACGGGCGATCACTTATTTTGCCACGCTGATTGTCGTCATCGGTGGTTTCCTGAGTTATTTCCAGCTGGGCCAGCTTGAAGATCCGGAGTTCACGGTCAAGACGGCCGCTATTGTCACCAGTTATCCCGGTGCATCGGCCAGGCAGGTCGAACTCGAAGTCACTGATCGTATCGAAACCAAGCTGCAGGAAATGTCCGAGCTGAAGAATGTCTATTCGAGCTCGCGCGCCGGTTTGTCGATTATCAAGGTCGATATAAAGAACGAGTACTGGTCGGATCGCCTCCCGCAGGTCTGGGATGTGATGCGCAAGAAGATCAACGATATCGCGCAGACCCTGCCACCGGGTGCCGGCAAGCCACAGATCAACGACGACTTCGGTTACGTGTTCGGTTTCATGATGGCGGTGACGGGCGACGGATACAGCTATGCGCAGCTGGAAGAGTACGCCAAGAATATCCGCAAGGAACTGACTATCGTGCCAGGCGTGGCACGCATCGATTTCTGGGGTGTGCAGGACAAGCGCGTCTACATCAATATTTCAGAGACCCAGGTATCGCAGCTGGGCATTACGCTGGCAGACATGCAGCACACCCTGATGAACCAGAACAAGGTGGTGAATGCCGGCAGTGTCGACTTCCAGGACCAGCGTTACCGGATTGCGCCAACCGGTGAATTTACTTCGCCGGAAGAGATTGCCGATCTGTCGATAACCGGTTCTGCCATCGCTGACCTGAAGGAAGAACTGCGCGGTCAGAAAGATGGGCAGATTATTCGTATCCGCGATTTCGCGACGGTCAGCGAAGGCTACATCGATCCGCCGACAACCCTGATGCGCTACAACGGCGAGCCTGGCATTGTGTTGGCCATGGCGCCGTTACCAGGTGTCAATGCTGTGGAGATGGGCGAGGCGGTTGATCGACGGATTGATGAGCTGTTGCACACCTTGCCAGTGGGTATCGATATCAATCACATTTCCTGGCAGTCCACGGTGGTCGATGAATCGGTGCAGGCCTTCATGATCAACCTGGCCGAGGCAGTGGTGATCGTGCTGGTGGTGCTGGCGGCGACGATGGGCTTGCGTGTCGGTATCCTGATCGGCGTCGCCGGCCTGGTGTTCCCGATACTGGGTACTTTCCTGGTGATGGCCATGACCAACGTCGACCTGCAGCGTGTTTCGCTGGGGGCATTGATCATCGCCATGGGCATGATGGTGGACAATGCCATCGTGGTCGTTGACGGATTTGTTGTACGCCTGCAGCAAGGTATGGATAGAACCAAAGCGGCGGTCGAGGCCGCCAGTGTACCTGCGTGGCCTTTGCTCGGTGCAACTGTAGTGGCGTGTATGGCGTTCTATCCTATTTTTGCATCAACGTATGATACCGGTGAATATGCCGGCAGCCTGTTCACCACGGTGGCCACTTCGCTGTTGTTCAGCTGGCTGCTGTCGGTCACCATCACGCCGTTGTTGTGCATGCGCTTTCTGCCGGATCCGAAACAGGATGCTGAAGGCGCCGATCCCTATGCCAGACCTTTCTACCAGCGCTTCCGGCGCTTGCTGAGTGTGGCGATTCGCGGCCGTGTCCTGCTCCTCGTCAGCCTGACGGCATTGCTGGCGGTGTCATTGTGGGGTTTCCGTTTTGTACCGCAGATGTACTTCCCGGATTCGTCGCGCCTGCAGTTCATGGTGGACTACTGGTTGCCGGCCGGGACCCGGATCGAACAGACCGCCGGGCGCATGCGGCTGCTGGAGCACGAGCTGCAGGCGCAGGAAGGTGTTGAGAGTGTCAGTACTTTTGTCGGGCAGGGGCCGCCGCGTTTCTATCTGCCGGTGGACCCGGAGGACAGCTATCCCTCCTATGGCCAGATTATCGTAAACACCGATTCACTCGACAGCGTCGACCGCGTCATGGCGCATATCGACCCCTGGGCGCAGGAGAATATGCCGGAAGCCATGGTGCGGGTGCGCAAATACGGCGTTGGATCGTTCAATGACTGGAAGATTGAAGCGCGCTTCAGCGGGCCGGCCGAGGCCGATCCCGATGTGCTGCGCGACCTCGCAGAAAAGGGTATGGCAATACTGAAAGCCAGCCCCTATATGAAGGACGTGCGCACCAACTGGCGCCAGCGTGAACGCGAACTGGTGCCGGAGTACAACCAGGAACGTGGCCGTTGGGCAGGTGTGACACGTGATGATCTTGCGTTGACGACGCGCAAGGCCTACGACGGCATTCCGGTGGGGCAGTACCGTGACGGTGACGATCTGGTGCCGATCACGGTGCGCAACCCGCAAGCCGAACGCGAGCGTGCCGCGGTAGATATGGATGTGCTGCAGATTATCCCCAGTCTGTCGACAGATTCAGTCGCCGTCTCGCAGGTGATCGACGGTATTGAAGGCAAATGGGTTGATCCGTTGATCTGGCGCTGGGATCGGCGACGTGCCATTACCGTTCAGTCTTCGGTAGCAGATGGTTATACGGCGCCAACAGCGCGTGCGGCTGTGCTGGCTGATTTTGAGGCCATCGAGTTGCCGCCGGGCTATTCGCTGGAATGGCGCGGTGAGTTCGACAGCTCCCTGCAGTCCCAGGAAGCACTGGCACCGGGCATGGCGCCGGCGGTGGTGATCATGGCGTTGATCATTGTGGTGCTGTTCAACTCTTTCCGCATGCCAATGATCATATTTCTGGTGATACCGTTCGTCGTGATCGGTATTACTTTTGGCTTGCTGGTGACCCAGGTGCCATTCGGGTTTATCGCCTTGCTGGGTGCCATGAGCCTGTCAGGTATGATGATAAAAAATGCAGTGGTATTGCTGGACCAGGTGAACATCAATCTTGAAGAGGGGATGTCACCTTACCAGGCAGTGGTTGAGGCGGCTGTTTCACGTTTAAGGCCGGTGATAAACGCGGCAGCGACGACAGTGTTTGGCATGGCGCCGTTGTTGCAGGATGTATTCTGGGTGTCGCTGGCGGTGGCCATTATGTTTGGCCTGGCATTCGGTACCATTTTAACGATGATCCTGGTGCCGGTATTGTATGCGCTGTTTTACAAGGTGCCTGCGGAAGATACGGGTGCGTAGCTGATTTAAATCAGCGGTATTGTGTAATTGATAATGGCGCGCAAGTCGCGGACGTTATTGGCACCGTCACCTTCCTGCGTAACATTTGCATGGCGTAGTCGCATGGACAGGCCTTTAAGCGTGCTCCCCTGTGGACGGTAATCCAGTGTAAAGTCGAGCTCCTTCTGGTCGGGGCTGGCGTTACGGCCATTGTCTGGCGTATCGCCGACCGCATAATTTATGAACGCGCTCAGTCCTTTGATGTTAAAGCGACGGAAGTCAGTGGACATGCCGATCAGCCATGCATCCTCATCGGCGCGGTCAAAATCCTCGATCATGATAGACAGGTAGGAAGGTCTGCCGCCCCACGGACTGATGATGCTGCGGTCGCCGCTCGTAGAAGTGTACGCCAGAGACAGTACTACGCCACCATAACTTGCTGCTGTCTTGAGTCCGTAGCTCCAGGTATCGAAATCACCTCCCAGTTCGTCTCCCACCGAGCTTTGCCGGGTGTACTGTGCGGAGAGCTGAGAACCGACGCCAAGTAGCGTGCGACTACGGGTGTTGGCTTCCGTGTAGAAGATGTTCATGAAGTCGTGACCGTATTCGTTAACAACGCCGATGTTGGCGCCATTTTCGAACGTGTAACGAAAAGCGCCGACGGTGACGCCCCGGTCCTTGCTGGTGATACCGGCTGCATGTGTCATGCTGATGAACTTGTCAGACGCCCTTAGCTTGATCTGTTCTACCTGACCAATACCGAATACAAAGCGGTCGCTGGTTGTGCTGGAGATCTTATAGGCTTCAAAGGTATTCGGAATCATCCGGTTGTCATTGCGATTCATGTAGGGCAGGTCAAGCTCTTGCCGGTAGGCTTTGAACACAACGTCGCCTATCAGCTTTGCCTCCAGGAAGGCTTCACCCAGCACGGAAAAACTTTTTTGCCCGGTTTTAAGCAGGAAGGTGCCGTCCTTGTCAGACGGGCCATAGAGTTTCTGGCTGGTGTAGAGTGTGCCGCCAATGCGTACACGGTTTTTCCACCAGGCGCTGTCGTAGTCGAGTGCGCCACCCTGGGCCCAGGCTTCACTGTTTGGCAGGTGCTCGTTGTTGCGGTCGAAGTAATAGTTGCGCAGCTTCAGGTTGAGTTCGCCTTTTACCAGCGATTCGCGCAGGCGCTTGAAGGGGCGGTAGAAGTGCGGGCGTTTAAAGGCGTGGTCGATGGAGTCCTGGTTGTTCTCAACATCGCCGGCAGCAGACTGCTCGGCCTCGATATAGTCCGGGGCAGCAAGCGTGCCCGAGGGGAACCAGAGAACAGCCAGCAGGAAAGGGAATTCCCTTATCCTCGGCATTTCATGTCCTTAACGACTGTCATTTTATATCGCATGAAGTAAACGGAATGCCAATAAAGTATTATAAAATATTTACGCTTCCGGCGAGTATAACCGAATGAAAATTGATGAGCTGATGATATCCAGCGGTGTGGGCTTTGGTACCAGCGGAGCGCGCGGCACAGTGGAGGCAATGACCAACCCCGTGTGCTATGCCTACACGCGTGCTTTTCTCCAGGCGATGTCTGGGCAGGGCAGGATTCGGGCGGGAGATAAAGTCTATCTGGCAGGCGATTTGAGGCCCAGTACGGGGCGGATTCTGGCAGCCTGCATTCGGGCTGTAGCTGATAGTGGGCAAGTGCCCGTGTATGTTGGCCGCTTGCCATCCCCCGCAGTGGCCTGCTACGCGATGCTTAACGATGCGGCATCGATTATGGTCACCGGTAGTCACATTCCTGATGACCGTAACGGCATCAAGTTCAACCGCCCGGATGGGGAAATCCTCAAGTCCGATGAAGAGGCGATCAGGGCGCAGTCTGTTGATCTGCCGGCACCGTTTCCGGCTATCAGCGAAGAAGATCTGCCCGGTATTGATGATCAGGCCAGGCAGTTTTATATCGAGCGCTTCACCGGCTTTTTCGCTGCGGACAGTTTGCACGCTATGCGTGTTGGTGTTTACCAGCATTCCGGTGTGGCGCGCGACCTGTTTGTGGAAATACTCGAGGCGCTGGGGGCGGAGGTCACGCCATTGGCGCGATCAGAAGTTTTTATCCCGGTCGATACCGAAGCCATTCGCGAAGAAGACATCAAGCTGGGCCAGGAGTGGGCCGCGGAGCATGGATTTGATGCCATTGTTTCGACCGATGGCGATGCTGACCGGCCGCTGATCGCGGACGAAACCGGGCAGTGGCTGCGCGGGGATATCGTTGGCATTTTATGTGCCCGTTACCTGGGAATAAGCAAGCTGGTGACTCCCGTCAGCAGCAATACGGCAGTGGATGCTTGCGGATGGTTTGATGGTGTCTACCGAACACGCATCGGTTCGCCCTATGTTATTGAGCGGATGAATCAGGCGCTGGCGGAAGGCGGGAGTGTAGCCGGGTATGAAGCCAATGGTGGCTTTTTGATGGCATCAGACATCACATTGGATGGGCGGCACCTTACGGCGCTGCCGACCCGTGATGCGGTGTTGCCAATTTTATCGATACTGGCCAGTGCGCGGGAGCAGGGTTGTCCGGTCAGTCAGCTGGTTTCGGCGCTTCCTCCACGCTACACCGCCAGCGACCGGTTGAAAAACTTCCCAACCGATATGTCTCGCCAGAAAATTGCGGCGCTGGCTGCTTCAGATGCGGCTATTGATGAGCTGTTTGGTGATCTGTGCGGTCGAGTCCAGAGCACTGACCAGACTGACGGGCTACGCATTACCTTTGAGAATAAGGAAATTATCCACCTGCGGCCGTCCGGTAATGCGCCCGAGCTACGTTGTTATAACGAAGCAGCGAGTCAGGAGAGGGTGCAGGCGCTAAACAAAACATGTCTGAAACGCCTCACTGAATGGCGCTAAGCCCCCTTACTGATTTGATTCCTTAGGCTGTTAAATTAAACCAGATTACCTACAATGCCCCGTAAACTCACTTCAGTAATCGCGAGCCCCTGAATGAAAGGCATTATTCTCGCCGGTGGCGCCGGTACCCGGCTGCATCCATTGACCCACGCAGTCAGCAAGCAGTTGATGCCGGTGTATGACAAGCCGATGATTTATTATCCGCTGTCGACACTGATGCTGGCGGGTATTCGCGAAATTTTGATTATTACCACGCCGGAAGACGGCGCAGCTTTCCAGCGCCTGCTGGGCGACGGCAGTCAGCTTGGTGTGGATCTGCAGTATGCGGTTCAG
>CAVWAK010000003.1:0-18334 GCA_963752745.1 uncultured Gammaproteobacteria bacterium
GCCGTGGTATCCACACCTTACTGGCACGCTCAGGAGTTGCTCGCCGATGGGCGGGGCCGGTTGATGCCGTTCCGGGATCACGTCGCTCTGGCTCGGGAAGTTATCGACCTCCTGGATCATCCCGATGAACTGCTCGCCATCCGGCAGAGGGCCTATGACTATGGCCGCAAGATGATCTGGAGCGACGTAGGCCGTCGTTATCTGGACACCTTCGCAGATGCCAAACGCCAACGCTTGCGGAAGAAGGTTCCCGAGCACCGGCTGGAGGCCCTGGGGCTGCGCCAGCAACGGTTACCGGAAATCAAGCTGGACCATTTGCGCCGCATGACCGATGGGACGGGTATGCTTCAGCATGCCAAGTACACGGTTCCGGATCGGTCGCACGGTTATTGTGTGGACGACAATGCGCGCGCGCTGATCGTCGCCGTTACGGCACACGACCTCCAGCCGCTGGACTCCTCGTTAGGCGAGCTGGCCAGTGTTTATTTGAGCTTTCTGGGCTATGCCTTCAATGACCAGACCGGCCGCTTTCGCAACTTTATGTCCTATGATCGCCGCTGGCTCGAGGAATCAGGCTCCGAGGATTCCCACGGTCGCGCAGTATGGGGACTGGGTGTGGCGGTGTCATTGGGTCGGGATAAGGGACAGGTGGGTTTTGCGGTCGACCTGTTTCATCGTGCGCTGGGCGCCACCAAACATTTCACACACCCACGGGCGATTGCCTTCGCCATCATCGGTATTCATGCCTATCTTTGCGGCTTCAGTGGGGACAGCCGTGCGAAACGGATGCGCAAGAAACTCTCGAACCGGCTTATGAAAAAGTTCAGAGACTTCGCCGCGCAGGAAGTGTCCCTGGAGGGTGCCACCGAAGACTGGCCCTGGTGTGCGGATAACCTGAGCTACGATAACGCCCGGTTGTCACAGGCTTTGCTGCTGTCCGGGCAGTGGCTTCCCGACCGCGAGATGCTGGAGATGGGGCTGCGCTCGCTCGACTGGTTGAAGCGGGTTCAGACCGATGAGGCAGGCCGACACTTCGCCGCTATCGGCAACCAGGGCTGGTTCACTCGGGGAAGTGAAAAGGCGCGATTCGATCAACAACCCATCGAGGCGGCAGCGATGGTGGACGCCTGCATCGAGGCATTCAACTGCACGCGGGACGAGGAATGGATCGCTTATGCCTACCGGTGTCTCAACTGGTTTCAGGGCGAGAACGACTTGCGGGTTCCGCTCTACGACCACGCTACCGGCGGTTGCCGGGATGGACTGGAAGCGCAGGGCGCGAATCAAAATCAGGGGGCAGAATCTTCTCTGTGCTGGCTCACGGCGTTGCTCGCTATCTACAACCACGGCGGCTGTGACCAGATTACGCTGGGGGAAGAGCCTGCCCGGCTGGGTGCCCGCGAGGCGTCGTAGGTGCTGTCATCGTACCGGGTTGGTGGAGTTCGATACCAGCCTGGCCATCACCATCGGTACTTGCAGGGTTGCTATACCGCAGCGCTGATCGCCAGAGGCATACGGGATGATCAATTCGTCCTGGTGGATGAGTGCGCCGCAACTGTAGACCACGTTCGGTACGTATCCCTCCCGCTCATGCGCATTCGGCACCAGGATCGGCTCGTCAAGCCGGCTGATGATTCGGGCCGGATCGTCCAGGTCCAGCAACTCGATTCCCAGGCTGTAGGTCCGCATCGGGCCAACCCCGTGAGTGATCACCAGCCAGCCTTCAGGTGTCTCGATGGGTGAGCCACCGTTCCCCATTTGTATGAATTCGTAAGGGAACTCAGGTTCCTGCAGAAGTTGGGCCTGCTGCCAGAAGTGCAGATTATCCGAAAACATGATCGAGTTGTTCTCGCCATCCTGGCGTGACAACATGACGTATTTACCGCGAATCTTTCTCGGGAAAAGGGCCATCCCCTTGCCCTGGACCTGGGCTCCGTTCAGCGTAATGATCTTGAACGTGAGGAAGTCGCAGGTCTCGATGAGTTGCGGCAGGATCGTCTCTCCGTTATACGCGGTATAGGTGGCGTAGTAGGTCACCGTGCCATCATCGTCGACGAAACGCACAAAACGGGCATCCTCGATCCCCTTGCGCTCGGATTCCGACACGGGGAATATCACCCGTTCAGAAATCGGGTGATCCTTGCGAAACAAAATCTGGTAATTGGATTGCGCCAGCCACATCGCCAGGTCAATGGCAGCCGTTTTCTCCTGTGGACGAAATTGGCCATTGCTCTGAAGTTTGGCAATCTTTCCCTGGAGATCATTGAAGGTGAAGTTGTCCGGCAGCCTTTTGAGGAGCTGGTGCGTGACCGCATTACTCGCCCCCATCTCCTGGAGTTTCAGCTGGAACAGGTGCCGGTCGTAGCTTGGGTTGGGATGGATTTCCGGAGTGTCTACGTAGTCGCTCAAGGCATCGAAGTAAATATCGTTGTTGGCATCGATAATCCCGCTGCGAAATTCGATGGAAGAGATGTGGCCTTCACCGGTGGCACGGAAGCTCATAACAAACCGGCAAGCGCCTTCGGGATCCGTTTCCTGGTTTGCAACCTGAACGATGGAGGGATTGAAAAATGCCGCGGCTTCCACCGAGTATTCTGCGGTAAAGTAAGTGCCAATCAACAATCGCCGTTGCTTCGACACCTGATCGATATCCGGCACGAATCCGGCCACCTGTTCAAAATTCCGCTCCAGGCTCTCTCTGAAGTAGCGGTGACGGTGGGAGAATTCGTGTAACAGGGTTTCCAGTATCGTGCAGACCTGCTCCTCGTCCAGGCTCAACACCCGCTGGACAATTTTTCGGACGCGTTCTTCGCCGGACGGCAGATACGGCCGGGTAATGACACGGCCGATTTTTGCCTTCATCAGAATCGACTTGCGCCGCGCAAGTGGATTGGCGGGTTCAGGTCTGATTGCTGTCTTTATCTCATCCACGTGGTACAAGCCCTCTGTGCCTGGTACGGTCTGGATTGCAATCCGCGCCGAATAAATGTTGAATTATCGACAGAGTAGACTATTTTGCGCTGAAAGACTCAATTGTCTTCACCGGCGTGACGCGTACCACATCCGGGATTACATCGTTTCCTGTTCTCGTAACCCGTCCGTCTAATCGTGTTACTGTGGCGATCCCTTGACGCGTGGACCGCGCGCAGGTTTTCACTCAGGCCCCTTTATGAAGATTGCGATGTTAAGCCCCCTGTCATGGCGCACACCACCACGGCATTACGGACCGTGGGAAAACGTGGTCAGCCTGCTGACCGAACAGCTGGTAGCGATGGGTGTGGATGTGACACTGTTTGCCACCGGGGATTCCCTCACCGGTGGCAAGCTTGCCTGGGTTTGCGAACGACCTTACTCGGAAGACCCCTCGATTGATGCAAAGGCGTGGGAATGCCTGCATATCGCAGAGGTATTCAGGCGGGCGGATGAGTTCGATCTCATTCACAACCAGTTCGATTTTCTGCCGCTCAGTTACAGTGGTTTTACCAATACGCCCGTCGTCACGACTATCCATGGATTCTCTTCACCGGCGATTTTACCGGTTTATAAAAAGTACAATGAGCGAACCCACTACGTGGCGATCAGTGAGGCTGATAAGAGCCGCGAGCTCGATTACATCGCAACCATCCATCATGGTATTGATCTCGCACAATTCCCCTATCGTGAAGCCGCGGGGGACTACCTGTTGTTCTTCGGGCGTATCCACCCCCACAAGGGTGTCCATGAAGCCATTGAGGTGGCGCGAAGGACCGGTATACGGCTGGTGATCGCCGGGATCGTGCAGGATGAGGCGTACTTCCATGAACAGGTCGAGCCGCATATCGATGGATCCGCCGTGGAATACATCGGCTCTGTCGGACCGGAAAAAAGGCAGGAGATTCTTGGTGGTGCGCTGGCCATGTTGCACCTTATTCATTTCGACGAGCCCTTTGGGTTGAGCGTGGTCGAGTCCATGGCCTGTGGTACACCGGTGATCGCATTCGGTAGAGGTTCAATGCCGGAGATCATTCGTGACGGCAGCAGCGGATTTATCGTAGGCGATGTGGATGCAGCCGTGCAGGCGGTGGGCAAGATTGATTCACTCGATCGGCGTGTCTGCCGTGACGAGGTAGAGCAGCGTTTCACCAGTCAGCGTATGGCGCACGAGTACGTGGGTGTGTATCACAAGATCCTGGAGGATCGGGAGAACTACCGTCCGTGGGGGCATTATGAAGATTTGCTCGAAAGGGATGACCACAAGCTCAAGGAACTTATCGTCAACCCCGGAGAGCGGCTGAGTCTGCAAAAACACCGGCGTCGTGCAGAACACTGGACAGTAGTGAGAGGCGAGGCCCTGGTTACTGTAGGAGAGAAGGAAATCCCGCTCAGGCAGGGGCAGTCTGTGGATGTCCCAAGGGGTGCAGTACACAGAATCATGAATCCCGGCGAGATCCCACTGGTTCTGGTAGAAGTCCAGATGGGCGATTATTTCGGCGAAGACGACATTATCCGACTGGAGGATGATTATGATCGCTGCTCGTCATAAACCTGTGATCGAACGCTACCCGGCCAACCCGATTCTCACCCGGGATGACATCCCCTATCCGGTAGAGACCGTGCACAATGCTGGTGTGACACGCTATGACGATCGTACCATCATGCTGTTCAGGGCCCACCTGCGCAACGGTCGTTCGATTATTGGTATTGCCGAAAGTGAAGACGGATTCAAATTCACGGCTGGCCCAAAACCTTTCATGATGCCGTCGGAAGAGGGCATCTTTGCTGAGTACGAAGCCTATGGTGTGGAAGATCCCAGAATTTCCTGCATCGATGGTGAATACCTGATTACCTACAGCGCCTATTCACGCCACGGTGTGCGCATCGGCCTGGCGAAGACCCGGGACTTCCGCTCTGTCGAACGGGTTGCGCTGATCACGCAGGCGGACATGCGTAATGTCGTCATTTTCCCCGAGCGTTTCAACGGCCGTTATGCCCGTCTGGATCGCCCCCATTCTGAAATCAGCCCCTGGTCCGTGTGGCTGTCATGGTCGCCGGACCTGGTGCACTGGGGCGATTCCGAGGTGGTGATGAAACCTGTGCAATATCATTGGGACGAATCGAAAATCGGTCCCGGTGCGACCCCGATCCGCACTGAGCGCGGCTGGCTCAGCATCTACCACGGCGTGTTCGAGACCATGGACGGGGCGGTCTATCGCCTCGGCGTGGCGCTGCACGATCTTGCCAATCCGGCGAAGATTATCGGCGTCTCGGATGAATGGGTGCTGGCTCCTGAGGATCCCTGGGAGATCACCGGCTACGTACATAACGTCGTCTTTACCTGCGGTGCTGTCGCGGATGACGACGGCGGCGTAAAGATATACTGGGGTGGCGCGGATACGGTGATGTGCGCCGGGACCGCGCGTCTCGACGACCTGGTCGACCTGTGCCTCGGCAACGGTCGGCCACCCTACTAACCTGAAGGGTGGCCGGCTGTTCTACAGCACCATTTGATTCCGATGATAAAAGAAGCTATTCGCAATTCCTGGTGCTCGACACCCTTGAAACGCAACCACTAAGCGTCGTCATTAACCTGATTGATTTGCTTTCAAGGTGCAATGAGAGGACACTGAATTACGCACCTCGTCTGTCTGTACGAAGGTCTCTCTGCCGCACAACATTGACCGAAAGGTCACTATTGCTCGTCATACTCCTTTCTCGCGAACTCCGATCTGCCAAACGCTGTTGTGCAATAGCTTGCCGTTAGCAAGGAACAGGCACCCAGCCCGCATGTAATGCACCAAGGACAAGCCCATGACACAATTTGTAAGCAATGCTCAGGATTCCGAGACATTCAGTCTATACGCCGGTATTCGCCAGGCAGAACTGAACGCCCAGGACTGGAATCGGGAAAAATCCGCACATCTGGCCCAAAACGAAGGCATCAGCCTGAACGATGAACACTGGGCCGTGATTGCTTATCTGCGCAATTCCTATATCGAAGATGGTCTGCCGAGATTTGCCAGGACGACGGCCAGGGCGCTCAATCGGCAATTCTCCGCACAGGGTGGAAGCAAGTACCTGTATGGCCTTTTTGCCGGCGGCCCGGTTACGCAAGGTAGCCGCCTTGCCAACCTGCGCACACCGGCAAACGCCACCGACGTTTCGTTTGGCACCAGCTATTGAAAAATACAGATTCGGGGTGCACGAAGAGTTCCCTCCCGTCGGTCACTGAAGTACAACCACTATCATCATCGACTGTCAGACATAAGCCAAAATTACCACACATGATAATAGGTCGGCGTTCACGGTCAGTGCTGCTGAATGTTCCGAAAACATAAAGTACAGGATTCCGGTGCCCAACGATGCGATTAAGCTTTCCAAACCCGAGCCGTAGTTTCGATGTAACTAAAAGTCACGTCTGCTTTTGGGGGTATGACAGCGCTATCGAGGTCTCATTCTTTGTGGAAGCGGACGCGCTCAAACGGCTCTGTCCAGAGATGGATAGCGCCGAGACGGGATTTCTTAATGCATTCGATGCGGCACGCAACCGGATCTATGAGGTTGCGAATAAAGTCTATGTCGGCGGCAGCAAAGGCACCTATGGTTACACGCTGTCAGCGGATGATTTTTAAGCCTTGTCCGGTTCATCGACAAGCGTGTAACAACATCCTACCTAAGAACCGAAGAGATTCCAGTCATGAAATGGACGGCCGGGTAGTCACGTGGGTCCGCCGGACCAGAAGGAAGGGCCCTTGGCGAGGAACTCGCTGTAGCGCATATAGTGCGATCCGTCGCAGGAAAAGGTCAGGCTGATCATGCCGTTGTAAATGTTGATAGTGGCTGTGCGCAGATAGATGGTCGTATCGACCATGCGCAGCGCCTGCATGCCATCCAGAATCCGGGCGATGTCGGTCCGCGGTATTGCGGCATCTGGCGGATACGGTCGCGACGGGTATACCAGGCAGATGTCCGGATCCTGGAGCACTTCCTGGTCGAGGATGCGATAGCGCAGCGGGTCATCGATTGTCCAGATCGTCGCCTGGCTGCTTGAGAAGTGAATCTGGCACTGGAAGATGCCGCGCTCCGTAAGCAATTCCTCCAGGATAGACAGCGCATTCTGGATGTTGCGGTCCATCGGGCTCTCGGTCCGGGTCTGCTGAAACAGTGTGCTGCGGATTGCCGGGTCGCCCTTCACCTGTCGCCAGGTGCCCGGTTCCTGGTAAAGCGCTGAGGTCACCGGAAGACTGCGCAGGTCGAAATCTGCACCGAGATTCCCCAGCGTGCCTGCGTCCGACACGACAACTTGCAGTGCTGTTAGCGAGGGCCAATGCTCTTCCAGGTTGACGTAGGCGTCCGACAACAGGAAACCCCACGCCGGCATTGCTTCCTTCATATAGGGGCGTTCGGCGCGATTGAGGTGATAGTGCTCCGGGATGAGCCCGGCATGGCTGATATGGTCGCTGACCTGCACACCGTGGGTGTCGACGACATACAGGTACGTGCAATACGGTATGCTCGAGAAGCCTTCCAGAAGCACCTCATTGAGCCGGTCCCGATCGTCCCAGACCGGTATGCATTTGCTGGCCAGCAGCGCGAGCGGTTCCCGCAGCATCCGCGCCAGTTCTTCACGCTGCCGGTAGATGCTGTCTTTCCAGGAGGGTTCAATGGACTCGTCAGAGATCAAAGCTTGTTTGCCAAGGGAAAATCGGCGGCCATAGTAGCAAAACGACGATCCGACGGAAACACTTGCAACCTGGCGGGGTTCCTTCCAGTTGTTGCACTGGTTTTCCGGCACGCTCAGCTCACTTCAGGTCGCCGGCTTGTGGCATGGCAGCAACCGTAGTTGCCCGGCGCTGGTCGACGAGTTTTCGTCAACCAGCGTCAGCAGGTGTCATTACAAGGTTACAACGTGAGCGTTTTAGCCACCACGGTCGTCGTCATCTGTGGCAGGGTACGGCAAGTGCAGGTTGGGATGGTTGATCGGCGTGTCCCGATACGCCGGGTCGATGGTGGTGATAATGAGATGCTCCGGTTCATGTAACCGTTGGCTCTGGGTCTGATCGCGTGGCAGCGGATCGGTAGCCAGCCAATTCAGAAATTCGAACTTGATGGTAGGTGTTGTTTGGGGAAGTGACAATGTGGACATGGTAATCTCCTGTGAAGCATCGCCTGTCGCTTGTATGGCTGCGCGCTGTGCGCTACTCCTTGCGGAAGCCCCATCCTTCTTTGAAGGCGCCGGTTGGCGGCAAAGGGACTGGCAATGACTCAATGGCTACCATAGGCCTTTCCGCGGGAAATAGCTCATCGTATTAATTGATGATGCAGATGCGGTTTGCTAACGAAGTGTGTCGTACGGTGTTATGGCAACATAATCCCACAGGCATTCAACAGAAAAGGTTTTACCCGTTCACACCGCCAGAGGCAAAGGATCTGCGGGAATGTTATCGGCCAGATTAATGGGAACCCTGCAAAGACCTTCATCCAATATCAGCTCGATCATTTTATCGTAGGATATTTCGCTTTCTATTTCACACGCTTTGGGGAAGTAGCTGGAACCGGCCGTCATTCCAGGAACCAGATTGGCTTCCATAAAATAGCATTGCCCACTTGCGTTGACTTTAACATCGATGCGCCCAAAATCTCTTGCACCTAACTGAATAAACGCATCAACAGCAAGTTTGCTTACGCTGTTCATTATTTGCGTATCTTCAGTTTTTATGATCTCTTCTGAATCATCCCGTTTTGCTTGTTGCCCAAGAATTCGAAGGCCGTTTGTTGATTGAGGTGGTACCACTTCAACAACAGATACCAGTAAATTATCACCTCGCGTGTTGATGACTGCCGCCGTGAATTCCCTGCCATCCAGGTATTCTTCGACCAGCACAGGCAGATTGAATGAGTCATATAATGAAAATATTTTACTTTCGTAGTCCGCGAAACTGGTGACAAATGATAAATCATCAATTCCATTGCCGTTTGCTGCATCCAATGGCTTTAAAAACAAGGGAAACCTGATGGGTAACTCACTTTCACATTTATACTGCCCGGGGATCGCAGTAAAGTAATCAGCCGTTTTAATGCCCTTTTTTCTTAAATGCGATTTCGCGAGAACCTTGTCAGAATCAAACTTCAAGACCTCTCTTGATGAACCTGAAAAGTTAATCCCGTTCTTCGCAAAATAATCGGACAACCAAATATCATTTCCATTTTCAACAGAAATATACTTTACGGCCAGAATCACCAGATCCGGCTTCCTTTTCGCAACCTCATCCAGATCTCCAGCCGTTTCACACACATTCAATGTAACGGTGTAACCCAGCTGCCTGATTGAATCCAAAACGTTATAACAGGCTTTAAGCGTGCCAAACCCGGTCTCTTTCAGAGCCTCATTGGACGTGGTGATAATTTCTATTCTCATACTAAATCTCGTTAGTTGTTCGCGAACACGCAGACACCTGACATGAATTAACTCACGTCATGGCAAAAGAGAAAACAAATCTTAAAAATCTCCTGGCCAGGTCTGAATTGGGAGTGAGATTATGAAAGAGATACAAAAACGAAAAGACCACCAGGTTGGCAAGCAAGGGAGCTGTTTGCCGGTGTGTGGGGCGGGTAAAGACTGATCTGGCAATTATACCACGTTTCGGGTTACAGGACTTGAATCGCGTTTGACGATGATTGTCTTCGGCCGTAGAGTGATCGCCCATTTATCAGTATTCGATCGTATTCAGGGTGTTGCTGCATGTCCTATGAGCTTTTCGTCGAAGTTACACGGAATGGTACCGTGGAAAGTCGACATTTTGGTGCTGCCGTCGTGTGTGATTTCAAGGGCGACGTTGTGGAGAGCTGGGGAGATATCGAAAGCCTGATATTTCCGCGCTCTGCGCTAAAGCCGCTGCTGGCAATTCACCTGGTTGAGAGTGGTGCCAGTGACCAATATGCCCTGAGCAATGCGGAATTATCGCTAGCCTGTTCGTCTCATCAGGGCGAGCAAATACATCAGAATCTGGTAGCGTCATGGCTGAACCGCCTGGGGTTAACCGAGGATCATTTAGCCTGTGGCGCGGTGCTGCCTGAACACACTGAGAGTGCCCACCAGCTTTTGGCTGCCGGGCAGCAAGGCTGTCGACTTCATCATAATTGCTCAGGCAAGCACACCGGGTTTTTAACCACGGCACTGCATTTGGAGCTGCCATTGGATAACTACCACCTGCTCGAACATCCATTACAGCAGTTATCGCTGGATATACTTTCCGATCTGGCTGATATTGATATTGAGCAGTATCCAATGGGGGTCGATGGTTGTGGGTTGCCGGCACCCACGATGCCTCTGCTGCAGCTTGCGCGTGCCACGGCCCGCTTTGCTAACCCTGTCGATTTGTCAGATGATCGCACGCAGGCAATTTACCGTCTTCACGAAGCCATTACCAATGAGCCTCTGTATATTGCCGGGCATGGAACTGTGGTCAGTGAGTTGAACGAAGTCACCAGGGGTTCTGTGCTGGCGAAAACCGGTGCCGAGGGTATTCTCACAGCGGCCTTACCCGAGCGAGGCCTGGGGATCGCATTGAAAATTGCAGATGGCAGTGCGCGTGCACGCTCAGTCGCGTTATTGGCAATCCTCGATTATCTGGGTGCTCTATCTGACGAAGAGAAAAATAAACTTCAGGCACATATCTCCCCAACGATCGCAAACTCAAGAGGCCTTGTCGTGGGAGGAATCCGACCAGCCGCGTCCTGGTTGCCGGGACTCGACCGGGAAAGGGATCGCTGACAACAGGTTCGACTGCGCTTGGGAGTTCTTACTCTGACGCCTATTTATTTATAGATCTGTTTTTAGGCGGCTGTGCGCGTTCTTGACGCAGGTCAATATCGAGTTACTTACGAATCAACTAGGCTTACTTTAACAAGATCATCAGGTCGGGACAGGGCAGCAACGATTCATAAATTGGACGAAGGAGTAGGGACCATGAATTCACTGTTTAAGAACAATGCCGGGAAAATAGACCGGATCATCCGAATCATTGTCGGCGTCCTTCTGGTTGGGAATGTTTTCACTGGCTTGCAAACGCCCGTTGGTTGGATTGGGCTTATTCTGATAGTGACGGGCGTGTTTGGCGTCTGTCCACTGTATTCTCTGTTAGGGATTAATACCAAGAGCCTGGGGGAGAAGGTAGGATTGAAGTAGCTCCTGAACAAACCTGGACGAGGTGAGATTATGGACATAACAGGATTAATAATATTTTTAGCAATTGGTGCCGTAGCAGGTTGGCTGGCTGGAACCTTGATGAAAGGTGGCGGTTTTGGCCTGCTAGGTAACATCGTTGTTGGCGTAATTGGTGCGATATTAGGTGGCTTCGTATTTGGTTTGCTGGGTATTTCGGCGGGAGGATTAATCGGTTCAATCGTTACAGCAACTGCTGGTGCGGTCTTGTTGTTATTCGTTGTTGGCATTATTAAAAAGGCTTAATAACCTGACAAGACTGGTGTTGCCGTCCATGCGCGTCACCTCGACGCGCTGAGGGCATTTAATGGGGTGGCGGTAGAAAACGTTGCGATCGGCAGCAATCGAATTGCGTCCGGAAACGGCGTTGTATATCCCACGTGACCTATTCCTGTTGTGACGCTTTTTCCTTGTTCTTGCGCTCGGGCAGATAAAACTTCCGAAACTTTTTACGCGACAGACTGCGCGACAGTGCGCCGAGAAGGGCACCGATTGCCAGGCCGGCCGCAAGCGACAGCAGGATGTAGTGGGCTTTCCAGATGTATACGTAAGCCGCCTTGAGTCGCGCCTGCTTGACCAGGTCGATGGCGATCTGGAAATTCCGGATGTAATCGTCGTTCACGGGTGGGGGCAGTGGTCCCAACGTGGCCGGGTTCTTGTCCAGCCAGAACCATAACAACCAACCGGCGACAAATGCCAGGGCAGCACCGCGTAGCATGAGTTATCCCGTTGTTACTGAAATACGTTCAGTTTAAAGACTTGAGCCGCTCCAGCAGCAGCGCAAAGAGAAAAATACCGATCACCACGGCGCCCCCCGGTACCACGGCCAGTGTGAGCGGTAGCCTTGATCGTTTCGGACGCTGGTTTATGCTTGTGGCAAGGGGCATACACATGCCGCGAGTATACTGCGGCAGTGATTCAGCCGACAAGCGAGCCGGGCGATGCAGCTCAAGTCATTCTTCACAGCGTTAATCCGCCCACCGGTCTGACAGTGATGTAGACTACCATCTACAGGCAGTAAACATCTACCAACCGGCCTTTTTCGAAGCGTAGGTGAGTTTATAAAAGAAAAGCCCCTGGCAAATCGCCAAGGGCTTCTGTGTTGGTGGAGGCGGCGGGAATCGAACCCGCGTCCGCAAGCACTCCGCCGTCGGCTCTACATGCTTATCCACGTCTTTAAATTTAACTGGCTGCTACCCGACGGGCAGGGAAAACAGACAGCGATTCTGGTTAGGTTTTAACGCATCTGCCCCAGACGAGCTTCAGCGCGATCCTGCATGGGATGACTCCGGTGATCCGGGCGTACAGGCGCACACCGGGCCGAAGGCTTTACACCGGTTTTTAAGCGGCTAAAGCGTAGTTGTCGTCGTTGGCAACTATAAGTTTTACAGCTGGATTTACGAGGTAATCTGTTCCTCGGCATGCACCTCAGGTTTTGCTACCCACGTCGAAGCCAGGTCGCCCCCATTGGAACGGGATTGATTATAACACACCCGGCAAGTCTGGTGGTGCAGGGCGCAGAATTACATGTTCAGGACGATGGTGCGACCAAAAAATATTCCAGTTGCTTTCTCACAGACAGGACAGCCGTTTCAAGTGCCTTTTTGGATTCATCGGTCACATTTGGCAGTGCATTAACACGCTGCAGATAATCTTTTGTTATCTCCAGCAATTCTTCGGTGACGGCGCGGCCCTTTGGTTTGCTGATGTTGTATTTTTTCAGTAACCGTAATATAGCTTCGTTAAATCCCACTATTTCATCATTGGTCGCGAATTCGCCATAATTACCAAATGGCATGGGCGATAACATATTGTGAATTTTATAGGCTCTCATTGGAGTGGGGTCATACACAGGGGAAAACAACCGTTCTCCTTCCTGTTCAATGATGGAAAGGTTTTCCAGGTGTAAATCTCCATTACCCGTTAAGAAGCTTAATATCAGGCGCTTAAATACATGCTCTTTGGCTTTTACCGGGTCATGCACAAAAGGTGCGGAAATTTTATCAATGGCATCGGCAATACGGTCATAGGAGGAGCTGTGATTATTGGTAATGCTTTTATCACCACAGGCCATAACCGATAAAACCGTTTCCACAAAAACAGGCTTGTTGAATTTATTGCGATCAAAGCGTTCTATGGCAAGGGCATTAATGCCATTGATACTGGTTTTCCAGTAACGCGGAACATCAAAGCCGGCTTCTTTGTGTATGTCCAGGGCCAGGGCTTCCAGGTCAATAATGCCCGGGTATTGATTGGACTGCTCAAATTTTAGAATGACATCGGTCCTGTCATTGGTGGCTTTCTTTGTGGGCATAGCGATGCGCCCGTCCCAGCCATCGCCGGGGATAGACAAGAGTAATTTGGGAACAGCGCCACCGACACTCGGCGTGGGGCCGATGGCGTTGATAATCATGTCCGCGTCCCGGTCCATCCATGAGAGGAATTCTTTTAATGAAAACCCGAACGATTCATCCAGGGTGTAAAACGGTGCGGGTTCATTGCCGTCATACCAGCTCTTTGCGGTTTCATCGTCTTTGAACACATCGATATGGCCGATACCGCCATGCCCTGCAACCATGAGTATTTCCCAGTCGGTTTCAAATCCGATGGCAGGTGACACATCAATTTTGGCAAGGTAGGCCAGAATCAGTTTGCGTTGAAAGTTTTGTTCACTGTCCGGTGGAATTAATGCTTTTAATTCGGGGAACAGGGGGAAATATTCAGTTCTTTTCCACACCAGTGGATTTCTGCCCACAATGTCAGGGCTATGCAAGATGCCCATTCCTGGCAGGTTCGTTTGAAGAAAGGCGGGGTCAAAGTTAAAACGGCATTCTTCATCGGTAACATTCAGGCGTCCCATTTTAACGGGTGCGTCACCGATGTTTGTCCAGATAACGGCCTCTCTATCCACGACTAGAAGACCTCCCTGTTAATAATCGAGCTAAGGTCTTCGTCTTCAACCACAAAGGTAAGCTTTAAACCCACTGCATGACCAAGGCGAATCAGCGTGGAAATACGTGGATCAGAATTGATAATTCGACCGAACTTGTTATTTTGCATGCCGGCGCGCACGGCAATATCGCCTTTATTCATGCCTTGTTCTTTACCCGAGGCAACAATCACTTCAATCAGCGCATTAATTTCATCACTCATGGCGTATACCGTTTAGGTTATATCCTGGCAAAAATATAGCATAAAGACCTTAATAGACATATCATAATATACCGAAAACGGTATAAATATGAAGTATTTTGTAATTATATACCGATAACGGCCTATTTCAGGAAGTCTGAATTGCTAACGGGTTTTCGTGCCAATTGCCCCGCCAGGCGGGGAGGTGAGAACAACAAAAGAACAACAGCATCGGCCTGGTGGGGTACCAGCAGTGAATTATGTATCCAGGCTGTGGATTCCCGAGGGGGTGCTATGTCAAAGCAGAGAGAGGCTGGTATGTAGCTCTGAGGGAAGGTAGAACACGTGCCGTGGCGATTATCCGTGCTTCAGGATGCGCTGTTTGTCGCGCTTCCAGTCACGATCCTTGATATCGGCGCGCCTGTCGTGTTCTTTCTTGCCTTTGGCCAGTGCGATTTCGAGCTTTGCGCGGCCTTTGCTCCAGAACATGGCGGTGGGGATGATCGAGTAGCCCTTGCGATCCACGGCACCGATCAGGCGGTCGATTTCATGTTGATGCAGCAGCAGTTTGCGCGTGCGTCTCGGGTCCGGTTGAATATGTGTGGATGCGGTTGGTAACGGGGTAATCAGGCAGCCAAACAGGAAGGCCTCGCCATTCTTCAGCAGCACATAGCTCTCGACCATCTGAACCTTCCCGGCACGCAGACTCTTGACTTCCCAGCCTTCGAGCACCAGCCCCGCCTCGAAACGGTCTTCCAGCTGGTAATCGTGACGCGCCTTCTTGTTGAGCGCGATTGTACTGCTGGGCTTTTTGTCTTTCTTTTTGGATGACTTGGCCATAACCGGCGGGATTATACCGCCATTTTTTTATTTCTTGAGCCTTTTCGCTATTTTGCGGACAATTCGCCGGGAGCGCAGGAACAGGGGCATGCATGAGCGAAACAAGAAAATCCATCCATGGTAGCTGGTCGGGGCGTTTTGCCTTTGTCCTGGCCGCCACCGGTTCTGCGGTGGGTCTGGGTAATATCTGGAAGTTTCCCTACATTGCCGGTGAAAATGGTGGTGGAGCATTTGTGCTGGTCTACCTGGTCTGCATCGCGATTATCGGTATTCCCATAATGATGGCCGAGGTAATGCTGGGTCGTCGTGGGCGGCAAAGCCCGATCAATACCATGGCCGCACTTGCCAGAGAAGCCGGTGCACATCCGGGCTGGAGATGGCTGGGGGTTGCGGGTGTTCTGGCCGGCTTCCTGATTCTCTCTTATTACAGTGTGATCGCCGGCTGGGCGCTGGCTTACGTGTTTCGCGGTATGGCCGGCACCTTCAGTGGTGCTACCGCCGAAGGTATTGACAGTATTTTCCAGCAATTGACGGGTGACCCGGAACGCCTGCTGGCGTGGCATACGCTGTTCATGGTGATGACCATGATTGTGGTAGCGCGCGGTGTGCGCAGCGGTATTGAACGTGCAGTGCGTTACCTGGTGCCGGCACTGTTCTTTCTGTTGATCATGCTCGATGGTTATGCATTGGCGAGTGGCGCCTTCGGCCAGGGGCTGGATTTTCTGTTTACACCTGATTTTGGCAAGCTCACGGCCGACGGTGTATTAACTGCTATGGGGCATGCCTTCTTTACGCTGAGTCTGGGGATGGGCGCGATCATGGTATACGGTTCTTATCTGCCCGACCGTACCTCGATTGCCAGGACCAGTATTACCATCGCTTTGCTGGACACCCTGGTGGCGTTACTGGCGGGGATGGCAATATTCCCCATTGTCTTTGTTAACGGCCTGGAGCCAGGGGCTGGTCCGGGATTGATTTTTCAAACCTTGCCGATTGCCTTCGGTCATATGCCGGGCGGTTCGTTTTTCGGTACCATGTTCTTCGTATTACTGGTATTCGCCGCCTGGACATCGGCGATTTCCCTTATTGAACCGGCCGTGGCCTGGCTGGTAGAAAACCACGGCGTGACGCGCGTGCATGCTGCTGTCTATGCGGGTATCGCGACCTGGGGGTTTGGTCTGTTGACCATACTCTCGTTTAATAACTGGTCGGAATTCTATCCCTTGTCATTTATTCCTGTCTTCGAAACGTCGACGTTTTTTGATTTGCTGGATTTCCTGACGGCTAACCTGATGTTACCGCTGGGCGGGTTGTGTATTGCCCTGTTCAGTGTCTGGATCATGAGGCGTGATGACAGTGTGCAGGAACTCGATATGGGTGATAGTGCCGCCTACGGGCTCTGGCATTTTCTGGTGTGTTATGTCACGCCAGTAGCGGTTGTGATCGTGTTCCTGAACGTAACGGGGTTGATTGACTTTGTGGGACTGCTTGGATTGGCAGAATAAATGACGTCTATAAGCAAGTCGGCCCTGGTGCCGTATTCGCCCGCAGAGATGTTTGCCCTGGTGGAAGATATCGAAGCCTATCCGCAGTTTTTGCCATGGTGCAGCAAAGCCAGTGTGCTTGAACGCAATGCCGATGAAGTGCGTGCGACCATCGCCCTGTCCAAGGGCGGGGTCGACAAGGCCTTTACCACCTGTAATAGAATTCAACAGGGCAAAATGATCGAAATGCGTCTGGTTGAAGGACCATTCCGGCACCTGGAAGGGTTCTGGCGGTTTGCCCCGCTGGGCAACGATGGCTGCAAGGTTTCCCTGGATATGGAGTTCGAATTTGCCAGCCGTATGCTGGATATGGTGGTTGGCCCGGTGTTCAGCCAGGTGGCAAATTCCCTGGTGGATTCGTTTCAACAACGTGCGGTGGAAGTGTATGGCAAACGCTGAACTGATAACTGTGGAAGTGGCGTACGCCCGGCCGGATGAGCAGCTGATTCTGGAAGCTGAACTGATTGCCGGTAGCACTTTGTTGCAGGCCGTAGAGCAGTCGGGAATTATCGAGCGCTTTCCGGAGATCGATCTGCGTACCATGAAAGTCGGTATATTCGGTAAATTGAAAAAACAGGATCAGGTTTTGCAGCAGGGTGATCGTGTAGAGATCTACCGGCCGCTGATCGCTGATCCCAAACAGGTCCGCAGGGAGCGTGCGGCTGCGGGCAAGCGGATGAAGAAAGGTGGTGGCTCGCTGGAGGAAACTCCGGCCAGCTGAATCAGGTATCGCTGCCGAAGCCCATCCAGCGCCACAGTTTGGTGAGTATGCCGACGCTATCGAGTTCCTGTCGCGGTACTGTCACGGTTACCTGCCGGTTTGGTGGAATGGTGTCCGGTTGCGGGTCAGGAAGCAGGGTGCCGGTGATGCTGGTTACTCTGTCATTCTCGAATTCCAGCGTGACACGTTGCTGGGTGGCCGGGTTCGTGCCGTCACTGCCCGGATTATAGATATACACATAGTCCCAGCGTTCGGCATGGAACGGGTCGATCAGCATGGGTGCCCCCAGAATAAACTGCACCTGGCGTTTACTCATGCCAACACGCAACTGGTTCACCATTTCCTGGTTGACCACATTACCCTGCTGAATATCGATCCGATAGACAAACGGCAGACGGTTGACTACCGGGTCGCTGGAGCAGGCTGCAAGGAAAAGACTTGCAATTACGCTAATTGAAGTGAGAAGCTTTCGCATCAAGAACTGCATCACTATATCCGTCGATCGGACGGCATGATAACTGAAACAGGCCGGCTTTAATACGGCTTACGGGACGTGGAAAAATGGAATCCAGCGAGTTGCGCAAGGTTGGCCTGAAGGTCACTTTGCCGAGAATGAAAATCCTCGAAATTCTAGAAACCAGCGATACGCGGCACATGAGTGCCGAAGATGTCTACAAGGTGCTGCTGGAGGCTAATGAAGAAATCGGCCTGGCTACGGTCTATCGGGTGCTTACCCAGTTCGAGGCCGCGGGCCTGGTGTCGCGCCACCACTTTGAGGGTGGTCACTCGGTATTCGAAATGAACGAGGGGCACCACCACGACCATATCGTCTGCAATCAGTGTGGCAAGGTCGTGGAGTTTGTCGAGGAAACCATCGAACGTTGTCAGGAAAAAGTG
>CAVWAK010000004.1:0-16614 GCA_963752745.1 uncultured Gammaproteobacteria bacterium
CGCATTTTTTGTCAGCGTAGCGAGTCTCAACACCTGCTTTTCCGGATCAGCAGCCACCCCAATTGATTCGAGGTCGCCCGGACCCATACTGGTTAACACGGTCACAGCAATCAGCAGTGGACGTTTGTCTTCGCCATTGCTCAGCGCCTCCCGGGCGGCGACCATCATTTTAGTCCCACCTGAAGCATGGACATTGACCATCCATACGCCCAGTGAAGCAGCCGCCTCACACGCTCTGGCGACGGTATTGGGAATATCGTGAAACTTGAGATCAAGAAATACATCGTGCCCCTGTCCCACAAACCGTCGAACCAGCTCAGGCCCTTCCCTGGTGAACAATTCCTTACCCACTTTTAGCCGGCAACTATCCGGATGAAGGCCATCGACGAAGGCAACTGCCTGCTCCCCTCGCGGAAAATCCAGCGCGACTATGACGCGCGATTTATTGTTTTCTGTCATGACTACTCTGCGTGACTCAGACTGATAGGTTTAATACTGCTCCAGCGCTGGCAACCCGGGCACTGCCAGAACAGTTTACTAGCGGCAAATCCGCAAGCATCGCAGCGATAACCCGCAGAAACGCCATTCACCTGCTCAACTGGACCGGCAACGCCTGCCTCAAATGCATCACCTGAATCCTTCTGCACGCCATCAATCTGATACCGGCAACGCTGAATATCCGTTAGCACTTCTGCAGCCAGACTGCTGTTCTGGGATGCCACAGCCTGGTAGGCATCTATGGCCGCCGCAAATCTACCCTGATGCTGACAAACCGTTCCCAACAACACATTGGCTCGCACACAACCTGCATAGGTATCGAGCGCACGTTCCGCCAGCTCGACAGCAGCATCATAGTTACGCTGTTCCAGGGCTAAATCCCCAAGTTCACAGTAGTAGTGCGCAATCCTGTTCTGCCAGTCTTCACCGGCATTTTCAGTAACCTGCTCGGCGATCTCAATGGCTTTGCGCCACTCTTTTTCCTGTTGATACAGTTCCACCAGGTGTCGACTGGCTTCCTGAACATAGACACCTTGTTGCAAGAGCTCCTGCAACAATTGTTCAGCGCGATCCAGAAGTCCTGCCTTGAGAAAATCGCGCCCCAGCTCCAGCTTGGCCTGATTACGCAGGACATCACTCAATCGGGTACGGGCGATGATATTCCGGTGTACGCGGATCGCGCGATCGACCTCACCGCGCCGCCTGAACAGACTGCCCAAAGCCAAATGCAGTTCAACTGTTTCCGGATCGACCTCAACCAGTTTCACCAGCACATCGGTGGCTTTATCAGGCTCTTCATTAAGCAGGTAATTAATGCCCTGACCATAGGCCGAGTTCAGTCGTGCGCGTGAGGCTGACCTGCGCCGACGGTCGCTGTACCGGGCCGCCCACCAGCCAGACGCCGCAGCCAATGGCAACAACAGCCAGAACAAGCCGTACACTATTTACTCCTCAGCAGGCAACACACGCAACTGATCCGAATCTTTTTCGGCGTTGCGCAGTTTGCGTCGAAGTTGGCGGGTTTGTGCCTTCATCCGCAGTATCAGCCCGGCACTCACCAGCACGCCAATAACAGCGCCGGCAGCCAGCGACAGCACAACGATCATGGAAAGCGGGATTTCGCGATAACCAAAATAGTAATTCAGCGATACCGACTGGGCATTCAATACAGCAAAAGAAAGCCCCAGAACAACCAGAACAACCAAAAATAAAAATCCTAACAGGCGTCCCATACCGCCGACTCCGCATTGAAAAATCCGTAGCCATTATCAACGCTTTGCGAACACTCGGCAAATCAGGAGCCAAAAAAAGCCGGCTATCAGCCGGCTCTCTTGAACTTTCTTAACTATCTGTCTTTATTAGAACAAGCTACCACTGCTGCTACCCGCAGAAGCAGGGCTGTCATCGTCAACCAGGGGCTTAACATTCGCCGCATCCTCGCGAGCATAAACGTTCACTCGCTCACGCAACTCTTTGCCCGGTTTAAAATGTGGCACATATTTGGCCGCCAGCGCCACTGCGTCACCCGTCTTGGGATTGCGTCCCATTCTCGGTGGCCGGTAGTGCAGCGAAAAACTGCCAAATCCACGAATCTCGATCCGATGCCCCGTCGACAGCGACTGACTCATCTGTTCGATCAGACTCTTTACCGCCAACTCAACATCCTTATGGTTGAGGTGGCCATTCTTGGCCGCGAGTATTTCGATTAACTCAGATTTTGTCATATAGCTGTCCCCGATATTGAGGGGAGGCTAACCAGCCTCCCCGGGTCCCGTTTCCCTAAGCATAGACCAATTTATTGATTAGTCTCCACTATTTTCCAATTGTTCCTTCAGCAGATCACCCAGTTTGGTGCCACCACCGGCGGCGCCCTTCGAATAATCAGCCACTGCGGCCCGCTCATCATCATTGTCCTTGGCCTTGATAGACAGGGCAATGGTACGAGTCTTGCGATCCATGCCAATGTACTTGGCTTCGATCTCCTGGCCCACAGAAAGTACCGTGCGAGCATCCTCGACGCGGTCCCGTGCCAGCTCGGAAGCACGCAACGTGCCCTCGATGCCGTCACCCAGGTCCACAATCGCCGCTTTTGCGTCGACTTCCTTAATAACGCCCTTAACAATAGAACCTTTAGAGTTACCTGCTGAGAAATTGGAGAAGGGATCTTTCTCAAGCTGCTTGATTCCCAAGGAAATCCGCTCACGCTCCGCATCTACGGACAGAACCACGGCTTCCAGCTCCTCGCCCTTCTTGTATTCACGGACAGCTTCTTCGCCAGCATCGTGCCAGGAAATATCCGACAGATGGATCAGGCCGTCGATGCCGCCATCCAGCCCAATGAAGATACCGAAATCGGTAATCGACTTGATGGTTCCCTTGACGTGATCGCCTTTGTTGCGGGTCGCCGAGAACTCTTCCCAGGGGTTGGTGTGCACCTGCTTCATGCCCAGCGAGATACGACGGCGCTCTTCGTCGATATCCAGCACCATGACCTCAACTTCCTGGCCAATGTGGACCATCTTGCCCGGGTTGACGTTCTTGTTGGTCCAGTCCATTTCGGAGACATGCACCAGACCTTCAACGCCATCTTCAATTTCAACGAAGCAACCGTAGTCGGCGATATTGGTAACCGCACCGAACAGACGGGTGTGTTCAGGATAGCGGCGCGCCAGATCAGCCCACGGATCCTGACCCAACTGCTTCAGACCCAGCGATACGCGATTACGCTCGCGGTCAAACTTAAGCACCTTGACATCGATTTCCTGGCCGACTTCAACAATCTCGGAAGGATGCTTGACGCGCTTCCAGGCCATATCCGTAATGTGCAGCAGACCATCGATACCACCGAGGTCAACGAACACACCGTAGTCGGTGAGATTCTTGACAATACCCTTGACCTGCGCACCTTCCTGCAAAGTCTCCAGCAGCTGCTCACGCTCGGCACTGTATTCTGTTTCAACCACAGCACGACGCGATACAACCACGTTGTTTCGACGCTGATCGAGCTTGATCACCTTGAATTCAAGTTCCTTGCCTTCGAGGTAGGTGGTATCACGCACCGGGCGTACATCCACCAGCGAGCCAGGCAGGAAGGCTCGGATATCTTCGATATCAACTGTAAAGCCACCCTTGACCTTACCGCTGATCAGACCTTTAACCACTTCGCCATCTTCAAACGCCTGTTCAAGACGTTTCCAGACCTGGGCGCGTTTGGCTTTTTCACGCGACAGTCGCGTGGCACCGAAACCGTCTTCGACGGCATCGAGAGAAACTTCAACAGCCTCACCAATGGTGACTTCGATTTCACCCTGATTATTGTAGAACTGTTCTATAGGGATAACGCCTTCCGACTTGAGGCCGGCATTGACGATGACCGCGTCCGACTGGATGTCGACCACCGTACCAGTAACGATGGTGCCTGGACGCATTTCCTTGTTAACCAGACTTTCTTCAAAGAGTTCAGCAAAACTTTCAGACATGGGTGTAAATCCTTCCGCTGCATAATGGCAACGGCATACAAAACCGTACGTCTTCAACTGCACGCAACGGCGGGTTGTGGTTATAAAAACCGGCGTCTAATCCAAGAAGCCGGGCTACGTAACCCGCTATTATAAACGTATATTCTTGAGAATTCACGAGTTTAGACGATTTTTTAACAGATCGCGGACACGCTGGAGGGTGGCGGGGATATCAAGCTCACTGGTATCCACGGATTCGGCGTCTTCGGCAGGCTTGAGAGGCGCTACCGGGCGGTTCATGTCGCGCTCATCACGCGCCTGTATATCCGCTACTACCGCAGAATAATCAGCATCCAAGCCTTTTTCTTTCAACTGCTTACAGCGTCTTCTTGCACGTTCTTCTGCGCTCGCAATCAGGTAGATTTTGGCCTCTGCATCGGGAAACACCACGGTTCCCATATCCCGACCATCTGCCACCAGTCCCGGCGACGAACGGAAGTCGCGCTGGCGCTGCAGCAGGGCTGTGCGCACTTCGGGAAGTGCCGCCACCCTTGAAGCCCCGGCGCCAGCGGCTTCGGTCCGGATCAGTGAACCGATGTTTTCACCATAGAGCAGCACATCGTCTTCACCACCGTCGGCAGGAAAAACAATATCCAGTTTTCCAGCCAGTTCCACCAGTGAAGGCTGGTCATCAAGAGCGATTGCGCGCTGCTCTGCCGCAAAGGCCAACAAGCGATACAGCGCGCCGCTGTCCAGGAAGTGATAACCAAGTTCCCGCGCGAGCAATCGGGCAATCGTGCCCTTGCCCGATCCGCTGGGGCCGTCGATCGTTATTACCGGTGCTGACGACATGCTTTTCAGTTCGCCTCTACACCCAAACCAACGCCTGCAGCCAGCTCAACAAATCCGGGGAAAGACGTATTCACGTTCGCGCAATCATCAATCTCAACCACACCATCGGCACGCAACGCCGCCATGGCGAAAGACATGGCAATGCGATGGTCACCCCGGCTGTCGACACATCCACCACTGATACTGCCACCCTGAATCACCATGCCATCCGGCGTCGGACTGGCATCGACACCCAGCGCCTGCAAACCGTCTGCCATCACCTGAATACGATCACTTTCCTTGACCCGCAGCTCTTCGGCTCCGGTAAGTACCGTGCGGCCATGAGCGCAGGCAGCGGCAACGAACAGGGCCGGAAACTCATCGATCGCCAGAGGCACCTGCTCAACGGGAATATCGATGCCCTTCAGTTCGGCCGCTCGCACGCGCAAATCGGCAACGGGTTCGCCGCCGATTTCCTGCCTGTTGGTCATTTCAATATCCGCGCCCATGAGTTTGAGAATCTCAATCACACCGGTGCGCGTCGGATTAATACCTACATGCTTCAACAACAAGTCAGATCCAGGAGCGATACTCGCCCCTACAAGGAAAAAGGCTGCTGAAGAAATATCACCCGGGACATCGATGATCGTTGCACCAAGTGTGCCCCCGCCTTCCACACATGCCAGATCGCCTTCGCGGGTAACCGGGTAACCCATGCCTGTCAGCATGCGCTCGGTATGGTCGCGTGTCGGGGCCGGTTCACGCACGCAGGTTTGACCATCAGCATAAAGCCCGGCGAGCAGCAGACAGGACTTCACCTGGGCACTGGCGACGGGCATATCGTAGTGTATCGACTGCAAGGTTCTACCACCGCTGATTTTCAGTGGCGCCGTACCGGTTTCCGTAGTACTGATCCCGGCCCCCATACTGATCAGCGGCTCCGTCACACGCCGCATCGGTCGGCTCATCAGCGAACTGTCACCGATTAATTCGCAGTCAAATGACTGCCCGGCCAGAAGACCGGACAGCAAGCGCATGGATGTGCCTGAATTACCCAGATCCAGCGGCTTCGCAGGCGCCTTCAAGCCATGCAGACCAACGCCATGCACCGTCACGCGCCCCTCTGCCGGCCCCTCTATACTGACACCCATGGAGCGAAAAGCATTCAGGGTGGCCAGACTGTCTTCGCCTTCGAGAAAACCCGAAATCTGTGTCGTTCCTTCCGCCAGTGAGCCGAGCATAACCGACCGGTGGGAAATGGATTTATCCCCGGCGACCCGTAACTCGCCCTTGAGTGCGCCGCCCGGCTGGACAATAAAACGTAGCTGATCTTTACTGCTCATTGATCTATCCCGTTATCCGGCGAATCCGTCACGCGCGGATTTGGCCTCACTGAATATCTGTAAAATGCGGTCACCATCACTGGCTCGTATTGCTTCAGACAAACTTGCGAGGTCACGATTAAAGCGTTCCAGCATATTAAGTAACGCCTCCCCGTTTGCCAGGCAGATGTCACGCCACATCACCGGGTCACTGGATGCTATACGGGTAAAATCCCGAAATCCGCCCGCGGCATACTCGAAAATCTCGCGCTGTTCACTCATGCGCGCCAGGCTTTCTACCAATGTATAGGCCAGTACGTGCGGCAAATGACTGGTCGCTGCAAGCACTTCATCGTGATGCGTAACATCCATCTCACTAACGGTAGCACCGACCGCTTCCCACATGGCTCGCACACGACTCACTGCAGTCGCGTCAGTTTCAGCCAGCGGCGTCAGTATTACCCGCCGGTCCTTGTACAACTCACTGAATGAAGCATCCACACCGCTCTGCTCGGTACCGGCAATCGGGTGGCCCGGCACAAACCAGGATGGTATTTCACCAATAGCCTCGCTGATATCTGCAACCACACTGGCCTTGACACTACCGCCATCAGTCACCACAGCGCCGTCAGCCAATGCGTTCCTGATTGATTGAAACACAGCACCCATGGCGCCCAGCGGAACTGAAACGAATATCATGTCAGCGCCTTGTACAGCACTGGCAAGATCAGTGTCGAAACGGTCGATGACACCAAGCTCTACAGCACGCTGCAAGTGAGCCGGGTTACGACTGGCACCGACAATCTCCCGGACATGCCCTGCATCACGCAATGCACGCGCCAGCGAACCACCGATCAGGCCTACACCAATAACGCATAGCCGCTCAATCACGACAGCACCTGTTCAAGCGATTCGAGAAATCGTTGATTCTCTTCCGGCAGACCGATACTAACGCGCAAATAACCAGGCATGCCATAGTTGTCCACCGGACGCACAATCACACCTTTGCGCAATAGCGCCTCATACACCTGACCGGGATCTCGCCCCACATCGACGCTGATAAAATTGCCTACAGAAGGGATATATTCGAGCTTCAGAGCATCAAGCCCCTGCTCCAGTTGCCGCATCCCGTCCCGGTTGATACGCACTGATTCAGCGAGGTGCGTAATGTCCTGCAGGGCAGCGACTGCCGCCACCTGGGAAAAACTGTTCACATTGAAAGGCTGACGCACTCGATTAAGGATATCTGCAACGGCTGACTGCGAAACGCCATAACCCACACGAAGTGCCGCCAAACCATAGGCTTTTGAAAAGGTGCGCGTCACCAGCAGGTTGGGGAACTCTCTGACCCAGTGCACTGCATTTGGGTAGTCGGCGTCTTCGACATATTCGAAATAAGCTTCGTCAATCACAACAATCACAGATTCCGGAACGCGCTCAACGAAATGACGCAACGAGCTCCTGTCCGCCCAGGTACCCGTGGGATTATTCGGATTGGCGACAAACACCACGCGTGTATCGTGGGTTATTGCCGTCAACATCGACTCAAGGTCATGGCCGAAACGCGGACCCCGGCTGCCGTCGTGGGCAGGCACAACCCGGCCATGGGCACCAATCGCCTGGGTCACTATCGGGTATACAGCAAAAGCATGTGCAGAAAATACTGCCGACGACTGCGGTGTCAGGAACGCCCGGGCGACCAACTCAAGGACATCGTTGGAGCCATTACCCAGGGTGATGCAAGCGGGATCCATGCCCAGCTTGCCGGACAGTGCCGCCTTGAGCTCAAAGCCGTTACCATCGGGATAGCGTGCAAGATTGTCAAATTCAGCGCGCAATGCCTCAAGCACTGCCGGGCTGGGACCTAGCGGGTTCTCGTTCGAGGCGAGTTTAACCGCATTACGTATTCCGTATTCGCGCTCAAGCTCGCTCAGGGGTTTGCCGGGAGCATAGGGCTGAAGACCCTGGACCCCCGGCGTGGCCAGTTCCAGCAGACCGCTTTCCATCTAGCGTTGACACCGTGGATAGGAACCCAACACTTTAAGCATGGCGACTTCGGTGCTCAGTTCCTCGATCACCGCAGCGACGTGACTGTCTTCTATGTGACCTTCCACGTCGACAAAAAACACATAATCCCACTTGCTCGCACGCGATGGACGTGACTCGATCTTGGTCATACTCACATTGTGCCGGGCAAAGGGTTCGAGCAATGCATACAGCGCCCCTGCCTTGTTATGCACCGATACCATCAAAGACGTCTTGTCCTTGCCACTCGGGGCGGGCTTGTGTGTACCCACCACCAGAAAACGCGTGGTGTTGTTCGGGTCATCTTCGATATTGTTCGCCAGGTAGTTGAGCTGGTACATCTCGGCAGCCGCATCGCTGGCAATGGCAGCAACGGCGCTATTGCCCTGCGCCTCGCGTGCAGCTTCCGCGTTGCTGCTGACTGCAACCCGTTCAATCTGCGGCAAGTTGCTATCCAGCCACTCCCTGCACTGTGCCAGCGCCTGCTGATGGGCTCGTACCGACCTGATCTGCCCGATGGTCGCCGCGGATGCCAGCAGCTGATGATGAATCTGCAATTCAACGTCACCACAGATTTTCAGTGGCGAGCGGATAAACATGTCCAGGGTATGATTAATGGCGCCCTCCGTAGAATTTTCCACCGGTACGACGCCGAAATCAGCGCTACCGGCTTCAACTTCACGGAAAATTTCATCGATTGCCGCCAGTGGCTTGAGCGACACAGAGTGACCGAAGTGCTTGAGCGCAGCTGCCTGAGAATAGGTCCCCTCCGGGCCGAGATAGGCAATAGTCAGCGGTTGCTCAAGCGCCAGGCAGGCAGACATGATTTCACGGAACAGGCGTGCGATCTCATCATCTGACAGCGGTCCTTTGTTGCGCTCACGGACGAGCCGCAACACCTCAGCCTCGCGCTCCGGACGATAAAACACCACTTCACCGCCGATCTTGCGCTTGGCTTCCGCGACAGCCTGGGCACAATCCGCCCGTTCGTTCAGCAGTTCCTGGATCTGCTCGTCAAGCGCATCAATGCGCTGGCGCAACTGGTCCAGTTCTGAATCAGACATACCTCACCCGTGGAGCACCCTGACAGATAGCACGCCGTCTGTATCAGTGATTTTCTGTGCACAAGCTGCATTGATATCACCATCCACATCGACCAGCGTGTAGGCCAGTTCACCGCGTGATTTATTGATCATATCAATAATGTTCAGACCGGAGTCAGCCAACGCCGTGGAGATCTGGCCCAGCATGTTCGGTACGTTGGCATTGGCAACGCACAAGCGGCTACCCTGCTGACGTTTCATATACACCTTGGGGAAGTTAACCGAATTACGGATATTGCCGTTTTCGAGGTAATCCCGAACTTCATCGGCCACCATCACCGCACAATTATCTTCAGCCTCGCGCGTAGAAGCACCAAGATGCGGAAGAGCCACCACTCGGGGGTGATCCTTCAACAGGTTGCTTGGGAAATCGCAGACATAGGCATACACCTTGCCGCTTTCCATGGCATCCACCACGGCCTGGTCATCGATAATCCCGTTGCGTGAGAAATTGAGCAGGACGACATTATCTTTCATGGCACGCAGACGATCGGCATTGATCATATTGCGGGTGCCATCGACCAGCGGCACATGGAAGGTCACAAAATCGACCTGGGACAGCAAATCATCAACACTACTGGCCTGCTCTACATCTGCAGTCAATTGCCAGGCGCTCTGCACAGTGATATCCGGATCATACCCAACAACATTCATACCCAGAGAATGGGCCGCATTGGCAACCTGGACACCAATTGCACCCAGCCCGATAACACCCAGGGTACGACCCGGCAGCTCCATACCCGCGAACTGTTTTTTACCTGCCTCCACCTGCTTGCCGATCTCGGCATCGTCACCACTCAGGCCACGGGCATAATCCCAGCCCTGCACCAGGTTGCGGGCGGCCATTAACATACCTGCAAGTACCAGTTCTTTCACCGCATTGGCATTGGCGCCTGGTGCGTTAAATACCGGCACACCGCGGTCACTCAGCTTGTCGACAGGGATGTTGTTTACGCCGGCACCGGCTCGTCCGATTGCCTTCACGGTTGCGGGTATATCCATATCGTGCATATTAAAAGAGCGCAGCAGAATCGCATCCGGGTGCTGAATCTCTGATGCCACTTCGTATGCATCACGCGGCAGGCGCTCAAGGCCCGCTACAGAAATATTATTCAGTGTAAGTATCTTCTTCATGCCGCACTCCTAACCGTGACGCTTCTCGAAATCCGCCATGAATTCCACCAGCGTGCGAACACCTTCCTCGGGCATGGCGTTATAAATACTGGCACGCATGCCGCCTACTGAACGGTGTCCTTTCAAGGTCACCAGGCCGATTTTTGCGGCCTCCTCCAGGAAAGCAGCATCGAGATTCGCATCTGCCAGCGTGAAGGGCACGTTCATCCATGAACGGCAATTGACGTCCACTGGATTCGCATAGAAGTCCGATGCATCAATAGCGTCGTACAGCAAACGCGCCTTGGTATGGTTGACCATGGAAATTGCTTCCAGACCACCCTTTTCCTTCAGCCACGCGAATACCAGCCCTGCCAGATACCAGCCATAAGTCGGCGGTGTGTTGTACATGGACTCATTGTTGGCGTGGATAGCGTAGTCAAACATTACCGGCTGCCCTTCAACAGGCTGCCCGATAAGATCATCACGCACAATGACCACTGTCAGGCCCGCTGGACCAATATTCTTCTGTGCGCCTGCGTAAATAACGCCGAAGCGACTGACATCCACAGGACGCGACAGAATAGTTGACGACATATCCGCAACCAGTGGTACGTCGCCGACATCCGGTATCCAGTGAAACTCTACGCCACCAATAGTTTCATTGGGCGTGTAGTGGACGTAAGCAGCCTCTTTGTCGAGCTGCCAGGTACCCGGCTCAGGAATAGAGTTGAAACCGTCCGCTTCCGAACTGGCGGCAACATTCACATTGCAGTAACGTTTGCCTTCGGCAATAGCCTTTTTACCCCAGGCACCTGTCCAGATGTAGTCAGCCTTGTTCTTACCCCGCAGCAGGTTAATCGGCACCATCGCAAACTGGCTCGAAGCACCACCCTGGAGAAACATTACTTTGTAGTTATCCGGGATCTTCATCAGGTCACGAAGATCCGACTCTGCCTTTGCGGCAATCGACATAAACTCTTTTCCACGGTGACTCATTTCCATCACCGACATGCCACAGCCGTTCCAGTCGACCAGTTCATCACGCGCCCGGGCCAATACCTCGGCAGGCAAGGCCGCAGGGCCGGCACTGAAATTATAGATTGTCACTATTCACTCGCTCCAGACTCGATAAAAACAGAGCGCAGTTTCACCGCGCCCGGAAAAATACAGATAACAAAGTTAAGCCGTGCGCCAGACTAGTTGTTCACTAAAGCGGTGATCTGAAGTTCTGCGCAACGCAGGAGAACCATCGTCACTCTTCAGGGGACTCGCTATCGTCATCCTGAACATCAACGACACGCTCGACACCGACGAGCTTCTCTTCACCATGCAGATTGATCAACCGCACACCCTGCGTATTACGGCCCATGGTCGATACCTCGTTAATGCGCGTGCGAACCAGTGTGCCACCATTGCTGATGAGCATTATCTCGTCTTCGTCTTCAACCAGCACAGCACCGACCACGTCGCCATTGCGTTCAGAACCCTGGATAGAAATGACGCCCTGTCCGCCACGACCATGGCTTGGGTAGTCAGACACCAGCGTGCGTTTGCCATAACCGTTTTCGGTCGCTGTCAGCACAGAACCTTCATCGACGATAATCAGTGCGATCACTTTCTGACCAGGAGCAAGACGGATACCGCGCACACCGCAGGCCGTACGGCCCATGGCACGCACGCCAGCTTCCTTGAACCGAATGGCCTTGCCAGCATCACTGAACAACATGATGTCACGTTCACCATCGGTAATTTCAACATTGACCAGATAGTCGTCATCGCGAAGGTCAACAGCGATAATGCCATTAGCGCGCGGCCGCGAGAAATCGGCGAGCGGAGTTTTCTTCACTGTACCCTGTGCAGTTGCCATGAACACGAACTTGTCTTCAGTGTATTCGCGCACCGGCAAAACCGCATTAATACGCTCGCCCTCTTCCAGGGGCAGCAGATTCACGATCGGCTTGCCTCGCGCCAGGCGACCGGCCTGCGGCAGTTGATATACCTTTAGCCAATACGCCTTGCCACGGGAACTGAAACACAAAATGGTATCGTGGGTGCTGGCGATAAACAGCTTGTCGATAAAGTCTTCTTCCTTGATCTTGGTCGCCGACTTGCCACGCCCGCCACGGCGCTGGGCCCGATAATCGGACAGTGGCTGTGACTTCGCATAACCAGCATGCGACAGCGTCACCACCACGTCTTCCTCGGTGATCAGGTCTTCCATGCTGAGATCCAGCTGGTCGACCAGGATTTCGGTACGTCGCTCATCGCCAAACTGTTCGAGCACTTCGACCAGTTCATCACGGATTACCTGCATCAGGCGATCCGGGTTGTTGAGTATATCCAGCAGGTCGTCAATGCGTTCGATGACTTCCTTGTATTCGTCAATGATCTTGTTCTGTTCCAGCCCGGTCAGCTGGTGCAGACGGAGATCCAGAATGGCCTGAGCCTGGACTTCAGACAGATGGTAGACGTTACCGTGGTACCCGTACTGCGCTTCAAGACCATCAGGGCGCGAAGCCTCGCTACCGGAACGCTGCAACAGATCGCTCACAATGCCTGGTTGCCACTCACGCTGTACCAGTTCCTCTCTGGCCTCGGCACGACTCTTGGATTTTTTGATTAGCGCAATCACTTCATCAATATTGTTCAGCGCTACTGCAAGCCCTTCCAAGATATGCGCACGCTCACGCGCCTTGCGCAACTCGAATACTGTTCGCCGCGTAACAACTTCACGACGGTGACGTACGAAGGCTTCAAGGATTTGCTTGAGATTCAGCAGTCGAGGCTGGCCGTCGACCAGCGCCACCATGTTGATGCCGAAAACATTCTGCATCTGGGTGTGCTGATACAGATTATTCAGCACCACCTCGGCAACTTCGCCACGTTTCAGCTCGATAACCATGCGCATACCGTCCTTGTCGGACTCGTCGCGCAACTGGCTGATGCCTTCCAGCTTCTTGTCTTTAACCAGCTCGGCTATTTTTTCCAGCAGCCGCGCCTTGTTCACCTGGTAAGGCAACTCGGTCACAACAATGGTCTGCTTGCTGCCTTCTTCACCTTCAATATGCGTGCGCGAGCGAATGTGTACGCGCCCGCGGCCGGTCCGGTATGCCTCGTGGATACCGCGTACGCCATTAATAAATGCTGCAGTGGGGAAATCCGGGCCCGGGATGTACTCCATCAATCCGTTGATGTCGAGATCGGGGTTGTCTATCAGGGCAATACAACCATTAACTATTTCGTTCAGGTTGTGCGGTGGAATATTGGTCGCCATACCAACGGCGATACCTGCTGAACCATTAACCAACAGGTTTGGAACCCGCGTCGGGAAAACTGCCGGCTCATGCTCGGATTCATCATAGTTGGGAACGAAGTCGACCGTTTCCTTGTCGAGATCCGCCAGTAACTGGTGTGCGATCTTCGACATGCGCACTTCTGTGTAACGCATGGCTGCCGGCGAGTCACCGTCGACCGAACCAAAGTTACCCTGTCCATCGACCAGCATGTAACGCAGCGAGAACGGCTGCGCCATGCGCACAATGGTGTCGTATACAGCTGTGTCACCGTGCGGATGATATTTACCGATGACATCACCGACGACGCGGGCGGATTTTTTATATGGCTTGTTGTAATCGTTACCCAGTACGCTCATCGCGAACAGGACGCGGCGATGCACCGGTTTGAGACCGTCGCGGACATCAGGCAGCGCACGCCCAACGATTACACTCATCGCGTAATCAAGGTAGGACTGTCGCATTTCGTCTTCCAGATTTACCGGAAGTACTTCTTTGGCAAAATCAGCCATGTATATCCACTATTGTTATAGGATGGCCGAGGACAAGACACCCCCACCTGGCCACTGTTACTTTAAAGCGCCCTGATAAAGCAGAGCGCTAAAGAGCGGGATAGTAGCACATGCAGCCGGGGTACTGCATTAAGTCAAAAGGCGCTCAAATCGGCTTAGAATTCGCCTGAGAGGCGAACCGTCAAATTATCGTCAACCCATCATCGCGGCCATTTTTGCCCGATCGGGCCGCTCGACAACGCCGCGTTCGGTGACAATGGCATCGACCAAATCTGCCGGCGTTACGTCAAACGCCGGGTTCCATGCAGCAGCGCCTGCAGCGGCTACCCGCTGCCCGCCAAGCGATAGCACCTCGTTATCGGGCCGTGTTTCAATAGGTATATCTGCGCCGCAGGCGGTCTGCATATCCACAGTCGAACTAGGCGCAACCACCATTACCTTGACGCCATGATAGCGGGCCGCTACTGCAGCCGCATAGGTGCCGATTTTGTTGGCCACGTCACCGTTTGCCGCAATGCGGTCGGAGCCCACGATCAACCACTGCACCTTCCCCTGTTTCATCAGGTGTGCAGCGGCACCATCAACGATCAAGGTGACCGGAATATCATCCTGGACCAGCTCCCAGGCAGTGAGCCGCGCACCCTGTAACCAGGGGCGGGTCTCGTCCGCGTAGACAGAAACAAGCTTTTTTTCCGACCAGGCACTACGGATTACACCCAGCGCTGTTCCGTAACCGCCGGTGGCGAGTGAGCCGGTATTGCAGTGCGTGAGCACTCCGCTACCATTGGATATTAACGCGGAGCCGAGCTCGCCCATGCGCCGGTTGGCGGCAATATCATCTTCGTGAATCGAATTGGCAAGCGCCAGCAACGCTGGCACCGGATCGCCTTCGAGCTCCTGGGCACAGGCCGCCATACGGTCGAGCGCCCAACCCAGATTAACTGCCGTAGGCCGCGCCTCGCGCAGCTGTTCCAGGTCTTTTTTAAACCCCTCCAGCCACTGATCGGCATCTTCCCCATAGCGCTGTCGGGCAGCAATAACAGCACCGTAGGCCGCGGTGATACCGATAGCCGGCGCACCACGCACCACCATATCCCGGATAGCTTCGGCAACCGCAGCGCTGGACTCCAGCCTCAGCATCTCCTCTCGCAGTGGCAGCAAGCGTTGATCGATCAGCTGTAGCACATCGTCTGCCCATAGCACGGCGCGCACATGGTCATGGCTATTGCACATAAACTTACTCGCTGACTGGAAAACAAATGAATGTATAATTCTTGCCCCCATACTTGCAAGCTCTACACGAGATGGCTAACTAGTTAAACTCAAACAACACAAACAAATTTCGAGGAGTGTTTCATGGAATCTATTACCACCATTGACTGGAGCGACCCCGGCCTGGTCCTGACCATGCTGACGCCCTGGGCAATTCGTATTGGTATCGCCCTGGCAATATTTATCGTCGGCCGCTGGATTGCCCGCTGGCTGACCAGTATGGTTCGCAAGGTAATGGCCAGGTCCAACATGGACGAAATGCTCATCAATTTCCTGGGCAATATCATCTACATGGTTCTGCTGCTGGCCGTTGTCATGGCAGCACTTGATAACCTGGGCATACAGACCACCTCACTGCTAGCCGTCTTTGGTGCTGCCGGCCTGGCTGTTGGTTTGGCATTAAAGGATTCCCTGTCAAACTTTTCCTCTGGCGTAATGATCATCCTGTTCCGCCCGTTCAAGGTAGGCGACTTCATCGAAGCCGGCGGCGCTACCGGCGTGGTCGAGGAAGTCCGCATATTTGCCACCATTATGAAAACCGGTGATAACCGGGAGATCATCGTACCCAATAGCCAGATCTATAGCGGCACCATTACCAACTACTCTGCCAAAGCCACCCGGCGCATCGATCTGGTGTTTGGCATAGGCTATGACGATGACATCGCCAAAGCCAAGCAGATCATGGATGACATCATGAAACAGGACGACCGCATCCTCGCCGACCCGGCGCCTGCTGTCGCAGTTGGCGAGCTTGCCGATAGCAGCGTTAACTTCAACGTTCGCCCCTGGGTAAACAGCGGTGACTACTGGCCGGTACGCGCTGACCTCCTGGAAAAAATCAAACTCGCGTTTGATGCCAACGGCATAAGCATTCCGTACCCTCAGCAAGACGTGCATATGCACGAAGTCGCTAACGGCTAACCGTGTCATCAAGGGGACGGAGGATTCATTATCGCCTCCGTCCCCTCCCTTCTTTGTTCGCCCCACGCCTCGTTAGTTAGCGCACTTAATTAGCTTGTTGCTGCAAATCTGCAGTAGTTTGTTGGCTCAATGTGTGCTTTAGCACACTGCGCGAAGGACCTCCGGAAAAGCAGGTCCAAAGCAGAGCGAGAGGAAAGGCGGGAAGGTCGGAAAAAAGCGCTTGGCACATGGGCAGAAGAACAACTGGCGGCCATAAACATAGA
>CAVWAK010000005.1:0-74681 GCA_963752745.1 uncultured Gammaproteobacteria bacterium
ATGCGAGAATGTAAAGCAAGCTGGCATCGATATCGGCCAGCACCAGGCCGTCACCGAAAGGTACTACCGCCCATGCTGCCAGGGCCGGACCAATGGACAGCGTGGGGGCAATCAGGAACAGGTAATTGTTCGAGCGTGTCGGAACAATGACTTCCTTCATCAGCAGTTTGACGGCGTCTGCGATCGGTTGCAGCCAGCCGCGTGGACCAACGCGGTTGGGGCCAATACGCATCTGCATATAGCCGATGATCTTGCGCTCGGCAAAGGTCAGGTAAGCCACGCCCAGCATCAGGGGCACAACGATCAGGAAAATCTTCAGCAGAATAATTCCGCCGTTGATGATCCAGTCGATAAGGCTGGTTTCAGTCATACCGTTCAGGCCTTTTTAATCTGCAGTGAACCGTTGGCATCGCCAAGGCCCAGAGTTTCTTCAATGCCCATGGAAAGCAATGCTGCTCCCGGTGCAACGGCATCCGCGACAATCACATCCAGATCTACTGTCTTGCTTTCCTGCGAGACGGCAGCCCGGTCTCCACTATTCAGGCCTGCCGTGTTTGCATCCGCCGGATTGAGGCAAACAGCAGATACATTGCCGTCCGGCGTAATCTGCAACGCTTCGGCGCGGCGTACGATGCTGTCAACGGCGTAGATTGGCAGGTAGGCAATCCGCTGTATAACAGCATCGCTGTTATTGCTTCCAACGTGGTCGCCGCACTGGCTGTTGTCCACCGATATATCTCCAAGCTGCTGACCCAGCGCATCACTCACCTGCTCGGACGACGTTTGCTCAAAGCCATTCAGCTCAAGCAGGTTGCCGAGCACACGCAACACTTTCCAGCCCGGGCGGCTACCTGCCGGTGCGCGCGAAGCCGCAGGGAAATTCTGCCAGCGACCTTCACAATTCACATAGGTGCCAGACGTCTCGGAAAAACAATTGATGGGCAACAGCACATCCGCATAGTCACGCATACGATCGGTAACATAAGGCGTCAGCGCAACGACGAACTCGGCTTGCTGCATGGCAGCCAGCGCCCTGGTACCGTCCGCACAGTCAAACTCGGGCTCTATCCCCATTAGCAGGTAGTTCTTCAGGGGCTGATCGATCATCTGCGCCGCATTGAGACCGACTTCCTTACGCGCTGCGCCGCCATTCGTTCTGTGCGGCAATACACCTGCCAGGCAACCACCCGCACTGTTTGCGCCGTCCGACAGGAATCCGAGTTTCGCACCACTCAGATCTGCAACCAGCACGGCAAGTGCGCGCAGGGTTGAAAAAGCCGGATGCATACTCGCGCCGATACCCAAAAGCACAACGGCGTTACCCGCCTCAATCAGGACATCTGCCATCGCCTGTTCGTTGGCATCCGGCAATGTCTGCTCAACAACAGCCTGTAAATCTTCCGGTGCACGGGCTTTCTTTGACTGCAGCAATGCCGCCGCAACACCGGCCAGCGACTTGATCATGTGTGATGGCGGGACAATCGACTTGTGCGCTATTTCAAAGGTGTACTTATAGTCCACCGGATTGATAAACATCATGCTCGCACCGGCATGTGCAGCCTTGCGCAGACGGTGACCGATTATCGGCTGTTCCTTGCGCGGGTTGGCGCCCACTACCAGAGCGGCGGTGACGTGCTCCAGTTCTTCTATGGTTTGCCCCAGGAACGGGAATACCGGCTGCTTGTCCTGACCGGTGAAATCACACTGGCGCAAACGATGATCGATATTGTTTACTCCCATCCCTTCGGCCAGCTGGTTGACCAGGCTCATTTCTTCCAGCGTGGCGCCTGGCGACACCAGTACACCGAGCTGGCTGGCACCCTGGTTTTCCACACGCTCACGCAAAGCCTGGGCAACAATGTGTAATGCCTCTTCCCACTCGACAGGCTGCCAGCCATCGGCCTTCTTGACCATTGGCTGCTGCAGACGGTCATCGCTGTTTACACCCTGGTAGGCAAAGCGATCACGGTCCGATAACCAGACCTCGTTTATCGCCTCGTTTTCCTTTGGCACGGTACGCATCAACTTGCCACTGCGCGTATGCAGGTAGAGGTTCGAGCCGACGCAATCATGCGGTGATACCGACGCTGTCTGGGCAATCTCCCAGGCGCGGGCAGTAAAGCGGAACGGCCGCGATGTCAGCGCACCAACGGGGCAGATATCAATAATGTTGCCAGACAGTTCCGATTCAATATTGTGCTGGATGTAGGTACCGATCTCGACATTCTCGCCGCGACCCATACCGCCCATTTCCTTGAACCCGGCAACGTGCTGCAGGAAACGCACACAGCGTGTGCAGTGGATGCAGCGGGTCATGTCGGAAGCAATCAACGGACCGAAATTCTTTTCCGGAACGACACGTTTTTTCTCGCTGAAACGTGAAACGCCGCGGCCGTATTCCATCGCCACGTCCTGCAGTTCACACTCACCACCCTGATCACAGATAGGGCAATCCAGCGGGTGATTGATCAACAGGAATTCCATCACCGCGCGTTGTGCATCCCGCGCGTAGTCCGACTGGGTCCAGACCTTCATGCCGTCTGCTACCGGAGTAGCACAGGCCGGCATTGGCTTTGGCGCCATACGGCCACCCTGCTCCACCTGGACCAGACACATGCGGCAGTTGGCGGCGATCGGCAGCTTCTTGTGGTAGCAGAAACGCGGCACACTGATGTCATTGTCGTCAGTGACTTCAATGACCATGGCACTCTTGTTCGCCTGATAGGCGACCCCGTCAATCTCGACGGTGATCATATCTTCGGCCACAGTTTCAGGCTTGGCGCTCATGCAGCCGCTCCCTTGCTGTCATCGCGATGACTACTGGTGCCGGGCATGCAGTTCTTGTGTTTAACGTGATATTCGAATTCGTGACGGAAGTGCTTGATAAAACTCTGCACCGGCCAGGCTGCAGCATCGCCAAAGGCACATATTGTATGCCCCTCTATCTGACCCGCCGCACTTTCCAGCAGATCGATGTCTTCCATGGTGCCCTGGCCTTCCTCGATACGCTTGATCACACGGTACATCCAGCCACAACCCTCGCGGCACGGCGTACATTGACCGCAGGACTCGGCATAGTAAAAGCGCGAGATACGCATCAATGCCTTTACCATGCAAGTGGAGTCATCCATCACAATCATACCGGCTGAGCCCAGTGCGGAACCGGCTTTTGACAGTGAGTCGTAATCCAGATCGGTTTCCATAATCACATCAGCAGGCATCACCGGCATGGAACAGCCGCCTGGAATTACCGCCTTGAGCTTGTGACCTTCGCGCACGCCTCCGGCCAGTTCAAGCAAATCCCTGAACGGGGTTCCCAGCGCAATTTCATAGTTACCCGGCTTGTTGACATGGCCGGATACACACCAGAGTTTTTCGCCGCCGTTATTTGGCCGTCCCAGTTCAAGGAACCAGTCACCGCCATTGCGCATGATGACCGGCACTGACGCGAGACTTTCGGTGTTGTTAATCGTCGTTGGCTTGCCATACAGGCCGAAGTTGGCAGGGAATGGCGGCTTGAAACGCGGTTGGCCTTTCTTGCCTTCCAGCGAGTTCAACAGTGCGGTTTCCTCACCGCAGATATAGGCACCAGCACCCAGGTGACCGTGCAATTCAAAGTCGATGCCGGAACCCATCAGGTTCTCGCCGATCAAACCGGCTTCGCGTGCTTCCTTTAACGCCTGCTCAAAGCGCTCGAAGGGTTCGTGGTGAAACTCACCACGCATGTAGTTATAACCTACGTCCGCACCCATGGAATAGCCTGCTATAGCCATGCCTTCTATCAGGGCATGCGGGTTGTAACGCAGGATATCGCGATCCTTGCAGGTGCCCGGCTCGGATTCGTCAGAATTACAGACAATGTATTTCTGTACCGGCGCATTGCGCGGCATGAAACTCCACTTCAGCCCGGTCGGAAAACCCGCACCGCCACGACCACGCAGTCCGGATTTTTTGACTTCCTCGATGATGTCACCCGGATCGGTCTTTTCGGCGAGGATCTTTTTCCAGGCCTCATAGCCACCGGTCTTGAGATAGTTCTCAAGCGTCCAGGGCTCGTCGAATTCCATTGTGGTGAAACAGACCTGGTTCGTCATGATTTACTCCAGCCCGTCGAGAATCTGGTCCACCTTCTCGGTGGTCAGGTTCTCATGGTAATGCCCGTTAACGGCCATCATCGGCGCGCCGACACAAGCGGCGAGACATTCTTCTTCCGCCTTGAGATAGATACGTCCGTCTTCAGTGGACTCTCCCAGCTTGATGCCAAGCTTGTTCTCGACATGCTCGATCAGTTCGTCGGCACCGCATAGCATGCAGGAAATATTGTTACAGAAGGCAATCGTGTTGCGCCCGCAGGGTTCGGTCTCGATCATCGAATAGAATGACGAGACTTCGTAGACAGACACCTTCGGCATTTCCAGGTATTCGGCTACCGCATTCATCTGCGGCACGCTGACATAACCTTCCTTGTGCTGAATAGCGTGCAGTGCCGACAACACAGCAGACTGTTTCTGGTCAGCCGGGAATTTCTCCAGCCAGTGATCAATCTCTGTTTTGATTTTGGCCGGAATTTCATAAATTTCTGACGCCATAACTAACGGTCAACCTCGCCAAATACGATGTCCTGTGTACCAATGATTGCGACGACATCGGCGAGCATGTGACCACGCGACATTTCGTCCAGTGCCGACATGTGAGCGAAGCCCGGCGCACGGATCTTCACACGGTAGGGCTTGTTGGCCCCGTCGGAAATCAGATAAATACCAAACTCACCCTTGGGATGCTCAATTGCAGCGTAGGCCTCGCCTTCAGGCAGGCAGAATCCCTCGGTAAATAATTTAAAGTGATGAATCAGCGACTCCATGTCCTGCTTCATTTCTTCGCGCGATGGCGGCGCAACCTTGGTGTCCTCGACAATCACCGGGCCACTGTTACTGCGCAGCCAGTCGACACACTGCTTGATAATGCGGTTGGACTGACGCATCTCCTCGATACGCACCAGGTAACGGTCATAGCAGTCGCCGTTGACGCCCACTGGTATATCAAAATCCATGCGATCATAGACTTCGTAGGGCTGCTTCTTGCGCAGGTCCCAGGCAACACCCGATCCACGCAGCATCGGGCCCGTCATGCCCAGCTGCAGAGCACGCTCCGGCGACACCACACCAATATCGACAGTGCGCTGTTTCCAGATACGGTTATCCGTGAGCAGCGTTTCATATTCATCCACGCAGGCCGGGAAACGCGCCGTAAAGTCATCGATAAAATCGAGCAAAGAACCCTGGCGATTACGATTCAGGCGCTCGATATCTTTAGCTCCGTGCCAGCGAGATTCCTCGTACTGCGGCATGCTGTCCGGCAGGTCGCGGTAGACACCACCCGGACGATAATAAGTTGCGTGCAGACGCGCGCCCGAAACTGCTTCGTAGCAATCCATCAGGTCTTCGCGTTCACGGAAAGTATAAAGAAACGCGGTCATGGCGCCGACGTCGAGTCCATGCGCCCCCAGCCACAGCAGGTGGTTGAGGATGCGGGTGATCTCGTCGAACATGACGCGGATGTACTGCGCACGTTCCGGCACCTCGACACCCATCAGCTTCTCGATAGCCATGACGTAACTGTGCTCGTTACACATCATGGACACGTAATCGAGCCTGTCCATGTAACCGATACTCTGGTTATAGGGTTTGCTTTCGGCAAGCTTTTCAGTGGCACGGTGTAACAGGCCAATGTGCGGATCGGCGCGCTGCACGGTTTCACCATCCAGCTCCAGTACCAGGCGCAACACGCCATGGGCAGCCGGGTGCTGCGGGCCGAAGTTTAACGTGTAGTTACGAATCTCAGGCATCAGTTTCTGTTTCCGTCTCCGATGATTCAGAGTCCATAGCTTCGGGCACCCCTTCAGCGCGAATCACACGCGGCACCAGTACGCGCGGCTCGATACTGACCGGCTGATAGACCACACGCTGTTTTTCCGGGTCGTAGATAACTTCGACATTACCGCTTAGCGGGAAGTCCTTGCGGAACGGATGACCGATAAAACCGTAGTCGGTCAGTATACGGCGCAGGTCCGGGTGGCCTTCAAATATAATGCCGTACAGGTCAAAAGCTTCGCGCTCAAACCAGTTGGCGCCATTCCAGATATCGATAACCGAAGGCACCACCGGCAACTGCTCGTCCGGCGCAAACACCTTGATGCGCAGGCGCTGGTTATTACTGACCGACAACAGGTGATAAACCGCCGCAAAACGCCGGTCTTTCTGCAGCGTCTCGGTGGACAATTCTTCTTCAAGCCCGGGCAAGCGCCCGGCGCTATTGGCGTCTACGCCGCGACTGAACCCGGTACTGGTGGTTTCGTCTGTCGACCACTCGGCATCGCCATAGGCCAGGTAGTCAACGCCACAAACATCGACCAGCTGCTCGAACCCGAAATCTTTCTCATCGCGCAATGCCATCGCTGTGTCGATCAAATCAGCAGCAGCCACCTCGATGGTGACCTCGTTCAAAGCGACTGTCGCATCAAGCAAGGTATCGCCAAAACGTTCCTGCAACTGACCAATTAGTTCACTGGCTGACATGAATATTCTCTTTTAGCGGGCGATGGTGTTGGTGCGCCGAATCTTGTTCTGCAGCTGCAAAATGCCGTAGAGCAACGCTTCCGCAGTGGGCGGACAACCTGGCACGTAGATATCGACTGGCACAATACGGTCACAGCCACGCACTACGGAATAGGAATAATGGTAATAACCGCCGCCATTGGCACACGAGCCCATGGAGATAACCCAGCGTGGTTCCGACATCTGGTCGTAGACCTTGCGCAGCGCCGGCGCCATCTTGTTACACAGGGTGCCGGCAACAATCATCACATCCGACTGTCGCGGACTGGGGCGAAACACCACACCGAAGCGATCCAGATCGTAACGCGAGGCGCCCGCCTGCATCATTTCCACTGCGCAGCAGGCCAGGCCAAAGGTCATGGGCCACAACGAACCCGTGCGCGCCCAGTTGATGAGCTTGTCCGCCGAGGTGGTGACGAAACCTTCTTCGAGGAGACCTTCGATAGCCATTAGTTAATCGCTACTCCCATTCCAATGCGCCCTTCTTCCACTCATATATAAAGCCAATCACCAGGATGCCCAGAAAAATCATCATGGCGGTATAGCCAAACCAGCCAATCTGGTCGAGAACGACGGCCCAGGGAAACAGGAAGGCAATTTCAAGATCGAAGATAATGAACAGGATGGCGACCAGGTAATAGCGCACATCAAAGCGCATGCGGGTGTCTTCGAAAGCTTCGAAGCCGCACTCGTAAGGCGAGTTTTTCTCGCTATCCGGCTTTCTCGGTGCGAGCAGGAAGCCTGCTGCTACCGGTAACAAACCGAACGCTATGCCGACGGCCATGAAAATCAGGACCGGTAGGTAATTCTCGAGCATGCCATCCTCTTCCGACGCTTCCCGGCGGTGAGCCAGGTATTTCTTATATTGCGCATGATCACGGAGCACTGGAGTCTAGGCCAGCAGGTTTACAGGTGTCAAGCAAGACGGATGAATGTTTTTTATAGCAAATCAAGCAGTTAAGTTATGCTTCTGGGGTCATAAAAAAACCCCATACGACTGGACGGGTGGCCAGCGGCTGACATTGGCGATCATAGCCCTAAACCACGCAAGGGCTTGAATAAACGGGGGCGTACGCGTAGTCTGCGGGCCGACTATCTCAGCGGTTTACCCATGTCACACCTGATCTATTCTTCGCCCCAGGCGTTGCATTCACTGTGGAAAAAAACTGGCCGATTCATCCTCAGGACGAAAATGCTGTTCTCGCCAGAGAGTGAAAAACTCGCGGCCGAACGCAAACTGCGTGGCCGCGAGCAATTCCGGAAACTGCAACTGGCAGACATCGTATTCGTCTCTTTCGGTAAAAGCGGCCGCACCTGGTTGCGCGTTATGGTCTCGCGCCTGTACCAGCAGATGTATGGACTCCCCAAGCAGACGTTGATCGGTTTCGACAATTTTCACCGCATGAACGCTGCCATTCCACGCATGTTCTTCACCCATGACAACTATATCGGTGATTACACCGGGCACACGGATTCCAAGGTCGACTTCTACGGCAAGAAGGTCGTATTGCTCGCCCGCGACCCCAGAGACGTGGCCGTATCACAGTTTTTCCAGTGGAAATACCGGTTGAAACCCACCAAGGTGGCGATTAACAAATACCCCGAAGAAGGTTCGGACATTTCCATCTTCGACTTCGTCATGAAGTCCGATACCGGCCTTAAATGGGTTATCGGTTTCCTCAACCAGTGGGCGAAGGAAGCGGAAAATATCGAAGACCTTCACCTCGTGCGCTATGAGGATCTGAAAGCCAACCCGGTCGAAACCCTGGAAAAACTGGTGCACTTCATGGGCGCACCGGCAAATGCAGAGCATATCCAGGATGCCGTGGAATTCTCTTCCTACGAAAACATGAAAAAGATGGAAGAGAAAAAAACCTTCTGGCTCAGCGGTGGACGCATGGTTCCAAGGGACCGCTCCAATCCGAACAGCTACAAGGTTCGCCGCGCCAAGGTCGGGGGGTACAAGGACTATTTCGACGACCAGCAGGTGGCAGAGATCGAAGCATATATGGCCAGCAATCTGTCACCACTTTTTGACTACACGAAAGAGGCGTAGTCAGGCGGCCAGCGGCGGCGTCCTGTCCAGAATTTCAAACGCATCGTGACGGATATGGTTCATGGCCATTTCCTCGCGCAGCTTCTGTTCCGTGAGAATGCCTTTGTCGAGGCATTCGCGTAACAACCCGAAAAAGAAATCGACCTGGTTCGGATCCGGGTGCTCTTTGTAGGTTCCCGCAAAACCATAATCGCCGAACAATGCACGCCGCGCACGCCGCAACCAGTGCCTGGGCGGGAACAGGCGGAAGGTATCGGCGGCCCGAAAATCCACCGGCAGACCGGTCTTCCAGGGTTGATGCTTGCGCTTGGTGGTGTGCAGCATCTTGGTATTTTCCGTGAGGTGATCGAAGTCATTCCATTCCGGTTCGAAGAAACCAATGGTGTCCGGGTCTTCGTACTTCAGACACACCCACTTCATGTAGTCACGCTGGAAATCGAACATGGCATTAAACTGCTCTTCGAATTTCCAGTGCTGCAATTGCTCGTTATCCATAAGCATCACGCTGGTTGCCAGGCAACCACGCTTGCCTTTGTTGCCGGACTTGCGCCTGCACATGACGGCTTTGCCCTGCATGTCGCGCGACAACAGTTCCCAGATATCACCAATGGCAAATACATCCGGGTCAATCACCACGGAACGGCCCTGGTAGTTCATCAGCTGCGGCGGCAAAAATCGTGTAGGGGTAAAGGACTGCAAATCATCCCGCACCCATTCACGCTTGCCGCCGTCACGCAGGTAAAACTGTCCTTCCCTGGCCCTCAGGAACGGGAAGTCATCGTAATTCATGACGCGAATATCAAACTTCTCGTTGTGCTTCGAATTGCGTCGCAAAGCGTACTCTGCGATCACTGCACCCAGATACTGTTTGTCGTTGGCCTGAATAAATACGCAGTAATCCACTGCCTGCATCCTCTGTCACTGTATTTGCCCATTCTAAACCGCGGCCCCGCCGGATACCAAGAACGGGAGACGTTAGCGACTGGCCATAACGCGCCGAATCCCGCAAAATAGGCGCCCCGCCTGGCGGGCTGATGTATTAACACCGGACGACGAAAACCTTGGCGAAGCTCCTTCTCGGCGACAAACATACGCAACACGCACCCTGGATGCTGAGCCTGTTATGGCGCGTTGAAGCCAGTCTGGTTCGCCTGCTGAGCATTGCCGGCAGGCTGATGTCACCCGATACAGCATCACGACTGGGAGCACGACTGGCGCGCCGTGTTGGTCCCGGTCTCGACAAGACCCGCCTGATCAGACGCAACCTGAAAATTGCCTTTCCGGAGCTGTCAGCCGACGAAACAGATGAACTGGTCAGAAATATCTGGAGCAACCTTGGTTCCATTGTCGCGGAGTACCCGCATCTGCGCACGATATGCGATACCCGGGCTGAAGAACGCCTGGAAATAGTCATGCAGGAACCTCTTGAGGTTTTTCAAGCTCACCGGCAAACCAGCAGTATTCGTCACTGCACACCTGGGCAACTGGGAAATTGGTGCCGCGACTATTGCACACCTGGGCGTACCTCTAACCGTCGTCTACACCGCGCTGCAGAATCCCCACTTGGATCGACTGCTGGCCGAGGCACGCAATGCGCTGGGTTTTCGAACTGTAGAACGCGCGAATGCAGCGCGTGAACTACTGCGCCGCCTCAAGCACGGCACCTCTGTCGGCCTGCTCGTTGACCAACGTGTCGACTCCGGCGAACCAACCCTGTTTTTCGGTAAAGATATGCTTACCTCGACAACCCCGGCCCAGCTGGCCTTGCGCTTCAACTGCGATCTCATTCCCGTGCAGGTGCAACGGCTAGCGGGCGCACGCTTTCGGGTAACTTTCCACAAACCGGTTACGGCCGATGACCCAAATACTACCCCAGCCGAACAGGTTAAAAATATTACTCTTAATATCAATAAGTTGTTTGAGAGCTGGATACGCGAACGCCCACACGAATGGATGTGCACCAAGCGCCGCTGGCCGAAAGATCCAAACCGCGGTCACCCCGACGACTGGGGAAAGTGGGATTAAAATCCAGCCCCGGTGTCCAGCCCGAAAAACGGCTATAATGGCCCGCTTTACTAAATAACCATAGCCGTACCTACATGCCCATTCTCAGCGATAACGCTCGCAAAGCCCTGATCATCGGTCCCACCACCCTATTACCGCGCCCGCTGCGGGTTGCCGTTCGCAAGCAACGCCTCGGCAAACTGGAAGTGGATATCGCCAGGCGCTCACAACTGATCATCGTCGCTCATCCAAAGAGCGGTAACACCTGGCTCAAGGTCATGTTGACGCGCCTCTACGGTATACGCCATGGAATCGCACCCGAGGATTTCTCCAAGTATCCGTCACTGGCTGACAGCAACCCGGCCATTCCGCGTTTCGCCGCGACCAACGGCTGGTACAGTTATGAACGTGCTATCGGTGACAAGCTTCAACCTGAGGCCCCTGACTCCGACCTCAAGCACAAGCCGGTCATGCTGCTGGCGCGCAACCCGCTGGATATCGCCGTATCGTGGTTCTTTCAGTTCACCAAGCGTCAGTCAGCGCATAAACAGGAACTGATCAACGCCGATCTCGCCCACCCGGTGGACCGTAGCAATATCGACATGTGGGACTTTGTGCGCCACAGTGACATCGGCCTGAACTCGCTGATCGATTTTCTGAATTACTGGGAACAGGCGCTGGCAAAACTCGACAAAACACTGCTGACCAACTACGAATCCCTGCGCGCTGACCCGGCATCGGTATTGCGGCAGATCACGGCGTTGATGGGCGACAGTTTTTCCGCTGAGGATATCCAGGAAGCCGTCGACTTCGGCTCTTTTGACAATCTCCGTAAACTCGAAAGTGAAGGCTTCTTCCGCTCAGGTGGTCTGACACTGCGCAATCCCAAGGACCCGGAAAGCTTCAAGGTACGCCGCGCCAAGGTGGGTGGCTACCGCGACTACTTCACACCAGAACAGGCTGATGAACTGGAAGCACTGCTTCGCGAACGCCTGTCACCTTCTCTCGGTTATACCCCGCATAAAACCGACAGCGAAACCAGTGTCGCCGTCTGAATTACAGCCCCGCATCTGGCTGTTACTCGGCAACAAGAAAGGCGACAACGGCCAGGTTGAAACCATTGCCGCCGCCATCGAATCGCAACTCGGTTGGCACTGTGAGCGCAAGAACATCCAGGTCCGGGAACCCTTCCTGTTCGGCAAGCCGAAGGTCGGGCCGACGCTCTACCATGTTGAACGCGAACAATCTGACCCGCTGGAAGCCCCCTGGCCGGATCTGATCATCACCGTTGGACGCAGTCCGGCCAATGTTGCGCTGTGGGTCAAACAACAATCCGGCGGCCGCAGCCGCATCGCCCTGGTAGGAAAACCTTCCGGCTACATGGAACACTTTGACCTGATCATCACCAGCGCCGAGACACTGCCCGCACCCTACCCCAACGTGCTGCGTATCAATATGCCGTTAATGCGTATTAACCAGGCCGCTATCGATCAAGGCGCAAAAGACTGGGAAGACCGCTTTTCAGCGCTGCCGCGCCCTTTGGTCGGCATCATGGTCGGCGGCCCGACCAATCCGTTTGTGTTCAACCATTCAGTCACTGACAAGCTGGTCGAAGAAGCTGACCGCATTATTGCGGAAGGTGGCACACCCTATTTCACTACTTCAAGACGCACCCCGCCGCACATCACTGACCAGCTCAAACAGCGACTGACCAATCGGTCAGTATTTTATGACTGGAACGACAGCAGTGCCGATAACCCCTATATGGGTCTAATGGGGCTCGCCGATCGCTTTGTGGTCACCGGTGACAGCATTTCCATGATGGTGGAAGTCATTCACCTCAAGAAACCCCTGCAGATCCTGCCATTACCTACCGGCCTGCTGGGCGGGCTGGACCAGACACGCCGCTCACTGGCACGCTGGCTGTACCAGCCGGCCGATGGCAGCCTGACCAGCCGGCTGCGTATCGGTCTGGCACACCTTATTTACCGCACCTACCTGATTCGCCACACCCGCCACTACCCCGGTTTTCACCAGCTACTGGTGAACCTGGAACTTGCCACCTGGCAGGGCGAACCAGCCTCCCCACCAGCTGGCAAGATGCCCGATGATATTCCACATGTCCTGACTTTTATCAAGGCTATTACTACCCACTGAAAAACTGTTGTGGAACTTTTGTGTTGTTGATAGATCTGAGTCATTCGCCACATTGCCAGCGAGACGACTTCCACCCTGGAAGCGAACTGTGAAATAATGCACCCCATTCTGGACCACAGGCATTCATTTGCCGGACACAGATACTATGGCTCTGCTTAATCTTGCTGCCTTTGACAATACGCCGCTGCAACGCGATCCTTTTGACTTCCTGATTGCGGAAGGCGTGATGTCCGATGAAACCCTGGAAGAAGTTAACCGTGATTACCCGTCTATCGATATTCCCGCTAACTTCAAACCGGAAGATCTGGAGTACGGCCCGTCTTTCAGGCAACTTCTGGAAGAAGTCGACAGCGATGAATTCCAGGCCGCGGTAGAAAACAAGTTCGGCGTTGATCTGCACAACACTACCAAGACCATCACTGTACGCAAATACTCGGAGAAGAGTGATGGCAATATCCACACCGATCACCCCAGCAAAGTGATGACGGTACTGATCTACTTCAGCAAGGAATGGACACAGGAAGGTGGCAAGCTGCGCATGTTACGCAGCAGGAAAGACATTGAAGACTACGCAGCCGAAGCCACGCCTGTTGGCGGCACCCTGCTGGCCTTCCGCCGCAGTAACAAGTCCTATCACGGCTACAAGCGCTTCAAGGGTGAACGCCGCATGCTGCAGGTCAACTGGGTCAAGTCGAGCCGACTGGCCTGGTACGCACAACAACTGTCACGCTTCGGTACGCACACCGGAAAACGCCTGCTGCGCGTCGCCCGCGGTTTCTGATCACTTGTCAGAAGCCTCCCATCGCCTGTGCCTGGCGTCACCGGTCTTCTTTCCAACCTATGGTGGTTCCCTGCTCAGATTCAAGAGCTACCTGCCCGGCCTGAGCCAGCGTAATCTGGATATCCGCGTGTATACCGGCACGCCACACAACAAGGAGATGTCTGCCGAGGAAGCCAGTCAATGGGACAATTACCCGGTAGGTGAATTCATGCCCCTGTCAACTGTCGATGGTATACCGGTACATCGCGTGCGCCTGCCAGACACCAAGGGCAAATCGCGCACCGGGATTTTCAATGACCGTATGCTCGAATTCTGCGATGCGCCGGACTACCGACCCGATGTGATCCAGATGGTCGGCCCACTCAAGCCGCGCTCCATCCCGCTATTAAAGCAACTGCGCGAACGCGGGATTCGCACATTGTATGCAGTCACCGTAGCACCACCCAGGCCGGCAAAGCGTAAGTGGTACAGCTGGTCACAGCGCCGCGAAGTGGAACTGTTCGAACAACTGGATTGCATAGTTACCAATAACGAGCCACTAAAGGACTTCGTGCGCGACATGGGGATTCGTACGCGCGTCGAAGTGATTCCCAATGGCATTGATCTGACACGTTTCAGGCCGGCAGAGAACCCGGGTGAAACGCAGGCGCTGCGTCAGTCACTGGGCATTAACGCCACAGACATCATGATCACCACCGTTGGCGGTATCATGCCACGCAAGGGTAGCGATATTTTTATTGAGGCCTGGGCGGCACTGGCCCAGGCTTATCCAAACACTCACCTGGTGCTGGTCGGTCCGCGCAAGGATATTGATCAGCCTGGCCTGAAACTTTTTCGGCGCCGCCTGGAATCGCTCATCAAGCAGTCTGGCGCACCCGAGCGCGTCCACTTCACCGGACTCATCGACAACGTCGATACACTGGCGCGCGCGTCAGATATATTTGTGTTGCCCTCCGAACGCGAGGGCATGCCCAACTCGGTACTCGAAGCCATGGCGTCCAGGGTGCCGGTCATCATTACACCTTTCACCGGCCTGTCCAGCGATCTGGGGACCGCCGGCAAGCATTACCTCTTGAGTGAGCGCACTGCAGCGGCGTTATCCGAACACCTGAAACAACTGCTCGATAACGTCGAATATCGAACCACACTGGCCCGCTCCGGGTACGACTGGGTAAGTAACACGCTGGGCCTGGACAAGAGTCTCGACAGGTACGCCGGGCTCTATCACGAACTCGCCTCCAAGCGCGGCTGAAAACACAGGAAACGTAACCGCGTCCCGTGCCTGGCCGATGGCGCCACAGGGTGACCCACCTGAATACCGGAACGGCCAATAAACCCGGTAGTCAACACTAACTCGTCCGATTTACGAATCCAGGCCGGCCGCATTCTCCAGCAGCCATTACCTGTTAACCACATCACAATCTTTCTAAAGTTAGCACCAATACAACCGATGAATATCCATGCTTCGGCATAAAAAGAGAGATATCAGAATAGACTCTGTAATCAACTGTTATATATGGATATTAACCGGTATGGATTACCTAGATTTCTAACTTGAAAGAAAGGGGTCCATGCAATGACAGAAAACGGGGTTCCAGTAGCCGCTGAGCCCGCGGTTGAAACAGACCCGCCAGTTATAAAGCCCGCAGAAACAATCAATCGCCACCAGTTCCGCCGCGCCCAGGCTCGTTTGTTTCACCAACAGATGCGCTTTGAGCTGCTCATGAACATGGTAGTGGTTGCTGCCATCTGTTCGGTATTCTGGAACAGTACGCCGCGTCTCTACATCGGTGGTTGGTCATTGCTGATTATGCTGACGCTTGCCTGGCGATCGCTGTTTATCACGGATCGTAGCGCAACACAGAATAAAAATGACGGAAGTGTCTGGAGAGAAGGCTATGGCTTTGCCGCCCTGATTTCCGGAACGGCATGGGGATTCGTGGGTGCTGCTGCACTGCTGTACAGCAACACAAATATACAAATAGTCTGCCTCGTGGCCCTTATATGCGTGACACTTGCCGCATACACTTCGATGCAATCCTCACCGAAGGTTTTCGCGGCCTTTGCTGTACCGGCGCTGTCACCGAGTATATGGAGTCTGGCAAGTACCGGAGAGCATTTGAGTTCAATCCTGGCAGGCTCTGTCACCTTGCTCGGATTGCTCATGCTTGCCTGGTCCCGCAGCTTTAAATCCATGTTGATCGATTCAATAAAACTGAGTTCGCACAATACAGAGCTGATTCGTGACCTTATGACATCCCGCGAGTCGAGGGAGAATACCAGGCGAGAGCTGGAGAGCACCAACCACGAGCTGGAAACCCAGATTTATGAGCGCCGCGAAGCAGAAAACCGCATCCGGGAATCGAAAAACCGGATCCAGGCGATCATAGAGGGCATGCAGGATACCATTATCCATGTTGACAGGGACGGAACCATAAACTGGGTTACACCTTCGATCAAACAACTTCTTGGCTACAACGCGGAAGAAGCAAGTGGGCTCGATGTGGTAAAACTTTATCTATCGCCGGAGGACAAGGAAAAGCATGATAATGCGCTGGATTCAAGTTTCGGCGGGCTACAGAATCACGAATTTGTTCTCAGGCACAAGTCCGGTCATGGCGTGTGGGTGTCCGAAAACTGCGTTTACAAGTATAACGAGGTCGGTGGAATCACAGGATATGAAGCTACCCTTCGAGATATCACCGCGTTAAAGCAGACCAAAGAAGCGTTATTTCTTGCACAGGAACGGGCCTATGTCACCCTGGGTTCCATTGGTGACGGTGTAATCGCCGTCAACATGGATGGAAAAATCGATTATATGAATATAGTCGCTGAACAGGGAACAGGATGGAACCTGGAAGAAGCGCATGGCAAGTCCATGGGCGAAGTATTCAGAATTGTAGATGAAAAGACCCTGGAGTCCACCCCGGACCCCATTGCATTGTGCCTGGAAGAAGGCAGGGCAACAATGCTTCCCGGTTATCTTCTTTTAATACACAGGCATATACAGCAGCACCTGTCTATTGAGGTGAATGCTGCACCAATCCGCAACTCGAATAGAGAAATCAGCGGTGTAGTCCTTGTGTTCCATGATGTTTCCGAACTTCGAAGCCTGGCACAAATGACCTACCACGCCACGCATGATTCCCTTACCGGATTAATCAACAGGAGGGAATTCGAAAAACGCGTCAACCAGGCATTGCAATATACACGAGACAAAGATAAGCGCTATGCACTCTGTTACATTGACCTTGATAACTTCAAGGTGGTCAACGACACCTGTGGACATGGGGCCGGGGATGAACTGCTTAAGCAGCTGACCATGACTTTGCGTGTCAACCTCCGCGAAGGTGACACGCTTTCCAGAATTGGTGGTGACGAGTTCGGGATACTGTTTTCCGGATGTTCTATTTCGTCGGCCAAACGGCTTGCCGAGAAGATCCGCAAGCGGGTTGATGAATTCCGTTTTGCCTGGCACAACAAGACATTTCGAATTGGTGCGAGTATCGGACTGGTACCTGTTACTGCTGAAAGCGGGACGATCAGTGATGTGCTGAGTGCAGCGGACTCCGCCTGCTACGTGGCCAAGGAGAACGGTCGTAACAGGGTTCATGTATACAAGAATAACGATATCGCCGTGGCTGAGCAGAAGGGCCAGATGCAGTGGGTGCATCGAATACAGGATGTACTGGAGAAAAACAGGTTCAAACTGTATTTTCAGACTATAGCTCCAATCCATGATATCCCCGGGGAGAAGAACAAGCTGCATGGAGAGGTGCTGATCAGAATGCTGGACGAGGATGGAAGCCTGATCGGCCCGGACTCATTTATCCCCGCGGCCGAACGCTACTCGCTAATGGGCTCAATCGATCAGTGGGTTGTAAAGAACACGCTTGAAGTGCTTGGCAGAGATGTTGATTACATCCAGAATAAAATCAGCGCATGCAGCATTAATCTCTCCGGTCAGTCTCTATCCGATGACAGGTTCATGAGTGAACTTGTTGCCTTGATTGACGACATGGATATACCACCGGAATTGCTGTGTTTTGAGATCACCGAGACCGCCGTCATCTCTAACTTGAGTAACGCCACGCGCCTGATTGACACACTCCGGGACATGGGCTGCAAATTCGCGCTCGATGATTTCGGCGTTGGCCTTAGCTCTTTCGGTTACCTGAAAAACCTCGCCGTGGACTATCTCAAGCTGGATGGTTGTTTTATAAAGAATATGACCAGAGACAGCATTGATTATGCAATGGTTCACTCCATTAATCATGTCGGCCAGACACTAAAGATAAAGACCATTGCGGAGTTTGTCGAGAATAACGAGACTCTAGAGGCGTTACGCGAAATTGGTGTTGACTATGCCCAGGGCTACGGAATTGCCAAGCCGATTCCTCTTGAGGAAGCTCTCTATGGAGGCAGATACAAAACGGGCCTGAAACTCGTTGCCGCAAACTAGGATTGGAATGTGATATGGCGGAACTGGATCTACAGATTCCAGAATATGCCACCGGCGCAGATGGTGCGAACCGGTTTAAGCCAGGCCAGGTCTAACCAATAACGTCACAGTGACGCTCAAGCATCTTTTCTGGCACATGGTACTGCACATTGTGCCCCAGCCGGATACCGGAACGACGAATAAACCCGGCATTTACTTCAACAACAGCGGCAACCAGCTGTGGCGAACTGATACTACGCAGCGACAGCGGCGTGGTTGATTCCACCAGGCCGACGACACGGTAATCCGCGTCAACGAACAGAATATCCAGCGGGATATAAGTATCTTTCATCCACATCGATACCTTGTCCACCGGGTCAATCAGAAACAGCATACCGGCATCATCTTCCAGACTGGTACGCCCCTGCAGACCACGAAGCCGCTGCCTGGGACAGGCGGCTATTTCAAGATTAAGAACAATTTTTTCATTACCCTGATTCACGATTAATGCAGTTGAGAGCGCCTGTTTTTCAGCAGCGACTGAAACTGACAGCAACAGGACCAGCACACCTGCCAAAGCAGTCAGTCGATTTCTTGAATACACTTTCACGCTCATTGCATGTCTGTCCCGAAGAAAATACCGGGGCTGAAACGCCCTATTCCTCCCATATCGACAATCTGTAGCTGGTCTTAAGCCAGTCGATCCATACCCGGCCTGAATGAACCACTGTTGTTACAATTCTGATTTCTGTCCCGCAGTTTGCCACGCCGAAAGAGCTGAAAAGAAAATCAGCAGGCAGTGAGCGCATCGTCATCCTTTCATAACACCCTCAATAAGCAGATAAACATCATCTTTTAAAAACCGTTTACTGGTGATCTCCAGTTCCGCAGACTCCTCAATGTATTGAACTGTTTTTCTGTCAAACCTGGCCCCGTAGACTTTTTCAACAAAAGAAGCAAATAAATCCTGACGTCTTCTTATTTTCCGGTTTTTTGAATAAATCATTTCAAGCAACCTGAATTTCCCTCCCGGCTTCAGAACGCGACTAAACTGCTCCAGTGCCCCAGGCTGGAATTCATCCGGCATGACACAACAAAGGAAAGTGGACACTATCCAGTCATATTGATTCGAATGGACCAGATGCATAACGCTGGCATCGTCATGTAGAAGTTCGATCTTGCAACTTGCCTTCTTTACCTTCCTGGCGGCTTTTCTTAACATGACATCGCTTAGATCGACGCCTGTCAATTCAACGCTTGCATGATAGTGCTGGAAATTTCTTCCTGTTCCCACCCCTGCTTCCAGCACCTTGCCACGCAAATCACCCAACAACATTGGCCGCCATTCCCGGTAAATACGCTCCCACGGATAATCCAGCACGTCATAAAACATGGCTGTGATATTGTATTTGGCACGCAAGGACAGGTTTTCTTCTCTCACGAAAACACCCTTTCATATCTTGCTAATATTTAAAATTGTATGCGTTCCTGTTCGCTACGGCAGTTTTTTATTCCTGCTCCTGTTTATCAACCGCTTTCTATCCATAAACCCTGATCTATATCAAATGGACCTTAAGTAGCGGGAGAGTTGTCTCGACACAATCAGTTTCTGTAAATGAAAACACCTCTCTGGATTACCCTCCCCCTTACCGGCAATGTGGCATATTATTCAGCAAGGCGAGAATCTATAAGCCATGAGTTACTGACCAAAACACGCTGGATCGTCGTTCTTCGGGTTGTTTACATACTTCCCCACCGCGCTGGCCTCCAATAATCCGGCATACGGAACCAGCATCGACTCCAGCTGGGTGCGACTGAAACGGTCTGTATTCAGCCAGGTGTTGTACTGGGCTTTATTCAGGATGACCGGCATGCGGTCATGGACAGGCCGTACTGTCTCATTGGCGGTTGTAACAATAATTGTGCAGCTATCGAACCCTTCGCCTTCCTTGTCCCAGTGATCCCAAAGTCCGGCGAAGGCGAACATTTCATTTTCCGGCAGATGTATATGGTAGGGAGTCTTCTGACCATCTGCCCGCTTCCATTCATAAAAGCCTGATGCCGGGATCAGGCAGCGCTTGTGCTTGAAGGGGTTGCGATAAGCCGGCTTGTCTGCCACCGATTCAGCACGCGCATTAATGGTCGAGTAACCTGGCCTGGACTCCCTGGACCAGTTAGGAACCAGGCCCCACCGCGCACTGATTAACTCTCTACCTCGAGCTGACTGCCGTATGACGGGCACATCCTGACCGGGGGCTATGTTGTAACGAGGTCCCGGGTAATTAAACAGTGCGTGCTCAATTTCGAAGTAATCAACCAGTGCCTCTGCATCAGTAATCAGGTTATAGCGGCCACACAAAACTATCGCCCTCCGGGGCTGGACTCTGCATTATCTTGCGGCCATCATGGTAGTCCTGTGTTACCCGTTCTGGAAGTAATGGCGATGAAAGATGGTTCAGCCGGGTAACAAGGAACGGGTGTGAGCGAGGCTTTTTATACAATTACGCGTGAAGAGACGCTGGCAACCCAGCACTCATCACCGTACGTTATTGTTGATAGTGCTGTTCGAGAACATCCAGGTATTCAACTGCCGTTCGGAAACCCGTTTGATCTTTCGGCATAACCCCCTGCGGAATCCGCTCCTGCTATTCGGGACCGCCAGCGCACAATTGATACACATCGGGGCTATGTATACTCCCTGGCTGAGTGATGTGCTCCAGATTCAGCCGGTATCACCGGAGCACTGGCTGCAACTACTGGGGCTGGCTTTAACAGTACTGGTAGTAATGGAGCTTCACAAATTAGCCCGGCATGTATTCACGGCGCGCCTTTCAGACCAGGACACGCTTCGGGATCAGGAAGCTTGCTGGTCATCCTGCGACCGACTGGCAGCACTGTCCTGCCCGTACCCGAATACCGGGTCCAGATTCGCATTCACCATGTGGTCGATTTCCCTCACCTGCGCATCTTCGAAATAATCGCGATATCCGCCGACCTTGCCACGGCGAACCTTGAAAGAGTTTGGATTACTCTTGTCGCCAGGCCTGACGCGAACACCGCTGCCCTTGAACAGGCTTTTTTCTTCGAGCTTTTTCATATTTTCGTAAGCGGCGAATTCCACGGCTTTATCGATCTCTTCTTTGGTACCAGGCGTACCGACAAACTCAAGCACCCGCTGCATCACGCCGGCAGGATCGGTTCGCATGTCTTCGTAACGAATAATTAACAGGTTTTCGAGATCGGGCAGGGCGCGCGCCCAGCCATTGCAAAAATCGATAATCCTCGGCACACCGCAATCGGGATTGGTAACAAAGTCCCAGGCATTAACGTCTGCGCCGTGTGGCGGGTATTTATTGAGTACCTTCTTGTGCGGGCGCATGCGGTACTTCCATTGAAAAAACTGCGATACGGCGACATCACGCGGGTCGCGCACTAGCAGTACAACTTTCTTCCCACGGAAGTGATTCAGGTTACCCCATTCATTAAGATAGTCACGCATGTAATTGTTATGACTAAAAAATACCCTTGGTACTTTAGGCTGTTTCTTATGCAGGTTATCGAATTCCAGCAGGCGATTGACGGGTAACTGGTGTTTGATCTGGTAGAACCTGGACAGCATCACCCGAAACCAGGTGCGACCGCTCTTGCCCCAGGAAATCAAAACCCAGTCAGCGCGTTGCAGCTTGCGAAATTCTTCCTTGCCGCGTAAGCGACGTTCGATGGCAATGCGTTTCGATTGCGGGAGAAAAAACAGCACGGCAGTAATATGCCGTAAAATAACTGCCCAGGTTTCTTGCATGGAGTATTAACGTCCTGCGGAGTGCCCGCCTTACCGGGCTGAAGTGACGTATTTTACCGGCATAACAGTGCCGGTGCACGCATGTTTAGCGCACAGACAAGAAGACCGGAGCTGAAAAAAGGACTTGAACCGTTTGCGACGCTGACCGGCTGCCCAGTGTTACCGGCTAGCGATCAGACCAGGGCGTGAACGGGAAGATCGGCGGGGCATCGCGCAGTTCACGCGGCGACACCAGCAGGCGGTAGCCGTTCTGCCACTGCATGAGGAAAATCGACTTGGCCAGCTGCTTTCCGCTTGCGTCGACGCGGTAGTTACCGAGCAGCGAGCGGAACACCATGCTGCCCAGCTGTTCACGCACCTTGTCCTTGTCGAGCGAGCCGGCAAGGCGAACACCGGCTTCCAGCACCTGCGCAGCCCCATAGCCATAGGCGGCATGCACGCCGGCGTTGCGACCGAACTGTTCCTTGAAACGGAAAGAGAAATCATACGCCAGGGGCACGTTGCCGCTGCGCATCCAGGAGACTACCCCCATCACCCCGTTGGCGTCCTCTCCCAGCCGGTCGCCGAACTCGGTCAAGGCCGGCCCGACGGTGAAGGCCATCGCCTTGGGTGAAAAATTCTGCCGTTTCGACTCTTTGACGATGGCCACCGAATCGTCCAGATAAGTCGCCCCAATGACCAGTTCGGGTTGGGCGGCCTTCATGCCACTGACCAGTCCGGAAAAGTCGGTATTGTCCAGCGGGTATTCCTGGTCATAGACGATGGTCATGCCGCGTTCCGCGGCAATCGAACGCACACCTTGCGCAACTTCGGTTGAAAAATCAGCGTTGGGATAAACCAGCGCAATGCGGTTCAACCCGGCATTATCCTGTGCCGCTTCCAGCAGCAGAGTCATGTAGGCAGCTGCCGGGGCATCCACCTGGAAAATATTGCGATAACCCTGCGACCAGATCATGCTGGACGCCGCTCCGGCGGCCACCATGGGAAAGTCATGCTCCTCGGCAACCGCGGCGGCCACCATGGTGAGATCCGAAGAATAGGGTCCGATAAGCAGATCGACCTTATCCTCGTTGATCAGTTTACGGTACAGCCGGCGGGTGGTTTCCGCATCAGACTTGTCATCGTAAGAGACCAGTTCGACCTTGCGTCCCAGCAAGGCACCGCGCGCATTGATGTCGTGTACCCACATCCTGATACCGTGCAGCTGATCCTCTCCCGGCGCCGCATAAACCCCGGTCAACGACGCAGTTGCCCCGACCCTGATGGGCTCTGCCGCCATGACCTGAGACACGATCGCGGAGTACAGCAGGATAAACATGCCCAGCAAACGGGCGTGACAGGTTGGCGGCTATTCCTTTTTCAGTATTCATAGCGATCAGCTTATCTCTCGATGTCGAGCTTGCGCTTGGTGGTATACAGCAAACGTATCCACTCGTATTCAAATGGCGACCCGGTTTCGTAATAACGGAATGCGGTATGTGCACGTAAATCGATGGCTTTCATGATATCCATGGTCCATTCCTGCCAGGTTTCCATGTCCGTCGTGCGCGCCCTGATCTCGTTATAGGCGTACCAGTCGACACCCAGACCGACACCATCACGTACGTTGGACGGGCCCAGCACCGGCAACACCAGGAACGGACCATTACCCACGCCCCAGTAGCCCAGGGTCTGGCCGAAATCCTCATCGCTGCGTGGCACATCATTGGCAATATCGAGAAAACCCAGCAAACCAACTGTCGAATTGATGGCCAGTCGCGTCGTGGTATTCATGGTCTTGTCCAGATTCAACTGGAGAATACTGTTAACCAGCGTGGTGACGTCCTGAAGGTTACGAAAGAAATTATGAATGCCCTTTTCCACCGGATCCGGCGCCACAAACTGATAGGCGTTGACGGCAGGCAGGAAGACATACTTGTCGAAGCGGTAGTTGAACCGGTACATGGTGCGGTTGAAGCCTTCCCAGGGATCGGATATCTCGATTCGCTTGCCTTCCAGCTCCGGGCCACCGAGCACTCGCTCCGCTGAAAATGCAGGCGGCACCACCTCCGCACCCTCGGGGACCACTTTCGGTGCTGTCGAACAGCCCGTGAACACCAGCACCGCAAGCATAAGCAGGGAAAGGCTGATTCTGTTTGTCCATTATTTTCATCATCTGTCCGGCCTCACTGCGTGAAAACGTTGACCATGTGGGTCACGTTATCGCGGTAGTCCATGTTGCCGCAGTGCCCGCCCCTGGGATAAATCTTGGCACGCTCACCGAATACGCGCGGGAAAAAGTCGATCTGCCCCGGCTCGAGGATCAGGTCGTCCTCGTTATGCATCACCTCGATCTTCTCGGCAGTGCGCAGATAGTCTTCGATAGCCTCCAGGCTCATCTGATCGATCAGCTCGCCGCGGCGAAGACCGGGGACGCGTTTTTCCTCGTATGGATAGAAGTACACATGAAAGAAATCCGTAAAGCCCAGTGCGTGCGCTACCGGCTGTAATTCACCGGGTGAAGTATTCTTGGTGAAGCGTACGTTTGACGGTTTGATAAAACCGAAATTCGTCATCAGGTCTGAAGTGAACGCCATGTTGGCGGATGAAATACGGAATGACACACCGATGAGTGCCGCCAGCTCTTCCGTGTCGGGATCGACCGCCTCGAAGGCCTTGTAGAGAAATTCATCGTTGATATCGACGCGGTCAGCACGCTTGTAAACACGGCCGATCTGTTCGACCAGGCGGTTATAAAAACGCGGGAAGTTGTCGATCCCGCCAGGGATATTTTCCAGCATGCGGTCGAGCAGCGAGATTGAACTGTACAGGCGCACCGGCGGATTGATCAGCAGCGCTTTCCTGAAATTAAACGTCTTGCGGGATTCATCCAGGTAGGTGACAAACGCAGTATTGAAACCGCCGAGACTGTAGCCGGTGACGTAAAAGTCAGTCACCTCGATTTTCGACTTGAGACCGTCCCAGATTTTCTCCATCACCCGGTACAGGTCTTCAGCATCACGGTAGGCGTGTCCGGGCACGCCGGTTTCAGACGCCGCAACAATGAAATTCATAAACGTCGGCGAGGAAATGGATACGACATGGAAACCGGCGTTGTAGAAGGCCCGTGCCATATTGGTGTTCTTGGCGCCACTGTAGGACGCCCCGGTGCCGGCGATCAGGAACACCAGCGGCGCCGGTTTTTTCTGCAGCACCTCGAAATAGCGCAGCTCGCGGTCGAAAAACAGCGGATCCGGCACTTCGCGGTCGAATATGGCGATGCTGCGGCGCTTGATGGGGATGTCTTCGGGCAGTTCGGCGCGATAGGCAGGCGGGGTGCCGACCACCGTCGCCATGAAGGGATTGTCAATCGGGAAACCGTACGGCTCGCTGGTCGCCCAGCTGGCTGACATACACAGGCACGTGATCAAGAGCACGCTCAGTCTTGTTGTCATTTTGCATCTTCCTGAAGGCGAAGGCCTAGACTGCTGGAAACTGTACCACAGAGCAAGTAGGACCTGTCCACACAGTTTTGCCATTACGCGCCAAAATTACTGCACGGATTTGACCTGCATCAGATTTGTCATGGCCAGCGATGAGTTGGAGCCTGTATGATACCGCACTTCCGCAATCCGGACTTGCAACCTACCGAACCACTCACAATCGACAGAAAGGGGATTTTCTGTGAACCACCCAGTCAGACACATACTGCTTCCAGCGCTCTTTTTACTCATTTCCGCCTGCAATGCCACCACCCCGACCAAGCAGGGCAGCCCGGCGCCCGTACTCTCCGGCATCGAGTCCCGTGGCGAGTTAATCCTGGGCACATCGGCGAATATGGCGCCCATGACCTTTGTCCGCGACGACGGCAAGGTAGTCGGTGTGGATATCGATATCGCCCGCTTCATGGCTGACGCGATGGGTGCCAAGCTCACAGTCAAAACCCTGCCCTTTACGGATTTGCTGCCAGCATTACAACGCGGTGAAGTCGATGTAGTTATTTCAAACATGACCATCACCCAGCAGCGCAATATGAAAGTCGCTTTTGTAGGCCCCTATATGAAATCGGGCAAGTGTATTGTCACCAAACAGGCCAACCTGGCAAAAGCGGAACAGGCTGAAGATCTGAATACACCAGATACCGTAATTGCTGTCATGGAAGGCACTACCAGCCAGGATTTTGTGGCCACACTACTCCCTGAAGCCACTATCGTACCGACCAGGGATCAGCAGGATGCTGTTGCCATGGTCAGAAATAACCAGGCCGGCGGCATGCTGACTGATTATCCGGTCTGCCTGTCCACCCTGAAAAACAACCCGGACGCCGGCTTCGTCACGCTGTTTTCACTACTCAGCTACGAACCCATCGGCATTGCCCTGCCTGCTACTGATCCCCTGCTGATCAACTGGAGCCAGCACTTCCTGCAACGCATGGAAGCGCTGGGTGTAATGGATGAAATCAGTGCACGCTGGTTTGGCGAATATGCCGACGCTATCAAACCGGAGTAAGCCAGCTGGCCTATACTAACGGTACTTTTGCAGGACCACCCTCTCTCCCGTCGGGAGAGAGCATCACATCAAGGATTAGCACATGCAATTAGGTATGCTGGGTCTGGGCCGTATGGGCGCAAACATCGTTCGTCGGCTGATGAAGGCCGGACACGAATGCGTAGTTTACAACCGCTCTCCGGGCCCCGTTCAAGAGCTGGCCGGCGAAGGGGCCGTGGGTTCTTCCGATCTGGACGACTTTGTCGGCAAACTCGACACACCACGGGTGATATGGCTGATGGTACCCGCCGCGGTGGTGGATAGCATGATCGATGACCTGGCCGGGCGCCTGCAGCCAGGCGACATTATTATTGATGGCGGCAATTCCTTCTACCAGGACGACATCTCCCGTGCCCACAAACTCCGGGACAAGGGTATCCACTATGTCGATATCGGCACCAGTGGCGGCGTGTGGGGACTGGAGCGTGGCTACTGCCTGATGATCGGCGGTGAATCAGAAACTGTCAGTCACCTTGACCCACTGTTGAAAACTATCGCCCCGGGCAGGGGTGATATCGAACGCACACCGGGCCGCACTGGCGAAGCTTCGACGTCAGAGCAGGGTTACCTGCATTGCGGGCCCAATGGCGCAGGTCATTTTGTCAAAATGGTACACAACGGTATCGAGTACGGCATCATGGCCGCCTACGCTGAAGGCATGAACATCCTCAAACACGCGAATGTCGGCAAGGGCAGCCATGATATCGATGCTGAAACCTCGCCGTTGCGAAATCCCGAACACTACCAGTACGACATCGACACAGCGGAAGTCGCGGAACTCTGGCGGCGCGGCAGTGTGGTCGCCTCCTGGCTGCTGGATCTCACTGCGATTGCGCTGCGTGAGAATCCGGATCTATCCGATTTTTCAGGCCGTGTGTCAGATTCCGGCGAAGGCCGCTGGACCAGCATGGCCGCCATTGAAACCGGAACCTCGGCGCATGTACTGACTGCGGCCCTGTTCAATCGCTTCACTTCTCAGGGTGAAACCGATTTTGCCGACCGCCTGCTCTCTGCCATGCGTTACCAGTTCGGCGGACACCACGAGAAAACCTGACAACCCCGTTGCCTGTATGACCAATACACAACAGCAGATCCAGACACAATATGTGACGCAGGCAGGCGTACGCTATCCGTCCGGGGTAAAAGTCGACGAGCAAGGCGTGAATTTTTCCATTTTCAGCCGCCACGCCCTGCATGTAGAACTGCTGCTGTTTGCCACGGCGGACAGCCAGACTGCGTTTCAGACAATCGAGCTGGACCCGGCGGTCAACAAGACTTTCTTCACCTGGCATATCTACATCGAATCCCTTCCGGCAAACACCTGGTACGCCTGGCGAATGGACGGCCCTGGTGAAACACGCGAGACTGGTCGACGCTTTGACGCGGACAAGATTCTGCTCGATCCGTGGGCGCGGGCTGTGTCCGATAAGTTATGGAACCGCAGGGCTGCCGAACGACCCGGCGATAACACCGGCCAGTCCATGCGTTGCAAGATCACAGAATCACAATATGACTGGGAAGCAGATGAGTCACTGGCGCTCCCCTTCGAACAGGCCATCATCTATGAAATGCATGTTGGCGGTTTCAGTCGCCACGCTTCGGCAGATGTCTCGCACCCGGGAACTTTTTGTGCAGTAATCGAGAAAATCCCCTACCTGAAAAGTCTCGGCATCACTCACGTCGAACTGATGCCGGTCATGGCTTTCGATGAACAGGATGTGCCGCCCGGGACCGCAGCACTGGGCCTGAAAAACTACTGGGGATACAGCACCCACAGCTTTTTCTCGCCCCATGCCGGCTACTGCGTGACACCCGAGGAAGGCACGCATCAGGACGAATTCCGCGACATGGTCAAGGCGCTACACCGTGCAGGGATAGGCGTCATTCTCGATGTGGTGTTCAACCATACTGCCGAGGGTGGCCCTGACGGTCCGGTCATCAACTTCAAGGGGTTTGGCAGCAGCGTTTTCTACCACCTGGACGAAAACGACAAGACGCTGTTCAGGGATTACACCGGTTGCGGCAACACTGTGAACTGCAATCATCCTATTGTCGCCAATTTCATTATCAGCTGCCTGGAGTACTGGGTACGGGAAATGCACGTTGACGGTTTTCGCTTTGATCTGGCCAGCGCCCTGGCACGCGGCGAAGACGGCACGCCCCTGCACGACCCGCCCGTGCTCTGGGGTATCGAACTCTCGGAGCAGCTGGCCAGCACCAAGTTGATCGCCGAAGCCTGGGATGCCGCCGGCCTGTACCAGGTTGGCAGCTTCCCTGGCTACCGCTGGGCCGAGTGGAACGGGCGTTACCGGGACGTCGTTCGCCGCTTCGTGCGCGGTGACAAAAACATGATCAGTGAACTGGCCACCCGTCTCAGTGGCAGCGCGGACTTTTATGAGCCACAACACCGCCTGCCAATTAACAGCATTAATTTTGTCACCTGCCACGACGGTTTCACGCTCAATGACCTGTTCAGCTATCTCCAAAAGCATAACGATGCCAATGGCGAAAACAATCGTGACGGACACAATGACAACCTCAGCTTCAACTGTGGCATTGAAGGCCCGACAACTGATCCGGTTATCATGGCGCAAAGAGAGCGCATGGCGAAAAATGTTTTTGCACTGTTACTGCTCAGCCAGGGCGTACCAATGTTGCTGGCCGGTGACGAGGTTCTCAAAAGTCAGTCGGGCAATAACAATGGTTACTGCCAGGACAATGAACTGACCTGGTTCGACTGGTCGCTGGTTGAAAAGAATGCGGGCATGCTACGCTTTGTAAAACAGATGATTGCCTTGCGCAAACGCCATCCGTCGCTCATGCGCCGTCGCTTTCTCAATGGCCAACTGATTGAAGACCGCGGCATCAACGATATCGACTGGCATGGTGCAAAAGGTCGTGCGCCGGACTGGGATGACCCGGCAAGCCGACTACTGGGCTTCACACTTGCCGCCACCGATGATACTGAAGCCGACCTGCATGTCACCTTCAACATGTCTGACACCACCACCATCATCAATCTGCCGGATTTTTTCGACCGACACTGGCAGCTTGCCGTGAACACCGGTCAGGCATCACCCGGAGACATTCGGCCACCGGAACAGCAAAGACCCTACACACAGAAGCAGTTTTCCATTCTGCCCCGCTCCGCAGTGGTTTTCGAAAGCTATCGCCTGGATGCCTGAGCAATAATCAACGCTGCAATATCTCTGACTACTTGTTCAGGATGAATTGCGTCTGTGAAAGATGATAGAGTTGTAAAAACAAGAACTTTGCCATGACCGCAAAAAGTCTGGCTAACCAAGACGTTCGGATACTGCAAGCGGAGGAAGTAGTTTGTTCAATTTACCTGTCAGAATCTCCGCCGGCATCGGGAGCGCAGCGCTGCTGACTCTCGTGCTCGTCGGCTGTGACTCCAACACCTACGTGGAACCACCTCCACCCGGGGTTACAGTAGCCGCACCGTTGATCCAGGAGGTAACCGATCACCTGGATTTCACGGGTACTGTGGTAGCGACCGAGCACGCAGAAGTGCGCGCGCGAGTCTCCGGTATTCTGCAGAGCATGCTGTTTGAACCGGGTACCCTGGTTGAGGAAGGCACCCTGCTGTTCATCATTGAACCGACTGAATACGAGGCTGACCTGCAAGCCGCCAAGGCTGAACTCGCAGCGGCAAAATCGGGTTACGACCGTGCCCGGATCGAATACGACCGCGCCAAGAAACTGTTCAAGGAAAAAGCCGGCGCCGAGGCCGAAGTCGTCAGCTGGCGGGTACAACGCGAAATCGCCAGCGCAGAAATATTGCGCGCCGAAGCACAGGTAGCACGCGCCGAACTCAATTTGAGCTATACCCAGGTTACCGCCCCGTTCAGTGGCCGCGTTGGCCATGATGAAGTGGATATCGGCAATCTCGTAGGCGAAAGTGAAGCGACAATTCTGACCGACATCACCCGCTACGATCCGATGTACGTCTACTTCAACCTCAACGAGCGCGACCTGCTGCGTATCATGCCGCGCTATAACGAGCAGTCAGCGGATCCTGACGCCGACAGTGCACAAGGCTCCATGGCAGAGAAACGTTACCCGGTCTTCATCGGGCTCGCGAACGAAGAGGGGCATCCGCACGAAGGCATCCTCGATTTCGCCGAATCCGGCCTCGATACCGAAACCGGTACCATCCGCTTGCGCGGTGTCTTCGACAACCCGGGCAGAGCGCCGGCGCTACTGCCCGGTCTGTTCGCGCGCGTGCGCATGCCGCTGGGCACCCGACCCGATATTCCTTTGGTCAGCGAACGCGCCATCGCCCAGGACCAGAGTGGACGCTACCTGATGATTATCAATTCCGAAAACAAGGTGGAAAAAGTAAATGTCCGCACCGGCCAGAATATCGATGGACTGGTAGTTATCGAGGAAGGCCTGCGCAAGGATGACCGCGTGATCGTCAAGGGCCTGCAACGGGCACGTCCCGGGCGCGTGGTCGCCCCCGAAACCGTCGAAATGGCGACACTGACAACCACAGCCATGCGCGCAGCCGCCGAAGTGGCCAGGAAAGCCCTACCCAGGCAGCCGGACGGCGCGGAAAGCAAGCCTTCTGCCGAAAGCGAAACAGAGTAGGCACCCCGGGGCCGCGCCATGTTCTCCAAATTCTTTATCGAACACCCGATTTTCGCCAGCGTCATTTCGATCGTTATAGTGATCGCTGGTGCGGTGTCGGTGGGCGCGTTGCCGGTAGCGCAGTTCCCGGAAATTGTGCCGCCCACGGTGGAAGTCAAGGCAACCTACCCGGGCGCCAATGCGCAGGTAGTTGCAGAGACCGTGGCCTCACCGATAGAACAGGAAGTCATCGGTGTCGAAAACATGATCTATATGTCTTCGGTCAGCGCCAGTGACGGCTCCTATACACTGACCGTCACCTTCGAAGTCGGCACCGACCTGGATATGGCGAATATCCTGGTGCAGAACCGCGTCACCCTTGCCGAACCCAAGCTGCCGGAAGAGGTCAAGCGCGAAGGCGTCAACACCAAGAAGAAATCGCCCAGCATTATTCTCATCGCGTCGCTGTATTCGCCCGACGGCCGCTTTGACGAGCTCTACATGAGCAACTACGTGACGCTGAATATCCGCGACACACTTAGCCGCATCCCCGGCGTAGGCGACGTCGCAATCTACCCGGAAAGCGACTACAGCATGCGTGTCTGGCTGGACCCTAACCAGCTAAAGGCACGCAACCTGACAACTACTGAAGTTATCGCTGCCATACGCGAACAGAACGTGCAGGTGGCCGCCGGGCAGATCGGCCAGCCGCCGGCACCGGACGGCCAGAATTTCCAGTACACCGTCAACGTGCTCGGCCGGCTGAGCGACATCGAGCAGTTCGAAGAGATCATCATCAAGACCGGTGCCGACAACCGCATCACCCGCCTGAAAGACGTCGCCCGTATCGAACTCGGTTCCAAGAACTATGACATCACTTCACGACTGAACGGCGACACGTCAGCCAGTATCGGTGTCTACCAGTTACCCGGCTCCAACGCGCTGGAAGTTTCCAGACGGGTGCGGGAAGCAATGACGGAAATGAGCGCCTTTTTCCCGGAAGGCCTCGAGTACTCGATTCCCTACGATACGACCATGTTCGTCGACGCCTCGATCAAGCAGGTTTACATTACTTTGATCGAAGCCACCCTGCTGGTATCGCTGGTACTGTTCCTGTTCCTGCAGGACTGGCGCGCGACGCTGATTCCCGCGGTCACCATCCCGGTGTCGCTGGTCGGCACGCTGGCGGTGATGCTGGCGATGGGATTCTCGTTGAATATGCTGACGCTGTTTGGCCTGGTACTGGCGATTGGTATCGTGGTCGATGACGCCATAGTCGTAGTCGAAGCGACCGTTGCGCACATGGAAAATGGCCTGGAGCGCCGCGCTGCCGCTATCAAGGCGATGAGCGAAGTATCAGGACCGGTGATTGCCACCACACTGGTGCTGCTGGCGGTATTTGTCCCCGCCGCCTTTATGCCCGGCATCACCGGCCAGCTGTATAAACAGTTTGCACTGACCATTGCCGTGGCCACAGTATTCAGCTCGATTAATGCGCTTACACTCAGCCCGGCACTCGCTGCAATGGTGCTGCGCCTGCCGTCGGAAAACAAAAACGCCTTTTTCCGTGGCTTCGATAACTTCTTCAACAAAGGCGAAGCCCGCTACATGGGACTGATCAAGGCAGTGGTCCGCCGGACAGGCCTGATGCTGATCCTGGCCGTGGGACTTGCCGGCCTCACCGGCTGGCAGTTTACCCAGCTGCCGACCGGCTTCCTGCCGACCGAAGACCAGGGTTACATGATGGTGCACGTACAGTTGCCCGATGCCTCCTCGCAGGAACGCACCGGCGAGGTACTCGATCAGATCGACGCGATCGTTGCCACGACAGAAGGAATTTCCGACTGGGTTATTTTCGGCGGCTTCAACCTGATCGATGGCACCGCCTCTTCTAACACGGCGGTAGTCTTCGTCACCCTTGACCCATGGGACGAACGCGATAGCGAGGAACTCCAGCAGGAAGCCATTCTTGCGACGCTGCAAGGCAAGTTTGGCCGGATCGAGGAATCCATTGTCTACACATTCCTGCCACCGGCCATCACGGGGCTGGGCGTGGCGGGCGGTTTCCAGTTCCAGCTGGAGGACCGCGGGGGCGTCGGTCTCAACGAACTGAATACCATGCTCCAGGAGATACTCGTGGACGCCAATGCCCAAAGCGGACTGACCGGGCTCAACTCGACATTCCGTGTCGACGTGCCACAGTTGTTCGCCGAGGTCGACCGCACCAAGGCGAAAAATCTGGGCATTCCGCTGGACGAGGTGTTTGGGACGCTTCAGGCCTACCTGGGCTCGGCTTACGTCAACGACTTTAACAAGTTTGGCCGTACCTGGCAGGTCAAGGTACAGGCGGATAACCAGTTCCGTATCAAGCCTGAAGACATCCGTTCCCTCGAGGTACGTAATGCCAATGGCGACATGGTCCCGGTCGGTACACTGGTGGACGTAGACAACACCATTGGTCCGCAAACCATATTGCGCTACAACCTCTACCCCACCGCCTCAATTACCGGCTCGGCGGCCCCGGGGTTCAGCTCCGGCCAGGCGCTGAATATGATGGAACAGATGGCCCGTGAAAAGCTGCCGTCCAGCATGGGTTTTGAATGGACCGGCATGTCCTTCCAGGAAAAACAGGTTGGCTCGGAAGCGATACTGATCTTTGCGCTGGCGATCGTCCTGGTCTTCCTGGTGCTGGCAGCCCAGTACGAAAGCTGGTCCAGCCCCGCAGCGGTCATCATGGTGGTACCACTGGCAGTACTGGGAACGGTCGTTGCCGTAATGATGAAAGGTGCTGACAATAACGTGTATACCCAGATCGGTATCACCCTGCTGATTGGCCTGGCTGCGAAAAATGCCATCCTGATTGTCGAATTTGCCATGGCCGAACAGGAAAAGGGACTCAACGCGGCCGAAGCCGCTGTAAACGCCGCCAAGCTGCGTTTCCGCCCTATTCTGATGACCGCTATTTCTTCGGTTGCCGGCTTCATGCCACTGGTGGTGGCTGCCGGCGCCGGGGCGGCCAGCCAGCAGGCTATAGGTACCGCTGTCGTAGGCGGCATGGTGGCGGCAATTATCATGTCCCTGACATTCACACCGGCGTTTTACGTAGTCATGAAAAAGCGCTATGACAATAAACCCGCCGAAGCAGCACCGGCGGCGGAAACCTGAAGAACCATCAATCAGATGTATAAAACTATTGCCCTGCTCGTTTGCCTGCTAAGTCTTACCGCGCTGCCCTGCCGGGCGGAAAACACCGACTGGAACAACCCGCTCCAACCGGCCGACACCGGCAGCCCACGCAATACCCTGAAGGGATTCATAACCACGCTCAACGAAACCCATGCCCGCCTGATGGGGGTACTCAAGGACTACCTCGCAGCACCCAACCTGTACACCACCGACGAACAGGAGGTCGCGGTCGACTATGCCCTGAACAAGGCAGAGCTGGCCAAGCGCACGCTGGACCTGAGCGAGGTGCCCGCGGCACTGGCCGGGCAGATCGGCTACTACCGCATCCTGCAACTCAAGGAAATTCTTGACCGACTCGACCTGCCGCCCATGGACAGCGTACCCGATGCAGCAGCGATGGCCGACAAGGAATTCAAAAGCTGGACCATACCCGGCACGGAAATCACTGTTGCCCGCGTCGAACAAGGCCCGCGCGCCGGTGAATACCTGTTCACCCCGGAAACCGTCGCCAAGCTGCCGGCGTTTTACCAGAGCATCAGGCATCTGCCCTACAAACCGGGCGCCACCGAAAACTGGTACGAGACCTATCGCTATGGTGGTGCCGGCATGCGCGATTTCATCCCGCTCAAATGGATGATGAGCCTGCCGCCGTGGATGACCCAGCGGTTTATCGACCAGCCGGTATGGCGCTGGATTGGCGTGTTCGTGGTGGTCGGCTTCAGCCTGCTGGTACTCAGCCTGATCAAGCAGCTGGTAACGACGGGTATGCGCAATAAGTCGACCTCCGAATTACAACGCAGCTGGCTGCAACTGGTGATACCGCTGGCCCTGCTGGCGCTGATTCCGTTTGTCGTGTGGTTGCTCGAAAGCAACCTGCGCATCAGCGGCCATGTATTGCGCGTCATGGCACTGACCCTGTGGGCAATCTTCACCCTGACGCTGACCTGGACCGTGTGGCTGGGCAGCAACGTGATTGCGGAAACGATCGTGTCCGCGCAGGACATGCACCACGGCAGCATCGACAGCCAGCTGGTGCGCCTGGGAGTACGTCTGATCGCCATGGTCCTGTCCATCGCCATCCTGGTCATCGGCGCGCAACAGCTCGGCATCCCCGCCTATTCGGTGGTCGCTGGTTTAGGTGTCGGTGGTATTGCGGTGGCGCTGGCGGCGCGCGACAGCCTCGCCAACCTGCTCGGCTCGCTGCTGATCATGTTCGAGAAAGCCTTTCCGCGTCGGCCACTGGATCAAAGTCCAGGGCACCGAAGGCATCGTCGAGAGCATCGGTTTCCGCAGCACGCGTATCCGCACCTTTTACGATTCGCTGGTCTCCATACCCAGTAACCAGCTGGTCAATTCCACTGTCGACAATATGGCCATGCGCAGTCACCGCGCCGTGCGCACCTTCCTGCGCCTGCGCTATGACACGCCGGAAGAAAAAATCGAACCCTTTATCGATGCGGTCAGGGAACTGATACGCAGCAACGAACACACTCTGGAGCGGCGTCTGCAGGTCGCGCTGGATGATTTCGGCGAGCACGGCATTCACATACTGGTGAATTTCCTGTTCGATGTCCCCGACATGCAAGCCGAAAAGCGCGAGCGCCAGCGCCTGTTCCTGGCCATCCTCAAGCTGGCCGAGGACCAGGGTATCGAGTTCGCGGTCCCGGTGAAGATACCGGAAACGCCACCGGACATTGTCGACCCGGTAAATTGACAGTTGTTAACAATTGATAATTGCACCTTTGCACATTGCAGGTAAAATTCGCCCCCTTAAGCAATTATTACCACCAAATTCGGAGAGTTATCGTAATGCACACACCGTCAGGACGCTCGCGGAAAGCCATTCCGGCATTTACGCTACTGGTCATTCTGTTTTCTGTATTCTCTGCTGCCACACAGGCCGACGAACTGATACTGCGCGATGGCTCCCGGGTACTCGGCGAAGTCGTCAAACGCAGCAACGGCACCCTGGAATTCAAAACCAAATTTGCCGGCACCATCAAGGTCAAATGGGCCGAGGTTGCCGAGCTGAAAACTGACAAGGCCATGGAGTTCCTGCTGTCAGATGACAGCACCGTGAAGATCACAAAGGTCACCAACAATATTGACGATATGATTGTCGAAGGCGAAGCCGCTTCAGGCCTGCCGCCGCAGACTCTTGGCCAGGACGTGGTAGCAGTTATCAACCCTGAACCCTGGCGTAAGGGCGAAGGCCGCAAGTTCAGCGGCTTGGTGAACTTTGCGTTCGAACGCGAGCGTGGCAATACCGACCAGGATGAAATCGACTGGGACGGCGCGCTCACCCTGCGCGGCAAGGATGACCGTCTCAGGGGCTTCGGCGAATACGAAAAGGACGTTAACGATAACACCACTACCAAGAAGAAATGGAAGCTCGAAGGCAGTTACAACTACTTCTTTACACAGAAATGGTACTCCGGTGCTTTCGCCCGCTTTGAACACGACAAGTTCGCCGACCTCGACCTGCGCACCTCGGTTGGACCACTGATCGGTTATCAGTGGTTTGAAGGCAAAGAGCTGAATCTGAGCACCGCAACCGGTATCAGCTACGTGGACGAGGATTTCATCGATTCGGAAGATGACGACTACGTTGCCCTGCCCTGGAGCGTCGATTTCGACATGTTCCTGTTCGATGAGTTTGTCCAGGTCTACCACAAGCAGATCGGTTTCTGGAATCTTGAGAGCACCAACGACGTGGTCTGGGATACCTGGACCGGCCTGCGCTTCCCGCTGATTTACGGCCTGGTCGCCAGCACCGAGCTCAAGGTGGAATATGACGGCGGCGCAGCTGACGATGCTGACGACCTCGATACCACCTATACTTTCAAACTGGGATACCAATGGTAGATACATCACAGCCTATGACCCTAGTCAGGAGTCTGATTTACTCGCTTTACCTTGCACTCCTTATGATTGCAGGTGGAACGGCGCGTGCTGAATCGCCGCCGCCCGCCCCATCCGCCAGCAGCTCACAATCGGTTAGCGCCAAGGTCATCGACGCACGCCTGAAAGAAGTCGAAGGCTCCACCGAGTACGATGAAGAGACCAAAAACAATCTCACGGAGCTGTACCGCAAGGCGCTGTCGAGTCTTGAATCGATGGCGGCAAATGAAAAGACTGCAAAAGAATTCAGTCAGGCCAGAACAACTGCCGGTGACGCAAGCCAGCAAACTTAGCGCCAAATATGAACAGCGCAAACTGGATCAATCTCCCGTCACGGTCGATATTGCCGATAACACACCACTTGTCGAAATCGAAAATCGGTTACTGAAAGAAAAAGCCGATAACGCAGCCATCGCAGCCAAGCTGGACTCTCTGGAACAACAGCTTGACACTGAAGCCCAGCGACCTGATCAGGCGCGTCAAAGCCTGACCGAGGCACGCACGGAACAGGACAGTGTCAACGCCGAGCTAAATAAACCGTCGCCCGACAGTGAACTGCCCGCATTGAAGGAGGCTCGACAGTGGCAATTGCAGGCCAGGCTCCAGGAATTAAGCGCCAGGATCAACATGCTGGACCAGGAACTGCTCAGCCAGCCGATGCGACTGGAATTACTCAAGGCACAGCGAGACACGACGGCGCTCAACCTGAAACGGTCGCGTGAACGCATTCAGATCCTGGAAAGTCGCGTCAACGAGCAGCGCCGCTCTGAAGTCGAAACTGTGCTCGCCGAAGCAGCAATATCCAGTGAACAGACCTACGATCAACACCCTGTAGTACAGGCACTCGTTGAATCAAACGCCCAATCCAGCGAGCAACTTACGCAACTATCCCGACGACTGGAAAACGTCACCAGCGGCGACCAGAAAGCCGACGATGCGGCCAAGCGCATAGAGGATGAGTTTCGCCGCACCCAGAAGAAACTCGAAGTAGCCGGACTCAGCCAGGTACTCGGACAGATTCTGCTTGAACAGCGCCGCCAGCTGCCCGATAACCGGCAGATACAACGAGAAGTCAGGAAGCGCGAGTCGCTGATTGCAGAAACAGCATTAAACCAGCTGCAGAATAACGAGGAACTGCGCAAGTTACGCAACCTGCAAGAGTACGCCGATACCCTGACAGCAACACTGGATGAGAACGTCGCACTCGAAATTCGTCCGGATCTGCTTGAATTGGCAGAAGCACGCCTGAACCTGCTGAAAAAGCTGGATACGCTCGGCAACACCTATCTGCGTGCGCTGGGCGAACTCGATTTTGCCCAGCACCGCCTCATCGACGCCGTCAACAATTACAATGCCTTTCTCGATGAACGATTACTGTGGGTACGCAGTTCACCGGCGCCGAGTATTGCCCTGCTACTCGCCACCCCGGAACAGGTTCTGGATCTGTTGTCGCCCGTCAACTGGTATGGCGCACTCAGCACCCTCGGCAGTCAATTGTTTTCCTCCATCTGGCCGTTGCTGGTAGTCCTGCTGGCAATAACCCTGGTCTGGAAACAGCGATCAATGAAACGGCGGCTGCTGGACACAGGCAAAGCCATCATCAAGCCACGCAATGATAAATTTCGATATTCGCTTGAAGCCCTGGGACTCACACTGCTTATCGCCCTGCCCTGGCCGCTACTGCTGTGGACATTTGGCTGGAGCATGTCTACATCCCTGGAAGCCAGCACTTTTACCAAAAGCCTCTCACGTGCGCTCATAATACTCTCGCCTGCCTTTTTCTACCTGAGCACGTTCCGCGTACTCTGCCTGCCGGGTGGCCTGGCCGAGAAGCACTTCCACTGGCCGACAACCAGCCTGCAGCCCCTGCGCAACCAGCTCAGCATTCTCATGGCGACCTTCCTGCCCGCAGCCTTGATCGCTGTGGCCAGCATTCATTATGCTTCCAGCATAGAAGGCGCCCTGTCGCGTATCGCCTTCGTAGCCCTGATGGGGTCAGTGGCCTGGTTCTTCTACCGGTTGTTCGGTCCCAAAGACACCTGTTCTGGCCGCTGAATTCGGCCGGCATCCAGATAGCCTGCTGACCCGTTTCCGCTATCTGTGGATGGCACTGGCCCTGGTGATTCCGCTACTGCTGGTAGTTCTGGCCGCCGCCGGATTCCTCTACACTGCCGCCATTTTGACTGGCAGCCTGATCGATACACTCTGGCTGATTCTCGGCTTATCTGGTGATTCATCAGATGGCTGTGCGCTGGTTAGTTCTGATACGACGAAAACTTGATTTTCAGGCGGCACTTGAACGTCGCCGCGCAGCACTGGAGGCTGCCAGGAAGGAGAATGAGAACCGGGAAGACAAGACCGGCGATGAAATAGAACTGGAAGAGCCGGAAATCGACCTGGTGGCACTTAACCAGGAAAGTATGAAGCTGCTGAACAGCGCTATCGTCCTGGGCGGCCTGCTTAGCCTCTGGTTTATCTGGGCGGAGGTACTGCCGGCTTTCAGTGGACTGAAAGACTTCGCGCTTTGGCACTACACGGATACCGTCGACGGCGTGCCATCACCGGTGCCCGTTACACTGGCTGACATCATCGTTGCGCTACTCATCGGGGTCATTACCCTGGTCGCTGCGCGACGTTTCCCTGCATTACTCGAAATCGTCCTGCTCAAGCGTTCCTCGGTTTCTTCTGGAGGCCGTTACACCGCGACAACCCTGTCACGCTACGCCATAGCGGCCGTCGGTACTTTAATGGTATTGAGCACCATTGGTGCAAAATGGTCCCAGGTGCAGTGGCTGGCCGCCGCACTCAGTGTGGGTATCGGTTTTGGCCTGCAGGAAATTGTCGCAAATTTTATCAGCGGTATTATTATCCTGTTCGAACGCCCGATCAGGGTCGGTGACGTGGTGACTGTAGGCGATACTGACGGGACAGTCACCCGAATACAGATTCGCGCCACCACAATCCGCACCTGGGACCGGCAGGAGCTGCTGGTACCCAACAAGGAATTCATTACCGGCCGCCTGCTGAACTGGTCGTTGTCTGACCAGACCACCCGTATCCGCATTCCGGTTGGCGTGGCCTACGGCTCGGATGTTCCACTGGCGCGCTCATTAATGCTGTTAGCCGCAGAGGAAAACAACATGATACTTTCCGACCCGGGCCCTTCCACCATATTCACTGCCTTTGGTGACAATACCCTGAACCTGGAACTTCGGGGCTTTGTCGGCGCCCAGGATCATCGCATGGTGGCCATGACACAAATACACGAGGCCATTGACCGGAAGTTTAACGAAGCAGGTATTGTGATTGCGTTCCCGCAGCGCGACGTCCACCTGGATACCAGTCAACCACTCGATGTGCGTATTCATCGGGATGACGACAAGCCAGGCAATGATTCGCCAATTGGCGACAAATGAGATTCTGAACCCACCGTGCTATAAAGCACACCTAATTACCGAGGAGACCACCCATGTTAAACACACTGCGCATGTTTCTTTTTTCCCTGTTCGTCATGGCACCCCTGTCGGCGGTGCATGCTGACGAATACCAGGACACCATCGAGATTTTCAAAAACGCCGGGGAAAGCAACAATTTCTTCAGCCAGAGTTTTGGCTATGCCGTATTTCCCACCATCGGTAAAGGCGGCATCATTGTCGGCGGCGCTTATGGCGAAGGACGTGTCTATAAACAGGGCACGTATGTCGGCAATACATCCATGACCCAGGCCAGCATCGGCTTTCAACTGGGCGGACAGGCCTTCAGCCAGATCATCTTTTTCCAGGACCAGCGCGCTTTTGACGAATTCACCAGCGGTAGCTTCGAGTTTGGCGCAGATGCCAATGTAGTGGCCGTTACCGCCGGTGCCAGCGCCTCAGCCACGACAACCGGCACCTCAACAGGCGCCAGTGGCGGCAAGAAAGATGCGACCACAACCGGCTCCGGCTATCACAAGGGTATGGCCACCTTTACCGTGGCCAAAGGTGGCCTGATGTTCCAGGCAGCGATTGCAGGACAGAAGTTCGGCTACACACCGAAGTAAAGGTTTACACAGGGGACAGAATTAAATCTGTCCCCTTTCATCTCTTGCCGGGTCGCACCGCAGGCAATGCACGCTGAACAGCTGTTGTTCATCGGTCCACACCTGGCCGGCAACGAAACCACTGGCTTCCGCCAGTGCTTGAAATTCCTCGATACTGTATTTGTATGAACTTTCCGTATGTAATGTTTCACCGGCAGTAAAGTCGACCTGCGCACCCGCCACGCTGACGGTCTGGTCGATGCGGCTCATCAGGTGCATTTCGATACGCCCGGCATCATCATTGAAATACGCCTGGTGCTCAAACAGCTCAACATCAAAATCCGCTTCCAGCTCACGATTCATACGCTCAAGCAGATTAAGGTTGAATGCCGCTGTCACCTGCTGGGTATCGTTGTATGCTGCATGCAGTATATGGTTGTGCTTTTTCAGATCGACACCAATCAGCAGTTTGCCGTTCTTCACCCAGGTGCCGGCCGAGCCGGGCCAGCAACTGGGACGCGTCGTCAGGTTCAAAATTACCAATGCTGGAACCGGGAAAGAATGCCACGCGCGGCAGGTGATCCGGCAATTCGGGCAACTGAAAATCACCACTGTAGTCGGTACAGGCTGCATGGACCTCGAGATCAGGATAATCTGCGGCAAGCGCCCTTGCAGAACCCAGCAAATGGTCACGGGAAATATCCAGTGGCACATAGGCAGCAGGTTCCAGCGCATCAAGCAGCGTCCTTATCTTGCGACTGCTGCCACTACCGAGTTCAACCAGCATACACTCGTCACCCAGGAATTCCGCTATCGCTTCGCCCTTGTCCTCGAGAATGCCCAGCTCGGTGCGAGTCGGATAGTACTCGGGCAATTCGGTGATAGCGTCAAACAGCTCTGACCCGCGCTGGTCATAGAAATACTTCGGTGAAACCCGCTTCGGCGTTTGTGTCAGGCCATCAAGAACTTCTGCCCTGAAATCTGCAACGGGAGGATGATAGTCGTAAAAGTGTACCGTTCCAGCCATGGAGATATGCCTGAGTAATTTAGCCGTTAGAAACGCTGAATTCTTCTTGCCGACCACTTTGTCGCGCACTTTCCAGAATATACTGTCGGGATTCACCACAACAATAAAGATTTTACGCAGTTGGTCCTCGGGACAGGTCAACTCCCGCACGCCATGCCAGCCACGCTCACTGCGCTCCAGAATGGCACTGACGTTGCCGGTCGACTTGCAGGTAATGATGTTTTTGAAGTCTGAAAACGCCGGCGCTGTATCGGGGTTCATATTGCCGCCATCGTCCAGTACCAGGGTTTCACCGCCCCAGCTCGGATCCCATTCTTCGTCAGTGTTGAAATAGAACAGGTGTGAGCCGTGCTCTCGCTTGGCATCGCAATGCGGCGACACCGAACAGCCCGCAGGCGCATAGTGCCAGTGAAAACGGAACTCCGGCTTCGAGGCATTGAACAATTGCCCGATGACATTGCGATAACGATCGCTGCGCAGCTCGCTGATAAAATCGATCCACGGCTGAGGTACAGCCATGCCTTCCTCGTATTCCAGCGAATAACGGTCATGCGGCTGTTGACCGGCACGACGCCCGTAACCGAACTTCTGTGCAAACATGCCCATGTCCGGCATGTTACGACTCAGGGCCTCATAGCCTTCATCAGTCAGCAATTTTTCAGGATTTGCCCAGGGATACGGTTTCTGGTTGCGGAATGCCTGAACATCAATGGCTTCCAACGCGTCAAAATCGATATATTGCGTCATTGCTGGCAATTCCTCTATGCGGGTAAGGGCGGTGTACGATCCATGACTTCCATGGCGTCGTGGCGTACGTGATTGCGTTTCATTTCATCCCTTAACAGCGATTCGCTGACGACGCCCTGTTCCAGGCATTCTTTTAACAGGCCGAAGAAAAACCTCTCCTGATTTTTGTCGGGATGTTCCCAGTACTTACCCAGGAAAGCGTGCTCCCCGAACAATTGACCGCGCAGCCGGTTCAGAAATGCCAGCGGCGGGTATTTTCTCAGCTTGTCAGCAGGTGTGAAATCGACAGGCAAACCGGTTTTCCACGGCTGCGTGCGGCGCTTGGTGTTATGCAGCATTTTGGTATCTTCCGTCAGGCGGTCAAAGTCATTCCATTCGTCTTCAAAATAACCCACGTTTTCCTGTGGCTCATCGCGCAGACACATCCATTCCTTGTAATCGCGTTCGTAACGGAACAATTCGTCAAACTCTTTCTCTGCATCCCAGTGTTTGAGCCTTGCACACTCCAGCAGCATGACACTGGTTGCAACGCACTGGGCCTTTTTCTTGTTTGCCGACCGGTAACGGCCCATGACCGCCTTGCCCTGCATATCCCGGTCGAGCAACTCGTTGACATCACCAATGGCAAAGATGTCCGGATCGATGACAACCGCCCGGCCTTCATAGTCCATCAGTTTGGGAGGCAGAAAACGCAGTGGCGTAAACGACTGCAGGTCATCGAGGCGCCAGACGCGGTCGACCCCGCCACGCAAAAACTTCTGGCCTTCCTTTTGTTTAAGAAATTCAAAATCCTTGACCTGCAAGAACTCTACATCGAATGCATCGGGGTTGGCTGAATTGCGCTTCAGCGCATAGGAGGCTACCAGCGCACCAACCCATTGCTTGTCATTGGTATGGATGTAAACGCGCTTTTTCATTGATTCAACTCCCGGAAGCCACCTCACCGGCAGGCTGCTTCGCCGGCGCAGTTTCCAGATCACTTTTATAACCGAATACGTCAGACAGGCGGTTGTCGACCATGGCGTCAATTTCAGCCAGCTGGTCATCTTCAAAGTAGTCGCGGTAGCCGCCAACCTTGGCACGCCTGACCTTGTAGGAATGCGGATTGCTTGGATCCTTGGCTTTCACCCGGCTGCCACTGCGCCAGAAATAGTTTTCTTTCTCCAGCTTGCGCAGGTTATCCACCGAGGAGAACTCCACCGCGTTTTTAATATGTGCCTCATCAGGCTGCATATCCAGAAACTCGACAATACGCTTCAGCTGCGTTTCCGGGTCGCTGCGCATGTCTTCGTAACGCACCAGCAACAGATTTTTAATCTTCGGCAGCTCGCTCGCCCAGCCGTTCATAAAATCGATAACGCGAGGCAGGAAGGCCACCTCCGGACGCATGAGAAAGTCGTGAACCGACAGGTCACTGCCTGCAGGCGGGTAGCGGTTCATGGACATCTTCGCCGGCCGCATGCGGTATTTCCACTGGAAAAACTGGGATACAGCAACGTCCTGGGGACGCCGCACCAGTAATACCACTTTCTTGTCGTAGAAATCTTTCTTGTTGTCCAGGTTGCCGGTATAGCCACGCAGGTAATTATCATGGGTGTAGAAGATCTTCGGTACTGCACTATTGATCTTGTGGAAGTTATCAAAGCCCATGAGGATGCGCTCAGGCAGCTGGTAGGCCTGCTGGTAATAACGTGAGATCATGACCCGCATCCAGGTACGCCCACTCTTGCCATAGGAGGCGAAGATATAGTCGCACTGTTTATACTTGCGAAATTCTTCGCGTCCACGCCGCCAGCGTTCGAGTGCATGCGCCTGTTTTTCAGGCAGGAATACCGAGACTGCCCGCACCAGCCAGCGCATCAGCCGTTTAAATACGATGTGCATTGAGAACCTCACAGAGCGACATGAGCTCTATTGTACAACAGTAGCCGGATAGACTCCCGGCCACGAAAAGATGGTGCCGACGGCCGGAGTCGAACCGGCACGGCTTACGCCACTACCCCCTCAAGATAGCGTGTCTACCAATTCCACCACGTCGGCAATCAGGAACTTACTCGGTTGCACCAGCCGGCGGCGTATCCGCAGCGGGCAGATCGTCGGGTACCGACGGGACATCGTCTAGCGGAGGCTCTTCAGCCACCAGTGTCTCGACATCGGGCAGATCGGCCGGAGGCAGGTCAATCGTTTCTTCGATAACGATTTCCTCGGTGGCAGGTGCCTCCTCTGTTTCTGACGCTATTCTACTGGTCACACTGGCGGCAGGATCCATTGGTTTAAGCACCAGCGGTGAGGACAACAGCACGCTGTTAGCAAAAAAACCAAATGCCAGCAGGCCGGTTGTCCGGGTCAGAAAAGAGCCACCACCGCGCGCGCCGAATACGGTGCCGGACGCGCCGGCGCCAAAGGCTGCACCCATATCGGCGCCCTTGCCTTTTTGCAGCAACACCAGACCAATAATGGACAGGCCCAGGACAACTTGAAGAATTAGTAATGCGGTAAACATTTAGTTTTCCTGGCGGGCCTGTTCAGGCACCGGCTTTGCAGATAGTAAGGAAATCGTCAGCATCCAGTGCGGCGCCGCCGATCAAGCCGCCATCGATATCCGCCATGGTAAACAGCTCGGCAGCATTGGCACCCTTGACGCTGCCACCGTAGAGGATCTGCACCTTGTCAGCAACAGACTGATCGAGGCCGGCCAGCTTGCCACGAATGAACGCGTGCACATCCTGCGCCTGTTGTGGTGATGCCGTTTTACCGGTACCGATAGCCCACACGGGCTCGTAAGCGATAACGCTGTCGCCAATGGCAGCGATACCCTCAAGTTTGATCACCGCATCCAGCTGGCGGCTGACAACATCCTCGGTGATACCCTGCTCGCGTTCTTCCAGGCTCTCACCCACACACAGAATCGGTGTCAGGCCCGCCTTGCGGGCAGCGGCAAACTTGCGGGCTGTAAAGTCATCGTCTTCGCCATAGATGCTGCGGCGTTCCGAGTGACCAACGATGGCGTAAGTGCAGCCAAAATCATTGAGCATGGCGCCGGATATCTCACCAGTGAAGGCACCGGATTCCTGGTCGGCGATATCCTGGCTACCCCAGGCGACCTTGCTGTCGGCGAGAAGATTGGCGACCAGCGGGATATAGACAAACGGCGGACATACCGCGATCTGCGTGCTGCCGGTATCGGCTTCGCCGGCAGTTATCCCGGAAATCAGTTGTTTAACGCTGTCCAGAGAACCATTCAGTTTCCAGTTCCCCGCCACCAGTGTCTGCCGCATACCCATCTCCTGCAAGCCCTTGAAAATAGCCGCGTAGCGTAGCGATCCGGCGGGCAAAAATCAAATTTAAAACGTCTGCCCCGGCCGGTAGAAACTAATCAGCCTCACCACCGTCACCAGCATCAGTGCAATCCGGGCAACCGGGCCCGCCAGGACGGGCTCACAGATGCCATTCGCCCCTCTACAGCGTTACCGTTCCGGCCCGCCGCAGCCTGCCAGGATTGTTTTCACCAGCCTCCAGAGAGCCCAAACCCTCTGGTTACCGCGGGTTTAGTTGACTGATTCTGAAAGCAATTTATACTCGCCGAAGCGAATATCAGGAGATCCTTATGAGCACGCCCGCCGATTCGGTCAACAGTGACCTGCAGACCACCATGCGATCCATCATACAGCGTATCGCCACCGGCCCGGAGCTGTCCAAGGACATCTCCCAGGAAGAAGCGCGGATCGGCACGGCAGCCATCTTCGAAGACCAGGTCGACCCGGTGCGTGCGGCCATCTTCTTTATTGCCCTGCGCATGAAACGTGAAACCGCGGAGGAAAACCGCGGCGTGCTGGACGCTATTCGCGACTACACGAACACCGTCACCGCCGAAGTCGACGAAGTTGTCGATCTGGTGGACCCCTACGACGGCTACAACCGCACGTTACCCTCATCGCCCTTCCTGCCGGCGATACTGGCCGCCTGCGGCGCGCCCACCGTCTCGCATGGCGTGGATTCGGTAGGCCCGAAGTTCGGCATTACACACCGCCACGTGCTGGCTGCGGCCGGCGTACCCGTCGATCTGACAACAACACAAGCCGCTGCTCGACTGGCCGACCCGGAGTTGGGCTGGAGCTACGTCGACCAGGCGCAATTCTGCCCGAAACTGCACGATCTCGTGGCCCTGCGCCAGCAAATGATCAAGCGCCCGGTACTGACCACCGTAGAAGTGCTGGCCAAGCCGATCGCGGGTAAACAGAAAACCCATTTCATAACCGGCTATGTGCACAAACCGTATCCGCCGGTGTACGCCATGCTGGCACGCCACGTCGGTTTTGATTCCGCGCTACTGCTGCGTGGTACCGAGGGTGGCGTTATCCCCTCACTGCGCCAGGTCGGCAAGTACTTTGCCTACCACGATATGGGTGAAGAACAACCGGTGGACATTGACCCGGGCAGTATTGGCATTCAGCAGGATGTGCGTGCCGTTCCCTTGCCGGACAATCTGCCGGAGGCCACCCAGACAGTTGATGAGGTCGCCTTGACGGTGAATGTCGAAGCTGCCGCCAAAGCTGCCGCAGACGCGGGCATGGCAGCACTCAAGGGTGAAAAAGGCGCTACCTACGATTCACTGGTGTACGTTGGCGCTATTACCCTGCAGCATCTCGGCAAACACGCCGACCTGCAAAGTGCCGCTGAGCAGGTGCGCAGCGTGCTCGACTCCGGTGCCGCCGCCGCTCGCATCAAGTAGGGAGAGGCATACATGGATGCACCCTTTGAAGCGATTGCCGAAGAAGGCGAACTGTCCCCGGGACAGATGAAGAAAATTCAGGTGGGTGGCAAGCACCTGCTGCTGTGCAATGCCGAGGGCGACTACTACGTCGTCGACGAAATGTGCAGCCACGAAGATTACTCACTGCATCTGGGCTGCATACAGGGGAAAAAGATCAAGTGCTCCCTTCACGGCAGTTACTTTGACCTGGCATCCGGTGAAGCACTGGTTGATCCGGCGGATGAGCCAATTGGCACTTACCCGGTAAAAGTAGAGGCAGGCCGTATCTGGGTTGATCCTGGCTGAGAAAGCCCCGCTCAATTGAAAACTTCTTGTCATTGTAAGCACGGCACTGCAATCTTGCAGCCTGGACTTCAGTTAGTCAGAGAATGCTTCGTTACTGCAAGTTACTTTTACCGGTAGCATTGCGCCCGGCAATGATGAGTAAATCATAAGCTCCCTGACATAAACACTATTTTAGGGCTCACATAAGTATGCATATCTCGAAGGTTGTTGCCTCTATCTGGTGGTTACTCTCTGCACTATCGTTGCTCTCAGGCTGCGCGATCGATCAAACAGTACAACAACCCCAACAGCACACCCGGGCAAAAAATATCATCCTGTTCGTCGGCGATGGCATGGGGGTTTCTACCGTCACCGCGGCACGTATCCTGGAGGGCCAGTTACGCGGCGAGTCCGGTGAAGAAAACCTGCTGAGCTTTGATCGATTCCCCAACGTTGCCCTGTCCAAGACGTATAACACTAATCAGCAGACACCCGACTCGGCCGGTTCAATGTCGGCCATCATGACCGGCGAGAAAACCCGCGCTGGCGTGATCTCGGTAAACCAGTACAGCAGACGCACCGATTGTCGAAGCTCACAAGGCAAGTCACTGACCCACTTTTCTTGAATTTGCGGAACAGGCTGGCAAATCAACGGGCGTGGTAACCACCACCCGTCTTACCCATGCAACACCGGCCGCCACCTACGCTCACTCACCGGAACGTGGCTGGGAAGGTGATAGCAAAATGCCCGCTGCAGCTCTGCAGGACGGTTGCAGGGATATCGCCAGCCAGTTGATCGATTTTCCGTATGGCGATGGACTGGAGGTCGCTCTCGGCGGCGGCCGGCGTTATTTTATCCCGAACACCAAACCCGACCCGGAGTTGACGGACAAAAAGGGCCTGCGTAAAGACGGCCGTGACCTGACACAGGAATGGCTTTCCAGCAGTAATTCAGCCTACGTGTGGAGCCAGGTACAGCTCGACGCCCTGAACCTGACGGAAACCGACCATCTGCTGGGCCTGTTCAACTATTCACACATGCAGTATGAAGCGGATCGCAGCCTGGACCCCGGCGGTGAGCCGTCACTGTCAGAGATGACGGCCAAAGCCATCGACATACTGAAGAAAAACCGGCAAGGCTATTTCCTGGTCATTGAGGGCGGCCGCATCGACCACGCCCACCACGCGGGCAATGCCTATCGCGCGCTGACCGATACCATTGAGTTATCGAGAGCCGTGACCACTGCGCTTGATAAAACCGATGCCAACGACACACTGATTATTGTCACCGCAGACCATAGCCACGCCTTCACCATGGCCGGTTACCCGACCCGCGGCAATCCCATTCTTGGTAAAGTGGTCGGCAATAATAAATTTGGCGAACCCGAATCCAGCCCCAAACTGGCCGAAGATGGCAAACCCTACACAACTCTCGGCTATCAGAACGGTCCGGGCTATATTTTCCGCGATACGCAGATGCTGACAAGCAAACGGCGCCCGCCTGTGAGCGGACGCGAACAGGATTTATCGAATATCGATACGGAAGATCCTCACTTTCACCAACAGGCACTGGTTCCGCTTAAATCAGAAACCCACGGTGGTGAGGACGTTGTTATCTACGCTCATGGCCCAGGCGCCGACCTGGTGCACGGAGTGATGGAGCAGAACATGATATTTCATATTATGCGGGAGGCGATGGAAATTCCGGGCTCAGCGGACAATTGACCCTGCAGCTGGCGTACTCATTGCTACTTCTTTTCTATCAAGATCTCCAAATGCTTCAGAATTCGTCTGGACGCGACAGCAATTGCCAAAAGAAAAAATATGCCCCCAAACGCCAGAAAGTCTTTCGGCGTCAACCCCAGCAAACGCGGGTCGTAAATACTGTCCAGATGGAAAAGCTTTTGCAGGACGCCAATGGCTATACTGAGCAACCCGATGGCAATAATAATTTCATTCACCATCCTCGACACTGTTTTATGCAAAGAAATTGTTTTTTTCATGGCAGTATTCCCGAAAACCCCAGAGTAGAAAAATAAGCATAGAAGCCCCTATCCCTAAAGTCGAGACTGTAATAAACCCGAATCTTTTCATAGCTCCATATTCCTGATAACAAAGGATACCAGATCAATTGTTGTGTATTATTGCTGATACACCTAACCGGCTGTTACGTAATTTAACTTTCCTCGCATCGAAACTGCCCAGGTTTACCGGCGGCCTCGATTTGCAGGGAGCTTTGATGAAAAGACGCAAGTTTATAACGTCTGTTATCACAGCCGGATAAAAGAGAGCGCCTGAGACAACTGGTTGAACAGCTATTCAAAGATACAGTGAGTACCCGGGCGATGGGCCTTGGCTATCTCGCTATGCACCCGGAAACCGCTGCGCCAGCGCCTAGTCATCCTCACAGGGTTTCTCGATCTTTATCACCAGCGCACCGCCTTCGTAATGTGCAGCAGTGATTTTTTCCTTGCGTATCAGGAGCGCCGATTGTGTACGGTAGACAGTGTACTGATAAGCCGGATCGATGACTTCATACACCGAGCTACCGAATGAGGTATCTACCGGCGACCAATACTTCCAGTCTTCGCGAAGATAATCGGTCAGATCAACGACCGGCTTTTCACCAACCTGAAACGCGATGTGTGGTGCATTGTTGGCAGCGTCGATATCACTGTAACGGCCGCTGAGTCGATCGAGCCGGTACATCGCATCAAAGCCAATCAGGTTGGCCAGTGGCTTCCACTTCAGAAAGCGCGCATCAAGGCGCCATTCGTCGCCCTTGATTGCAAAGTGCTGCGGGGAGCAAAAATCACCAGTGCGCAACTCGACCGCGTACTGCCGTGGCGCCATCTCGACGAAGCGAAGTCTGGCTATTTGCGCCTCGTCGGTAAGCCGGTGAAACGTATGCAGGTTGACACCAACCAGGGCCAGAGGCGTGGCCAGAAGAAGCGCCAGGAAGGAGAGGGATTTCTTTCCGGGGATAATTGATCTGCCCCTGTTCCTGTCAGGCGCTCTCAGCTTGCGCACTGACGGTCTGTTGGACCACGGCTGCAATCTTTTTCGCCTGTTCGTGCACCAGCGCCTCGTCTTCACCCTCGACCATGACGCGAATCAGGGGCTCTGTGCCGGATGGACGCAACAAAACGCGACCCCTGCCATTAAGAACCTTTTCAGCGGCTTTTACAGCCGCCTGAATTGGCTGACTGGCATCGACATCGATACGGTGCTCCAGCGGCACGTTAATCATCAATTGGGGGTATTTGTGCATACCCTGCTTAAGCTCGTGCAGCGAAGCGCCCTTCTGAACAACTGTCGCCAGTACCTGCAACGCAGACACCATACCGTCACCGGTCGTAGTGCGATCCAGGCAGATAATATGGCCGGATGATTCACCGCCGATGACACCATTGTGTCGCTGCAATAATTCCATCACATAACGATCACCGACCTGAGCACGGACAAACTCTATATTTTTACGTTGCAAAGCATGTTCAAGCCCGAGGTTACTCATCAATGTGCCCACGACCGGACCTTCAAGACTACCGCCTTCATGGCGACTCTGGGCAATAATAAAGAGTAACTCATCGCCATCGACCAGTTCACCCTTGTGGTCGATCATCAATAACCGGTCACCATCACCGTCCAGCGCAATACCCAGGTCAGCACCCTGATCCAGAACGGTTGCACGCAACAAATCCGGGTTGGTGGAACCGCAACCCTCATTGATATTCAGACCATCGGGATGGACGCCGACAGGAATCACTTCTGCACCCATTTCATGCAGCACTGCCGGCGCCACCTGGTAGGTGGCACCATTGGCGCAATCAACTACAATTTTCATCCCGCGCAGACTGATGCGTAATGGAATAGTACTTTTACAGAACTCGATATAACGACCACGCGCATCTTCGATACGCTCCGCTTTCCCCAATCGGTCTGACGCAACAGTAACCATGTTCTTTCCAAGCTCTTCTTCAATGGCGTGTTCGATTTCATCGAGCAATTTCATGCCGTCAGCAGAGAAGAACTTTATACCGTTGTCGTAATGCGGGTTATGCGAGGCACTGATAACGATGCCGGCACAAGCGTGCAACGTCCGCGTGAGGTAAGCAATACCCGGTGTAGGCATGGGGCCGAGCAGGCATATATCGACACCGGCGGCGGAAAGACCGGCCTCCAGCGCAGACTCGAACATGTAACCCGAGATCCGGGTGTCCTTGCCGATGACCACTCTGGCCCTGGAGCCCTCCCCTAAAACACGGCCGGTCGCCCAACCGAGTTTAAGCATGAACTCCGCGTTGATGGGGTCATCCCCTACGCGGCCGCGAATACCATCGGTACCGAAATATTTCCTGGTCATTTTTTGTTCCCCAAAACCCTAATGTACTGCTCTTAGCGCCACATTCATCTGCAGCGCCTGCCAGGTAGCTGCAACATCATGTGTTCTTACCAACACTGCGCCCCGCTCTACGGCGAGTACGGCCAGCGCCAGGCTCGCGGACAGACGTTCACCCGCCTCGAGTCCCAGCAATTTACCGATCATGGACTTTCGAGAAAGCCCAACCAGTATTGGTATACCCATACTACTTAACGCGTCGAGACGCGCCAGCAATTGTAAATTATGCTCTACTGATTTCCCGAAACCGAAGCCGGGATCCAGAAGCAGCTTCTCCCGCGGTATACCCGCGGCCAGGCAAGCCTGCACCCTCTGGTGTAAAAATTCGCGCACCTCATCAACGACGTCATCATACTGCGGTGCTGCCTGCATATTTGGAGGTTCACCCTGCATGTGCATGAGACACACCGGAACCGAACACGCTGCAGCGACCTCCAGCGCGGCCTCTTCGCGCAATGCATTAACGTCGTTGATCAATCCCGCACCAGCTTCGACTGCTGCTCGCATGACTGCCGGTTTTCGGGTATCGATGGAGATGGGCACCCCCAGACGTGTCGCCAGGTTTTCAATAACCGGCACCACACGACCGAGTTCTTCCTCGACCGACACCGGGTCAGCTCCGGGGCGGGTTGATTCGCCACCGATATCGATAATAGCCGCACCATCCGCTTCCATCTGCAAGGCCCTTTCTACAGCAGCCTCAGGCGTAAAAAAATCACCCCCGTCGGAGAAGGAATCGGGGGTGATATTAAGCACCCCCATAACCTGGGGGCGAGACAGATCCAGACTCTTTCCGTTACAGTCGATCAGTGCTGTCCGGCAGGTCCACCAATAGGATCTGTACTATCCTTGCTATCGTCGGAACCGGCTTTGTTGGCAGTACCTTTGCCGCTTGACTGACTGTCATCCCAATCCTTGGGTTCGCGCGCAATTTTACCGGTCATAATGTCGTCAATCTGGTCGCTGTCGATAGTCTCGTACTTGATCAGCGCTTCGGCCATGAGATGCAATTTATCCAGGTTATCAGTCAGTATCTGCCTGGCTCGATCATAGTTGCGATCGATAATCGTTCGGATCTCGCCATCAATAGCGTGTGCGGTTTCATCCGATACGTTCTTGTGTTGTGTCACCGAATGGCCCAGGAAGACTTCGCCATCTTCCTCACTGTAGGTTAACGGCCCCAGGCGCTCGGAAAGCCCCCACTTGGTAACCATATTGCGCGCCAATTCAGTAGAGCGCTGAATATCATTCGACGCACCGGTGGTGACCATGTCTTCGCCGAAAATCATTTCCTCGGCAATACGCCCGCCAAACAGGCTGGAGATCTGGCTTTCCAGGCGTTGCCGACTGTAGCTATAGCGATCTTCCTCTGGCAGGAACATGGTCACACCAAGTGCGCGACCACGGGGGATGATACTCACCTTGTAGACCGGATCGTGTGACGGCACTGTGCGACCGACAATGGCGTGACCGGCTTCGTGATAGGCGGTGAGCTTTTTCTCTTCCTCACTCATAACCATGGAGCGCCGCTCGGTACCCATCATGATTTTGTCCTTGGCCTTTTCGAGATCTTCCATATCGACAAGACGCTTGTTCGCGCGCGCAGCAAACAAAGCCGCCTCATTAACCAGGTTTGCAAGATCAGCGCCGGAGAAACCCGGTGTACCACGGGCAATAACCCCTGGCTTGAGGTTGTCCGAGCCCGGCACTTTACGCAGGTGAACCTTGAGAATCTGTTCACGTCCACGAATATCCGGCAGCGGAACTACAACCTGGCGGTCGAATCGGCCAGGGCGTAACAACGCCGGGTCAAGCACGTCAGGCCGGTTGGTCGCGGCAATAACGATGACGCCTTCATTACCCTCGAAACCATCCATTTCGACCAGCAGCTGGTTAAGTGTCTGCTCGCGTTCATCGTGACCACCACCCAATCCAGCGCCACGATGGCGCCCAACAGCATCGATTTCGTCGATAAATATGATGCAGGGTGCATGTTTCTTGGCCTGCTCGAACATATCACGCACGCGGGATGCACCCACACCGACAAACATTTCCACAAAGTCGGAACCGGAAATGGTAAAGAATGGCACCTTGGCCTCACCGGCAATGGCTTTTGCCAGCAACGTTTTACCGGTACCCGGCGAACCGACCATCAGCACACCCTGCGGAATCTTGCCGCCCAGCTTCTGGAATTTGCCGGGGTCTCTGAGGAACTGGACAAGCTCGGCGACTTCTTCCTTGGCTTCCTCGACACCGGCAACATCGTTAAAGGTGATCTTGACCTGGTCCTCGCCGAGCATGCGCGCACGGCTTTTGCCGAACGACATGGCTCCGCGTCCAGCGCCACCGCCTTGCATTTGACGCATGAAGAAGATCCAGACACCGATCAGCAACAGCATCGGGAACCAGGAAATGAAGATCTGCATCAGCAGCGATTCCTGTTCCGGCTCCTGCGCCTTGACCTGCACACCATTGCTGAGCAGATCATTGATCATCTCGGGATCATTCGGCGTGTAGCTGGAGAATTTTTCGCCGCTGGCCAGCTGGCCCTTGACCGTCCGGCCGTCAATAACAACGCTCTGAACAAGGCCGCTTTTGACGTTGCCAATAAAGTCAGAATACGGCACGCTCTGTGCGCGCGGCGTCGGCGGACCAAAATTGTTAAAGACAGACATCAGGACGACCGCAATGATCACCCAGAGAAGAATATTCTTCGCCATGTCGTTCAAATCATTTACCTCTTTAAAGACCGTAGACGGCGATTGACCAGGGATAGGAAAATAACTGAAGATATTGTCCTGTAAGGCGTTTCGGCCCAACTGGTAGTTACCTGAAACATACTATATTTTACGTCCTCTCGCCAGCGCATAGACTTCGCGCGAACGTGGCCGTGAAGCCTTTGGCTTACGCACAATTACCTTTTCGTAGCGCTGTTTCAGGTCCTTTAGCAGGACATCAAAGCCCTCACCCTGAAATAACTTGACCAGCAGGTCACCGCCCGGGCGCAATACGCGATCGGCAAAATCCACTGCTAATTCCGCAAGATACATTGCTCGAGGCTGGTCGACGGCTTCCATGCCACTTATATTGGGGGCGATATCCGACATTACAAGGTCAATTTCACGTTTCTCGAGTACCGCCAGCAATTCATTCAAAACGTCTTCCTCGCGGAAATCACCCTCAACAAACGTTACCCCGGGAAGCGGCTCCATGGGCAGTATATCCATCGCCACCACGACCCCTTTCCGGCCAATTAGTCCTAATGCGTACTGACTCCAGCCTCCAGGCGCCGCACCCAGGTCAACAATCGACATGCCAGGCTTGATAATGCGGTCTTTGGCCTGGATCTCTTCGAGCTTGTAAACCGCACGCGAACGGTACCCGTCCCGTTGCGCCTTTTTGACATACTCATCGTCGAAATGTTCTCTCAGCCAGCGGTGGCTGCTTTTGCTGCGCGCCATGAATATTCCGTAACAGTTAAACCGGTACCAATTTAATGGGGAGCGAATTAAAATCAGTCCCCATATGACATTAACAGATGAACAAAAGAAAAGGTTACGCGGACTGGGCCATAAACTGAAGCCGGTAATCATTGTGGGCGCTGGGGGATTGTCAGAATCCCTGCTGGACGAGTTCGAACGCTCGCTGGCCCACCACGAACTGATGAAAATCAGGGTCAATGTTGGCGACCGCGATGAGCGAGACCAGGCGATTACCCATCTTTGTGAACGCAGTCATGCCGCACTCATTCAGCGCGTTGGCAATACCGCCCTGCTTTTTTTAAAGAAGCCTAAAGGATCAAAATTCACTACATTCTAGTGGATATGACTATAGTCAATGCATGCCGCGGGTATGGGCGGGCAACATAACAAACAATGCCGACAGTCGTTAGCGTTCATACGGAAACAGAGCAATGCCAAACAGTTCGTTATCCAAGGCCACCGCGCTCATCGCTTGCCTGTCCGTTCTGGCGGTCTGGAGCTTCCCCGGTTCACTGTATGCCCAGGGTGATGAACTGGAGGAATTGACGGATTTCAACAGCTTCGACGACGACGCCCTGCCCGAACCCATCAGCCATCCCCGCTGGTTCAAACTCAGCTTCCTGGACTTGCGCGATGATATCAAGGAAGCAATTGCCGCTAACAAGCAGGGATTGATGGTTTACTTTGGCCAGAAGAACTGCGCCTACTGCAAACAATTACTGGAAACAAATTTCGGCAAACCGGATATCCTGGCCTATACGCAGAAACATTTTGATGTCATTGGTCTCGATATCCACGGCCAGCGATCATTGACCGGGCTCGACGGGCGCGAATGGGACGAACGCAGCTTTGCTGTTAAACATCATATCGACTTTACGCCCACGCTAATCTTTTACGACAGCCAACAGCGGGAAGCCCTGCGATTATCCGGCTACTACCCACCCTACAAGTTCAGGGCAGCCATGGAATACGTTGCAGACGGACATTACCTGCGTGAGGACTTCCGCAGTTACCTGGCACGCGCCGACATCCCGATGGTTTTCGAGACCGGAGAACTCAGTGAGGAAGACTTTTTCACCCCCGGGCCACACGCTCTGGATCGTTCGCATATTCCCGGAGAACGGCCGCTGGTAGTATTTTTCGAACAGGGCGACTGTCATGCCTGCGATGTCCTGCACACCGGTCCGTTACAACAAGTCGACATTCGCAGGCGCCTGAATGAACTCGATGCTACCCAGCTGGATATGTGGAGTGACACACTGGTACAGACCCCGGATGGCAAACGAACGACCGCAAAAAAATGGGCTGACAAACTCGGTCTGTTCTACACGCCGACACTGATTTTCTTCGATGACGATGGAGATGAGATCCTGCGTGTCGACTCCGTTGTGCAGTTTTACCGCTTACGCAACGTGCTCGACTATGTCATCACCGGCGCCTATCTCGAGTACCCGACCTTCCAGCAATGGCGTAGTGCAGCAATGCGCTAGCGGCTGGTCAGCTTGAACTCGATTCGACGGTTACGCCGATAGGCCTCGGCGGTGTTTCCTTTATCCAGCGGGTGATACTGGGCGAATCCTGCCGCTACCAGTCGATGCGGCGGTACGCCCTGTTCGACAAGATATTTCACAATACTGGTCGCACGTGCCGACGACAATTCCCAGTTGGAAGGGAATGCCTTGCGTACCGGGCGCCGGTCAGTATGCCCGTCAATACGCAGTACCCAGTCGATATCGTCCGGTATCTGTGCAGCAATACTTTTCAGCGTTCGCGCTACTGCAGCAATTTCATGCCGCCCCTCCACATCGAGCGTGGCTGACGCTGACGAGAACAGGACTTCGGAAGGCAACACAAAGCGGTCGCCCTCAACGCGAATATCAGCGTTATCCTGCAGCGACTCACGTAGCTTGCCAAAAAACTCTGACCGATACACGGCCAGTTCCTCGACCTTGCCAGCCAGTGCCGCATTCAGGCGCTGCCCGAGATCTTCAACTTCCAGGTTTTTGTCTTGCAACTCACCCTCTGAAACAGACAAGGCCGAATTGAGTCGCGTTAACTGTTCGTTGAGCGCTTCCAGTCGCACACCCAGTTGTGCCGAGGAATCACGTGCCTGAATCGTTGCCTGCTCACTGTCCTGCAATGATGCCTCAAGCTGATCACGTTCAGCTTCCAGACTACTTACGGTCTTGGTACGCTGCGCTACGAGCTGTAACTGCTCCGACAGCTGGGTACGACCGGTATCCAGCTCGACTTGCAATGCGGCCAGCGCAACTTCGGTTTCCCTGGCTTCAAGCGTCATCAAAGACAGGCGCTGGCGCAAATCATCTTCGCTCAACAGGCTGGACTCCAGCGCCTTGTTAACGCCCGTCAGCTCTGATTCAAGACTGTCCTTATCCTTACGCTCCTGGCTCAACACATTTGCAAGACCACGCATTTGTCCTCGCAACTGATCAATAGCTTCGTCACGACCCAACAGTGCATCACTTAAAAGAAATTGCCCCAGCGAAAACAGCAATAATACAAAAATGACAACCATTAACAATGCCGCCAGTGCGTCAACAAATCCCGGCCAGATATCCAGCGCCCGGCGACGACGGTTGGTGAGCATCATAACGGTCAGCCCGCCCGGCTCTTACCGTGATGTCGTCCGCGGCCATGGGCCTCGGCAGACAGCGCACGTGCGATCAGACGCAGCTCATCACGGATATCGTCCGACAACTGTTCACGACCACCTGACAGGTTATCAGCCAGCCTTTTAATATTGATATCCAGGTTGCGGACATGTGTATGGAGCGCAGACTCGCTGTCACTTTGTTGCTCAACGAGTCTGGACAGCACCGGCGCCAGTTCGCTCTGCCCCTTTGACAGCATTGCCATCAGCCGTTGCTCGTCATGTGACTGATCGACAAAAACAGCCAGCTTCTCACCCAAACCCTGAATCTGCTCGCCGACCTGCCGGCGCTGGAGATCATCGCGCATAATACTGCGCTGAAGTTTATCCAGTGTTTCTGCCGTCTGCTCGAGCATTGCGTGAATATAGGTTGGGTCACTGAGCTGGCCCTCGGCATGCATTTGCAAACCGGACATGCGCGTCAAACCAGTGAGCCAGTCTTCCAGCTCGTTGAAGAAACGATTTTGTGCGTGCCCCACCTGGAGATCGAGAAATCCCAGCACCAGCGAACCGGCCAGGCCAAACAGGGAAGAACTGAATGCCGTACCCATGCCAGCCAGCGGCTTGTCCAGACCTGCCAGCAGGGAACCAAATAACACGCCATTTTCGCCGCCACCGGCATTCAGGTCACTAATCATACGACCTACCGCACTGACAGTATCCAAAAGCCCCCAGAACGTTCCCAGCAGACCCAGAAATATCAGCAACCCGATGGTATAGCGCGACACATCACGGGATTCATCCAGACGCAGGCGTACGCTGTCCAGGACAGCGCGCAAAGACAGGGGTGAGAGGCTGACAGGCTCGTCACCGTGCTGGGCAAACATTTTTTCCAGAGAAATGAGCAGGCGTGGCCGCGAAGAGCCGCGCTTGCGGCGGCTGCGCACCCGGTTGACCCAGCTGACTTCTGTAGACAGTGCCGCCACTTGCCGGAAACTCACCAGCATGCCGATCACAAAAACACCGACAATAACGGTGTTAAAAACAGGATTGGAAAGGAACGCCTCGCTGAGCGGCTCAATCAGCGCTACGACAGCCAGACCAAGCAGCCCCAGGAAAGACAGCATCCACAACAAAACACGTCCGGGCCGCGACATAAACGTCTCCTTATTCATTATCTTCCAGAAATCTGATACCAACTGTGCAGATCAGTTCAGCAGGCAATGACGGGCATAATCTGCCGCCTCATTGGCCGTCCAGTCACCCTTCGGTGTTACGTCCATCTGTCCGCACCAGCGCTCACTACCGACTTCCGGCGCGAAAGCCATACTCACTCTATGGTGCATCAATTTCACTCTTTCGACTCAGCCGTTGCCAGGAAAACTACCGGGCCACAATCCCAGGCCAAGCCACAAAAACCCGGCAGCCAGCATGCCACAACCCAGCGCCGAAATAATTAAACTGCCGCTAAAACCCTGGTGTATCAGGCTACGCAAGGCCAGCCCTGATCCAATGGCGGTCAGGAAAAAACCAAACTCGGTGACAATTAGCAGTGTAAGCAGCGGCAGGCGGCGGTCAGCCTCGGGCCCGACAGCACCGGTGGCCATCAGCACCAGCGCGATCAGCAGCCCCAGCCCCAGTGCCAGCCATGGAAACGATATTCGCAACACACAGCTCCTTGGCTTGTGGACAAAACATCTGGTCTGGAGACCATGTTAGCGGCTGCAGCCGGACTCGGCAAATACCGATTTCAGTTACAACCGATGATGACCGATATCCTTAGGCACACATTGGCCACTGGCTGTCCAGGCAAGGTGCTCGAACAGGGAAGACTCATGGAAATTGCTGCAGGTATTATATTTGGCACCGCACTGGTGTTGACCTCACTGTGCATCAACCGCTTGATTCTCGGAAGCAAGCTTCGCATCGACTTTTACAGGCTCGCACTGACAGCGTCCAGTGTGCTGCTGTTGGCTGTTATTGGCGAATCCCTGATAAACCCTCTGTACGAATTATGGTTCGGATCCAAACTCTGGGAATACCGGATTCTGCCTCTACACGACCAAAATGTATCCGCCCTGGGGCTTATTGTCTGGACTGCCTATGGCATCCACCTTTACCTTACCATGCAGACACTTGAAGCGAAGCTGTCGCCCCGATGGAATACTCCCTTTGGTATTGCCTTCATTATCGGCTTCGAAGCACCTTTGGTATTCGAAATACTGGGCAACCTGATATTCCTGAGATTGCTGGGCGACTACTATGCCTACTACCTGCCCTCTGACGTGTATCACCTGACTTCTTTTCAGGTCATCCCAATATACATGCTGTGCGTGTACATCGGACTACTGATATTGGACTATCTAACCCGCCAGCCACGTCGAATCACGCTACCGCCCGCAATTTTTGGTGCCGGCATCGTTTACGTACTGGCCGGTTGACTCGTTTACTCATCTCCATTGTTACCATCACGGGCTACAATCAGAACTATACCTAACAGGCTGTTCAACAGATAAAGCACCGAAGCCGCACCGTGCAGCCGGCCAAATTCGGCGCTATCCGTCAAACCTTGCGAGCGCAGTTCGGTAATCATCGGGGCCACCAAAAACTGTCCGGCAACAATGAACAGAATCATGACCAGCAATACCACCGCCCGCCAGTTAAACCGCTGATTCGTGTGACGCAATTGATTAAACAGTAATAGCAGGGTGCCGCAGGCAAGACCAACATAGGCAATAATTTCAAACATGACGCCAGCCAGGCTACCGGCCAGTGCGCGATCCTCGAGGTTCGCGAACAGGGCGGGGGCAACCATGTAACCGATCGCCCACAGCCCGCCAACCCAGATTGTCAGCAGGAGTCTTTCACCAGCGAGCATGCGGCGGCTGTTCAAAACAAGAGGCGTTGCAGCATGAATCCGTTACACGTAGCGGACTTCTACAATTTCCAGATTGCGTTCGCCACCAGGCGCGACCACCGTTGCCACATCGCCCTCCTCCTTGCCGATGAGAGCACGCGCAATTGGAGAACTGACAGAAATCAGCCCTTGCTTGATGTCGGCCTCATCCTCGCCAACGATCTGGTAAGTCAGCTCTTCACCCGTATCCTCATCTGCCATATCAACAGTAGCACCGAACACCACCTTGCCACCGGCATCGAGGCTTGTAACATCGATGATATTGGCATTCGAGAGTTTGCCTTCAATGTCCTTGATACGGCCCTCGGCAAAACTCTGCTGCTCGCGTGCAGCGTGATACTCGGCGTTTTCCTTAAGATCCCCATGCGCACGCGCTTCGGCAATAGCCTGAATAATTCGCGGACGATCGACTGTCTTTAGCTGATGCAGCTCAGCCTGAAGATTTTCGGCACCTTTTCTTGTTAACGGGACCTTGTTCATGCCACTTGCTCCTGATGCAAATCCTGTAATTTAACTACCGAGGGCGTATCGATACAGGACAATGCCAGGCTTGTCGCATATGCATGGGCAATCGTCGTGCTGTACGGCACCTTGTGTTGCAAGGCTGCACCACGAATGGTGTAGGAGTCGGCAATAGCCTGTTTGCCCTCTGTCGTATTCACGATTAGATCAACCTGGTCGTTCTTGATCATATCCACAATATGAGGGCGGCCCTCGGTTACTTTGTTAGCCACTTCGCAAGCAATACCTGCAGCGCTGATAGCCTCCGCAGTTCCGCGTGTGGCAACAATAGTAAACCCAAGATTGGTGAGTTCGCGCGATACCTGCACCGCTTCATCCTTGTCAGTATTGCGCACACTGACAAAAACCTTGCCTGAGCGCGGCAGCGCTTCGCCGGCACCGATTTGCGCCTTGGCAAAGGCCTCTCCGAAACTGCGACCAACACCCATGACCTCACCGGTGGATTTCATTTCCGGCCCCAGCAACGGGTCGACGCCCGGGAATTTGACGAACGGAAACACAGCCTCTTTAACAGAATAATAGGATGGCACGAGTTCCTCGGTAACACCCTGCTCCTTCAGAGACCGCCCGGCCATGCAACGCGCTGCGATCTTGGCGAGTGGCACCCCTGTTGCCTTGGATACGAAAGGCACTGTCCGCGAAGCGCGCGGGTTCACTTCAAGGATGTAAACATCTTCATCCTTGATGGCAAACTGGGCATTTAACAGACCTACCACATTCAGCTCAAGCGCCATGGCACGCATTTGCTCACGCATCCGGTCCTGTATTTCGCTACTCAGGCTGTATGCCGGCAATGAACACGCGGAGTCACCGGAATGTACACCGGCCTGTTCAATATGCTGCATGATGCCACCGATCAGCACATCTTCGCCATCACAGATGGCATCGACATCAACCTCGATAGCATCGTTAAGAAAGTGGTCAAGGAGCACCGGAGACTCGTTGGAAACACTCACAGCCTCGGTCATATAGGTGCGTAAATCGTCTTCATTGTAGACAATTTCCATGGCCCTTCCGCCCAGCACATAGGACGGCCGCACCACCAGCGGGTAGTCGATTTCTTCGGCCAGAGCGATAGCCGCCTCGACGCTACGTGCTGTACGGTTAGGTGGTTGCAGCAATTCAAGCTTATGAATCATGTGCTGGAAGCGCTCACGGTCTTCAGCAAGATCGATACTGTCCGGAGTGGTACCGATAATCGGCGCACCGGCCGCTTCCAGTGCACGCGCCAGCTTCAGCGGTGTTTGTCCACCGTACTGCACAATGACGCCTGTGGGTTGCTCCTTGTTTATAACCTCAAGCACATCCTCAAGCGTCAATGGCTCGAAATACAGCCTGTCAGACGTATCGTAATCTGTGGAAACCGTCTCCGGGTTGCAGTTCACCATGATGGTTTCGTAACCATCCTCGCGCATTGCCAGCGCCGCGTGCACGCAACAGTAATCAAATTCAATGCCCTGGCCGATACGGTTAGGCCCGCCCCCCAGCACCATGATTTTTTTCTTATTGGTGGGTTCGGCTTCGCACTCTTCCTCGTACGTGGAATACATGTAGGCGGTACTGGTAGAAAATTCCGCAGCACAGGTGTCGACGCGTTTGTACACGGGGCGCACATCGAACTCATGGCGCAACTTGCGGAAAGCTGTTTCGTCAAAATTCAGCAGACTGGCAAGCCGGCGATCGGAAAAGCCCTTGCGCTTGAGTTTACGCACGCGCTGTTTATTCAAGCCGCTAATGCCCTGCTCGCGAACTTCCTCTTCGAGTTGAATCAGTTCGTCAATCTGTTCCAGGAACCAGGGGTCAATCCTGGTCAACCCGTGCACTTCTTCAAGGTCCAGTCCCGCACGTAAAGCATCTGCCAGATAGAGGATCCGTTCAGCACCCGGTTCGCGCAGTTCACGGCGGATCAGGTCAAGTGCGCCGTCCTGCTTCAGGTCAACCAGTTCATCAAACCCGTCGATACCGGTTTCCAATCCACGCAGCGCCTTTTGCATGGACTCTTGCAGTGTACGGCCTATAGCCATGACTTCCCCCACAGACTTCATCTGCGTAGTCAGGCGGTTTTCGGCCTGCGGGAATTTCTCGAAGGTAAATCTGGGTATTTTGGTGACAACGTAATCGATACTCGGCTCGAAAGATGCGGGCGTTGCACCGCCGGTAATTTCGTTCTGTAACTCGTCCAGCGTGTAGCCCACGGCGAGCTTTGCAGCAACTTTTGCGATCGGGAAACCAGTAGCTTTGGACGCCAGCGCCGAGGAGCGCGACACCCGCGGATTCATTTCGATAATGATCATATGGCCGTTATCGGGGTTGATGGCGAACTGCACATTCGAGCCCCCGGTCTCCACGCCGATTTCACGCAACACCGCCAGCGAGGCGTTACGCATGATCTGGTATTCCTTGTCGGTCAGCGTCTGGGCAGGAGCCACGGTGATGGAATCACCGGTATGCACGCCCATGGGATCAAAGTTCTCAATCGAGCAGATAATAATGCAGTTATCCCGGTGGTCACGCACCACTTCCATTTCGTATTCTTTCCAACCGAGAATGGATTCTTCAACCAGCAACTCGTTGGTCGGTGACAACTCCAGCCCACGTTCACAGATCTCGACGAATTCCTGCTTGTTATAAGCAATACCGCCACCGCTGCCACCCATGGTAAATGATGGCCTGATTACTGTAGGAAAACCCACCTGGGCCTGCACCTGCAGGGCCTCTTCCATACTGTGGGCTACTGCCGCACGCGGCATATCAAGGCCGATTTTCAGCATGGCTTCGCGGAACTTGTCCCGATCCTCGGCCTTGTCAATGGCCTCACGGTTCGCACCAATCATTTCTACACCGAATTTCTCCAGCACGCCTTCACGTGCCAGGTCGAGCGCACAGTTGAGCGCAGTCTGACCACCCATGGTGGGCAGCAATACGTCCGGTCGTTCCTTTTCGATAATCAGCGCTACCGTTTCCCAGTTGATGGGTTCGATATAGGTCGCATCGGCACTGCCGGGGTCCGTCATGATGGTGGCCGGATTGGAGTTAACCAGGATGACGCGGTAACCCTCTTCCTTGAGCGCCTTGCAGGCCTGTGCCCCGGAATAATCGAACTCGCAGGCCTGACCGATTACAATCGGCCCAGCGCCAATTATCAGGACACTCTGGATATCTGTTCTTTTTGGCATCAGGAACCCTGTACTCTGGCACGCTCGCGCTGGCTTTCGATTAATTCAATGAAGTGATCGAATAATGGCGCCACGTCATGCGGCCCCGGACTTGCCTCGGGGTGTCCCTGAAAGCTGAAAGCCGGTTTATCCGTACGGTGTACACCTTGCAGTGAACCATCGAACAGTGATTTATGAGTCACGCTCAGACAGTCCGGCAACTTGTCTCCATCAACCGCAAAGCCATGGTTCTGGCTGGTAATCATCACCACCCCGGAGTCCAGATCCTGTACCGGGTGGTTAGCACCGTGATGACCAAATTTCATTTTTACTGTCTGCGCACCACTGGCCAGCGACAGCAACTGGTGCCCCAGACAAATGCCAAACACCGGCAAACCGGTATCGACGATCTCTTGAATCGCACTGATTGCATAGTCACAAGGTTCCGGATCGCCCGGTCCGTTGGACAGGAATACACCATCCGGATTGAGTGCCAGCACATCGTCGGCCGGGGTCTGCGCGGGCACCACGGTTAGACGACAGCCGCGGTCAACCAGCATGCGCAGGATGTTGCGTTTTACACCGTAGTCGAACGCCACCACGTGGTAAGGCAGGCTCGCCGCCTTGCTCGGCTCCGGCAAACCGCCATCCAGTGTCCAGCTGCCCTGCGTCCATTCATAGCGCTCGTCCGTAGTCACCTCTTTCGCGAGGTCCATACCCTTCAACCCGGGGAAAGCGCGCGCCGCTTCAAGCGCGGCGTTTTCGTCAATCTGTTCCCCCGCAACCAGGCAACCGTTCTGCGCACCCTTCTCACGCAAAATCCTGGTAAGGCGGCGGGTATCTATCTCAGCTATCGCGACCACGCCCTGGGACTGAAGATAGTCACCCAGGCTCTGCTCGCTGCGATAACTGCTCAGACGTCGTGGCAAATCGCGAATGATCAAACCCGCACACTGAATCTTTTCCGACTCTTCATCTTCGTGGTTAACACCGGTATTGCCGATATGAGGATAGGTCAGCGTCACCATCTGGCGCGCATAGGAAGGATCCGTGAGGATCTCCTGGTAACCGGTCATGGCGGTGTTAAACACCACCTCACCGACACTCTGGCCAGCCGAACCGATCGACCGGCCCCAAAACAGGCTGCCGTCTTCTAGGGCCAACAAGGCCAATGTACTCAAGGAAACCTCCGCCGCTGGAGTTAGTTACAGTCAAACGCCGGCGAATAGCCGGACGGCTTCACGCCGGGATCACGGCATTGGAAGCGGCAGAATTGTACTCGATGCGCCTTGCGCTAACAAGATGTAAGCTTGTGAAAACATTATGCTTTGAAGGTTTGGCGAGCAAAACAGACATGTTCACCATCAGTGGCGACATCTAAGTGCCTGTTGCAGTTTGAAGAAACTCCCGCAGGGGAGCCTCCATGAGTTCACGCACCCGTGGCAATGTCCGGTTCACGTCTTCCATTGAGCAGGCTCCATCCTCTGCATCCACACCGACACCGATCAGCACAACCCTGGGTGGCTGGTCCGTCAGCGCAGGAATCAGTGCCAGGGCTTCACCGACACCGATACCGTGCGTTGAATGCAATTCCTTCCGGCGGGTCAGATCCCCACTATCGACTTCGACCGCTGTGCCCGGTTCAGCACACACCGCATCGATGAGAATGGCGAGATCGCAGCCAGCCACCAATTGCCACAATTGGGCGGGAAAAACGCACTGCGAAAATGAAACCGTTCCCGCGGGCAGGCGTGCCGGCAATTCGCTGCGCTGCAATGCATCGGCCACCAGCCATCCCGCCTGGTCGGCACCGTGGGGCGAACCGATACCAATTATCCGTACCGGCGTCACTTCCCCTTGCGCTCCATGTTCATGCGCAGGAAGTGGGTTGCACAGGAAATGCACGGGTCATAGTTGCGAATTACTGTTTCCGCATGCAAACGTAACGCGCTCTCGTCCCGGTCCAGCCCGAAAGTCTGCAGCGATGCATGCAGATCCGCTTCGATCCGCGCCTGGTTCTGGCTGGTCGGTGGCACAATCTGCGCCTTCACAATGTGTCCCTTGTCATCCGTTTCGTAACGGTGCCATAACAGACCGCGTGGTGCTTCGGTACAACCAAAACCGACACCGGCACGTGGCATGACAGGCACATGCGGTGGCCCGCTGATGTCTGCCTCCTCAAGCACTGTCATTGCCTCTTCAATGGCATAGAGCAATTCGATGGCTCGCGCCACGATACTGTGAAACATATTGCGACTCGGGAAACTGATACCCGTGTCCTCAATCAGTGCACGTATGCCAGCCGGCAAGCGTTCGAGGTTAAGATTTATGCGTGCCAGCGGCCCTACCAGGTAGGGGCCGTCGTGCAGGCTCGCGTGCAGCGCAGTCGAATACGGCGCCTGAAATTCCTCGAAATGCTGCTCGAACTCCTCGATGGGGATGTCCAGCCCCTCGCTGGAAACCAGCCGGCCCTCGTTCATCGGGTATTCATCGGGATGCGAAACCGAAACACTACAAAATGACTGGTCATCATCGGGCAGATCCAGCCCGGCGGCCCAGGCCACCAACTCGCGAGCATCCTTCCGCCCGGCTTGCAGCCTGGCCAGCATTATCCCGACTTCGCTGGCCGTCGGGAGACGATGGAAACCGCCCACACAGGCGCCTACCGGGTGAACTGAACGCGCGCCCAGCAAGGCGATGAGGTCGTTACCCAGCGCCTGCAGGCGGAGACCACGTCGAACTTCATCCGGATATTGAGCGGCCATCTCCGTGACGCTGTTGAATCCCACGAAGTCCGGCGCCGCCAGCAGGTGAATATGCAGCGCATGACTCTGAATCCACTCACCACAATAGAACAACCGCCGCCAACGGCGTACCGACGGACCCGGATCGATATCGAAAACCTGCTCCAGCGCGTGCACCGCACTCATCTGATACGCCACCGGGCAGATGCCGCAGATACGAGCAACCATGTCGGGCACTTCATGCCAGGCCCGACCTTCAAGAAATTTTTCGAACAGGCGCGGCGGCTCGTAGATGCGCAGCCGCAGGGATTCGATTTCGTTTCCGTTAATCGACAGGTCGAGCGCGCCCTCACCCTCCACCCGCGCAAGCACCGGCACCTTGATGCGTACCTGGCGTTCCTCAGTCATCGGCACTGCTCCATTGCTTGCCGGCATCCAGATATTCAGGCGCATGGCTGTTGATTGACTGGAAACGCCGGGTAATATCGCTATCAACCAGTCCCAGGCCACTAAAGCGCTGTCCCAGGGCCGAGGTGTTCGGCGACTCAGACGGCCCGAAGCAGGCATAGCAGTCACGCCCGAAGCGTGGACACAAGGCACCACAACCGGTTCGTGTTACCGGCCCCATACAAGGTACGCCGCGGGTGACCATCACACAGACCGCCTGCTGACGCTTGCACTCCATACAAACTTTTTCTTTTTCCACGACCGGCGTCACACCCGACAGCAATGAACGCACCGCGGCCAGCAACTGCGCACCGTTGACCGGGCAACCCCACAACTCAAAGTCGACGGGTACGTGATCACGAATCGGTGTTGTGGTATCGAGACTGTCCAGGTGTTCCGGACTGGCATAGATATCAGCATGCCAGGCCGGTGAGTCCGCAAGGTTGCGTAGTGCCTGCAAGCCACCTGCAGTTGCACAAGCGCCTATCGTTACCAGGAGGTCGCTGGTGGCGCGTACCTGCCTTATGCGCTCAACATCTTCCCTGGTGTTGATGCTGCCCTCGACAAAGGCAATCGCCACATGCGATTCCTGGTCGATCGGACCAGCCTCGGCAAAGTGCACAATATCCACCAGGCTATCGAGCGTAAGTAATTCTTCACCAGCATTGAGAAAGGCCAGCTGACAACCATCACAGGAACTGAACTTGTGCACAGCGATGCGCGGCTTCATATCCCACGTACCCCGAGTTGCTGACGGATTTCCGGATATGCGAACACCGGGCCGTTTTTACAGATGAAGGCCTCACCATACTGGCAGTGGCCGCAGTGTCCGACTGCGCACTGCATGTTACGTTCCATGCTCAGCCAGATGTGATCTGCCCGGTAGCCACGCGCCAACAGATTCTCGACTGACGCCAGCATCATGGGTTCTGGCCCGCAGATCAAAGCAACGGTATTTGCTGTTTCAAGCTCCAGGCGCTCAAACAGCGCGGTAACCTGCCCGCGGAGACCCGTCCAGTTAGCATCTGCAACATCGGCAGCAAGTAGCACCTGCGTATCCGGTAGCGCTGCCCACCGGGCGTAGCGTTCGCGCCAGATCATGTCGTCACTATGTTTGACACCCTGCAATATAGCGACCCGGTGGTAGCGTTCACGGTGATTTATCAGCTGCTTGATGACCGGCAAAACCGGCGCGCAGCCGAGGCCACCGGTCACCACCAGAATATTGCTGCCCGGCAACGTCGCCATTGGCCAGCCGCGACCAAAAGGTCCGCGCAAGCCGATGCGATCGCCTTCGCGCAGCGCTGCCAGTCCCTCGGTCACCCGCCCCACTACCCGGATGGTGTGCTGCAAAAAACCCGGCTGTTCGGGATCATCGGCGATCGACACAGGTATTTCACCAACACCGTAGAGGTACAGCATATTGAATTGCCCGGCTTCAAAACGGTAAGCCTCATGCCGTTCCGTATCCACCAGGCGCAATGACAGGGTGAAGATAGTTGGCGATTCCTCGACCCGACCAACGACTTCGGCTTCGAGTGGCAGGTCGCGTTCAGCAGACATCACTGTCTCCCAGCACAGCACTTACCTCTTCGCAGATATCGATACCAACAGGACACCAGGCAATACAACGCCCGCAACCGACGCAGCCACTGCGTCCATACTGACGATGCCAGGTCCCCAGTTTGTGGGTCAGCCACTGACGGTAACGGTGTCTGACTTCCTTGCGCACTACCAGGCCATGGATATAACTGTGACCCTCGGTAAAACAGGAATCCCACTGCCGAACATGCTCGCTGGAGGCACCATCAAGCCGGGCCTCATCGTGCTCACTGTTGCAGAAACAGGTCGGGCAAACCTGGGTACAGCTGCCACAGCTTAAACACCGCTCCGCTACTTCAGCCCAGCGCGGATGAGCGTGACGCTCGGTCAGTGCGTCGCAAAGGTCACCCGCTGGCAGCGTGCGTGTTTGTGCATCGCGCGCAGCCTGCCGGGCATGATCCACCTTGAGAAACTGATCGGCACGAACCGGCTGCAGCGGTAAATCCGCGCATAAGCGGTTGCCGACCTCGCTACCCGGACGGACGACAAACCCGCTATCGAGTTCATCGAGTAACAAATCGAAACCGGTTTCGGCGTCTGGCCCATCACCAGTCGACGCGCAAAAACAGGTTTCATCGGGATGTGTGCAATTAACGGCGACCAGCAACAGACTGTTACGCCGTGCCGCGTACCATGGATCGCTATACTCGCCTTGCAGGAAATGCTGATCCTGCAAGCGCAGCGCTGCCAGATCACAGCTGCGTACGCCAATTACGGCGGTGGGAGACGGTGTGTCGATGTTTTCGGAGAAGGCCAGCTGTCCTTGATCGCCTCTGCTGACCTGCCAGAGCGTCTCCCGTGGGCTGAACAACAAAGGCTTGAGCGCCTGCGGACCGTTGGCCCAGGAAAAATAACGCGGCAACTGGGTGACAGTAGCCCTTACAGAACCGGGCCGGGTCTGCATCATAACGCCGGCCGGCAGTTCATTCACCGAAGCGATTTCGGTATAGGCAATTGCCCCGTCTCTTAAAACGGGACCCACGCAACGGTAACCGGAACGCTCCAGCACCTGCAATAATTCACCGAACTGTTGGCGTGGTAAAAACCCTGGGATGTCCATAACCGGCTTCCACTGAGTACCGTTGACACTCTAGCAGAAGCCCGACGCCTGTCATCTGATTAATATCAATAAAGATGCGCAGCAGCGCAAACTGTCAGGCCAGCCCCAGCACATCCTGCATATCGTATAGACCTTTGTCTCTGCTACTGAGCCAGGCTGCAGCACGCACTGCACCGGAAGCGAAAGTCATGCGGCTGGACGCCTTGTGCGTGATTTCGACACGCTCGCCTTCGGTGGCAAACATCACCGTATGCTCGCCGACAATGTCGCCGGCGCGAATGGTTTCGAAACCTATGGTCCCGCGGTCACGCGCGCCGGTAATCCCTTCACGACCGTAGACTGCACATTCTTTCAGGTCCCGCCCCAGGGCATCGGCAACCACCTCACCCATGCGCAACGCCGTTCCCGAAGGCGCATCGACTTTGTGCCGGTGGTGCGCTTCGATAACTTCGATATCGACCGTGTCGCCCAGTACCCGCGCCGCGGTATCCAGCAACTTCAGACAGAGATTGACACCGACACTCATATTGGGCGCAAGCACTACGGCGATATCTCTGGATGCAGCCTCAATCTGCTGCTTCTGCTGGTCATTGAAGCCAGTGGTACCGATGACCATACGCTTGCCGTTGGCACGGCACAGTTGGAGGTGAGCCAGTGAAGCTTCCGGCGCAGTGAAATCAATCAGCACATCAAACCGGTCAACCACCGATGCAATGTCATCGGCAATCGCCACGCCCAGCTCACCGACGCCTGCAACCATACCGGCATCACTGCCCAGCAGATCGTGGCCCGGGCGCTCGGTGGCTGCCCCCAGTTGCACGTCATCAGCGCGGCCGCAGGCGTCAATCAGGGTACGGCCCATACGACCTGCAGCACCGGGGATTGCAATACGTGTCATCAAAGGCTCCTGTTATTCACTCTGAAAAGCTCACCGCCCTGGCGGGGTCGGCATTGCAGCTCATGTCCCTACTCAGTGAAGAATTTCTTCACTCCGTCGAGCCAGGAATGATGCTGCGGGCTGTGCTTGCCGTTGCCCTGAAGACTGTCATCGAGCTCACGCAACAAGTCTTTCTGTTTACCGCTCAATTTTACCGGCGTCTCGACAATCACGCGGCAAAGCAGGTCACCTACAGCACCGCCACGCACCGGCTTGACACCCTTGCCGCGCATACGGAACAACTTTCCGGTCTGACTTTCAGGAGGGACTTTAAGCACCACACGGCCGTCAAGTGTAGGCACATCGAGCTCTCCACCGAGCGCCGCAGTAACAAAACTGATCGGGACTTCACAGTATAGATTGGCATCGTCACGCTTGAAGATAGCATGTTCCTTGACCTGTATTTGGACATACAGATCGCCAGGAGGTCCGCCGTTCTCACCCGCTTCGCCTTCATTGGCGAGTCGAATGCGATCGCCATTATCCACGCCAGCCGGCACTTTTACCGACAGGGTCTTTTGCTCCTTGATGCGCCCCTGGCCATGACAGTCGTCGCAGGGATCACCAATGACGGAGCCGGTACCGTTACAACGTGGGCAAGTCTGCTGCACAGAGAAGAAACCCTGCTGCATACGCACCTGGCCATGACCTCCGCAGGTGGTACAGGTGCTCGGTTTGGTGCCCTTTTTGGCGCCGCTACCGTCACAGGTCTTGCAACTGGTATAGGTCGGCACACGAATTTTTACCGTGGTACCGCGTACAGCATCTTCAAGCGACAGTTCCAGATTGTAACGCAGGTCGGCACCACGATAGACTCGCTGGCCACCGCCACCACCGCGTCCTCCACCAAAAATATCGCCGAACACGTCACCGAAAATATCACTGAAATTGGCACCGCCACCACCACCCGGACCACCGCCCATGCCAGGGTCAACACCGGCGTGGCCAAACTGGTCATAGGCAGCACGCTTCTGCGCGTCGCTCAATATCTCGTAGGCTTCTTTCGCCTCTTTGAATTTTCCCTCGGCTTCCGCGTTATCCGGATTGCGATCCGGATGGTGTTTCTGCGCTGCGCGTCGGTAGGCTTTTTTCACCTCCGCATCGCTGGCGTTTTTAGAGACGCCCAGGGTTTCGTAATAATCTCGTTTTGACATGGTAATCTAGTTCTTCCCGCAGCCTTTGCGGCTTCTTACAAACGTCAAAGTCCGGGGCTGACATTTTGCCAACCCCGGACTGTTACCAAACGTACAACAAACTGCGCCGCTTACTTGTTGTCGTCCTTCACTTCCTCGAACTCGGCATCGACAACATCGTCGCCACCGGCAGCACTATCGGCCGTTTCCGCACCAGCAGCACCTGCTGCTGCAGCATCCTCACCACCCTTTTCGGCGTAGAGTTTCTCAGCCAGCTTGCCGGACTTCTCGGCCAACGCTGTAGTCTTGGCTTCGATATCTCCCTTGTCGTCACCCTTCAGCGCTTCCTTCAGCTCTTCGATAGCGGCGTCGATTTCAGCTTTTTCTTCCGCGCTGACCTTGTCTTCACCCAGTTCCTTGAGTGACTTCTCGGTAGCGTGAATCATGTTGTCGGCACCGTTGCGCGCGTCCGCCAGTTCGTGGAACTTGCGATCTTCATCAGCGTGCGCCTCGGCATCCTGCACCATGCGATCAACTTCATCGTCCGACAGACCACTGGAGGCCTTGATGACAATGTTCTGTTCCTTGCCGGTACCCTTGTCCTTGGCGGACACATTGAGAATGCCGTTGGCATCGATATCGAACATAACCTCGATCTGCGGCACACCACGCGGTGCTGGCGGAATGTCGGTCAAATCAAAACGCCCCAGTGATTTGTTACCACCGGCAATCTCACGCTCACCCTGCAACACATGCACGGTCACAGCACCCTGATTATCATCAGCCGTGGAGAACACCTGCTGCGCCTTGGTCGGAATAGTAGTGTTCTTGTCGATCAACTTGGTCATTACGCCACCGAGGGTTTCGATACCCAGTGACAGCGGAGTCACGTCCAGCAGCAGCACGTCCTTGACCTCGCCACCGAGCACGCCACCCTGAATGGCTGCGCCAACGGCTACAGCTTCATCCGGGTTGACGTCACGGCGAGGCTCCTTACCGAAGAAAGCCTCCACTGCTTCGCCAACTTTCGGCATACGGGTCTGGCCACCGACCAGGATGACATCGTCGATTTCGCCGATCGACAGACCCGCGTCTTTCAATGCCAGCTTGCAAGGCTCGATAGTGCGCGTCACAAGGTCCTCGACCAGCGACTCAAGCTTGGCACGGGTAATCTTGACGTTCATGTGTTTCGGACCGGCCGCATCAGCCGTGATGTACGGCAGGTTGACGTCGGTCTGCTGGCTTGAGGACAGCTCGATCTTGGCTTTTTCAGCGGATTCCTTCAGGCGCTGCATGGCCAGCGGGTCACCACGCAGGTCAATACCCTGGTCCTTGTTGAATTCGTCGGCCAGGTAGTCGATCAGGCGCTTGTCAAAGTCTTCACCACCGAGGAAGGTGTCACCGTTGGTGGACAACACCTCGAACTGGTGTTCGCCGTCAATTTCAGCAATCTCGATAATAGAAATATCGAAGGTGCCGCCACCCAGATCGTAGACGGCGATCTTGACGTCGCCGCGCTTCTTGTCCATGCCGTAAGCCAGCGCGGCTGCGGTGGGCTCGTTAATAATACGTTTTACGTCGAGGCCGGCAATCCTGCCCGCATCCTTGGTGGCCTGACGCTGTGAATCATTGAAGTAAGCAGGCACAGTGATAACCGCCTCGGTGACCTCTTCACCCAGGTAGTCTTCTGCGGTCTTCTTCATTTTCTGCAAGACACGGGCGGAGACTTCCGGCGCAGCCATCTTCTTGCCGTTGGCTTCAACCCAGGCAGCAATTGGCATTG
>CAVWAK010000006.1:0-169154 GCA_963752745.1 uncultured Gammaproteobacteria bacterium
CCATGAGGGCAGCAACAGCAGCTCGCCGCTGGACAGGCGCTGATCGTTCCACGGCGGCGCTTTTTCCGTGCGATACAGCTCCATACCGACATGCACCGCATCAACCGGGCCCCAGGCGCCAATGGGCAGGATAGTCTGGCGAAAGCGCTGCGCGACCGTCTCTTCAGCCCCTTCGTACGCCGCGCCCTCATACTGCTTCTGCTCGGGGTCCCAGAGCAGAATCCCGCACTGGGGCGCGCCAACCAGCATGGTCGTGAGCCGGGTTACGGATGCCAGGAGCTCTTCCAGGTTTGCGGTACGGCTGATGGCGTCGGCCACCTGCAGCTGAGCGGCCGTCAACCAGGCCATTTCGCGCTGCTGGATCAGCTGGTTGGCGCGAAAAATGGCAGTGCCTATCTGGGCGCCAAGCGCTTCCAAGACGGTACGGGCCTGCTGATCAAAAGCGTTTTCGAATTCACTCTGAACGTCGAGGATGCCCATCAGCTCGTCCTGGACCACCATGGGCACGACGATCTCCGCGGCGGTCTGCAGCTTGGTGCCGCTTTCCAGGCCGTGGAGCTCGGCGACAAAACGATGATCTTCGCGGGCACGATTGGCAACGATGGTCAGGCGCTGTGCGGCGGCGGCACCGATCAGGCCGGCACCGGCCGGTAGGAAAATGGCACCGACCGGTTCCCCGCCCGCACTGGAGGCCTGCAAAATGGCCGCCCCGGTTTCCTCATCAATGTGAAAGATACCAATGGGCCCAAAACCCAGCGTCTGCGGCACCAGGCGCACGACGCTCCGCAGAATCTCGTCGAGATCGTCCAGCTCGTTGACTTTTTGGGCGATCTCTCCGACCAGCTGCAGCTGCGCTGAACGATTTTTCTTCTTCGAAGAGCCGGGCGTTCATGATGGCCGCCGCGGCCTGGTTCGTGAGAATAGAAAGCCGGCGTGCATCGTCGGCATCAAAACGGTGCGGCTGCGCGCTCTGGGCGGCAACAATCCCAATGACCTCATCCCCGGCGATGAGCGGAATAAAGAGCGCCGAGCGCGGCGGCTGGGTACTGATATAGCGTGGGCGAGCCGGCAGTCGATCGATCTCCTTCAGAAAATCCTTGATCAGCAGCGGCGCCTTATGGTCGCGAACCCAGCCGACCAACCCGCTATTCTGCTCCAGGTCAAACGTACGCGGCTCTTGCAGGATGCCTTCGATGCGCCAGATCATGATCCGATATTGAGCGCCCTGGTCGCCCTCAAACAAACCGATCTGGAACGTGCGGTTATCGATGACCTTGCCAAACTCCACGACCAGCAGTTCGCAAAGCGCCGCGACGCTGAGCTGCGCCTCGACGATCGCTCGCCCCGCTTCGCTCAGCGCTTCCAGCTCCTGAACGCGTGCCAGGAGCTGCCGTCTTGACTGCCACCGGCGCCAGATAATGAGAATCATCGCCAGCAGCGTCAAGAAGAGAATGACGAGAACGTAACGCTGGTCGAGCGTTGTTATTTGCAGGGGTATCGTTGCCGTCATTGGATCAGAGGACCGCGTTGACGGCGTCCAGCGCTTCGGCGAGCGAAGCGTAGATAGTGAAGATCTTGTCGAAGCCGACCATGTCGAAGATCTCGCGCAGGCGTTCCGTCAGACCAACCAGCCGCAGGTCGCCATCGGCGGCGCGCGCGCGCCGCCAGGCCGTTACCAGCGAGCGCAGGCCGCCACTGTTGATGTAGTCGACCATCGAAAAGTCGACCAGGAGCCGCACGTGCCCGGCGCCGATAAGTTCACCCAGCCGGACGTCCAGATCGGGTAAAAGATGCTGGTCAAGGCGTCCGGAGACGGTAACCAGCCACCAGCCGTTGTCCAATGGGCGCTGCTGCACGTTCATGTGGACGTCTCTTGAGCCAGTTTCTTCATCATGACCAGCGTGTTCCCGGCATCGGCGTCAAACTGATAATAGACATCATCCATTATCTGGCGCATGATGTGCATCCCCAGTCCACCGGCCTGTAGCTGTTCGAGATGATCGGGATCGGGTGGCAGCGGCTCCTCAACGGCGTCGGGATCAAACGCGCGCCCATGATCAAAGAGCGTGATGATGAACCGGCGATTTTCGATGCGCCAGCTGACGCGGATCTGCCCCACTCCTTCAGCGCCATAGGCATGGTCGATGATGTTGGTGGCCGCCTCGTCGCACGCCAACGCCAGACGAAAAACCGCGTCCTCGTCGAAGCCAACGCCAGCGGCTGCGACTGAAATGAAATCACAGATGATACGGACCTGGTCATAGCGCCCGGGGACACGCAGGGTGTTGGACTGCTCCATCAAAGCGGTTCAGGAAGCGATGGCCACGGGGGCGGGTACAGGCGAACCGGCCGGTTTAGAAAGAGCCAACGGCCGCCGTCCGGTCGTCAAACTGCTGAAAGAGGGCATCCAATCCGGCCAGATCCAGGACTTCCTTCACGCGGGTCGATGGTGCCGCCAGCCTCACGTCGCCGCCCATGCGCGACCGGCTCGCGCGCAGCGCCGCCACCAACGCGCGCAGCCCGGCGCTGCTCATGTACTCAACCCCCGAAAGGTCAACGACCAGCTTGCTGCGGCCATTGTCGGCCAACTGCTTCAGCGCCTCATCAAGTGCGGGCGCAGTGGAGCTGTCGATTCTCCCGATAACCTCAATGAGATCGACGCTCTTGAAACTCTCGACGTTGATCGTCGCCATGCTATTTCCTCCTGAGACCCGGCAAAACGGTTTGACGCGCGACCGCGTTTCCTTTCCAAAAAGTATACCACAGCGCGCCGGTCCACGTCACACAGGGCCATCCCATACAGCAATTCTAAATGTACACGCTGAAGATGAGTCCACAGGGTAAAAGGGGTAGGTTACAGCTGACAAAAGGCCATTCGGCGACCGGAAGAGGCGGCGCTGACGGCTGGCGGATAGGTCGCTGGTGGTTCCAGCCCCAGGTGCCCGCGGCGAGACAGCCGACCGGCAAGCGGACGGCCCCTATCAGCCCCGGGGCGTCAGCCGGTCGGGTGCGGCAGCTGTCGGTGGCAGCGCCGTGGCAGGCAATGTGGGTGCGCCAGGTCGTGCCGGTAGTAGTGTCTGCCCTGACTGAATGGCGCGTTGTGCCTGATCGGGTGTGGCGGCTGGTAGTGGTTTAGCGGTTTCGGTTGTCACCGGGCTGGTTGGTGGTGGCTTACCGGTTTCGGCCATCGTCACATTGGTTGGTGACAGTGGCGTTGCCGGTGGATTGGCCAAAGAACCCGGCAGGGGTGGTGTCGCGGGTGTTCCGGCGGCTGGCAGCTGGCCAGCGGTGGGGGTGCTTGTCTGGGGTGATGCCGGATTGCTGCCTGGCCAGTTGCGCACCAGCTGGATCAATCGCACCAGGTTGGCCTTGTAGTCGGCGCTGACAGGTATCGGAGCCGTATTTGGTGCGCTTGTTGTCTGCAACAGCTTGTGCTCCAGGAGCAGGCCTGACTGCTGTATTGCCGTTTTGACGCCAGCGGCGGTGTTGAGGTGATTTACGGTCGGCAGGTTGTCGACCAGCGCCCTGGCAACTTCGCGGATCAGCGGTGGTACCGGTGCCGCCGGGTTGCGTGCCAGCTCGGCCAGATTGGCGAGCAGGGGGGTACTGGCGGCATGGCGTGGCAGCAGCAGGCGCACCGCCATGGCGACGGGTGATTCCTGCAGCGCCGAGATCACGCGCAATACCGGCTGTTCGCCAAGGCTGCGTACTTCGACGGTGAGCGCCTGGCCGCGTTCAAAAGGGAGTGAAGACTGGGCACTAACCTGCCGATGACCCAGGGAGAGCAGGATTCTGCCGGCGCTGTTGTCCAGTACAGTGGCCTGTAGCTGCTGCCCCACCTGCAATTGCAGGTTGGTCGCCCGGGAGGTGAGGGTATTCAGCAGTTGCGAAATGCCGGAGGTGGGTCCGGAGGTCTCCATGCGATGCCGGCCTGGTCAGGTTATACAGGTTTCTATACTGCAGTATTTGAATCGAGAAGGGAACGCCGGGAAGGTCACAGGAAAGGACAATGAGCGCGGCAAAATTACATCGCAATTTGTGGTACACCCGCCGGGATTCGGTGGTGCGTGGGCCCTACCCGGAGAACCAGATCAGTCGTTACGTCCTGCTGGGTCGTATTGGCGATAAAGATGAGCTCCGCCCCGAAGAAGGTGGCTGGCAGCCGTTGTCGGCATACCCTGATTTGATTCCCGAAGTGATGAAGTCGCCGCCGAGCGACGAAAGCCGGCAGAAACTCCTCATGGCGCGTATGCGTGAAGATGAACGAGAGCCCGGCGATCGCCGCGAACGCGGACCCCGGCCATCGGACGAAATTCTCGAACGCCGTGTTGGCAAGGACCGGCGCGGACCGGAGCAGGATGAGGTCGTGAGGCATCGCTCCTTGCGCTACCAGGTATCTCACGATGCGCCAACGAAGATGCCGCTGTATCGTTACCCGCTTATTGCCAGTGCGGTTGTACTGGTGGGGTTTTCGGTGAGCTATCTGATGGGTAAGCTGGAGCCTGATTTGGTGCCGCCAAATTGTGCTGCGCAGCCCAGGCCGGGTGTCAACTGGGATAACTGTAACCAGGTGGGTCTGGTGGCAAACGAGGCTAACCTTGTCGGTGCCAATATCAGCAATGCCAAACTCGATACTGCCCAGTTGTCAGGTGCAAAACTGGCCGGTGTGGATTTGAAATACTCCAGCATCGATATGGGTAATCTCCACAATGCCGACCTCAGTAATGCCAACCTGGTGGGTGCGACATTGCGCAATGCGGATCTCAGTGGCAGCCAGCTGACTAAAGCGGATCTTTCCTATGCGAACCTGAGTGGCGCAGATATCAGCGGTGCAAACCTGGAAGGCGCTATTCTGGATAACACGATCTGGGTTGATAAACTGCCCTGCGTGCGGGGTTCTGTCGGCGTTTGCAAACGTCTGAAACCGGCTTCCAACTAGTACTTGTTCAATTAAGGCATGTCGTGGAACGGTGCGGAAAAGCTGTCTGTTGTATAGCGCCATACCTGCACGCTGTCAGACCAGTAATCCTCCGCTAGACCGGCCTTGAGTTTCAGGTGATTCAAAAATGTGTTGGCTTGCGGCAGGGATTCCCAGACCGATGGCAGGAAAGTGCCACGCTGGGCGCCGGCCTGGAGTATCAGTCCGTCGACGCCGGGCCTGAGCTGCCTGACCAGGTCTTCCTGTGAGTCGAATGCCATGCTTTCAGCTGGACTGAGTATGGATAATGACAGGTTCAGCCGGTCCAGTTCCGGGCGTGTCAGTGGCGCGAAGCGAGGGTCCTGGAAAGCGGCCGCGTAGGCATTTTCGGCAACGTCGACGATGAGCGGGCGGTAGGCTTCCAGGCTGCCTATACAGCCACGCAGCTGGTTGTCTGTCTTAAGCGTTACAAAACAGGCGCCCGGTGTTGCGAAAGCTGTATCCGGCCCGGGCTCTACAGCGAGCGGCTGACCACGTTCGATACCCTGCTGAATAGACTCACGGGCAGTGCTCAGCAACTGTTTTTGTTGACTGTCAGTAAAAAGCATAGGCGCCATATCCGACTACCCGGTCGCGGCTGCCCGCGGTGTCGCCGGAGTTGCGCAGATCCAGTACCCGGGCCTTCAGGTGATGATGACGAGCTGCCAGCAACAGGCCGCTGACCGGGTTGCGTCCGCAGGCCTGATGATAATCGATGGCTTCAGGGTTCAGCTGGGTGATGGCCTGTGATGTGGCCTGATCGAGGTGACGTGCGGTGTCGTAATCCTCGTAATGGCTCAGATCGGAGCTGATGAGTATCAGGGTTTCGTTACCACCCCAGAGGATCTCGAGCACTTCGGAGACTTCCCGGCCGTCAGCTTCCCCGACGACCAGGGGTAACAATTTGAACTGATTACCAAGCACTTGTTGCAGGAACGGCAGTTGTACTTCAAGACTGTGTTCTTCGCGGTGTGCCTCGTCCAGCACGTGAACTTGCGGCAGTAGCAGGATGGCGTCCAGCGCATCCTGATCGATGGGTACCAGCCCCAGCGGGGTATCGAAGTATTGTGCGCTACTGGCGGCCAGGCCCTGGAAGCCGACTCTGTGTGCAGGTCCGAGCAGTACGACGCGGGTGATCTGTTTGCGTGCAGGGACCAGTTGCCGGTAAGCGCTGGCAGCGACCGGACCTGAATAGACATAGCCGGCGTGCGGCACAATAAGCGCCTTGGGTATTTCACCACTGCTTTCGGTTTCATCCAGATAACCTTCCACTTGCTGCTGCAAGAGCAGCGGGTCATCCGGGTAAAACATCCCGGCTACAGCGGGTTCTCGAATCTGGGCCACGTGTTCATTCTCCTTGAGCAGGCGAATCGTTGATGGGCATCAGGGGATACATACGTCGATTAGCGCTAGAATTCAAGTGTGGAGTTAGCGATATGGAGACGATGATGACAGAAACTGAAGAACAATGGGATGAAAGCGCCATAGTTCCGACGCGCTACTGGCATACGCTGGATGATGGCCGTGTGCAGTGTGACCTCTGTCCCCGTTTTTGCAAGCTGCGCGAGGGTCAGCGCGGGCTGTGTTTTGTGCGTGCCAATCGTGGCGGTGCCGTGGTGCTTGCCACGTACGGGCGTTCCAGCGGTTTTTGTATTGACCCCATCGAGAAAAAACCACTCAATCATTTTTTGCCGGGCACGGCGGTACTCTCTTTTGGTACCGCGGGTTGCAATCTGGCCTGTAAATTCTGCCAGAACTGGGATATCAGTAAGTCCCGCGAAATCGATACCCTTACTGACAGCGCACAGCCAGAGAAAATTGCGCGGGTGGCCCGGGATCTGGGCTGTGACTCGGTGGCCTTTACTTATAACGACCCGGTTATTTTTCACGAATATGCTGTCGATATTGCCGCAGCTTGCCGTGAGCTGGATGTGCGTACTGTGGCTGTAACAGCGGGTTATATCGAGCCGGAACCACGCATCGAGTTTTTCTCTGCAATGGATGCAGCGAACGTTGATCTAAAGGCCTTCAGCGAACGCTTTTACTGGAAAATTACCGGCAGCCATTTGCAGAATGTGCTGGATACGCTGGTGTATTTAAAGCACGAGACTTCTGTATGGTTTGAACTGACGACCTTGCTGATACCCGGAGAGAATGACAGCAACAGCGAACTCGAAGCCATGAGTCGCTGGATCGTCGAACACCTGGGCGCCGATGTGCCATTGCATTTCACCGCCTTTCACCCGGACTGGAAAATGCGTGATATCCCGCCAACTCCGCCGGAGACACTAAGCCGCGCCAGACAGATTGCGCTGGATAACGGGTTGCATTATGTCTATACCGGTAACGTGCATGACAAGCAGGGTGGCAGCACCTGGTGTCACGCCTGCGGTGCCTTGCTGATTGAGCGTGACTGGTACGAACTGGGCCACTGGGGTCTGGATGAGCGCGGCTGTTGCAGTGCCTGCGGCGAGTCTCTGCCCGGGGTGTTTACCAAGCAGCCCGGTCACTGGGGTGCACGCCGCCAGCCGGTCAGGTTGGCTGAATACTGACGTGCTCGCCTTCGGGTGGCTGGCTGTGCAGGGTGAAGTAGAAGGTGGCGCCTTTGCCGGTATCTGCGGTGGCCCACAAGGTGCCATCATGCCGGTGAATGATCCGCTGTACGGTAGATAGCCCGATGCCTGTGCCGGGGAAGTCATCATTACTATGCAGGCGCTGAAATGGCGTAAACAGATTGTCAGCCATTTCCGGATCGAAACCCGCACCATTATCCCGGATAAAGAAGGTGGTGTTGTCGTTTTTGACCTGCGTGCCAATAGCAATCTCGGCCTGCGGTGTGCGGGCCGTGAACTTCCAGGCATTGCCAATCAGGTTGACCATGGCATCGCGCAGCAGGTGTTTGTCACCGCGGGCGGTAACACCGGGCTGAATATCGATGCTGATATCCCGTTCCGGGTACTGCTCGCGTAACTCGTCAACAAGTTCGTTACACAGGTTGCTGAAGTCGACGGGCTCATCATCGATATCGGCCTGGTTAATGCGTGACAGTTTTAGCAGCCCGTCAATCAGCTCGCTCATCCGCAGGGCACCGCTACTAATACGTTGTAAATATTGCTTCGCGGTCTCGTCCAGTTGCCCGGCATAGTCTTCGTTCAGTGCCTGGGAGAATCCGCACAGGGTACGCAGCGGTGCACGCAGATCATGAGAGATGGCATGGGTGAAGGCCTTGTGCTCCTGGTTGGACTGTTCCAGTGCCAGGGTGCGATCCTTTACGCGCGCTTCCAGTTCGGTGTTGGCGGCCGCCAGTGCCTGACGTTCGCTGGCGATGGTTTCTGTCATGGTGTCAAATGCGGCCCCGACATGGGCCATTTCGTCACGGCCATTCAGGTCGGCGCGAATCTTGTAATTGCCCTGACTAACCTGTTCAGCGACCTGCGATAGACGTTGCAGGCGCGACGTCAGCAGAACGCCAATGCCGATACCAACGATAGCGATCAGCGACATGCCTGCGGCGGCGATAGAAATACCGCGTTGCATGGCGTCATCGTAGTTCTTGATGCGGGCTTCTTCGGAAAACTGTACCGCCAGCAAGCCCTGATCACCGGACACATTGCGAATGTTTTCCGTACGCCAGTGTAGTGCCTCGCCGTCCTTTAACTTCGGCATGTATTCTCCAAGGTCAGCCAGGTTGCTGCTGGCGACAATAATGTTCCGGTCGTCGCTAAGCATGGCCTTGGTGATGCCGGGGTTTTTGGGCAGGGCTTCGATGTAGCCCTGGATGCGATCATAGTCTTCGTTCAGCAGCGCGACATGGCCGATACCACTAACAATGTCCAGCGTCACCTTTTCAGCCGCATCAATTTGTTCATGGGCGGCATTCACAGCATAACCAAGGGTTCCCCAGAGCACAGCGGCCATCATCACTGCTTCCAGCAAAAAGATAACAACAGCGATGCGATAGCGTAGCGACATGGTTATTGTGATGGTTGGATAAATTCCTGCCAGATCATTCTGGCAGCTGCACGGACATGCGGGACACTGAGGCGTCGGCCACCCAGGTCATCCGGTTTTTCTATGTCGGAGTCTTTGCGGGTGACGATCACCGCTTTCAGGTTGCAGCCTGGTGTTTGATCATTTCTGGCCACCCGGCAGGCAAGGGGTCGGTAGCTGTTGTCAGCTGCGGCCCGAATATAGTCGAATGGCTGGATAAAAATGATGTCGTAGGTCTGTTGGCTGACCTGCTCGCGGAAGCGATCAAAGTCCGGACGGCTGCGCAGTGTGACCGGTTGTCCTGTGACTTCGCCGAAGCGGGCAGCGATGGGCACGAATATCTGTTCCAGTTTGCTGGTTGGCGGATAGGGGAACATACCGAGACCTAGCCCTTAGGCGGGTTCTTCTGCGTGTGCTGGTATGCCCGGTGTCAGGGCAAACAGGAGTGTGTAGACAAAGGTGCAGTAGCTACCTGGCTGGATCATGGCCGGGTTCTGCTGGAGGCGGTTCTTTAGTGCTTTGCAGAGACTCCAGAATATCGCGGATTGGTTGGTAATCTGCATCCTCACTGGCCTGGAAATCCGGAAACTTGACAGATTTGAGCAGGGCCTGGCCCGATGGGGTTTCGTTCCAGTGGGTTATACGCTTGATCAGTGCGTCGCGGACGGTGTCAGGTACGCGTTCGTTCACTGCGTAGGTCGAGCCGGGTATGGACTGGCTGAAGCCCAGCGTTTTGAACTGCACGCCGCTCTTTGCCTCGAAAATCCTGAGTGGAGCCGCAGCCGTGACGCAGGCGGAAGCAGTGCGTATCAAGACTTCGCGCAAGCAGGCACCGTGATTGTTCTGATAGGTGAGGTGTACGTCTACCCCCGGTTGTAGCTGGTGTTCAAGCAGGGTTTGACGGGCTAGCAGGCTGACGGCGGCGGACTTGGGTGGGTTGCTGAGCGTCTGTCCACGCAGGCCCCCAATATCTGTTAGCGTGCTATCTTCACGCGCCACAAACACTGCTTGCAAAGGTTTTACCGGGCGGCTGATTGATCTGTAGTTGTTCGGGGCCGCGATACTGACGTAGGCAAAAGGCTGGATAAACACCAGGTCATAGCGTTCCTTTGCAAGCTCGGAACTGAACAGCTCGAAGCTGGGGCGGGTACGCAGCTGTACCGGCTGACCGATGGTCTCTGCAAAATCGGCGGCAATCGGTGCATAAAGGGCTTCCAGTTGTGCTGGCGGCAGGTATGGAAAGACGCCGAATACCAGCGGCTGGGTCGTGTCATCCGCTATCAAAGGGAACCCGGCAAACAGCCCCACGAGCAACAGTCTGTGCTTCACTCGTCCCATCTTCGTTAACCACCTCCTGACTGGAGTGTGCTGAGGCCCCGGGTGTTCGCAGGTTATTGCGTTTAAGTATAGTCGGCCTGCTGATCTAGTTTTTGAGTAAAACCAGTCCTGCCAGCGGAGGCAGATCAACAACAATAGACTGCTGCTGGTTCATCCAGGGCACAGATTCTGCCTGGTGATGGCTCCACACCGGCAGGTTACTGCCGCAGTAATAGCTGGAGTCGGAATTAAGTACCAGCCGGTATTCACCGTCACTGGGGACGCCCAGCCTGAAGCCCTCGCGGGGAACAGGGGTGAAGTTGAAGACGACAACGGCACTCTGTTCACCACACTGACGGTAGAAACTCAGCAATGAATTGTCGGCATCGTTGCAGTCGATCCAGCGGAAGCCGTCGGCTTCGAAATCCTGGCCATGGAGCGCCGGGTGATCGCGGTAGATGTGGTTCAGGTCATGCACCAGCTGTTTGAGTCCCCGGTGTTGTTCACCCTTGAGCAGATCCCAGTCCAGTGCCTGGTCGAAGTTCCACTCGGCGTACTGGCCAAACTCGCAGCCCATGAACAGAAGCTTCTTGCCCGGGTAACAGAACATGTAGGTGTACAGCAATCGCAGGTTGGCAAACCGTTGCCAGGTGTCACCCGGCATTTTGTCGATCATTGCCCCCTTGCCGTGCACAACTTCGTCGTGAGAGAAGGGCAGCACAAAGTTCTCGTTAAAGGCATATAGCAGGCCAAACGTGAGCTGGTTATGGTGGAACTTGCGATGCACGGGTTCCTTGCTCATGTATTCGAGCGTGTCGTGCATCCAGCCCATGTTCCACTTCATGCTGAATCCCAGACCGCCGACATCTATGGGCCGCGTGACCTGGGGCCAGGCTGTGGATTCCTCGGCGATAATGACGCTGCCCGGCTGCTCAGCGTGGGAGACTTCGTTCAGGTGTTTGAGAAAATGGATGGCGTCCAGATTCTCACGCCCGCCGTACTCATTGGGGATCCAGTCGCCGGCGTCACGCGAGTAATCCAGGTAGAGCATGGAGGCTACTGCGTCAACTCTGAGGCCGTCGATATGCATTTCCTCAAGCCAGTACATGGCGCTGGATATAAGGAAATTACGCACTTCATTGCGACCATAGTTAAAGATAAGTGTGCCCCAGTCGCGATGTTCACCGCGGCGTGGATCTTCGTGCTCATAAAGCGGTGTGCCGTCGAAGCGTGCCAGTGCCCAGTCATCGCGGGGGAAGTGCCCGGGTGCCCAGTCAAGCAGCACGCCAATGCCGTTCTGGTGGCAGTGATCGACGAAAAAGCGAAAATCATCGGGCGAGCCGAAGCGGCTGGTGGCGGCGAAGTAGCCGGTCGTCTGGTAACCCCAGGAGCCATCAAAAGGGTGTTCGGTTATGGGTAACAGCTCGATGTGGGTGAAGCCGGTTTCCTTTACGTAGTTCACCAGCCACTCGGCCTGGGTACGGTAGTTAATGAAACCGCCTTGTTCATCGCGTTGCCACGAACCCAGGTGAACCTCATAAACGGACATGGGTTCATGCAGCCAGTCGTGCTGCGCACGATCCTGCATCCACTGCGCATCCTCCCATCGATAGTCATCCGCCGAGGGGACAATGGCAGAGGTGGCGGGGCGCAGCTCGAATGCCTGACCGTACGGGTCGGCCTTGACGTGAATCGTGTTGTGCTCACGGTTGCGGATCTCATATTTATACAGGGCGTGACTGGCAACGCCGGGTATAAACAGTTCCCAGACACCGCTGGCGCCGCGGACGCGCATCGGGTGACGGCGGCCATCCCAGTGGTTCCAGTTGCCGATGACACTGACGCGTTCGGCAGCCGGAGCCCAGACCGCAAAGCGGGTGCCGGCAATGCCATCGACTTCGCAGGCATGTGAGCCCAGAACCCGGTAGGCGTGCAGGTGGCGGCCTTCACCGAAGAGGTGGAGATCAAGGTCTCCGATCTGTGCCGGGAAGCAGTATGGATCGTAGGCCGTTTTCTCGATACCGTCGCGATCCGTCCAGCTTAACTGGTACCGATCCGCGATATCCTGGCCATCTCCGCGCCATTCAAACAGGTCAGTGCCTTCAACCTGTTGCAATTCTATATCGGTGTCGGCAATGCGGACACCGCTGCAATGCGGCAGGTAGGCTCTGAGCACATGCTCGCGTCCCTCAGCATGTTTGCCAAGCACCTCGAACGGGTCGTGGTGCGTGGCATCAATGAGTTTCGTGAATGCCTCGGGAAGCGGTCTTATAGAAGCTATGTCTCTATTCATATCAAGGGTTACAGTATCACAAACAGTGAGTTACAGAAACAAAGACGGCAGTACCAAAACCCGGCACCGCACATTGTCTGCTTACCATCACTATACTCGTTGGCTGTCACTGGCGGGTGATTTTGTTGAGTTTGCGGATAATAAATCCAGGTTTTGTCACCTGCGTCGACAGGTGGGCTCTTCCCTCAGGGGTGCTGCAACGCATTTCTCGGGACGGGCATCGAGCCTGTTGTCTGTTATTGTGTCCAGCTGCGCGGAGCTTAACTTTTCCTGGCAGCGCCAAATGCTGACGCAGTGGATCGGTATCGACACGTTTCTTGATTTAAACAGAGCGCCTGTGAACGAGCGTCAACCTTTGCCACGGTTGCTGCTGACTGCAGATTGGCGCGTCGGGATTACTGGAAAATCCACCATCACCTTCACACTCCAGGGCTATTGCTTAGCTGTTGGCACAGGCGAATTTTTAGCCGGCCAGATACTCTCCTGCTCGCCAGGAGTCCAGCAACTGAACGCGAGGGTACGACATGAAAATCAAGCTCGACTTTACAGAGGCCAGGAGTGTTGCTGACTTCGTTGTAGGTGGAGATCTGGGTACCGTCGTATTGTGCAAGCTTAAGCAAGCGAAATGGTGCTTAACTGACATCAAGGGTTTCATCCTGTTTACTGGCAGCACAAGGAAGAGCTGTTTTGTGGAGTTGGACCGTCTGATTGCCCGGGGCAAGACAGATGAAGCCGCCGCTGAAGCCGCTGTGGCCCGGTCGGTTGCCGACGCTAAAAAATCTGTCCGGGACAAGGTGTCTGCCAGCAAGCGATGTAAGGGCACCCGCGTTATTGAAGTCTGAGGTAGTAATAAAGCGCCGGCTGGCAGTTATCGAACAGTATGTGTCTGACGGTATTTCAGGCAGGGGCTGCGTATTGAGTCGATGCGGAGTTGGTGACTGTTTCGCTTTCAGACTGCTGGATCCAGTCAAGTATGCTTGTCCACGGGACCACATCCCTCTGCGCGGCACGTTCTGCGAGTTCACAGACACCGATGCCCCTTTCCGCGGCGCGCACATAGTTCTGCGTATCCCGGATATGCGCGATGACGGGTATGTCCAGGTTTCTAAGAAATCGCTCCAGCATGTCCAGCGACCGGGTACGGATCCGGGTTCGATTCGCGATAATTGCGATACGTTTGTTTCTGGCGCGTGCTTTGCCGACGAGCAGTAAATCGCGTATGAAGTTCGCCGTGGAGTGTATATCGATCGCCGAGGGTAGTACCGGGACCAGTATGATATCTGACTCGCTAACCCTGTCATCAAGATCAAAGCCAACGTGTCCGGCTGGCGTATCCTGAATAACATAGCGGGTCTGTTCAGGAATTCGCAATTGCCAGGAGCGCGTAATACCTGCCTGGGGCGGCTTATGCGCGGCGACACCACGAATGGATGGTAAATCCGGATCGCGCGCCTTTAACCACTGGGTGCTGGATCCCTGGGCATCATAGTCAAACAGGTCTGTAGCATAGCCCTGCGAAATGCAGTAGCTGGCAAGGTTGGTGGCAACGGTAGTTTTACCGCAGCCACCCTTGGTATTCATGACAACAATTTTCAGCACCGCTATTCACCAGAAAAGCCTGTTGAAAGAAGATGGACGTTCAGTTGTCACTTCTATCGGCTTTCCCGGTGAATATTTAAGAGAATACGCCTGTCACCGCCGCGGCTGCATCCTGGGACCTGACAAGGGCGAACAGCAACATGGTCAGGATAGTAATGATTCCAACGTCTGATTTTATGAAATTCACGGCAGTCTTCCCCATTTTGTCCTTCCTTTTATTGACGGAAGGCTATTATTGTTTTTCGTCAAGCTACTAATAAAAGGCAGGAATCGAGCCAATGCATAATTTATTCGGGAAATAAGCATCTTAGATGATATGGGCTGTGTGGTAAAAATAAAAAATGTTAATAATATCGACTTATATATAATAAATTATTAATATTAACAAATGGTTAAAAATATTATAAATTGTATAAAATTCCGACATGATTGGCTGTTTCTGCAGATATGAAAGTGATTTTTGGTGCCCTTCTGCGAAAGTCTCGCCAGGGATGTACCCGGCCGGCCATGCAGGCGCCGCTGAAATCGATAATCTACGAACGCCGGCTTCGGATCGAGAACAGCCGATGGGCGCTCTGAGGGGGGGGCAGGTAAAATAACGGCAGCCCGAAGGCCGCCATAACAGGAGGAGTTGCACCGCCTGATACCAGGCGCTGCAATTGCGATTTAATTTACTCTAAAGCTGCTTGCATCAAACTGATCTATATCAAAACAGGCGGCTATTCCCCGAAATGGGTCTAAACAGGTGTTCGCCTGGAAGTTTCAAATGCCCGTTTGTGAGTGTCAGCGGTATCATTTAACGACAGAGCGAGCGCCCTGGGAACTGAAGCACCCCTTACTTATAGAGGGATAGCGCTGTCTCGATTTTTTATAGAACAGACTTCAACCAGAGGGCAAATAATGTTCGCGGTCAGCGGGAAGAAACAACTTTTGTTGCGGTATGAGTAGCTAACAAATTTGTTTCACTTCGATCCGGAAACAGGGGTGATTTTCACAGGGTGGGGAAGCCGCCGCAACCAGTCAGGCTATATTCAAACGGGTATCAATGAACTGGTTTTTACTGCTCACGGAGTGGCAGGGTTCCATGTGTACAGGGAGTGCTCTGAAGACTAGGCTGACAATGACAACAATACAGGCAAACGAGAGCGGCTACAGTCGCTTTTTCAAGACACTACCACTCCAGCAGCTGTTGTGCTCCAATTGCCCCCGCCTGTTAAATAACATTCCCTGTTCACAGGGTTGTATGTGACGGGGGTCAAGACCTTTGTTCATAAAGGGTGTTAATTTTCGCTATGCTGGCATGGTGTTACCATAGCCTGACCAGCTTGGTAAGCCGGTAACGTTTTTCGGCGATATACGGTCGCTTTGCATCGGGGAAGCTGTATGAATTCTGTGTCCACGCCGCGTTTTGTCAGTCGTCTTACCCGCGACACGCTGGCACTGATACTGGCTGGAGGACGGGGGTCGAGGCTCAAGCAGCTGACCTTGTGGCGCTCCAAACCCGCTGTACCATTTGGCGGCAAGTTCAGAATTATCGATTTTCCTCTCTCCAACTGCATGAACTCCGGAATTCGTCGTGTCGGGGTTCTGACTCAGTACAAAGCCCATTCCCTGCTCCAGCACATTCAGCGGGGCTGGGGGTTTTTGCGTGGCGAGTTCGGTGAATTTATCGAATTGCTGCCGGCGCAGCAGCGCATCCAGTCATCCTGGTACGCCGGTACGGCTGATGCTATCTATCAGAACCTGGATATCATTCGTATTCATAATCCCGAGTATGTGCTAATCCTGGCAGGGGACCACATTTACAAAATGGACTATGGTCCAATGATCGCTCACCATGTGGAGCATGGTGCTGATATGACCGTGGGTTGCCTGGAGGTTGATCTGGACATCGCGCGTGCCTTTGGCGTTATGACGACTGATGGGGACGGGCGAGTACTGGAATTCAACGAGAAGCCTGAAAATCCTGCGCCGATGCCGGGCAGCGAAGATACCTCGCTGGCATCGATGGGTATTTATGTATTCAATACCCGTTTTCTTTTCGAACAGTTAATCAAGGATGCGGACAATCCCGAATCCAGTCATGATTTTGGCAACGATATTATTCCCGCGATCATTCACCAGTACCGGGTGTTCACCTACCCTTTCCGTGACGTGCAAACCGGGCAACAGGCCTACTGGCGCGATGTTGGTACAGTGGACGCATTCTGGGCGACTAACCTGGAATTGATTGGTGTTACACCCGAATTGAATCTCTATGATCAGGATTGGCCGATCTGGACCTATCAGGAACAAATGCCGCCGGCAAAATTTGTCTTTGACGATGAAGACCGGCGCGGCACGGCAATAGATTCAATGGTTTCCGGTGGTTGTGTGATTTCCGGAGCAACTGTGCGCCACTCGCTGCTGTTTTCCAATGTGAAGGTAAACTCGTACTCGTTACTGAACCACGCGGTGGTGTTACCGGATGTGGAGATTGGTCGTAACTGCCGCATCCAGAATGCTGTTATCGACAAGGGTTGTCAGATCCCGACTGATACAGTGATTGGAGAAGATTACGCCGCGGATGCCCAGCGCTTCCACGTCAGCCCGGGTGGGGTGGTACTGGTCACTCCTGAAATGCTCGGTCAGGAGTTGCACCATGTCCGATAAAACCCGATTGCGCGTTGTACTGTGCTGGCATATGCACCAACCGCAGTACTGCGACCTGATCAGTGGTGAATATCGGTTGCCCTGGACTTACCTGCACGCTATCAAAGACTATATTGATATGGCGGTGCATCTGGAAGCGGTGCCGACGGCCCGCGCAGTAATCAACTTCGCGCCGGTTCTGCTCGAACAACTGGATGACTATGCCGCCCAGATCAGCGGATTTCTACGTGATCACAAGTCAATCCGGGATCCTTTGCTGGCAGCACTGGTTGCGCCGGTACTGCCCACCCGTGACGACCGCAAGCATGAATTGATCGATTCCTGTATGCGCGTGAACCAGCGTGTTATCGAGCGTTTCCCTGCCTACCAGAGATTGGCCGAGATTGCCGGGCTCTGTCAGGGCCATTGTGCGGATATGCGGTATCTCAGTGAACAGTTTATGGCTGACCTGGTGTTCTGGTATCACCTCGGCTGGATTGCAGAAACCGTACGCCGCAGTGACCTGCGTGTTCAGCGCTGGCAGGAACAAGGGCGTAACTTCACCCTGCACGACCGTCGTGAATTACTGGTTTTGATCGGTGAGCTGCTCTCTGGCGTGATTGATCGCTATTCAGCACTCGCAGCCAGTGGCCAGGCTGAATTGTCGGTCACGCCCTATGCGCACCCCATTATTCCGTTAATGCTGGATATCAGCAGTGCCAGGGAAGCCATGCCGGATGTGCAGTTACCCGAGCTGGAAGCCTACCCGGGGGGTGAGCAGCGTGCTCACTGGCATATCCGGGAAGGACTGAATGTATTTGAGCAATATTTCCGGCACAAGCCTGCGGGCTGCTGGCCGGCCGAAGGCAGTGTCAGTCAGCCGACACTCGAGTTGTTTGAGGGTTATGGTTTCCGTTGGGTTGCCACCGGTGAGACGGTGTTAAGAAACACCCTCGGGGCAGACTGCGGTGACACCGCAGTGGATGCGGCAGACGCGGTACTCAAGGGATACCAGGTGGCTGACGGCAAGCTGGTTTGTTTTTTCCGCGACGATAAACTTTCCGATGAGATCGGGTTTAACTATTCGACCTGGCATGCCGATGATGCCGTCGCCAACTTTATCCATAACCTGGAAAATATTGCCGGAGCCAATGCCGGACGCGAGTTGGCGCTGCCGATTATCCTTGATGGCGAAAATGCCTGGGAGCACTTTCCTGAAAATGGTTATTACTTCCTGCGTGCCTTGTACGAAAAACTCGCCGACCATCCCAGTCTGAAACTCTCGACCTTCACCGAGTGTCTTGACGAGGGCGTCGAGATTGGTCAATTGTCGACGCTGGTCAGTGGCTCCTGGGTGTACGGTACATTCTCAACCTGGATCGGCGATCGCGACAAGAACCGCGGCTGGGACATGCTGGGTGAGGCGAAGCGGGCGTTTGACCGGACGCTTTCTCAGGGGTATCTGGATGGCGATCAGGTAGTGGCAGCGCAGTTGCAGTTATCTATTTGTGAGGGTTCGGACTGGTTCTGGTGGTTTGGCGATTACAATCCAGCGGATTCTGTCAGCGACTTTGAAGCCTTGTTCCGGTTGCACCTGTCGAATCTCTACGAGTTACTGGGTGTTGAGCCGCCAGAATATCTGGCGCATACATTCGCTCGTGGTTCCGGCGATCCTGCATTGGGTGGTACCATGCGCCACGGTCAGGCATACGACTGACGTTAAGAGTAGGAGCTGTTTACAGCATGGATGTGTTTGCAGAGCGTCGCGCCGGAATATTGCTGCACCCGACGTCATTGCCCGGTACAGTCGGCAACGGCGATTTGGGAAAAGAAGCCTATCATTTTGTCGATTTCCTGGCCGACTGCGGTGTGCGCGTATGGCAGACGCTTCCGCTTGGCCCAACTCACGAAGATCGCTCACCCTATCAGTGCCTGTCGGTTCACGCCGGCGATTACCGCCTGATCAGTTTGCAGGGACTTGTTGAGCTTGGCTGGCTGGATGATGCGGAGCTGGACGCATCGGGAGATATTGACGAGCAGCGCAAGGTGCGGTTAACCGCGGCGTATAACGGATTTCAGAGTAAGGCGAGTGCTGACGATCGTCAGGCGCTGAAACAGTTCGTGCACGATCATGCGCGCTGGCTGAATGATTTCGCGCTCTATCAAGCGCTGCGCAGTGCTAACAGCGGCAAGGCCTGGTATGACTGGCCCCGGGCTATTTGTGACCGCGATCCTGAAGCGCTGGACGTCGAGCGTAAACGTCTTGCGGCACCCGTCGCACAGGTGCGCTTCGAGCAATTTCTTTTTTACCGCCAGTGGAAACAGTTGCGTCAGTACGCGAATGATCGCGGTATTTTACTATTCGGAGATATCCCGATTTTTGTTGCTCACGATAGTGCCGATGTCTGGGCACACCGTGACTGGTTTACAGTGGACGAACGCGGCAAGCTGGAAGTGATCGCCGGGGTACCGCCAGATTACTTTTCCGAAACCGGACAGCGCTGGGGCAATCCGCATTACCGCTGGGATGATCTGAAGCAGGATGGCTTTGGCTGGTGGCTGGAACGTATCCGCTCGCAAATGGAAATGTTCGACCTGGTAAGAATCGATCACTTCCGTGGTTTTGAAGCCTACTGGGAAATTGATGCGCAGGCAGAGACTGCCATTGACGGGCACTGGGTGCAGGGCCCTGGCGAGAGTTTCTTCGAGGTGTTGAGGCAAGTGCTGGGTGATCTGCCGCTGGTTGCGGAAGACCTTGGTGTCATAACACCGGAAGTAACGGCGCTTAGAAAACAGTTTGCCCTGCCAGGCATGAAAATCCTCCAGTTCGCCTTCGATGGTTCCCCAGACAATCCCTATCTTCCCCACAATCATGAAGAGCTGGGTGTGGTTTACACCGGCACGCATGATAACAACACGACGCTGGGCTGGTACCAGGATCTGTCAGAGGATCAGCGCGCCACAGTCAGGCACTACCTGGGTGATTCACACTGAACCCATGCCAGGCTTGCTGGTTCGCACAGCACTTGCATCAGTGGCGTGTATGGCTGTTATCCCGCTACAGGATATTCTGGAGCTGGATGGAGCACACCGCATGAATGTGCCGGGAGTGACCGAGGGTAACTGGACCTGGCGTTTCAGCTGGGAGCAGTTGCGTGATGAGCAGCGTCAGCAACTACGCGAGTGGATACAGCTCTACGGGCGGGCGCCGTAGAGCTGTTATTGCGCCTTCACTTCAGCCAGATCATGCAGCCGGTTTCAAACCGGTGGCTGAGCAGATCATGGCAGGGATACATTCTGATCTGGTAGAATTGCAGGCCCGGCAACGGTGGGTCCAGATCGAGCACGAACAAGGTCTCGCCGGTGTCCAGCTTCTTGCTCGCGGTGAAGCCGAAATAGTCGCTGGTCTGGAATTCACTGTGCTCGTCCTTGATGCCGATAACACATTCGAGGCGAACGTCTTTGGGTGACAAGTCACCCAGATGCGCGGCGACTTGAACTCTTACCTTGTCCCCGGCGGTTACGGCGCGCTTTGCCTCGTCTACACGGCGCAGTGCGACCGATGGCCACAGCATATGTATCTTGGCTTTCCATGTGGCCAGATCCCTGGCGCCCTTGTGACGATTCCGGGCCAGGTTTTTTCCCTGCTCAACAGCCGGGCCATAAAAGCTGCGAATGTAATCCATTACCATACGCTGAGAGTTGAACTGCGGCAGGGTTGATTTCATTGAGGCCTTGGACATCTGTACCCAGCCATCCGAGAAACCATGTCCGTTGCGGTCGTAGTAAAGAGGAATGACCTGATGCTCGAGTATATCGAGTAATTCGTTGGCTTCTTCCTGGTTACGGAAACCGGCGTCATAGTGCTGGTCGTGCGGTGTGATCGCCCAGCCATTTTCACCGTTATAGCCTTCGCCCCACCAGCCGTCGAGGACGCTGAGGTTGATGACACCATTGAGGCCGGCTTTCTGCCCGGATGTGCCGCTGGCTTCCATGGGGTATTCAGGTGTATTCAGCCAAACGTCAACGCCGGAGACCAGTTTACGTCCCAGCGACAGGTCATAGCCTTCAAGCAGAAGGATTTTGCCGATGAACTCGGGTCGACGTGAGAACTCATGTATCACCTGTATCAACTGCTGCCCGGGCTGGTCGCTGGGGTGCGCCTTGCCGGCAAAAATCAGCAGCACAGGGCGGTCCGGATCGTTGAGCAGGCGGGCCAGACGCTCCGGATCGGAAAACAGCAGTGTTGCGCGTTTATAGGTGGCAAAGCGGCGCGCGAAACCAATGGTGAGAATATCGGCTTCATGCGGGCTGAGCAGGCGCGTGATGCGGTCAATCAACGCTTCGCCGCAACGGTTGCGACGTGATTGCAGCACGACCCGGTGGCGTACATAGTTGAGCAGTTCCGATTTCAGTGACTGGCGCTGACTCCAGAAACTGTGATCTGGAATTTCGTCGATTCGTTCCCAGTAGTCGTCATTCAACAGTTCATTGCGCCATTCCATACCGAAGCGCATGTCGTACATGTTGCCCCATTCGTGGGCGAGGAAGGTTTGCACATGAACACCGTTGGTGACATAGCGCATGGGATTCTCATTATTGGGGATCTGTGGCCAGACATAACCTTCCATGTGTGAGGCAACATTACCGTGAATACGGCTGACGCCATTATGGAAACGAGAACCGTGCAGCGCCAGTATCGTCTGGTTAAAACGGCCTGCACTGTCCGGGTTGGTGCCCAGCGCAAGGAATTCTTCCATCGAGATCCCGAGCTCGGATGCATATTCACCGAAATAGCTGGATACCAGGCTGTGATCAAAGATGTCATGTCCCGCGGGTACCGGCGTGTGCGTGGTAAACACGGTGGAACCGGCAACCTGTTCCAGTGCGGAGCCGAAATTCAGGCCCGTGGCAACCAGTTCGCGGCAGCGTTCCAGTATCTGGAAGGCTGCATGTCCTTCATTGATATGCCAGGCGGTGGGCTCCAGGCCCATCAGTCGAAGCGCGCGCACACCACCGATGCCCAGGACTATTTCCTGCTGGATGCGGGTATTGATATCGCCGCCATAGAGCTGATAGGTAATGGCACGGTCGGCTTCATCATTTTCGGGTAGATCACTGTCAAGCAGATAGAGCTTGATGTGACCGGCGCGAGCCTCCCAGATTTTCAGCAGTACATCACGGCCCGGGAATTCGACTTTGACGTGGAGTTCACAGCCGGTTTCGTTGCAGGCGGGCCGTAGCGGCAACTGATCAAAATTGGTGGTGTTGTAGTGCGCAACCTGATTGCCATGTTCGTCGATGGTTTGAATAAAATAACCCTGTCGATAGAGCATACCGACGGCGACGAATGGAATACCCAGGTCGCTGGCTGCCTTACAGTGATCTCCTGCGAGGATGCCGAGACCACCGGAATAGATCGGTAGACTTTCATGCAGTCCGAATTCGGCACAGAAATAGGCCACCAGGTCTTTTTTGGGGTTAAGATATTCGTTGATAGTACTGCGCTGACCTTCCTGAACGTAGGTGTCATAGGTCGATAGCGCGCGGTTATAGGCTTCGGTATAGATGCGATCTTCGGCGGCATCATCGAGGCGCTGCTGGGAAATGCGTCGCAGAAACAGTTTCGGGTTGTGGCCACAGGTTTCCCACAGTACCGGGTCGAGGCGAAAGAACAGTGAACGTACCGTCCGGTCCCAGCTGTACAGCAGATCGTTGGAAAGTTCTTCCAGTCGGCGCAGTTTTTCCGGAATTCTGGGTTGGACTTCGAGTGCAAAACGGGTTCCGGACATGAGCTCTCCCATCTCAAGTGGCGGTGCCTGCAGCCGGGCATAAGCTGCAAGGGTATGGATTATAAGTCATACACGACGCATGTCGACCTGTTATAAACAATGCACTACTGCTGTGCGGCGTGGCACGTGAATTGTGCATCAGTTCACTCGTTCGCCCCAAAAAGGGTAGCGTACGACTTCAGTAGACTTCAGTCCGGAACTCGGGTCTTTTCCGCTTTTACGGGAAATTCGAGCCTGGCGTTGGTGCCACCACCTTCCCTGGGCAGGAGCTGGATTCTCCAGCCTCTTGCGTCGCACAGTTGCTGCGCAATAGCCAGGCCCAGGCCGCTGCCACCGGTAAAACGGCTTCGAGATGATTCCATTCTATGGAACGGCTGAAATACAGCTTCACGCTCTGCGTGTGGAATGCCTGGTCCACGGTCCAGTATCTGGATAATTGCGCTGGTATCTTCGCAGTCACACTGCACTGTCACCGGCTTGTCTTCACCGTAGCGGATCGCGTTATCAATCAGGTTCGTGACCACCCGTCGGAGTGGTAACGTTTCCACTTCACATATACAGCATTTCCTGGGCGACCATTCGATGTTGGCATCGCCCCTGCGGAGGTCGACCACAATTCCATCAACGAAATCCCGAAGATCGATTTCATCTGCAGGTTGCGGGTCAAGCCCCCTGGCAAGTTCGAGCGCCTGCCCGATAAGTCGATCCATTTCCTCCAGGTCAAGGTGTATCCCCTCTACCAGCTCCGGAGTTGTATCAGGAGGGAACAGTTCCAGCGCAAGGCGTACCCGCGTAATAGGGGTCCGCAAATCGTGTGAGATCCCGGCAAGTAATGTGGTCCGGTTAGCCAGCAGAGCGGTAATCTCTTTCGACATCCGGTTGAAGTTGCGCACCAGTGAGGCCATCTCTTCGGGGCCCGACTCGGGGAGCGGTTCCAGGTAATCACCCTTGGCAATCTGTTCCGTTGCTGTCGATAACTGTACCAGTGGCCGTGTGAGACGCCTGGCGAGAAAAACCGATGTGGTCAGGCTGACAATTGTGCCTGTCAGTAACACAAGCAGAACAGCCAGCGGCGGATGCGCGCCGATGCGACTTCGCGGAATGCCAACCTGAACAGTTTGTGCTTTGGTTGGAATATTAAACCAGTACCAGGTTTCCCCGTTATCACTCTGCATGATATGCGTGGGCCTGTTCAGCCGCTGCTGCAATGCCTTCTCAAGAAAAAACAGGAACGGCAAGGGGCTGTGAAAATGCGGTAGTTCAGTATCCGTTGGCGTGAGCTTGATCTCATAATTATCGAGCAATTCACGTTCAAACATCGGCCGCATAGGCGCCGGCAATTCAGCCCATGTTTCGGTTGCGAAAACCATCAACACTGCCAGGTCATCGGCGCCCTGTCTGGCAATAGGTATTAGCAGGAGTACCACCACAATGGTGACGATAAAGACAAGAAAGGTACTTAGTGCAGCTGCCAGTATCAGGCCGGTCCGTGCAAATATCGTCTTTGGACGTAGAGCAATGTTCAATGTGACTCCACCGCTGCTTCAGGTGAAAACAGGTAACCTTCGCCCCATACTGTGCGTATGTACACGGGCTCCGTCGGGACGGACTCAATCTTGCGTCGTAGACGCGCGACCTTTACGTCAATGCTGCGATCAAAAGGAGAGCGGTCGTAGCCTTTGAGCATGTCCATGAGACTGTCGCGACTCAGCACACGATTGGGGTGGTCCAGGAATACTTGCAGCAAGGCAAACTCACCACTGGTGAGCTCGATGTTTTCGTCGCCGCGCATGACGGTCCTGGTATTCAGGTCGACAAGGAATGGGCCAAACTCTCTTGACTCGCGATTTTCGGATTCTGCCGTTTCACCCGGTGCCGAGTGCTGGCGGCGCAGGATGGCACGTATGCGGGCGAGCAGCTCTCTTGGATTAAACGGTTTTGGGAGGTAGTCGTCGGCGCCCACCTCAAGACCAACGATGCGGTCAACATCGTCGCTGCGTGCAGACAATATCAGGATAGGGAGCTTGCCATCGGCACGTATACGTTTCGCGATACTCAGGCCATCTTCCCCCGGCAGCATCAGATCCAGGATAAGCAGGTCCACGCCATGGTCCGCGAGATAGAGGTCCATATCTTCAGCGTTCTCCACGCCGGCAACGACGAAACCCTGTTCACCGAGGTAGCGATTGAGCAAGTCCCTCAGGCCGGGATCATCGTCGACTACCAGAATTCGATTGTTTTGCTGTTGCATGATAGTAGAGCTTAGCAGATTTAGCCTTAACGGTCAGTGACTTGGCGCTGTTACAACTTGTTACATTTGCTTGCGACAGTGAAATACTTCTGTAACAGGTTTTGCCTATTGTGTCCTCAACATACAAGTAAATGCAGTTTTCGCATTACTTTGAAGCAAGTCACAGGGAGACCGTTATGATTATTGACGCTTTTACAATCAGTGGATTTGTTATGTCGCTGGTGATGTCGGTTGTCGTGTTTTATCTGGCAATCCATAATCAGCCGTACAGTGATCACGATTGATTGCCTGACTTGTAACCTGATTTCCTCTCTCTGCAGCAGTTTGCCGTCACCCCGGTGGCGGCATTGTTTTACGCTCAATATGATGCGGGCTTGCGCATCCTTTGAAATATCAGTCTTGCCCGGAGATTCGCGTCAGCCGATTCTTTGATTCCAGTCCGGATAGAGAGGGGGAGCGCTGTTGCGCGCTTGTCTGGTATCTGTCGATTTCTCCGCTGTTTGCAGCCCATGCATAAAAGTCTTCCACAACGGTTGACCGCTCCAGCTGTTGTTGTCGGGGCTGTATAGCGCTCGTTCCAGGTCCCGAATAGCACTGGCCCCCCGGTCAACACGCCCGGCCAGGGCGCCCAGGCTGCGTGGCGGCTGATGCGGCCAGGTGGCTGCTGCCCAGTCAAGCAGAGCACGCGCCGCGGTTTGTGCATCGTCCCTGGTACAGGCATCTTGCAACGCTTGACGCGTGTGAGCCAGTGTAATGTTATCGATGGTGCCTGACGTTGCCGGTGTCGTCCCGGGAATATCGGGAACTGGTGGCCGGCGCCTGCGTACCAGTGTAATTGCCACCAGAACCGCCAGCGCGACCAGTCCACCGCCGGTCATCCAATAGAGTGACTCTCGTGGTGCGTGTTGCACAGGGATGACTTTGTCCCGGGTATCGCTGAACTGAACAGGTGAATCGGTCGCCGTCGTTTCTGTTTGGTTGCCAGTGCTTGCCGTGGCGGGTTCACCAGTGCCAGCCTCCACCATGATCTCCCAGGCGGGAAGTACTGCCGTCTGTGGTTTATCATTAATGCTGTCCCACCAGTCAATGCGAACCTCCGGCAGCTCGAGTTTGCCGGGCTGGGCGGCGACATAGGTAAAGCGCTGTTCGCTGCGGCCATAGATCCAGTTGCCATCGCTACGGTTAGTTAATTCAGGCTGTTCCGGATAAACCCGCAGAGTGCCGGATACTGCCGGATCAAGGTCTGGCAACTGCGAGGCTTCCAGGCCTTTGGCTTCGAGTGTCAGCGTGCGGGTGACGGGCTCGCCGGCGCGTACTACCGGCGGTGATTCTGCCCAGCTGTCACGTATTACCAATTGTTGGTTGGGTAACCAATGTGTGCCGGCGTAGTTGTCCGGGCGTGGTTTTATATCCAGCGTCAGTTCATCGCTACGTAGCCGGATGCGCTTGCCGGCAACCAGGCTGTCGCCTAAACCGCTCTGACTCAGCATGCGTTCCATCATGCTATCCAGGTTGCCAAAGCGCGAACGCTGACCTGAAGTTGATACCATGCGGCCTGTGAAAACAGTGGCTCCAATGCCCAGTTCGCCGCTATGTTCCGGGAATATTGCATAGCGCCGTTCTACTACCTGGTAGCTGTGCTCATCAATTGTGGTTTTGTACTGGTGATCTTTGCCAAGGCGTTCAACCACGGCATTCTCTATCCGGGGATCGCTAAGGCTGCCCTCGGTTAGAGGTACCCTGTAGTGAAGGCGAGTGGTGTAGAGAATCTGCTGCTGGACATAGGTGTCACCCTCGGGCGGGTTGATCTCTGCAGTGACAAACACAGGCTGGCCAGCTTGCGCAGTTGATGCCGCCGGTTGTTCCTTGACCTGAACCGTGAGTGCCGGGGTGACGCTGTTCCTGACACTAAGCGGTGGAATCGAAAGGGTGCCGCTACGAAGAGGCGCAAGTTCAATCAACCATTCATCTTTATCGGAACGTTGGCCATTGATGATCTGGAGCCGACGGCTACTGCTGGTGCCCAGTACCTCAAAATCTTTCTGCAGTGGAGTAAGGTCGGGTTGTTCGCCCTGTTGATTGCCGGTAGTGGTGATGCGCAAGGTGATAGTGTCGCCTGCATAGATCGTGTCTCGCTCCAGGGTGGCTGTCACGGCAGCCTGGAGCAATCCGGGCATAGCCAGTAGCGCGACAAGTATTGCCAGAAAACCGAGCGACTGCTGAACAAACGCATACCTGCGCGTTGAGTATTTGGGTGCGGTACGATTCATGTAGTTACTCCTGAATCAAAAACTACCAGGCCTGTCGGGCTGCGCCTGACTGCTGCGCCTCGCGTTGACTGTACTGGTAGAGAAACTTTCTGCGTAACAGGCCGCCCGGGTCATCAGGAATGCGACGCAGCCAGCGCTCATCGGCCTGTTGCTGCTCGGAACTGGCGGTATCTGCTTGCGTGTCAGCAGTTGCAGTTTTATCGACCGGTGTTTCGGATTCATGCTGTTGATCCGCGGTCACTGGCTGATCTGCGGAGTCGCTGGCATTCTCCTGATCGCCATCGCTCTGTTGAGCCGGTTGCTGTGCGTCTGTGTCGTTGTCTGACTGTTCCTGTTCGCCGCTGTTATCTGCCTGCTGTGAATCTGCTGGATCTTCAGTCGCATCGCCAGTCTGGTTTTCGTCAGCTTGCCCGGATTCACCCTGTTCCTGGCTATTCTCGCCTTGCTCTTGCTGCTTGCTCCTGCTGCTGCTGTTGCTGTTGCTGTAACAGTTTCTCCAGTTCAGCCTTGTTGTGCGCTGCATCTGCCATGTCGGGGTTGACCGCCAGTGCTTCATCGTAGGCGGCGATAGCTTCTTCATACTGCCCCAGTTGTGCCAGCGTGTTACCGCGGTTGTAATTACTTTGCGGGCTTTTATTGTCGCTGAAAGATGTCAGTGCATTTTCATAGTTTCCGGCGCGGTAAGCGGCTTCGCCCCGTCGTAAGGGGTGCTCAGCGAGCTGTTGGGCACTTTCCAGATCGCCGGCCTGCAGTGCCTTGTTGGCTTGCTGGTCACGGCGCTGCCAGAGGTCATCCCAGACCGAAGCCATCACTGGCTGCGGCAGGCTGCCGAGTATAGTTATTGCAACCACTGGCAGTGTCAGTAACCAGCCGCGGCGAAACGCCAGTGCTGCCAGTGGTAACAATGCCAGTACCAGCCAGGGGCCCTGTGATTGCCATATATCGGAAGCCTGCTCAGTCTGTTCAAGTTCTGTATTCAGTCCTGGTGTCTGCGTAACCAGAATGCGGGCAAGGTCATTATCGTTTGCAGTCAGGCGGCTGTAGTTGCCGCCGCCGGCGCTTGCCAGGCGTTGCAGTTGTTCGCTGTCCAGTGCAGGCATGACTACTTCACCACTGCTGTCACGCATGAAGCTACCTTGCCCGTCAGGTATCGGCGCAGGTTTATCACCACCTGCACCCAATACCGAAAGTCGGTATCCCTCACGGTTTAGTTCAGTCGCCAGTTTTAGTGCTCGTGTATCACTGTAGCCATCGGTGACCAACAGGATTTCACCCCTGGTAATACCCGCCTGTCGCAGCAGTTCACCCGCCTGGTGAATCCCGAGATCGGCACGGCTACCCTGAATCGGCATCAAATCAGGGTGCAACGGTTTGAGCAGTGATTGAATGGTACTGTTATCACTGGTCAGCGGTGAAACAGTAAAGGCATCGCCGGCGAACACGACCAGTCCGGTCTGACCTTCGTCGCGTCGTTTGAGGATATCGGCTACCTTGTAGCGAGCGCGTTCCAGCCGCGATGGTGCCAGGTCGCTGCTCAGCATGGAGCGTGACAGGTCCAGTACTACCACGGCTGCGTCCTGGCTGCGGTACACCGGTTGCGGCTGTTTATGCCAGGCCGGATCAGCCAATGCGAACATGGCAAGCATCCAGCCAGCGGCAAGCAGCAACATGGGTAGCTGGCTGAAGGCCTGTACCGGCTTGTTCAGCAGATAAGGCAGCAGGTGGCTTTCGCAGGCACGTTGCCAGCTACTATCGTTATGGCTGGCGCGCGGCAGCCACCACAGCAGCAGTGCCATGGGAATTAATCCCAGAAACCAGATCGGTTGCAGAAAATGAAACTGTTCAGGCATGGTCAGCCTGGTGTTCATACAGGCGTTGCCGCCATGGCAGGCGGGTCAATGCAATGAGCAACGTAATCAGGACGGCTGCAGCCAGCGGCCAGCGGTACAGTTCACTAACGGGTCGAAAGGTCTGCTGGTCTTCACTGACCGGTTCAATATCATCGATCAGCCGGTAAATTTGTTGTAATTCGCCGGTGTCACGGGCACGGAAATAACGGCCACCGGTTGTTTCGGCAATAGCGGTCAGGGTGCGTTCGTCGAGTTCAGTATTGGCAACACGCTGGCGGCCGAAAATACCCTGCACAACCATTTCGTCGGCACCGATGCCAATAGTATAGATGCGTACCCGCTCACGCTCGGCGAGCTCTGCCGCTTTCATCGGTTCGAGGTGCCCGGCGGTGTTGTCGCCGTCGGTCAGCAGCAAAAGCACACGATTGTCCTGTGATTGTTCGCGTAACCGTTTGACTGCCAGACCTATGGCATCGCCGATTGCAGTACGCTTGCCGGCCAGACCGATGGCGGCTTCGTTCAATTGGGTTCGAACGGTTTTCCTGTCGAAGGTTAACGGTGTTTGCAGATAGGCCTGGTCGCCAAACAGGATCAAACCGAGACGGTCGCCATCGCGTTTGTCGATGAATTCACCGGCAACGGCTTTCACGGCCATCAGCCGGGAGCTGACGTGATTACGGATCATCATATCTTCTGCCTGCATGCTGCCGGAGATGTCCACAGCCAGCATCAGGTCGCGACCACTGACAGGTAGTTGCAAGGGTTCGCCAATGAACTGTGGACGAGTAGCGGCAATCACCAGTAACACCCACGCCAGGGTTGCCAGTATCAGCCGCAAGCGGTTGGGCGATGCATGCCGGGTTGACACAGCGGTTGCCAATGCACCATCAAATGGCAGTTTCAGTGCCGGCACAGATTGTGCTGTGGTGCGCGGCAGCAGCAGGGCAGCGATGAAAGGCAGGGGTAAAACGGCCAGCGCCCAGAGCCAGGCGAAGTCGATACTCATGAGCGCCTCTTAAGGTTCTGACCTATCCACTGACGTGCCAGTGACAACAGTGCTTCGCTGTCTGCATCGTCGATATCATGTGCGGCATAGGGTGCTGTGGCGAGTACATTGCCGATACCACTGGAGAAGGCGCCGTTTCCTCCAGTCCGGTCGAGAAAAGATAGCCAGGCATCACCGCTCAGCGAAGCAACCTCACTGCGTTCAAAGCGCATGAGCGCGACCCGGCGCAGCAGCGTGGATACGTAAGTGGCTACTTCGGCAGGGCTGCGAGCGTCTATATTATCCAGCTCTCCAAGTATGCTGCGTCGCAGTTGTCTTAGACGCCAGGTTCTAATCAGGGTTCTGGTACCGAAAACGGTTATTCCGATAAGCGCGATGGCAAGCAACCACCAGCCCGGTGCGGGCGGCCAGAATTCAGGTGCGGCCGCGGCATGAATATCACGCAGGTCGATAGCGGAAAGTGGAGAAGGTGTCATGCAACGGCTCCGGTATTCGAGAGCTGAGGGCGTGTTAGTGCCTGGCGCAGGCTTTGGGCAACGTCGTCGGCTGTATTCAGGCGGATCAGTGGTACGGCACACTGTTGCATCAGATCACTGACATGCTGCCGTCGTTCGGCGAAGTGTTGTGTCCAGGCTTCTCGCTGCGTTCTGGAGCGGGTGTCCAGAATGCCCTGTTGGCCCGCGTAGTTAATTGGGTAACGGCCGGGTGCGGGAGGCTGTAGTTCCAGGCGATCCAGTATTTGACAGGCAACGACGTCGTTATGCCTGCGCAATAGTTGCAAGTGTTGTTTGCTGTCCGCATCGAACTGGTAAAAGTCGCTGAGCATAAACACCAGGCTGCCCGGGCGCGCAACACGGCGCAGGCGCGACAAAGCTCCATTAAAACTACTGCTGTTGTGAACCGTGGCGGGAGTAGTGTTGGCGGGATCGGCTGCGGTTACCAGTTCGCGGATCAGGCGCAGTGCGCCGCGCTGACCGCCTGTTGGCCGCAGCTCATGATGTTTTCCGTTATAGAGTAGTGCGCCTATACGGTCGCCGTTTTGAATGGCGGCCCAGGCAATTAATGCAGCCGCGCGGGTGGCAATTATGCTTTTGAATGCGCCCTGGGTGGCGAAAAACATTCCCGGGCCGAAATCGGCCATGATGACAACCGGCCTCTCGCGTTCTTCCTCGTAGACTTTTACGTGGGCGCGACCGGAACGTGCGGTAACCCGCCAGTCCATGTTGCGTATGTCGTCGCCGGGCTGATAGCTGCGTGACTCCTCGTAATCCATGCCGCGGCCGCGGAACTGTGAACGATGGCAACCGACGATCACGCTTCGTAACGCATGGTGCTGGTTTAAAGGCAGGTCACGGGCCAGCAGGCGCAGGCGAATCAGTTCATCGCTGCTGGGCTGTACACCATCGGACATGGTTGGCATCAGGACACCGGGACACGCTTGATGAGTTCCTGGATAACACGGTCAGCATCGATGCCTTCCGCTTCGGCTTCAAAAGACACCAGGATGCGGTGGCGCAGGGTGTCGTAGGCGACTGCCTGCACATCATCCGGTGAGACGAAGTCGCGGCGGTTCAGCCAGGCACGGGCACGTGCGCAGCGATCCAGCGCAATGGTGCCGCGCGGGCTGGCGCCGTAGTTGACCCAGCGGGCCAGGTCTTCACCGTAGGGTGAGGGGTCGCGCGATGCCAGTAGTAACTGGACCAGATACTCCTCCACAGCGGGCGCCATGTGCATATCCAGGACTTGCTGCTGCGCATCGAATATCTGCTCCTGGGTAACGTGGGCGGCATTTTCGCTACTGTCGGTTGCGCCATGCCGTGCACGCCGGCGCGCCAGTTCAAGGATACGTTTCTCGGCGTCTACCTGTGGATAACCGATGCGCACGTGCATCAAGAAGCGGTCGAGTTGTGCTTCCGGCAACGGATAAGTGCCTTCCTGCTCTATCGGGTTCTGTGTGGCCATGACCAGGAACAGTCGTGGCAGGTGGTAGGTTGTCTGGCCAACGGTAATCTGTCGTTCTCCCATAGCCTCAAGCAGTGCAGACTGTACCTTGGCAGGCGCGCGGTTGATTTCATCGGCCAGTACCAGGTTGTGGAAGATCGGTCCCTGCTGAAAACTGAAGCTGCCATCCTGCGGGTGGTAGACATCCGTGCCGGTCAGGTCACCAGGTAGCAAGTCAGGTGTGAACTGCAGGCGGTGGAAGTCACCATCAATGCGTTGAGCCAATTCCTTGATTGCAGTGGTCTTGGCAAGGCCGGGGGCACCCTCAACCAGCAGATGACCATCGGCCAGCAGCGCAATCAGCAAGTGTTCGACCAGTGCCTCCTGACCGATGATGCAATCGTTCAGTTCCTTGCGCAGGCGATTGAAAGCGGTCTGGGCGGTATGTGCCGGTGCCGATTCCGTTTTCAATGCGTTATCAGTATTCATGCCGTTACCTCGATGGCTTTATGTGCAGTTCAAGTTGAGTTATCAGGCAGCAAGCGGATAATAAAGTGCCGCGAATTTGGTGCCAGGGAGACTAAATATTTGTAATAAAGCTGTCTGATGTCAATCAGATGCTCTTTCCAGGTCTTCCCGGGTGCCGATATCGATAAATGGCTGTTCGGAGACCGGTATGCCCTGGACATTCATTCCGGTCTGTATGGCGGCGCGAACTACGTCACCGATATACAGTTCGGGTGCTCGATCAGCCGTGTGCTGGTGTGAGTCCAGCAAAGTGTGCATGAACTCAGTGAAAACCGGGGTCCATATCGCTACTCCCCAGGTCTTTTTTAGTGTCGTTTCCACGGGCTTTATAACAAGTTGCTTAATCCGGTGGTCAGCGCCCAGCTCCAGCATATCGACTTTTTCCGGCCGGTCGGCGGGGAAAATGCCAAGCACCAGATCTGCCTCTGATATCTCCTGGTGCGCCAGTAATTTCGCAAAGATTTCCGGGCTATTAAAACACATATCGGGGAAGCCCATTGCCACCCGGCGGTCACGAACAAAGGCGTAGGCCTGGTCAACACTATACGGTGTTCCGAAAGGACGGCCCATCATCAGGTAAGCGAGCCGCAGATCCAGGCGTGACCCGTCTCCGAGAAAAGACGGTATATCCCACTTGTCATCGCGGATAACGATATAGATATCCTGTATGCCCGCGCTGTGCATTTGGCCCAGCAGGTGTTCGCACACGGCTTTGGGTTGTTGTTGCGGGGTGTCCGGGCTGTGACTGAACTTAACCGGAAGAATTTCCTTGCTACAGGTCAGGTCAGCGAGGCGCGTTGCCTGTCCAGCCATCGGTACAACACCGACGACCGGGAGCCTGGGTAAATCTGTCTTGGATGAATCTGGCACGCAGTGTCTCTGGAAGCATTTGAGCCATACATGCTACGCGAATTCCCGTTTTTGTTGCCAGTAGAATGATTTCTTGCTGAAAGTCCGGGTTTGTCAGGAGGCTGACAGGTTATCAGGAGTCTGGCTATCAGTAATGACGGTTTTTCCGGCAGCGTCCCATCGCGAGCCAGTCGTGATCTGTGTTATGTAGATGGCTTGCTTGCCGCGAGTGCAGAAAGTATTAGTTTGAATGGTGCCGAGGGTGGGAATCGAACCCACACTTCCGTAAAGAAACCGGATTTTGAATCCGGCGCGTCTACCAGTTCCGCCACCCCGGCGAGGGAACGCGCCAGTATAAGGATTCCACGCGTGGTGGCAATGGCCAGTGCTGCCGCGGTGGTCGTCAGTTGCTGTGGTACCATGCCGCGCCATGCACGTCAGTGACTTCGATTATCCGCTGCCTGAAGCGTTGATTGCGGATCATCCCGCAGATCCGCGTAGCAGTAGCCGGCTTCTGGAACTTCAGCCGGAGGGCGGGTTGCGGGACCGGCACATGGTTGATTTCCCTGAGCTGCTTGATGAACGGGACTTGCTGGTGTTCAACAATACCAGGGTCATCCCGGCACGCCTGCTCGGTCGAAAGGCGACAGGCGGCAAAGTCGAAGTACTGGTGGAGCGCATTCTGGATGAGCATCGTGCGCTCGCACATGTGCGTGCCAGTAAATCACCGGGCCCGGGTAGCCAGCTGTTCCTGGGCGACGCAGATTTGCCGGTGACAGTGTCCGGGCGCAAGGACGAGCTATTTGAGCTGGTTTTTAACAGCGATACGCCAGTACTCGAATTGCTGGAAACACATGGCCACGTACCATTGCCGCCTTATATACAGCGCGCTGACGAGCGCGCGGACCGTACTGACTACCAAACACTGTACGCGCGTTACCCCGGTGCAGTCGCGGCGCCGACAGCTGGACTGCACTTTGATGCGGAGTTGCTGGAGTCAATACAGACGCAGGGTGTCGAATCCGCCTTCGTCACTCTTCATGTCGGCGCGGGCACCTTTCAACCGGTACGTGTCGAACGCCTGGAAGACCATGTTATGCACGCCGAGTACGTTGAGGTGGATCAGGCCGTTTGCGACGCTGTTGCAGCGACGCGGGAACGCGGCGGGCGTGTAGTGGCCGTGGGTACGACGGTGGTGCGCAGTCTGGAGTCCGCAGCGCAAAGTGGCAAGCTGATGCCAATGTGTGGCGACACACGTATGTTTATCACGCCAGGGTACAAGTTCGAGGTGGTCGATGCCCTGCTTACCAACTTTCACCTGCCTCGGTCGACACTGTTGATGCTGGTGGCGGCGTTTGCCGGCCATGCGCCGGTGATGATGGCGTACCAGCATGCTGTCAGGCAAAACTACCGATTTTTCAGTTACGGTGATGCGATGTTTTTGCAGCGTCAGGATAGCGCATGAAATATAAACTACTGGCAAGCTCGGGCGCGGCGCGGCGCGGCCGCTTGAGCTTCGAGCGTGGTGAAGTGGAAACGCCGGCCTTCATGCCGGTTGGCACCTACGGTACGGTCAAGGGAATGCGGCCGGAAGAGGTTGCAGACACTGGAGCGCAGATCCTGCTGGGTAACACCTTCCATCTCATGCTGCGCCCGGGGACTGAAATCATTCGTCGTCACGGTGACCTGCACAACTTCATGAACTGGCAAGGGCCGATTCTGACAGATTCCGGTGGCTTTCAGGTTTTCAGCCTCGGTAATTTGCGCAAGATCACCGAAGCTGGCGTGCACTTCCGGTCGCCGGTCAATGGTGACAAGGTGTTCCTGGGGCCAGAGGAGTCCATGGCAGTGCAGCACGAACTGGGTGCGGATATCGTCATGATTTTCGACGAATGTACGCCGTACCCGGCTGATCGTGATCAGGCGGCGGCGTCAATGCAGTTATCGCTGCGCTGGGCCCGGCGCAGTCGCGACGCGCATGCCGATTCCCCGGCTGCGCTGTTTGGTATTGTCCAGGGTGGCATGTACCCGGACCTGCGGCAGGAATCGCTGGACGGGCTGACAGAAATCGGATTTGACGGCTACGCCATAGGCGGACTGTCGGTCGGTGAGCCTCACGAGGAGCGCATCCAGGTGCTCGATGCGCTCAGGCCGCTGATGCCGGTTGACCGGCCGCGTTACCTGATGGGCGTGGGTACGCCGGAGGATATCGTCGAGGCTGTGGCGCTGGGTATCGATATGTTCGATTGTGTTTTGCCGACACGCAATGCCAGAAATGGGCATATTTTCACTTCTGCAGGCGTGTTACGTCTGAGAAACGCTCGTTTTCGCGATGATACCGCTCCGCTTGACCCGGAATGTGACTGCTATACCTGCAAGCACTACAGTCGCGCTTACCTGTACCACCTCGACAAGTGCAACGAGATTCTGGGGGCGCACCTGAATACGGTGCATAATCTGCGCTATTACCAGCGCCTCATGGCGGACATGCGGGCGGCTATCGAGGCTAATCGATTTGGCGATTTTATGGCGAGTTTTATGACAAAAAGACACCATTCGCCGCCAGCTATGCCATAATAGCGCGCTTTAGTATTTGCCCGGCCACCCCGGGCGGTTGAGTTGAACAACTAGAGCCAAGGACATCAATTATGAGCTTTTTTATCAGCGACGCACTGGCAGCGGCCCCGGCGGCCGAGGCGCAATCCGATGCACTCATGCAGTTTTTGCCCCTGGTGCTGATTTTTGTGGTGTTCTATTTTCTGCTGATTCGTCCTCAGACAAAACGGGCCAAGGAACACAAGAAGATGGTAGCAGGCTTGTCCAAAGGCGATGAAGTGGTAACCAACGGCGGCTTGCTCGGCCGGATCACCGAAGTCGGTGAAAACTTTGTGCAAGTCAAAGTAGCTGAAAATGTCGAAGTCAAGGTGCAGCGGCAGGCGGTGGCCAACCTGATGCCCAAGGGCACCTCCAAAGAACTGTAATCATCTAAAGCGAAAGTAAAGAATTACTCATGAATCAGTATCCCGCCTGGAAATATCTATTACTCATCGTGCTACTCACTGTGGGTATCGTGTATGCATTGCCCAATCTGTATGGCGAAGACCCGGCGGTACAGGTTTCTTCCGGCCGCAACGCAGTGTTGGGAGAAACACTGGTCGGATTGGTTGAAACACGGCTGGCCGACAGTGGCTTGCAGTCAAAGTCGGTAGAGAAGTCCGAAAAGGACCGGCTATTGATTCGTTTTGGAAACACTGAAGACCAGCTCGCCGCTGCAGACGTCATCAAGGATGTTCTCGGCAGTGACTATATCGTTGCACTAAACCTCGCGCCATCAACGCCGGCCTGGCTACAGGGTATCAATGCCTTGCCTATGTATCTCGGTCTGGATCTGCGTGGCGGTGTGCACTTCCTTATGGAAGTGGATATGGTTGCGGCTGTCGACAAGGCGCTTGAGCGCTATTCGTCGGATCTGCGCACCGTGTTGCGCAAGGAAAAGGTGCGTTATGTCAGTATTCGCGTCAGGGATGATCAGCTTGTAGTGAAGTTCCGTAACGCAGAAGACCGGGCACAGGGTACAGAGATTATCCATAATGAGTATCGTGACCTGCAGCTCAGTGAAATCGATGAAGACAACAGCTACCCGCTGGGGATTACGCTAAGCGACAACGAAGTTCGGGAAATACGCAAGCTGGCACTGCAGCAGAATATTACCACGCTGCGTAATCGTGTGAATGAGCTGGGTGTCGCTGAACCTATTATCCAGCAGCAGGGTGATAGCCGGGTGGTTGTGCAATTGCCTGGTGTGCAGGATACCGCTGCGGCCAAGCGCATCCTGGGTGCTACAGCAACGCTCGAATATCGCGCTGTAGATATCACGAATGATGTCGAAGCAGCACGCAACGGCAAGGTGCCGGCGGGTTCCAAGCTGTATAAACACCGCGATGGAACCCATTATCTGCTGAAGACGCGTGTTATCGCGACCGGTGACCAGATTGTCAATGCACGTTCCGGTTTTGATAATGAAACCGGTGGTGCGCAAGTGTCGGTCACACTGGACGGCAAGGGCGGGCGCAAGATGCTCGATTTCACCAAGGAGAGTGTCGGCAAGCCGATGGCGGTGGTGTTTATCGAGAACAAGACGACTACGCGTACAGTTGATGGTGAACAGGTAATAACGAACCGCAAGGTCGAGGAAATTATCAGTGTCGCCACCATTCGCGGCGTGTTTGGCAAGCAGTTCCAGACCACTGGTCTGGACAGTCCCCAGGAAGCTCACGAACTGGCACTGCTGCTGCGCTCCGGCGCCCTGGCAGCACCAATTCGTATTATCGAGGAACGCACCGTTGGCCCAAGCCTCGGTGCCGAGAATATTGAGCAGGGTTTCCAGTCAGTCGTCATAGGTTTCTCTCTGGTACTGGTGTTCATGGCGCTCTACTACAAGACTTTTGGTTTGATTGCCGACCTTGCCCTGGCATTGAACCTGGTGCTGGTGGTTGCCCTGCTGTCGATGTTACAGGCCACCCTGACCATGCCGGGTATCGCCGGTATCGTGTTGACCGTCGGTATGGCCGTTGACGCTAACGTACTCATCTTCGAGCGTATCCGGGAAGAACTGCGCAATGGTAATACGCCACAGGCCAGTATCCATGCGGGTTATGCAAAGGCTTTTTCAACCATTGCTGATGCCAACGTCACTACCCTGATTGCAGCCATCGTATTGTTCAGCTTTGGTACCGGCCCCATAAAGGGCTTTGCGGTTACCCTGTCGCTCGGCATTATTACTTCCATGTTCACCGCCATTGTTGGTACACGTGCGGTGATTAACCTGCTATATGGTGGACGCCGCTTGCAGCGTCTGCCGGTGTAAGAGGCGCTACGTATGCAGATACTTGGCCACAAAACGAAGATCGACTTCATGGGCAAGCGCAAGCTGGCTATGGTGTTCTCGATCCTGTTAATACTTCTGTCCATTGGTTCTCTGGCTACCCGGGGGCTGAGTTTCGGTATCGACTTTACCGGGGGTACGCTGATTGAAGTGGCTTACCCGGACTCGGCTGAGCTGGGTGGGATACGTGATCTGCTGGACGAGGCGGGTTACGACGATGCCCAGGTGCAGCATTTCGGGACGTCTCGCGATGTATTGATTCGTATTGCACCGCGCGCCAACAGGGCCAGTGCCGAACTCAGTGAAGAAGTGCTGACTGCGCTGCAAAATGCAGATACTGCGGTGGAGATGCGACGCGTCGAGTTTGTCGGTCCGCAGGTCGGTGAGGAGCTGACAGAGCAGGGCGGCCTGGCGGTGTTGTATGCGTTGCTGGGTATTCTTATATACATTACGTTGCGGTTTGAATATCGTTTTTCCTTTGGTGCAGTTGCTGCCCTTGTTCATGATGTGATAATCACGCTGGGTGTGTTTTCACTGGTCCAGGTAGAGTTTGATCTGACGGTGCTGGCCGCTATTCTGGCTGTGATTGGCTACTCGCTGAACGATACCATTGTGGTATTTGATCGCATCCGCGAAAATTTTCGCAAAATGCGCAAGGGTACACCGACCGATGTCATGAATGTGTCTATCAACCAGACGCTGGCACGTACCATGATGACCTCCCTGACCACCTTGCTGGTATTACTGGCATTGTTCTTCCTGGGTGGTGAAATTATTCATTCTTTTGCGTTGGCGTTGATTGTTGGCGTGTTCGTTGGTACCTATTCGTCAATTTTCGTCGCCGGTGCGTCTACCCTGGCGCTGGGTGTGAGCAAGGCGGATCTGATGCCTGTTGAGAAAGACGACGGCAATAGTGAAGCAGAGGAAACGCCCTGACGCAAAGTTTTACCTGCCCGCGTACGCGGTTGATGGTAAACCGTCTGGCTTCACAGGAGACCGTACTTGACCGGGACGAGTGAACTGCTGATTGACGGTATAAGCGAGGCCTTCCCATTCTAGCGAGATACGGACATGGCTGAGCTCAGCTGGCTGGCTATCGTCTTTCTGGTGTTGCACTGGAGCGCAGTCGTTGCGTTTTCGGTGCGGGTTATTATGCGCCGCCGTCCGGTAGGCGTACTGCTGGCATGGATAGCAATGATCCTCAGTGTGCCAGTTCTGGGAATTCTGTTGTACCTGTTCATCGGTGAAAACCGTATCAGTCGTACCTACCTGAGGCGCGGGCTGGCGATACGGGAGCAATACGAAGAATGGCGATCCTCTCTGTGCGAGGAAGCGCAGATTGACTGGTCAGTCATTAATGCCGAGGCGCTACCCATACAACGTCAGTCCCAGTCAATGCTCGGATTCCCTGCCATGGGAGGGAACCGACTCGTGCTATTGACGCATTATGAACCCATATTCAAGGCCATCATCGATGACATAGGCAACAGCCGCAGCAGTTGCCATCTTGAGTTTTATATATGGAACGCGGGCGGTTTGGCCGACCGCCTTGAGGCTGCGTTGATTGAGGCAGCCGGGCGAGGTGTTGCCTGCAGGCTGTTGCTGGATGCCGTCGGCAGCAAGCCATTCCTGCGCAGTAGTTCAATCAAGACACTAAAAGCTGCCGGTGTCGAGATAGGTGTTGTGCTGCCAACCGGGGTGTTCAGTGCCCTGTTTTCGCGCGCAGATTTACGCAACCATCGCAAGGCCGTTGTGATCGACGGTGAAATTGGTTACACCGGCAGTCAGAATCTGGTCGATCCCAGATATTTCAAGCAGGGGTCCGGTGTCGGTCAATGGGTTGATGCCATGATTCGGCTTGAAGGACCGGTTGTTGAGGCGCTGGCGGGGACGTTTATCCAGGATTGGGAAATTGCCACTGGCACCGGTTACCGGTATTTCAGGGAGAGCCGGGATCTGGAATGTTTTGAGCGCCGCGGTGAGGCGGTTGTGCAGCTGGTCCCCTCCGGCCCACAGCCACGGCCACTGGCTATTCTGCAACTGGTGCTAAGCACAATTTATGCAGCGCGACGCGAGTTAATTCTCACCACACCTTACTTTGTGCCGGACGAATCAGTGCTCACGGCGTTGATGTCGGCGGCTCACAGTGGTGTCGAGGTAACACTGATTTTGCCGGAAAAGAATGATTCGGTGCTGGCGGACTACGCGAGTCGGGCCGTGTTCGACGACCTGCTCGCGGCCGGTGTCAGGATAGCCGGTTTCCGGGGCGGTTTGCTGCACACTAAATCGATTACGGTAGATGGCGAATTCAGCCTGTTTGGTTCGGTTAATCTGGATATGAGAAGCCTGTGGCTGAATTTCGAGTTGTCACTGTTTGTTTACGATGCCGCCATGACGGCCGAGATACGGGCATTGCAACTTGAGTATTTACGCAGCTCGGTCATGGTCGACGCCAATACGCGCGTTAATCTCTCTATGTCGCGCCGATTTCTGGAAAATGCTGCTCATCTTGTGGCGCCGTTGTTGTGACTGCCAGGATTACTGTTTGGGAGCAGGTGCTTCAGTTTCTGCGTCCTCTCCCTGTTCAAGCCATGATTTAAACAATGTGTAGGCCACCGCCAGCACCACGGCGCCAACGAACAGTCCGATAATGCCTGACAGCAACATGCCACCGATGGCGCCCAGCAGGATCACCAGTGTGGGTATATCCATACCCCGCCCGAGCAGTAGCGGTTTGAGGAAGGAGTCGCTCATGCTTACCAGAAGGCTCCAGATCATGAAAATGACCGCCGGTACGGTTGCTGTTGTAGTAAAAACGTAAGCGATGATTGGCCCCAGAACCAGCAGGGGTGGCAATTGTATAATCGCCAATAGCAGTACCAGCAGTGCCCACAGTCCCGCATAGGGAACACCGGCAAGTATCAGTCCGATCGCGGCGAGTACTGCCTGAATCAGTGCAACACCCAGTACGCCCTGTGCGACGCTACGAATGGTCGCCCCGGCAAGTTCGGCGACTTCTTTCCCATTCTGTGGTCCCATCAATCTGGCAGCGATGAGTTCAACTGTGCGACTGCTGCCTCGCGCGTATATCAGCAGGACGCCGGCGATAACGATGGATATGAAAAACTGTATCAAGGTTCCGCCGGCGCCTGCTGCTGACGACAACAGCCAGGCCCCGGCGGTCTTGAGCTGGGGTTTGAATTTTTCCAGTAGTGCGCCGAGATTGGTTGAGGCCAGGTTCCAGGTGCTATGCGATTGTTCGCCTATAAGAGGCCAATCCTTAACGCTTTCAGAAGGGGGCGGTATCGACAAAGTCCCCTTTTCGAGATTGTTTGACAGGAATTCGGTATTTTTGATGAGCGAGTCAGACAACATCGCTGCTGGTGTGATCAGTAGTGCCAGTGCAAACAGGGTTAACAGCGTCGCAGCCAGTTTTTCCCGTTCACCGAGCAGTTTCTGCAGTTTCCAGAAAACCGGATAGATTGCCACAGCAATTATGGCGCCCCAGAGCACCGGCAGGATAAACGGCTTGACGATGTTATAGGTCCAGAGCAGCAGCAACGCCACCAGACCGATGTGAATGGCTGCCTCAAGGGTTCTTGTCTGGAATTGCTGGTCTTCAGATGGCGGGGGTGATGTGTTCACTAGCGCTCCCAGGGTTGATGAACATAGTTACACCTTTGCTGAAGTCTTCCAGTCTTGTCGAAACTATAACATGTGAGTTGCGGCCGAAAAGCAAAAAAAACGGCAGTCCAACGGACTGCCGTTTGGTGTTCCTGTTCAGCCTTAAGCAGGGATTTAGCTACCCATTGCTGCAAAGCTACGGATGAACGGACCAGCCATGCGAGGATCCTTGATCATGGCGGTGTAGTCACCGACATTGAACTTGAGCTTGCGTGAGGTATAAGCCATACCCAGGCCCATCATGCCCGGCGGTTTGGTCATCCACTTGTTCCAATTATCTGCAGTAGCACGCAGATCCCAGTTGAGTTCCTGCCCGGCGTAATCGCCTGCTTCAATCACCTGGCCGTTTTCGACACGGATAAAGCCACGCGGTGCGTCTTCCCCGTCATATCCGTAACCGATGGTGGAGTTAAAGCCAATCTTGCTGAGTGCGCCAGCGAGATCGCCGTCAGCGTTCCAACGATCCTTGAAGCCGTTCATCCAATCAGAAGTAAAAAGGTCAGACATTCTGTGGTCTCCTCTTGTTTAGAATTTTAATGAAAAGAGCAGCAATACAACAAAAAACAGTGTGATTGACGGCCCTGTAGTGAACCGGGGATCAAGCCGCTCCATTCAGTAACTTAATCTGACAACCCACTGACGGTAATAGTAGCACATTCCATCAAAACACTTAGTAAACAACTGTATTTAGACGACGACAGCTAGCCACCCGTCTAGCCTGCGGTGGCGGGTCCAGATCTTGCAGCACAAGCCGCTAAGCCATTTGAATCATGGCTAAAAATGGAACGGAGCGCCTGCTGTAATGAATATGAGAACGGATAATTTACTGAAAGCCCTTGGTAATACCTGTGAAGTGGCGCGGGACCAGGTAGTTCAGCTGCGTTTTCGGGCTAAAGACGCCACCACCGGCGAGCTTCTGCAGTTTGGCGATGATCTGTTTTATCTGCATGGCGGCTATGGGGGGGCATTCCCGAAGGTCGAAGAGGCTATCGCAGGCTGCCAGGTTGGGGATCGCGTCACAGTCAGTCTGGCGCCTGAAGAGGGCTACGGTGTATACCAGCCGGAACTGGTGCTGACCCTGCCGACCGAAGAATTCCCTGATGCTTTGCCGGAGACGGGTGAGGCAGTTGACGGTCAGCTGCCAGATGGGCGCAGTATGACCTTTACCGTGGCTGGCATCAGCCAGGGTCAGGTAATACTTGATGGAAACCATCCGTTTGCCGGAAAGCGACTGAATTTTGACTTCGAAGTCCTCGATATTCGCGAATCCATTGAGGCCGAGCGCAGTGCCGGTTTTGCCTTTGACGGCATGTTCTGCTGATACTTCTCAATGCTTGACGGGCATCAATGCCCATCCAGCACCCTGTAGTCTACCCTGTACTTGCTGACAGACGTGCAGCAAATTGTGGGGTTCCGTTATGAAAAGACTGTTTCTGCTACTCGGACTTATCGCGCTGTTTACTCAGCCACTTCGTGCTGATGTTCTGGTGCTGGTTCATGGCTATATGTCGGACTCACGGACCTGGGAGGTTCATGGTGTGCTCCCGGTGTTGGCAGCCAATGGCTGGCAACCTGCTGGCGTGCTTACTGTTACACCCGATGGGCAGGTGCCGATCCCCGGGGCTGTCCAGGGCGAGCGACTTGTATACAGCGCAAATCTGCTGGCTTCTGCGCCGTTTCTGGTACAGGCAAGACAGCTTGCGGCGCAGGTGGCAGCTGTACGAGCCCGGCATCCAGATGAACGCTTGATCCTTGCGGGTCATTCAGCCGGCGGAGTGGTTGCGCGCATGCTGGTTCTCAACGGCAATCCGTATCAGGTTGGTACCCTTATCAGCATTGCATCGCCGCATCTGGGGACGTCGAGAGCTGCGGATGGACTTGATCTGGTCGATTTCAATCCCTTCTTCTGCCCGGGTCCCGGACTGGAGTTCATCAAGACGGCGTTGGTCGGGGATGAATACGACTACCTGAAATACTCACGTGCCACACTGGTGGACCTGCTGCCCGCAGAGTCTGGCAATGTGCTGGCCTGGCTCAATCAGCAACCGCATGCAGACATTGACTACTACGCGGTAGTGCATGGTGCGCAGTATGGTGGTGATAACCTGGTGCCGGCTTATAGTCAGGATTTAAATAATGTCCCTGCGCTGCGCGGACGTGCCAGACTTATTCCAACGCCTGCAGGCCATTCACTGAATCCTGCGGATGGTCAGTTGCTGGCTGATTTGCTTGCGGGCTAGATTCAGCGCGCTTTGCGCACTTCGTCAAACGGATCGGGCTCTTCATCCGTAGGCAGGATCTGGTGACACAAATTGCTGTCGCTTTTCTGGCAACGATCTTCGTTGGCGCTGCGAATGGCGATGGAGGCCCACACAACGGCAATGCCCCACAGGCCAACACCGAGCAATATGGTGTTAAGGCTCGGCCCCATCAGGTTGGTTGGTCCACCAATCAAGCCGTAGATAATGGCGACAATACCGGTGATCCAGAAGACACCAATCGGTGCTGCACAACAACCGGCGCACCCATACTTGCAGACAGCAACAGGTGGGGTGAGGAGTGTAAGCAGCTTGCCTTTCAAATTCGATGCCTCGAAACTTCTTGAACTTGCTTTATCGTATAGCATAGTCCCGGCAGGGAAAACAAGCACGCCCGGCTGGTCGATTGTTTAGCGCAGGCGTTTTTTGAATGGTAAAACAGTGGCTTTGGAGAGCTTGTCTAAGGCTGCGTAGTCGCAAGCCCCGGGGCTCGTTATCCGCTGTGGTGGCTGGTTTGTTTTGCTATGAGTTCCCGGCCGATAAGCCGGAGTGCCTTGTCGCTGAATTTCATAAAAACGGAAATTACCTGTCAGTCTTATACTCGTTATCGACAGAATAATTAGCGGCGAAAAAGGAGGACTCTTGAGGTCGTATAAGGTCTCTAGCCGCGCAACTCTTCCGGCAGGTGAGGACGGATTTCACGCAACATGACCGGGAAGAGTTTTGGTGCGGCTGCAACTATATTGCCGCTTTTCATAAAGTCATGGCCACCGACGAAGTCACTGACCAGGCCACCGGCTTCACGAACCAGCAGTACGCCGGCGGCAATATCCCAGGGGTTGAGGCCGATTTCCCAAAAGCCGTCAAAACGCCCGGCGGCGACATAGGCGAGATCGAGCGCGGCTGATCCCGGACGACGGATGCCAGCACTGTCGGTAATCAGTGCCTTGAACATTTCCAGATAGCTTTCGAGATGCGTCTGATCTTTGTAAGGGAATCCGGTACCCAGCAGGGCACCTTGCAGGCCTGTCTGTTTGCTGACCCGGATGCGGCGATTGTCCAGGAAGGCACCACTTCCACGCGTAGCAGTGAAGAGTTCCTGGCGCATAGGGTCATAAATCACGGCCTGTTCGAGCCGACCCTTGTGCTGCAGGGCGATGGATACTGCGAACTGGGGGAACCCATGCAGAAAGTTGGTGGTGCCGTCCAGCGGGTCGATAATCCACTGATATTCGTCACCACTGCCGTGCTCACCACTTTCCTCGGCGAGTATGCCGTGATCTGGGTACGCTTTGCGGATGATGGCAATGATTTCATCTTCGGCCTGGCGGTCAACCTCTGAAACGTAGTCATTACGCTCTTTACTGGCAATCGTAAGTTCATCAATGCGATTGGAATGCCGGACAATAATGTCGCCAGCATTACGCGCAGCGCGTACTGCGATGTTCAGCATGGGGTGCATATTCATTGCGGGGACCAGATATTGAGTGGGCTGGCGATTGTACCGGGTTGGCCGGGGACTGTGAATAGTGGGCCCTGCGGTGAATTGACTTTACCCCGGAGTCATTCAACCATGAGACTGTGGTGAACCATATGCGTACCTTTTATAAGAGGGATAACTTATGACTGTCTGGAACGGCCTGGGAAACCGGCTGAAACAATTGCTCGGTATCGAGCAGTCCTCGGTCAGCGGGCTGGAAAAAGCTGTCTCCGGTATCGGTGGACTGCTTGGGATTGTTGCCATTCTGATAGTCAGCGGGCCACTTTTGCATGAACCCGCTGGAGCGGTAGTGGTAGCCTCGATGGGCGCATCGGCGGTATTGCTGTTTGCAGTGCCGCACGGTCCTCTGTCCCAGCCATGGGCGCTGCTGGGTGGTCATCAGGTTTCAGCCTTTATTGGCGTCAGCTGCGCCATGCTCATTCCGGAGACAGTGCCGGCGGCGGGTATTGCGGTGGGGCTTTCCATAGCCGCCATGCACTTGATGCGATGTATCCATCCTCCAGGTGGTGCGACAGCGCTGGCCGCTGTCGTTGGTGGCTCGGAGGTGCAAAGCCTTGGTTACCAATACATGTTGACGCCAGTACTTCTGAACGTTGCCGTCATCTTGCTAGTGGCGGTTCTCTTTAATTACCCGTTTCGCTGGCGTCGTTACCCGGTAGCCCTGTCGAGGCTTGACGTTGGCCGGGAGGATATCGCGGGAGACCAGATGCTTGATCATGACCACCTCATGAGGGCGCTGGGAAAACTGGATACCTTTATGGATATCAGTGAGCAGGACTTGCTGAAAATATATCGTCTTGCCAGTGGTGGCAGTGAGGTGAGGTTGGCGGCTGAACAGATTCAGTCAGGCGCCTGCTACAGCAACGGTGCCTATGGTGCGGAATGGCAGGTGCGTGAGGTTCTTGAGATTGTCGCAGCCAGTGACAATCGGCAGATTGTCAGTTACCGGGTGCTTGCCGGCCACGGTCGAAAGACAGTGGGCAAGTGCGGGCTGATGGAGTTCTCTCGCTGGGCACACTACCGGGTGGTACGTAACGAAAACTCCTGGCAGCGCGTCACTGATTAATCAGCGAGGATCGGGCTGTCGCGAAACCGGAACGGGCTGTTCAGCGCCTTGATGATCGCCGGGTCACGAGCATAGATATCCGGTTTGAAAATCACGTTGCCGTCGGCGCTAGCGTCAACAGTCCAGTACAGCAGCAGCACGGTGATGGGTTTTTTCAGGTTGATCCTGGTAGTTTTCCGGGATTCTACGACTTCGAGTAATCGTTCCTTCGTCCAGACCGGGTCATCCAGTAACAGCTCGGCAAACTCAAAGGGATGTTGTACGCGAATACAGCCGGAGCTGAAGGCGCGCGCGTCACGGTCAAACAGGCTGCGGCTCGGTGTGTCGTGCAGGTAGACTGCGTGTTTGTTGGGGAACATGAATTTGATGCGGCCAAGGGCATTCTTTGGGCCAGGCCTCTGGCGGATCAGGTAAGGAAAGGGCTTGGCCGGGTACTGGCTCCAGTCAATGCTGGCCGGGTCGACGGGTTTACCGCTGAAGGTAAGTACTTCCATATTCTTGTTGCGCAGGTAGTCAGGGTCCTTCCTGATTTTGGGCAGGGTATCCTGTTTCAGTATGGTTGGCGGCACCGTCCAGGTTGGATTGACCTCAAGGTAACGGATGGTGTCCCTGAATACCGGCGTTTTACGGTACGGCTTGCCGACCTGTGCGCGCGTAGACCAGACGCTCTTGCCGCTGCGTGAATAGTTGACCCTGAACCCGGCGATATCAGTAATCACATAGTTGTCGGGGAGGTTGCGGAGCACCCAGCGGGCACGTTCCAGATTGGCGCGTAACTGATCGATGCGGGCCTTGACCGGTATGTTCATGGCTGCCAGCGTTCCCGGTCCTACGATACCGTCAGCTGTCAGTCCATGGTTTTGCTGGAAGCGGTTCACTGCATTTTCCAGGTGGTCATCGAATTGGGTCGATGCTGTGCCGCCATGCAGTTCGCCGGACGCTGCAAGTCGTCGGCGCACGGCATTGACACGCTCACTGGACATGCCGGGTTTCAGGGTTGGACCGTCTGTAATCTGCGGCCAGCCACCCTGTGCTTCAATCTGGCGGTAGTGTGCCAGAGCCTTTTTCATGCGCGTATAAATCGGGTTCCCGGGGCGTAATTCATCGATCAGCTGTGGAAGTGTGGCCAGTTCTATGGCGCGGGACATGGCAAGAATGCTGTCCAGATCGCCCAGTGTTTGGGTCATATTCCAGTTAGCATCCAGTTCTTCAGGGTTAACTTTACCATCTTGCAGGTGGTAGCCAAGTCGAATCAGGCTGTCGCTGAGCAGCAGGTCGTATTCTGCCCGGGTGACCGGGTTGGACTTGCCCGCCAGTTCAGTGCGCAGCGCCTGCAAGGTAGACAGATGGTAGTCCTGGCTGTCCAGTCCATCTGCATCAATGTTCTCGAGGATATCAATCAGCTGATCGGCGGCCAGCGGATTCGTCCACACAGGTGTGTAATCACGGCGTTCATACAGGGCTGGCAGCACGATCACAGAAGCTATGTGGCCGCTCCCAATGCTCACTGGTGAGCCATCGCGTATCTGTGAGACTCGGGTCCGGATTTCGTCCCGCTCCGGCGAGGAGGGAGTGGCGAATATTGCTGGTGCGGCAGTAAGCATCAGCAGAAAGACCAGGATTTGCTGGAGTCTGGAACAGGTTGAATTGTGCACGCGATTTGGTTCCTGTGTCGCAGTTGGAAGCTGTAGCCGGGAAGCAGCCTACACCAGTTGCCGGTTCCGCAGAAGTGACCTCGAATGTGAAATTGTGTTTCAGAACTGGTTAATTGACCATAATCATGGTCTATAATGGCCTAGTCTGTTACCCTTCTGAGCCTGAAAATCGAGAGAAATCACGCTCTTTTTCAATAAAATGATACCAAGACATTATGAGGAGTCACTATGTCACACCTGATCCACAAAACAGCCATTGCCGCGGGCATCGCTTTTGCGATGACGACTTCCGCATATGCGGTGGACAATCTGACCGTTGATGGTTATGCGAAGAATTCATCTGGTGAAACCTGGACGTCCAGTTCCGGCGAATGCGTCAGAACTACCTACGAAGATACCCAGGAGCTGCTTGAATCCTGTGGCTACGAAGTTGTTGTCACGGAATCGGTTGCCGTCGATAACCAGCCGGCCGGCGCAGGTGTGGCTGTTATGGAAGAGACCCAGGTTGTCAAAAGTGGTCAAGTGCTCGCTGACAAGACGGAAATTGTCGCAGAAGCCTTTATCCAGAACCTCGAGTTTGAATTTGGCAGTGCCGACCTGACAGCAGCTGATCAGCGTGAACTGGACGGGGTTATTGCAAAACTGGATCCATATCGCCCAATGCTGCGTGATAAACTAGCTCACATCAACGTCATCGGGCACACCGATTCCGTCGGCGCGGCTGATTTTAACCAGGGGCTGTCAGAGCGCCGTGCCAAGTCGGTTGCCAGCTACCTCGAAACCGATGGCCAGGTGCGTCCCGAACGGATGGAGATAAGCGGTCGTGGTGAAACTGATCCGATGGCCGACAATGGTACCGATGAAGGACGCGCGATGAACCGCCGCGTGGTTATCGAGGTCATCAAGCACTGATAATGCTTTTCTCACAGGCACAAAGTCACTCAGTTGGTGGCGGCCTGTAGTAAAGTCACTAACCGGGGCCGGCTATGTCGGACCCCGGTTTTTTTATGTGTGTTTCAGGGAATAATCTGTTGCCATCGAAACTGGTTAAAACCATTGCAATCGGTATTCCGGCGTTTGTTGCTGTATTGCTGGTCAGTATCGTCGCTGGCTTTTTCCTCGTTAGTGAAGAGGTGCTTACCGGGTGGCTGGTACAGTCCATCAAGACCAGGGCTGATGCAGATATTACTTACGAGTCGATACGCCTGGAACGCGGCCTCACTACCCGGATAGACATTGAGCAGTTTGAAGTTGTCGCGCATGACAAAAGTTACCGGGTGGACAGCAGTTACCTCAGGCTGTCGGTACGTTTGCCACAGTTACTGTTCGCTCGTCTGGATTTTCCATCACTGGACATCGGTGATACCCGTGTCCATATCCAGGGCGACACGGAGGGCGATACCCGCGATTGGCCGAGCCCCGGCATTGATCTGGATGCCCTGCGCCTGAGACCGGTATTGCACGAGGTTAGTCTGGCGAATCTGTCGATATCCTCTGAAGATAGTCAATGGAAGCTGCCATCCGGTAGTAGTATCAGCGAGCTCAGTTTCCAATTGACACCCGATCATAATGTTCCGGAGCTGTCGGCGGATATTGAAATTGTTGATGAAAAACTGCACGTCACTGCATCTTTGCCTGATTTTCATCAGTCGATCGGCAAGCAACACTTGCCGTTCAATATCCGGATTAACAGACCCTTTGCCACGTTCAACTTGCAGGGGAGCATGGACTTTAGCAAAGCGGACTCCGTTATAAAGGCTACGCTCGATTTGCAGGTTGATGAGCTGGACAAGCTGTCTACGACCGGCGCCTTGAAAATTCCCGGTAGTCTGAAACTTACCGCAGCGATCGATGGCACTTTTGACAAGTTGCCTGCCGAGTCAGTCAGTGGTCAATGGCAGGCTGGAGATGCCGGCGAAGCAGAGTTGAGCGGCCGCATTGACAATCTGATTGGTATGGAAGGTATTGCACTTGCATTAAAGGTGCGTACCGGAAAAGCAGACTGGCTGCAGCCGCATTTTCCAGAGAGCATGGCGGTCATCAATAAAGCTGCGCTGTCACTTTCTCTTGCTGGAAACGACGATCGATTGATGGCCGAGGATGTGCAGCTCAAAGCGTATACTGCGGATAATCTGGATATTGAACTGTCCGGGGGCTTTGGACTCGTAAAGTCAGAGTCAGTTGGTTACGACATAGAAAACATCAAGGCGAAGCTTAACTTCAAGTCGCCGACGACTCGTGCAGCTCGCGCGTTGCTGTTCGAGCAGATACCGGAATTTGGTGCCGTTCAGGCCAGCGCGGATATCAATTCGAAACAGGGTCACCCCACCTTTAGTAATGTCAGTGTGAAAACACGTCATCCGCTCGGCATCAAGGCGAGTATCAGTGGTGTCATTGATAGTTTCCCGCTGAACCCGGACAGTCCCAACAAGGGCTACCACCTTGACGTAACCATACAATCACCGCGAATCGAAACCGGTGCTGGATGTTCTGAATCTGGATCGCACGCTGCAGGGCCCTTTTGATATCGCATTCAGGATCGAGGGAGATACGCCTGCGTTGCAGCTGAATGCTATCCGCCTTAACGCAGGTAGCAAGCAGGCGCTTGACATAAAAGCCGATGGCAAAATGCTGTTTGGCGACTGGTCCCGGAAAGATCCGCTGGATTCGCTGGATCTCTCGATTGATATTTACAGTCATACCACGCAGGCATTCGGATCATTTTTTCACGAGCAATGGCCGGATGTGGGTGGGCTGAAAATGCATGCCCGGATACACAGTCACGCCGGTAAGCATCGGATAGATGACTACTCACTGACTACGCTGGAGGGTGCCAGCGTGCAAGTATCAATGACCGGTAGTGCAGCAGATCTAACCATTTTTGAGGCGCCGTTTGTTAGCGACATGCAAGTAACGTTTGTTGCTCAGGGAGCGGATACGGCTGATCTGAACAGGCTGTTCGGGCTGGGCGAAAATGTCATTCCGCCTATCGGTGCCTTCAAGGTCGAGCTCGAATTTACCGGGAATGACGATACCATAATTGTGAAGAATGTGCGGGCGCGAGCTGGTAGCAGGATGTACTGCAGGTAACCGCAAATGGTCACCTGGGTAAGCTCGATCGCCAGACTGGCTGGTATTTTTACGATGCCGATCTCAAACTGACGGCTGATTCTCTTAGCAGCCAGGCACTGGCCAGGACCTGGGGATATAGTCTGCCGCCGTTCGGTCCGCTGAGCGGAACAGCAGAAATTCACGCCTATGGGCAAGAGTTTCGGGCTGCGATAGGTTGCTGCTGCGCGTGGGCGCTGATACCAGCTGATCCAGTGCTGATAGCGCAGGGTAAGGTCGGCGATCTGTACCAGCTCAAGGATGTCGATATCGACGTAAAGCTGAATATCGACGGGCACAATCTCGCGGCCTTTGCGGATCAGCACAGTCTTAAAGACCTGGCACCGATCAATGGTGAGTTGCATGTGGCAGACAAAAACGGGTTGCTGGGCATACAGACTTTACAGCTGGTCAGTGACCACCCTGATCTGAGTATTGATGTTAACGGTCGGTATCCTGACATTTACAAGCCAGAGACTTTACAGCTTAAAGCCGATATTAAAGCCCGCGACCTGGCATTGGTTGGTGCCCTGTTTGATCAACAGTGGCCCGACTATGGCCCGCTGACCATGCAGGGCAACGTCGGACGGGAGAATAACCGGGTGCGGTTGAATACCAATATCCGTGCCGGGGAAAAAGGTCTGGATGCCGATCTGCATGGTGATTTTAGCTGTCGACCCGCCCAGTCTGGCCGGCAAGCTGACTGTCCACCATCTGTCCTTGCCGGACTTCTACGAAGAGGCGGCGAAGGCGCGTGAGGAGCGGCTGAAGGACAAGAAGAAACTCAAGGAACCGGTATTCTCAAAGGATCCAATAGCGTTTGATTACCTGAATAAATTTGATCTTGCGCTGGCTGTTGACGTGCCGACCTTTGATCCCAACGACTCGGAGGCAGTGTCCGCCGAATCCACCATCCGGGTGAAATCCGGCGTGCTGACGCTGCGACCTGCCGTCATCCGCTACCCCAAGGGCGCGCTGGATCTCGACCTGAGTATCGATACGCGCCAAACGCCCCGGCTGGAGTTCAAGGCGTCCGGGGACGGTATCAACCCCTGGCTGGGGCTGAAAGCCCAGCCAAATAAAGACAAGCCTGCTTTCGATGCAGACGCTTAAAGCGGATATTAGTGTGTCAGCGCAGGGCCAGAGCCCACATCAACTGGCATCATCGCTCGATGGTTCGCTGTATGTGACGATCACCAACGGCAAGCTGCGCCGGTCGTTAACTGATCTGCTTGTTTGTCGATATTGTCGGCTGGACGGCTACGCATCTGACGGACCGGAAGTATCTCGATATGCGTTGCGGCGTTGCCGATTTTACCGCCACGCAAGGTGTTATCAAGACCAACGGCTTTTTCATCGATACCAAGAATATTGCGATCACCGGCGACGGCACGATTGATCTGGGCAAAGAAGACAATTGATTACGTATTCCTGCCGAAGAAAAAGAGTCGCATCGTACTCAAGGCGGAACCGGTAAAAGTTACCGGCTCGCTGAGGAGATCCCTCGGTAACAGCTGTTCCGGTTAAATCGGCGGCGTTGACATTCGGGACGCTGATTTTCGCACCCTATGTCTTTGTCGGTATGACAGCGTCCGAATATCTGAAAGGGAAAGTGAATTCCAAGGATGAGGATACGCCCTGCCTGTTGTATGAAAGAAAGCGTCCCGTGCCAGAGGCACCGGTCGGGGAGGCATATCCGGAAAATGATTGAAGCTGTGCTATAAACCGGCTGGAGCTTCCAGCAAAACTGTAACCGAGGAGTACTCCACCATGACCAGAATCCTGTCTGTTCTCTTTCTGATATCAAGCGCCTGGCTGCTGGGTGGTTGTGCAACTGCGCCTACCAGCGACATCGAGGTCAACGCGCAAACCTCACCTGACTACACACCTGCCGAGTACAAGACCTACGCCTGGCTGGCCACGGCCGAGATTATCAATGACGCTGAAGGCAATTGGGAACCACCAAAGTTCGATGCGGATGCCGAGATAAAACGGCTTATCGACCGGGAGATGCAGGCCCGCGGCATCAAACAAGTGGCTGCTTTCCCCAACGTATTCGTCGCTTTCGCAGCGGGTGTTGATATGGACCGCCTCGAATTGAAGGAAGATCCCAGACAGAAAATCGAAGTCCTGCAGAATGCACCCAAAGGGGCTCTGGCGGTGATGCTGATCGACGGTGCGACAGGGAATCCCGTCTGGGCAGGAGCTGCCATCGGTGATGTCAAGGCTAACCGCACGCCTGAAGAGAGCAAGGTGCGGCTTGAATATGCCGTCAGGCAGATGTTCAGGGAATTGCCCGGGGGCGAGAAAACGAATATGGAGTCATCGGATTACTAGGTAAACGACCTGCAATTGAAGTGGTAATGAAGTGGGTGATGCGCACCGGAAATTTGCTAGAATCAGCATTGGATCTTCGTTACCGCAGGGTCGGGCAGGTTGAACAGTCGCGAGGTTAATCATGAAGAAAATAAAAAGTTTGTTGTTCGCTGGCGGGTTGGTCACCTGTCTTCCCGTTATTCTGAATGCTCAGGACCTGATGATCTATCCGGCCAAGGGTCAGAGCGATCAGCAACAGGAAAAAGACAAGTTTGAATGCTACGGTTTTGCCAAGAAGCAATCGGGCTTTGATCCCATGGCCTTGCCGACCACAAGCACAGCGCCACCACCCAGGGAAGCGCAGCAGGGAGGTGTCGGCCGTGGTGCAGTAGGAGGTGGTCTGGGTGGTGCGTTGATTGGTGCGATCGCCGGTGATACCAAAAAAGGTGCCGCTATTGGTGCGGTCGGAGGTGGGCTTGTTGGCGGCATGCGTAGTAGTGAACAGAAGCAGCGTGAGGCACACAATCGCCAGCAGTGGGAGCAGTCTGAGTCCCAGGGGTACGCCAACAACCGCAATAATTACAACCGGGCCTACGCTGCGTGTCTTGAAGGCCGCGGTTATACCGTGCGCTGAGCGGTAGGAGAATCAATCATGAAAAAACTGTATATGCAGGGTTTGACACTGGTGCTGGCGGTACTGCCGCTGACGGTGAGTGCTGACGATTTCGATGGATCAAAGCCGTTTCTCTGTGCGACGATCGACGTGATGGAGTGTGTGCCTGTGGCAGGTTGTCAGCGTGTTAGCGCCGATGCCGTCGATGCGCCACGATTTATCAAAGTGGATCTGGGCAACAAGACCATGAGTGCCCGCTTCGCAGGCGGTGAACGCACTAGCGAGATTGAACGCCATGAATCAGTGGATGGCAAGCTGATGCTCCAGGGTGTTGAGGATGGCAGTGAAAAAGAGCGTGACGGCGTCGGTTGGACACTGTCCGTGGCGAAAGACCGCGGCGATATGGTGTTGACTGGCTCGGGAGATAACGTCGGGTTTGTGATATTCGGATCTTGCACGCATCTCTAAGCGGATTGGAGTGCTTACGTATCCCAATGACCGCTTACCGGCCAGGAAGCCGGGTGCCGATATGCTGACGGGTATTCTATAGAGCACTATGTCGACACTCGATTCCTACAGATGGTTTCTGCTCGCCGGCCTGCTGGTCTACAGGCTGGCTGTTGTACCTGCTGGCGCCGATACTCTCACCGTTTATGTTCGCTGCGCTGTTGGCTTATCTGGGTGATCCTCTGGTCGATAAACTGGAAGCGCGCAAGCTCTCGCGTGTGGTATCGGTCGTTATTGTCTTCACGCTGATGTTCAGTGTAGTGGTGATTGTGCCGTTGCTGTTATTGCCTGTCGTCGAAACCCAGCTGGGCGTGCTGATCCGTTCCCTGCCGGGTTATATCGACTGGATTACCGAAACGTTTCTGCCAACGCTACAGGAGCGGCTGGGCGTGGATCCCGCCACTTTTGATGTGGCGCGTGTAAAGGCAGCCCTGATGACCAACTGGAAGGATACCGGTAGCATTGCGGCTAATGTGGTGGCCTATGTCACCAGTTCCGGCGCGGCTATGCTGGTCTGGCTGGCCAACCTGGTGCTGGTGCCCGTACTGACTTTTTACATGCTGGTCGATTGGGATCATTTCGTGGCCGGTGTTCGTGACCTGTTGCCGCGCAATATCGAACCTACCGTGACCAGGCTTTCGCTTGAGTCCGATGAAATGTTGTCTGCATTCCTGCGAGGTCAGTTTATGGTGATGTTAAGCCTGGGCCTGATCTATTCGGTAGGACTCTCTCTTATAGGTTTAAACACAGCAGTGCTTGTTGGCTTGCTGGCGGGCCTGGTGAGTTTTGTGCCTTACCTCGGCGTTATAGTCGGGCTGATCGCCGCGAGTGTTGCCATGCTGTTCCAGACGCATGACGTCATGCAGCTCCTGCCGGTGGGTATTGTCTTCGGTATCGGGCAGATGCTCGAAGGCATGGTGCTGACCCCCTGGCTGGTGGGCGACAAGATCGGACTGCACCCGGTAACGGTGATGTTTGCGGTATTGGCGGGTGGACAGCTGTTCGGATTCGTTGGCATCCTGCTGGCTTTGCCAGTGGCTGCTGTGCTGGTGGTGTTGGTGCGGCATGCGCGCGAGAAGTACAAGGCCAGTGACCTGTATGGAGTGGAGGAGGCGAGTGATAACGCCTAGCTGACAATGCCCCCTTTTTGCCTGTGACAATAAAAAACGGGCCGGGTGATCGCTCACCCGGCCCGTTTCACTATTACAAAAATACTTACTTTGCTGCGTCAGTCGTGCCGGCAGCTTCTTCAGTAATTTCGATAGCTTCAACCTTGGTGCCATCAGCAGTGGTGCCAGCAGCTTCGGTAATTTCTACAGCGGCCATGTCAGCCTTCTGGGCAGCATCAGCAGCAGCCTGGTCGGCGTCTTTAGCGGCCTGGTCTCCAGCGTTAGCCAGCGGGGCAACCAGGGCGAGTGCAGCGATCATTAAGAATTTTTTCATTAGTTTTGACTCCTCAGTCAGTTTCATCATTGAAATCTGATTAGAGCAAGGCAATCTCCATGCCATTAAATCAATTGCGGAGCTATTACATATAAGCAACAATGGGTTATTAATATATGGTTAATCTATTTTCGATGTTTGTATCTGCGTATAACTGTTGCCTGATAGCGACACAATTCCATTCGAATCTGTAACTGCCTGAATAATATGTCTACGTACCGTCTCCAAATAGAGACGCTAAAAATATATTCTTAAAAACAATGAGTTATATGCTTATTTTATTGCTCTGTAGATATTCGAGGAATTTCACCATTGTCGTTCCCTAACGACGCTAGCCTGGACGAGCTGCAAATGTCTGAAACGCATGGGCTCGGACGTTCGTTGGGTTGGCCACTGCGAATTCGGTCGAATGTCTGGTTCCGGGTTATGCGGCTCGGCTTGTTGCTTGTTTCGGTGGCGCACTTCGACGAGTCTATCGTCAGATAACTGTTTGTCTGATTACAAAGAGGAAAAATCACAATGCGACGCACGTTACAGGCTTTGTTCGTCTGCTTCATGCTGCTACCGGGCGTGGCAGTTATCGCGGCCGACCGGTTTACCGTCTACACGGTAAATTATCCCCTGCAGTATTTTGCCGAGCGTATTGGTGCTGAGCATGTCGAAGTTGTGTTCCCTGCTCCATCCAGCGTTGATCCTGCCTTCTGGAAGCCGGACAGTGATATTTTACGCCACTACCAGAAGGCAGACCTTGTGTTGCTTAACGGCGCAGGCTATGCGGGATGGGTGGAAAAGGTGTCCTTGCCACGCCTCAAACAGGTCAATACCTCGGCGGTATTTGTCGCGTCCTATATCGAGAAGACGAGCGGGCCGACGCATAGTCACGGGCCGGCAGGTGATCACTCGCATGCCGGAACAGCCTTTACAACCTGGCTGGATTTTTACCAGGCTGCGCAGCAAGCCGAGGCCATCAAGCAGGCGTTGTCAAAGCGGCTTCCGACATATGCGGCCGACTTCGAGCGCAACTATCAGGCTTTGCACCGGGACCTGATGAAACTCGATCTGGATATGCAGCGCACGGTCGCCAGTAAACCTGAGCAACCTTTTTTTGCATCCCACCCGGTCTACCATTACCTGGCGAGGCGTTATGAATTGCACATCAGGGACATGGTCTGGGAGCCCGACAGTATGCCGGATGACGGGCAGTGGGAGCAGTTGCGCTATATTCGAGAGAAATTTCTCGCTAACTGGATGCTCTGGGAGCAACAGCCGTCAAACTCGATTGAGCACAAGCTTCAGGGTATGGATATAGGCATTGCGGTATTTGACCCTTGTGGCAACCGGCCAGCCAGGGGAGATTTTCTCGACGTGATGCAAGGCAATATTAGCGCGCTGAAAAAGGCTTATGCGGGGCGACATTCTCAGGCTAATCCGGGAAAATAAGGCCAGTTGCTTAACTGACACTTCCAGGGGGCCGTTGTGCAGTCAGATATTCTCGCTATTGGTATTGCCTTCCTGCTGGGGCTGACGGCACGCTTCGTCGGTCTACCTCCGCTGATTGGTTACCTGATTGCAGGCTTCTGTTTGTTCGCATTTGGTGGGCAGATGACCGAAACCCTGCACGAATTTTCCGAAATGGGTGTCACCCTGCTGTTGTTTACCATCGGGTTGAAGCTGCAACTGCGCAACCTGTTAATGCCGCAGATCTGGGCGGTGGCGTCGTTACATATGATGCTGATCATCGTGTTGGCGTCGACGCTGGTGTTTGGCCTGGTCGCTTTGGGACTTTCGGTTTTTACAGGCATGGATTATTCAACCGTGGCGTTAATCGGATTCGCGCTGAGTTTTTCCAGTACCGTGTTCGCGGTCAAAGTGCTGGAAGAAAAGGGCGAAATGTATTCGCTCTACGGCCGTATCTCGATCGGTATCCTGATTATGCAGGACATTGCTGCCGTTGTGTTTCTCGCGGTTTCGGCGGGCAAGATACCGTCCATCTGGGCACTGGCACTGTTTGCGCTGATTCCTCTGCGTCCGGTGCTGTTTCGTATGCTGGAGAAATCGGGCCACGGCGAACTGCAGATCCTGTTTGGTTTGACACTGGCACTGGGGGGTGCGCAGCTGTTTGAGTTTGTCAGCGTTAAGGGTGACCTCGGTGCCCTGATCCTGGGTATATTACTGGCCAGCCATCTGCGCGCATCGGATCTCGCGCGTCAGCTGCTGGGGTTCAAGGACCTTTTCCTGGTCGGTTTCTTTCTGTCCATCGGCCTGTCAGGACCGTTGAGCTGGGAGGCTGTAGGGATAGCCATGCTGCTGTTACTGCTGGTACCGGTTAAGACCGCGCTGTTCTTCTGGTTAATGTCCAGATTCAAGCTGCGTAATCGCACCTCCCTGCTGGCGTCACTGAGCCTGGCGAACTACAGTGAGTTCGGGCTCATTGTCGCTGCTATCGGGGTTAGTAGTGGCTGGCTTGGATCGGAATGGCTGATCATTATTGCCATCGCCTTATCGGTCTCGTTCATTATTGCGGCACCATTGAATACGGCTGCATACCCGTTATACAGCCGTTGGCGTAAAGCGCTGTCAGGCTTCGAGTCGAGCCAGCGTATTGGTGAAGAAGAGGCTATCGAGCCGGGCCGGTCTTCCGAAGTGATGATTTTCGGTATGGGGCGTGTCGGTGGTGGTGCCTACGATACCTTGCGTGAGCGTTTGGGTGACAAGGTGCTGGGAGTGGATTTTCAACGTGACACGGTACACAGGTTGCGCGAAACCGGTCGCCAGGTGATACACGGAAGTGCCACCGATCCGGATTTCTGGGAACGTGTTGACCTTGCCTGTAGTCGTATCAAGCTGATCATGCTTGCCATGCCGAATGTCCAGGAAAACAGTTACGCAGCCAAACAGTTAAAAGCACTCGGATACCAAGGTAAAATAGCTGCGGTAGCAAAATTTCCTGATGAAATACAACAGCTGGAAGAGGCTGGTGTGCATGCTGCCTTTAACCTGTTTGCCGAAGCCGGTGCCGGTTTTGCAGACCATGTGTGTGACGATCTGTTGTCACCGGTCAAGGTGTGAAGACTATGGATGATCTCGTTGAACGCGCACGCGAATTTGCGACCAGCGCTCACCAGCGCATTGGTCACCAGCGCAAGTACAGCAAACAGCCGTATCACGTACACCTCGAAGCGGTTGCCAAACGGGTGGCAAGTGTCATTGATGACCCGGAAATGATTGCAGCAGCCTGGCTGCACGATACCGTCGAGGACACACCGGCAACCCTGGATGATATCGAGGAGTATTTTGGCGCTTCAGTTGCCGAGCTCGTAGAGGAACTTACCGATGTCAGTAAACCCAGTGACGGCAATCGGGTGCAGCGTAAGTCGATAGATCGCCAGCACAGTGCGCAGGCCTCGGCGCGCTCCAAGACTGTCAAGCTGGCGGACCTGATCGACAACTGCAAGGATATTACCAGGCACGACGAACGTTTTGCGCGTGTTTACCTGGTTGAAATGGGCGCGCTGCTGAAGGTTCTAGGCGATGGCGACCAGACACTGTTCAGCGAGGCCAGCAAACTGCATGCGAAGCATGTGGAAAGGCTCGGTATCAGAGAATCTGTCCGGCTGGACTCCGAGTTGTGGGAGCCGGACAAGGTTGCTTTGCATGGATTTGACGACCGCAATTTCAGGCGCATGTTCACGGAGATTTTTACCGCCAGGGATATCGCCGAAGGCCTGCTGTCTTTCGATGCCGATACGCCTTGCGAACAGGCCGCCCGGAATCTCAAGGACCAGCGCCGCGAAGTGGCGAGTGTACGCATTAGCGGAAATGTGCAGGGATATATACGTGCAGCCGATCTTGGTGACGGGGAATGTGCCGATTGTTTCAGGCATTTCACTGTCGACCAGGTGTTGAACGGGACCGCGACATTTTCCGATGTAATCCATGTGCTCACGCGCCATGACTATTGCTTTGTTAACATGCTGGGCAATGTCGCCGGGGTGATCAGGCGAGATGATATAAACAAGCCAATGGTGCGCATGTGGCTGTTTGGCATTGTCACTATGGTAGAGATGGGTCTGGTTGAGTTGATTCATGAGCGCTTCCCCGGTGATGCCTGGGAAGCGCAGATAAGCGACGGGCGGCTGCAAAAAGCACGTGACATCCAGAAGGAACGCCAGCGCCGTAATATCTACTGTGATTTGATTGAATGTCTGCAGTTGTCCGACAAGGCGCAGGTACTGATCGACGATCCGGTGGCGCTGGAGCGCCTGGGTATGACCTCAAAGAGCATGGCCAAACGTGCGATCAAGGAACTTGAGTCACTGCGTAATCACCTGGCGCACGCCCAGGATATCGTCATGCACGACTGGCCACAGATTGCCCGCCTGAGTATGCGGATGGAAGAGGTTGCACGGCAATAGACCGCTTTATCGCGGGGTGCTCTGCTTGCCGAGTGTCTGTCCCATGCGTAAAGGTTGTTCAGCTTGAAGTGTGTCCAGCCAGTCTACGGCGTTGTTACCGAATAGCACGATGGCCGTGGACCCCATGTTAAAACGTCCCATTTCTGCGCCACGCTCGAGCTCGATATGTTCCCCGCGAAGATCGTTGACCTCAATCGTCGAGCGGTGCGGCGGTGTCACCAGTCCGGACCAGACCGTTTCAATGGCAGCGACATTTATTGCACCAACCAGCACCAGGGCCATGGGACCGGCATCGGTATCAAAAATCGTCACCAGTCGTTCGTTGCGGGCGAACAGGTTTGGCACGGTGCGCGCCGTGTGTCCGGCGACGCTGAACAGACGGCCGGGAATATACACTGTCTCGCGTAATCGGCCGCCAAGCGGCATATGTACACGGTGGTAATCGCGTGGTGACAGGTAAACGGTGGCGAAGCGACCGTTCTGGAAGGCTGCGGCACGTGCGTCATCACCGCCCAGCAGTTCAGTGACGCTGAAGCTGTGCCCCTTGGCCTGAAAAACGGCATCTTTATCGATATCTCCGATCTGGCTGATATGGCCATCGGCCGGACTCACTACCATAGCATCGTCGCCCTCTATGGGTCTGGCGCCAGGGCGGAGTTCGCGTGTAAAAAACGCATTGAAGTGTATGAAATCTTCCGGACGCTGGTGCAGGGACTCGCTCCAGTCGACCTTGTAGGTGTCAGCAAACCAGTTAATGAATGCATTTTTGAACCAGGGTGCCTCTACCCGTGTCAGCCGGTAAGTCAGGCGTGAGATGGCATGGTGTGGCAGGGGGTAAAGTGGCAGTGACTTAAGGTAGTCACTGCTACTGGCGCTGGCTTGTTCGCGGTTCAAAACTTTTTTTTAACGTCTGCAGTTACGCGTACGCAACTCTCGTCGGCAAAATGCAAAAGAAATTCCACCTGGTCACCGGCCTGCAGGCGGGTTTCAGGTGCTGGCATCATCAGGTGAAAGCTGCCCGGTTCCAGGCTGACAGTCCCTCCAGCGGGAATGCGGATAGCGTTCTCATGCTGCATGCGCGCGATCCCGTCAACCATGATGGAGCGGTGGAGCATGACATGACTGAAGGCCGGGCTGTCCACTCCGGTGAGCGTGACGTCCTCGTCGCCCGGGTTCTGAATGACCATAAAGGCAGCCAGCATACGCGCACCGGGCGGTGCTTCGCGAACCCAGGCGTCGGTGATTTCGATCTCACTGCCTGCATAAATTGCCTGGTTGAGAAACACAAGGGCTAGCAGTAGGAAGCGTTTCATTGTGTTGCCTCGTAGTGATCCCTGATCATGACAAATTCACTGGCAATCAGTTTCGGGTCGTGCGGCATGCCGAACAGCGCGTGGAATTTGCCATCGGGATCAAACAGAATGATCGCTGCGCTGTGGTCCACCAGGTAGTTGTCTTCACTGCCGCCCGCGGATTTCATGTAGAGTATGCCCAGCTGCCGGGTAAGCTTTTGCAGCTCTTCCTGGCTGCCGGTGGCGCCTGTAAAGTCCGGGTGGAAGTAGGGGACGAACTTTGCCAGAAGTTCCGGCGTGTCGCGCTCCGGGTCAACACTGACGAACAGTCCGCGCGGGAGTGTTTTCAGCGAGGGATCCTCTTCCAGCAGACGCATCATCTGGCCGAGCATGCTTAGCGAGGTCGGGCAAACGTCCGGGCACTGGGTATAACCAAAGAAAACGAAAGTCCACTGATTCTTCAGGTTTTCCAGAGTGAAGGTGTCACCATTCTGGTCGACGAGGCTGAATTCGGCGATGGCTTTGGCCGACGGCAGCAGGGTGCCTTGTTGCAGCTGCGGCGGCTGCGGCGGTGAGCACGCCGCCAACAGTGCAGCGACGAGTAACAGCGGTATAATCCGCGCCAGTGAAAATCTGTATTCGGGTGTGTGCATGGGCGCGCATTATCGCATTGATCGCCGGGAGGCGGTAGGGCGTCAATTTGCCGCAACCCCACGGGACAATATGGAGATAACCTTGTCTGACACCAGTGAACTCAAAACCCTTCGCGATCTGATCCGCTGGGGTGCCAGCCGGTTTAACGCAGAAAAATTGTGTTTCGGTCACGGTACCGACAACGCTTTCGACGAGGCCCGGTTGCTGGTTTGTCACGCATTGCATCTGCCCTTTGTATTCCCCGAAGACTACCTGGCGGCACAGGTGACCAGCGCAGAGCACCAGGCGGTTGTCGAGCTATTGGAGGCGCGTATCAAGACCCGCAAGCCAGCGGCATACCTGACGCATGAAGCCTGGTTTGCGGGCCTGCCTTTCTATGTCGATGAACGCGTGCTGGTGCCGCGCTCGCCGATGGCTGAATGGATCGAACGGGGCTTTGCCCCGTGGCTGGAAGCGGATGCGGTCGACCGGGTGCTGGACTTGTGTACCGGCAGTGGCTGTATCGCGATCGCCTGTGCGGCCCATTTCGACAATGCTGAAGTGGACGCCGTGGAGTTGTCGCCCGAAGCCCTGGAGGTGGCGCGCCAGAATGTTGAACGGCATGATCTTGAAGACTGGGTGCACCTCTACCAGTCGGATCTGTTCGATGCTTTGCCGCCGGAACAGTACCAGCTGATTATCAGTAACCCGCCCTACGTGTCGGAGGCGGAGCTGCAGGCGTTACCCGACGAGTATGGCCACGAACCCGAGATAGGCTTGCTTGCCGATCAGGAAGGGCTGGCGATTGTGGTGCGGATTCTTGCGCAAGCCACGGACTACCTGACCGATGACGGCATTCTGGTCGTCGAAGTCGGTAACAGCGAGGCATTGCTGGTCGAATGCTTCCCGGAAGTGCCTTTTCAGTGGCTGGAATTCGAGCGTGGCGGGCAAGGTGTGTTTTTGCTCGATGCGGAGCAACTGAAGGCGCACCGACAGGTATTTGAAGCGGTTTTGAATAAGTAACAGAATTTGTGAGGAACTGAGATGCTGGGAAGACCCAAAACTCCGGAAGCCTATGTTGACCTTGTCGACCAGGCACTGTTTGAAATCGAGGACCTGCGCATGGCGGCCGAGTACGATATGGATTCCATGGGTGCAGCCACAGAATTTCTGACCGAGCTTGAACGCGACGTGCAGAAATTGAGAGACTCCATGGCCGATGGCAGTTATCGTTTCGGCAAGGAAAACCTGCCGTTCTTCAAGGTCGTCGAGCACCAGGATGAGCGGATTTTGCCTTTCCGGCAATTGCTGTTGAAAATCAATGAGACACATATCAAGGGCCTGGACGCGGGGGACGACTGACAGAGCCCCTTGACGCAGGTCAATGCGACTTGTCTTGCAGGGTATTACCGTTCGCGCGATGACTACAAAAAAAGAGATACCGGTTAGCCGTATAGAGTTCGATGCTGAGCTGATTCAGCGCTATGCTGGCAGTGGGCCACGCTATACTTCCTACCCGACCGCTATGGAATTTACGCCGGCGGTGAACGAAAAAATCTATGCCGACTGGGTTCGCGAGAGTAACCGCATTGGTCGTTCTCTGTCCCTATATGTGCATGTGCCGTTTTGTGCGCATGTCTGCTACTACTGTGCCTGCAACAAGGTTGTGACGGCTAATCGCGACAAGGCGGATCCCTTCCTCGAAAATCTTTACCGCGAAATACGCTTGCAGGCCTCCATGGTCGATCCATCCCGGCGTGTCGAACAGCTGCACTGGGGCGGCGGTACGCCGACCTTTCTGAATGACCAGCAGCTTTGCGATCTGATGCGCGTAATTGGCGAGAATTTCTACCTGCATGAAGACGATCAGGGCGAGTACTCTATCGAAATCGATCCGCGTGAACTGCGCGAGGACACGCTGTCGGTATTGCGTGAAGTCGGTTTCAATCGTGTCAGCCTGGGGGTGCAGGATTTTAACCCGGATGTGCAGGCCGCCGTGCACCGCGTGCAGAGCAATGAGCAGACGCTTGGCGCACTGAACCAGGCGCGCAAGCTGGGCTTTCGATCTATTAATATCGATTTGATGTACGGGTTGCCTTTGCAGTCGGTGGCAAGTTTTTCCGCGACCCTCGACGCTGTTATCGACGCACGTCCTGACAGGCTCTCGGTGTTCAACTATGCGCACCTGCCAGAGCGTTTCAAACCGCAGCGTCGTATCAACAGTGTCGATCTACCCAGCCCGGTGGATAAACTTAAAATTCTATCGTTGACCATCGACAAACTGACGTCGGCGGGCTACGAGTACGTTGGTATGGACCATTTTGCGCTCGCGGACGATGAGCTGGTGTCTGCCCAGCGCACCGGCACTCTGCACCGCAATTTCCAGGGCTATTCGACGCACGCTGAATCAGACCTGATAGCCATGGGGCCCAGCGCTATCAGTGCTATGCCGGGCGGATACAGCCAGAATCACACCAATCTGGACGACTACTACCGGGATCTGCAGGAGTCCCGCTTGCCGGTGGCCCGCGGCGTTGCGGTGAATCAGGATGACCGCTTGCGGGCGGATGTTATCCAGCAGCTGATCTGTAACAACCGGCTCGATACCCGGCGTCTGGAGCAGGATTTCGGTATCGACTTTGAGCAGTATTTCGCTGCCGAGTTGGCGGCATTGTCCGGTATGCAGGCAGATGGCCTGGTCGACACCGACAGCGATTCTCTGACTATCTCTCCACGCGGTCGGCTTTTAGTCCGAAATATCTGCAAGGTTTTTGATGGCTACCGCCGGGACGAAGAGCAGAAATTTTCTAAGATGATTTAGTAAATAATTGTTAATTATAAAAATAAAGTAAAAAGCCCGGTGGTTCAGACCACCGGGCTTTTTTGTCCTTTTAACTCGCTGCCATCCGTGGTTCCGGGCACTAGTCCTTATGCCGGTAGATCAGTCCAGGTTCAACCAGCACTTCGTTTTCACTCAGACGGTCGAGTGGAAACTCGTCGTCTTCGTACTGTGCGATGCGGTCGAAAACGTATGCTTCATCCTGGACTTCGATTAACTCGAAAATCGGTCTACCTAGATAGTTGCCAATGGCATGACCATGATGACTCACAGGGTTCCCCTTACTTTGATTAATTAACATTGAGCTATAGGCTCAATATGGATAACGGCGTCGGTGGGGGAGTCTTTAACCCTTTGCTTCGCCATCTGAAAAACTCCTGTACAATGGCTGCCCATGTCAGGAAACAGCTTTGGAAAACTCTTTACAGTCACCGGGTTCGGTGAAAGTCATGGCCTTGCAATCGGTTGTATTGTCGATGGTTGTCCGCCCGGTATGGCGCTCAGCGAGGCCGATCTGCAGGGCGACCTGGATCGCCGCAAACCGGGCAAATCGCGCCATACCACTCAGCGGCGCGAAGCCGACGAGGTGCAGATTCTTTCCGGTGTCTTTGAAGGCAAGACTACCGGGGCACCCATCGGCCTGATCATCCACAACACCGACCAGCGCTCCAAGGATTATTCCAAAATCATGGACCGTTTCCGGCCCGGGCATGCTGATTACACCTACCAGCAGAAATACGGTATCCGCGACTACCGCGGTGGCGGGCGCTCCTCGGCGCGTGAAACCGCCATGCGTGTGGCCGCCGGTGCGATTGCCAAGAAGTATCTCCGTGAAACCCTGGGCGTGGAAATCCGTGCCTATCTTGCGCAACTGGGGCCGGTGGTACTGGAGCTCAAGGACTGGACCAGTGTGGAAGACAATCCGTTCTTTTGTCCGGACCCGGACAAGGTCAGCGAGCTGGAAGACTATATGGATGCCCTGCGTAAGGAGGGCGATTCTGTCGGCGCGCGTGTCAATGTTGTGGCAACCGGTGTACCGCCAGGCCTGGGTGAGCCGATCTATGATCGTCTGGATGCCGATATCGCCCACGCCATGATGAGCATCAATGCGGTAAAGGGCGTTGAGATCGGTGCCGGCTTCGCCAGTGTGGAACAGAAGGGTACCGAGCATCGTGACGAAATTACCCCGCAGGGTTTTCTCAGTAATGATGCCGGTGGTGTGCTGGGCGGGATTTCGTCGGGTCAGGATATCCTGGTGAGCATTGCCATGAAACCGACCTCCAGTATTCGTCTGCCGGGCCGTACGGTGGACATCAATGGCGAAGCCGTTGAGGTGGTGACTACGGGTCGTCACGACCCTTGTGTCGGTATCCGGGCGACGCCTATTGCCGAGGCCATGTTGGCGCAAGTACTCATGGACCACCTGTTACGTCAACGCGCACAGAATGCCGATGTGAAATCAATCACCCCGGTAATTCCTTCGAGTGCGGATGACTGATCTTTCCGGTTTGAGCGCGTACCTGCGCCGCCGGAAAACGGACTGACATCCTCGACATGCAACCCCTTTACTGGCGGCTGTCCGGTTTCTATTTCTTTTACTTCGCCTCACTCGGTGCGCTGATCCCCTACTGGGGGCTGTACCTCAAGACACTGGGTTTCGGTGCTGTAGAGATTGGTGAGCTGGTCGCCATCATCATGGCCACAAAGATCATCGCTCCGAACGTCTGGGGCTGGATCGCCGATCATACCGGTCGGCGGATGCGGGTTGTACGTCTCGCCTGCCTGTTAGCCACGCTTGCATTCGCCGGTGTATTTCTGTGGAAAGGTTACTGGTGGCTGGCACTGGTCATGTCAATATTCAGCTTCTTCTGGAATGCTGCACTGCCACAGTTCGAGGCTACGACGCTAACGCACCTTGGCAACGAAACACATCGCTACAGCAGCATCCGTTTGTGGGGTTCAATCGGTTTTATTGTCGCGGTAGCAGCGCTGGGCTTTATGTTCGACCGCCTGGGCAATCACTGGCTGCCTGTCGTGTTAGTGGTGCTGTTCGCGTTCATCTGGCTATCGAGTCTGCTGGTACCGGAAAATGCGGCTGTTCACCGGTCGCTGGAACACACGCCCATGCGCGAGGTGTTAAGTCGTCCGGTGGTGCTATCGCTACTCGCCGTCTGTTTCCTGATCCAGCTGAGCCATGGTCCGTACTACACTTTTTACAGTCTCTACATGGCGGAGCACGGTTACAGCGAAACTGCTATCGGGCAGCTGTGGGCGCTGGGCGTGGTTGCAGAGATTGTTGTGTTTCTGAGGATGCACATCTGGTTACCGCATTACGGCGCGCGCAACCTGCTGTTGCTGGCCGCTATCCTGACAGCAGTACGCTGGTGCCTGCTAGCCTGGTTTCCTGACAAGCTGTGGTTAATGATTTTCAGTCAATCCATGCATGCGGCGAGTTTTGGTCTATATCACGCTGTCTCTATCCATCTGATCCACCGATTGTTTCACGGGCGCAATCAGGGCAGGGGGCAAGCGCTGTATAGCAGCCTGAGTTTCGGTGCCGGTGGCGCGTTGGGCAGTTTTGTTGCCGGCTATCTATGGGCAGGATTCGGGCCGGAACAAATGTATGTTGCAGCGGCGGCTGTCGCTGTGATCGCGGTGATTGTTGCCTGGCGTGGGGTCAAAGACGTTGCCTGAAGCAGGCGATATTCAGGTTGGAACTTGACACGGTTGCCGCGCAGGCTCGGCAACTCGCTGTTGGTAACTTGTTTCGCGGGCGAGTCCATTACTGCGGGGAGGGGCTCGTGTTCAGCCGCTGTGCCTTTTAGTCAAAGAAGCCGACGCGTTCCTCGTCTTCCTTGCGTTCCATGAACAATATGAGGAGGGCCCCTGCATTGTCGTTGTCGTCGTCATCCCAGGGAATGCCGGCCGCAAAGTCTTCAGCGTTGTTGCTATCCAGATTACCAAGCCCTGCCAGTGAGCTGCCAAACTGGTCGCCGTCGGTCAGGTCTGCGTCCAGTTTCCCGTCACTGTCGGAAATCTTTTTGGCTGAGTCGACCTTGCCAGTATTTTTCATAAACAGGACCCAGGTTGCGCCACGGTCAGTGCCGCCATCACCGTCGCCTGGCGCACCAACGGCAAGATCGTTGACGCCGTTGTCATCCAGATCCCCGATGCTTGCCAGCGCGCCGCCAAACCTGTCATTGTCATCCAGGTCTTCTTCGAAGCCGCCGTCACCGGGAGCGATTTTCCGTTCATCACTGACCTTGCCATCGGCTCGCATGAACAGAACCCAGATAGCGCCTCGATCAACTCCACCACTGCTATGCCCGGTTGCGCCAACAACCAGGTCGCCGATACCGTCGCCATTGAGATCGCCAATGCCGGCTATGGATGCGCCGAACTGATCGTCGCTGCTAAGGTTGGCGTCCAGGTCGCCATCACTGTCGCTGATTCTTTGCGAGCGTCTTACAGTCCCGTCAGTATTCATGAACAGTATCCAGATGGCACCCTTGCGTGTGCCATCGTCGTTGGCCTGTGGTGCGCCGACGGCGAGGTCTGTTATGCCGTCGGCATCCAGGTCTCCGATAGCGGCAATTGCGCTGCCGAACAGATCGTCGTTCCTCAGTTCATCACTGAAGTTGCCTTGCTGGTCGGAAATCTTCTGCCTCCCTTGAACTGTGCCGTCGGCATTGAGAAAAAGCACCCAGACGGCGCCACGGTCATCGCCGCCATCGTCATCGTAGGGTGCACCAACCGCAATATCTGCGAAGCCGTCACCATTCAGATCGCCAATGCCGGCAACCGACGCGCCGAAACGATCATCGTCGTCCAGACCGCCACCAAAAGTGCCGGCATTGCTGGATATTTTCTGGTTGATGTCGACACTGCCGTTGCTGTTCATAAACAGAACCCAGACCGCGCCCCGATTATCTCCGCCGTCATCGTCATAAGGCGCGCCTACAGCCAGATCGATCACGCCGTCGTTTTCAAGGTCGCCGATATTGGCAATCGCGGAACCGAAGCGATCGTTAGCGTCAAGGTCGCCGCTGAAACCACCTTCTTCTGCCGACACCTTCTGTGTAGAGCGAACCTCGGTGCTGACTACTGTTTCCGTGCATTGAGAGCCGCTAAGCAGTAAATAGAAGACGAGGGTCGATGCAATTGAGGCAAGTTTGTTCATGCAGTTACCAGTGGTGATTGTCACGGGAGGCCTGTTTCTATAGCTTACTCTTATACCGGCTTACTTGGTAGTCATGACCCGTTTGCCGGTGGCAGTGTATAATCGGGGTTCGCAAGTGCGAAGAATTTCCGAAGAGTATATCCATTGAGTAGTGCAGCCGATCACCCGGAGTGTCCTTTTTGCCGGGAACCCAAAATCGTTATCGAAAATGAACTGGCCTTTGTCCGCTTTGACGGGTATCCCGTCAATCCCGGGCACTGCCTGGTGATTCCTCACCGGCATGTGGCCGGCTATTTTGATGCCACGCCCGAGGAAAAGGCCGCAATCTGGGAGCTTGTTGACCAGATGAAAGTGCGGATTGACGAGGAATTCAAGCCTGATGGCTACAATGTCGGGGTGAATATCGGCCCGCTCGCCGGACAATCGGTGCCACATATTCATGTCCATGTCATTCCGCGCTACAAGGGTGACATGGAGAACCCCAGGGGCGGTGTGCGGGGTGTGATTCCAGAGAAGCAGAAATACCAGAAAAAGGCCAAGTAGCCGGTCTTCTACACTGTGCTATGTTAGGGCATGTTGTCTAATATGTGTCGGCGGGTATGAAAGCAGTATACTGGTTGCTTGGGTTTTGTTTTTTTGGCCTTGGGGCGGTAGGTACGGTTGTGCCCGGTCTACCGACTACGCCCTTCATGCTGTTGGCCCTGTGGGCATTTTCACGCAGCTCCGAGCGCTTCCACAACTGGCTCTATAACCACCGTATTTTCGGGCCGCCGCTGCAACAGTGGCATGAGCACCGTGTGATCCCCCTGAACGCGAAAATACTGTCAATAAGCATGATGACACTCAGCCTGGGCTATCTGGTAATTTTTACCGAGGTCAGCATGTGGCTTAAAGTGACAACATTCCTGATCATGCTTAGCGGTGCCGGGTATATCCTGACAAAGCCATCAGTTTATTCGACTGAAGAATAAAGGCATGGTGAGCTTCCCGGTAGACTCACTACTGCCAGCGGTGCGTCAGCACCTTGCCCGATCAAACAGGCTGGTATTGCAGGCAGAGCCAGGCGCAGGCAAGACTACACGCGTACCGCTGGCATTGCTGGACAGTGACTGGTTGCAGGGTCGCAAGATCATCATGCTTGAACCGCGACGTCTGGCTGCGCGTAGTGCGGCCCGCTTCATGGCGCGCTCACTGGGCGAGCGTGTCGGTGCCACTGTTGGCTACCGCGTCAGGCTGGATACCCGTGTAGGTCCGGATACCCGTATTGAAGTGCTGACCGAGGGTGTGTTGACCCGGTTACTTCAGGCTGATCCCGCCCTGGAATCTGCAGGCCTGGTGATCTTCGATGAGTTTCATGAGCGTAGTTTGCAGACTGATATGGGGCTGGCGCTGTGCCTGGACAGCCAGTCGGCGCTGCGCGAGGACCTCAGGTTGCTGGTTATGTCAGCGACGCTCGATGGTGCTGCCGTCAGTGGCTTACTCGGTGATTGTGATGTGCTCAGCTGTGAAGGGCGCAGTTATCCGGTAACAACGCACTATCGTCCACTGCGTAATGACTTTTCGAGGCAGCGTCGCAATTTTTGTAATGAGGTGGCCGCAGTAGTACTCAAGATCCTGGGTGAGACGCGGGGCAGTGTATTGTTGTTCTTGCCAGGTGCTGGCGAAATCCGCCAGGTACAAAGCGCGTTGCAGACTGCTGATCTGCCGGCAGATGTACAGCTGGCACCACTGATGGGGCAGCTGGATGCGGCCGCGCAGGACAGGGCGATTCAGCCGGCAGAAGACGGGCAGCGCAAACTGGTGCTGGCAACGGCTATCGCTGAAACCAGTCTGACTATCGAAGGGATCACCGTCGTTATCGATGCCGGACTGATGCGCATGTTACGGTTTGACCCCAACACCGGACTTGATCGCCTGATTACCCAGCCTGTCTCACGGGCAGCGGCAACGCAACGCTGTGGCCGGGCCGGACGCCTGGCTGCGGGCGAGTGTTTTCGACTTTGGTCTGAACATGGTCACCTGGTGCCATACACTGCACCGGAGATTCTGCAGGCGGACCTGGCTCCTCTGGTGCTGGAACTGGCGCAATGGGGTGTACGGGATATCCGGCAATTATGCTGGCTGGATGAACCACCTGATGCACACCTCGCCCAGGCACGGGACCTGCTGGTGCGTCTCGGTGCATTAACTGAAGATGGGGTAGTCACTGAACATGGTCGTGTGCTCGCAGGCCTGGGTGTGCACCCCAGGCTTGCGCATATGATGGTGCGCGGTCATGAGAGGGGCTATGCGAAGCTTGCCTGTGAGCTGGCGTCATTGCTTAGCGAACGCGACCCTTTACGTCTCAATGACAGCGATATACAGCTACGTGTTGAATGGTTGCGTACGGCAGGCAATGATGGCCGTGGGAGACGGGAACAGCGTCAAAGCCTGCTTGCCATGAGGGACAATTGGCTACGCCAGTTAGGGGCTGGAAAAGCGGTGTCAGACAGCGCTGACCTGGCGCAATGCGGTACGTTGCTGGCATTTGCCTATCCTGACCGGATTGCCCGGCGGCGCAAGGGGCAGGCCAACCGCTTCCTGCTGAGTAACGGTCGGGGCGCCCGTTTTCGCGACGCCGAACCGCTTGCCGCGAACGACTTCCTGGTGGCTGCACACCTTGATGGCGAACAGGAGGCCGTAATTTATCTGGCTGCGTCCGTCAGTCGAGACCAGTTGCAGGAACAGCACGCTGACTTGTTGCGAGAAAATGCCCTGATCTCCTGGGATGAAGATCAGGGTGCCGTGCTGACCCGACAACAACTGCGGCTTGGCGAACTTTTGCTGGATGACAGGCCATTGCAGGATGCTGACACGGAGGCCGTGCAACTCGCATTTCTCGGTGGCATTCAAAGTCGAGGGCTGGACTGCTTGCCGTGGAATGATTCATCGCGCCAGTTGCAGCTTCGCGTCGGCTTCGTGAAGGCGCTGGCGCCGGATGACTGGCCGGATATCAGTGACGCTGCGCTCAGTGAGCATATGAATGGCTGGTTGCTGCCTTTTCTTGGCGGCATGACGCGTCTTACCCATCTCAAACGACTGGATCTGCATGCGGCCTTGCTGGCGCAGTTGTCCTGGGAACAGCAGCGGCAGCTTGACCAAATGGCCCCGACCCATTTGCGCGTGCCCAGTGGTTCGAGGCTGCAACTGGACTACAGCGAAGGGCGCCCGGTGCTCGCAGTGCGCCTGCAGGAAATGTTTGGACTTGCCGACACGCCACGGGTTGCCGGTGGCCGGGTGGCGGTTTTGCTGCACCTGTTATCTCCCGCACGGCGCCCGGTGCAGGTCACACAGGATCTTGCCACTTTCTGGTCGGGTAGCTATCACTCCGTAAAAAAAGAGATGAAAGGTCGTTACCCGAAACATCCATGGCCGGACGATCCATTGCAGGCGTTACCAACAACACGGGCAAAGCCACGTAAAGGATAATGAATAGGCGCACTCAGCCATGCCCGTCGCCAAATTTTGTCGTATGATCAGGGTTTTACAGGGTCGTGTGGGTAACTTGAATTATGAGCAGCAATCCGGATTGCGATACTGTTGATGTAAGAATGATATGAATGCACAAATAGACCCGGTATTTCCGGTGTTATACAGTTTCCGCAGATGTCCCTATGCAATGCGGGCGCGTCTGGCGTTGAAGTCCAGCGGGATACAGGTAGAGCTGCGTGAAGTTGATCTGAAGGTTGTGCCCGATGAGCTACGCGCGCTGGTGCCTGATAATCCAACTGTGCCGGTACTGCAGTTGCCGGATGGTCGGGTCATCGATGAAAGCTGGGACATACTGTTGTGGGCGGTGCGAGAATATGATCCGGACGGCTGGTTGGGTACAGACGAGTGCAACCTGGTGCTGGCCGAGCAATGGATCGAAATGAATGATTTCTCATTCAAAACCGATCTTGATCACTACAAGTATCATGAGCGTTACCCTGAGCAAACGCAGCTGGAGTATCGGGCGGAAGCTGAAGAATTTATCCAGGACCTCGAAGACCAGTTACAGGAAACCCGGTTTCTCCTTGGCGATGGTCTGTCGATTGCCGATATCGGTGTGCTGCCTTTTATTCGCCAGTTTGCCTTTGTCGACAAGGACTGGTTTGACCAGGCGCCCTATCCGAAAGTGCAGGCCTGGCTGGCGGCTTTTCTGGAGTCTGACTTGTTCAACTCGGTGATGGAAAAGTATGCTGTGTGGAATGCTGGCGATGAGCCGGTGGTATTTGGCTAACGGTCAAGTATTATGTTGAGGCTTGTTGTCAATGGAGAGGCCGTTCTGGAATATCTGCCTCAGACACGTCTACCGGGGCATGTAAGGGATTTCCTTGTGCGTATGGATGCTGATATGGATGACGGGTTTTCGCTGGCGGGGCAGGTTGTGGCTCAGCCGGATGACATGCAGCGCATGCACTTTGTTGCAATGCAGTTGTTTCAGTCGTTCATGCGGGAGAACGAACAATTACGTGCCGCCAGCTGTGCCTGGTTGTGTCAACGCGCGCCGGAATTGCGCGAAGTGAAAGTGGAAGACTCCGAAGAAGAGGTCAGCCTGGAGCTGATAATGGATAAATAATGAATGAAAAACGTAAACATATCAGAACCGCATTCAGCGCAAATGTGAAGTTTATGCACGCCTCTGTAGGTGAACTGAATCTCAAAATGCGCGATATGTCCGATGGTGGAGTCTTTCTGTTCAGTACCGACCTGGCAGATCTTCCACTCGGCGAGGTGGTGCAGATTCAGGCACTGGACATCGAAGATGCCCCGCTGCTGAACGCCATTATAGTTCGACGTGAGACTGATGGCATTGGTCTGCAATTTGTCGAGGAGTAACGCCGCAATGAAGTGGCTGGACAGAATGCCCTATACCTTGCTGCTGCCGGTAGCATTATTTCTGGCGCTTGCGCCTTTTACACCAGAGCCGCACTTGTGGGAAAAGCTGAAAATGCTGGCTGCCGGTGCCCTGGTCAAGCCTATCGATATCTTTGACCTGTTTCTCCACGGTACCCCGCTTGTACTTTTGATGCTCAAGTTGTTTCGCGGATCGCAACAGGCGCCTGATGGCTGACTCCGGCGCGCCACGTTCCAGCAACTTGCCGTAGCCTTCCCGCTAGCTGTCGAAGTGCTCGCGATCGGCAAGCATGTCCCTTACGGCAGTTGATCCGGGGTGCAGGCTTTCACGGGTTACAGGTTTAAATGAAAACACTTGCTGGCAACGGTTTGCCCGGCTAATTACCATGTTGCTATCTTCTGGCCGAGCAGAATAATTACCTATGTGGCAAATGCAGCGGAAAGAGTTGCAATCAGGCCGGATTGAACAGTATCAAATCGTGGCGGCTGACGGCTCGAAGATGAGCTATGCACAGGTTGTTGATTGCTGGAGAAGAGAGCCTGAATTCGCCAGCTTCTTTTCCGGGCAGCTCGCTTCCAGTGTCTTTGATGCCTTTTTATGGGAGACGCCGCCGGTGAGCCGTACGAGTATTCATCGTCCCTTTGAATGTGTGCTCATCGACAGTCCCCCGCTGGCACGCGCTGCGCCAGATGCGACAGCGTTTACCGAGCACTTTGCTGCAGGGTCCGGTCAGGTAATAGTCAGCTTCGATAACCTGGGCGGCGACGCGAGATTGATTTCACCCTGTCCGCTCGAGCCCGCTACCGCATGTACGCATCTGGCGGTGTTTCTGCGCGAGGCGCCGGTGGCGGTGGTCGTGCAGTTATGGCGGCAAGTTTCTGTGGCCATTACCAATGCTTTGAATGACCAGCCGCTATGGGTGAGCAGCTGTGGTCTGGGCGTTTTCTGGTTGCATGTCAGGTTGGACAGCTTTCCAAAATATTACCGGTACACGCCCTATCAATCGTCTGGTTGAGCGTGCGAATGCACTCGACAAGCGTTGATCCGATCGAGCCGAGAAGTGGCAAGAGGTGTGCTGGTTGCTGAAGTGTTTTTAAACGGACTGCTTCAGCAAGCCGAAGGAGGTCATGCTTGCCACCAGAATTAACCGGCCTGGTATCCTTGTTTGCAAGCCATGTAATCCGCCACCAGCGTATCTACTTTTTCCTGGTCAAACGGGCGGAGTCCGCTAAGCAGCATGGTTTTCTCGCCACGACCGATATCGGTGCCGTTACTCTTGACGCTAAAGCTGAGGCGCGCATCGCCGCGTTTGCCCTGTATATTGAGTTCGGCATTCTGCAGTTCCAGTTCGGGCGTGACGAAATCCAGGCTATCCAGCGATATGCTCATGCTTTCATAGATAACCAGTGGCCGATCGGGATTGATCATCAACTTATGATCGGCCATGAGCGGCACCAGAATGTGTGGGAAGGTATGACCGGAGAACTGTACGTAACAACGAGTGAGTGAGTTGATCTGTTCAGTGTTATGACTGGTATTACCGCTACGCTCCAGGCTGAGGTAGGCCTTCCCGGTTGTATCGGTTATATCGACTTGTGGCTCATCGCTATCAGGAAATACCAGCGGTGTACCGTCAGCGACCATACCCGAGAACTGTATGCGCATGCGCTGGCTCAGGCCGTAACGCTGCAACGACAGGGAAAATAACAAGTCGCCCGGAACACAGAAGCGCTTGGCGCTGACATCATGGATTGGATTGAAATCACCGGCGACGCTCTTGGCGAAGTCGCTGGCCTGCTGGCGAGTGAAGACAATGTGGCCGTTATCCTGGGAATAATAGTTATCGAGTTGCATGTTCTGGTTTTCTATGTTGTCAGAAGGGTGTACGCGCTGAAAAATGACTGCAGTGGCCGTTCAACGGGTGCTCGAAACTGATTTCACTGGCATGTAACAGTAAACGTGATGCTTTGTCGCGTGCATGTGGCGAAGCATACAGGCTGTCTCCAAGGATGCAATGTCCCAGAGCCTGCATGTGGACGCGCAGCTGGTGACTACGGCCGGTTGCGGGCTGCAGTGCCAAACGGGTGGTATTGTCGTGGTGGTTATAGCGCAGCACGCTGAAGCGGGTGTGGCTGGGTTTGCCTGATTTGAAATCGACCTTCTGGCGAGGCCGGTTGGGCCAGTCGCAGATCAGCGGCAGGTCAATCTCTCCGCCCTGACTGTCGACATTTCCATCGACAACGGCGATGTAGTTTTTCTTCACCTGGCGCAGTTGGAACAGTTTGTTCAGCGCCCGTTGTGGAGATTTGCCAAGTGCCATAACCATAATTCCGGATGTCTCCATGTCCAGACGGTGGACACATTCCGCTTCTGGCCAGTGCTGACGTGCACGAGAGAGCAGTGAATCCTGCTTGTCAGCACCCCGGCCGGGAACAGAGAGCAGGCCGCTGGGTTTGTCGATGACCAGCAAGGCCTCATCCTTAAAAATCACGTCGAGGCCGTTGTCGGGTGGTGGGCAGTAGTGGCTCAATGGGTGATCCGGGCGAGTTAAGGGAACCAGTTTAGCGCTCCAGGCGGCGAGACTCCAGGCAGGCCATGTCTTGCGGTGCGCGACAAGTTACAATTGCCGCCATGTTGCAACTCAGAAATGTCGCCCTGCGCCGCGGAACGCGCCTGTTGTTCGATGCGGTCAGCCTGCAGGTCCATCCCGGACAGAAAGTAGGTGTGGCGGGGGCTAACGGCACTGGTAAATCCAGTTTGTTTGCTCTCCTGCGCGGTGAGTTGCACGTCGACAGCGGTGATGTCGATGTACCTGCGGACTGGCAGATAGCCAGCGTGGCCCAGGAACTGGCCAGCAGTGAACAATCTGCCGTGGAATTCGCCATTGACGGCGATGTTGAACTGCGCCGGCTGCAACACCAACTGAGCGAGGCGGAGAGGGGAGGTGATGATGGTGTCGCCATCGCCGATCTGCACGGTCAGATAGAATCTGTAGATGGTTATACGGCACGCAGTCGTGCCGGGCGTCTGCTGCACGGTCTTGGCTTTAAGACCGAAGATCTGGACCGATCCGTAAATGTATTTTCCGGGGGATGGCGCATGCGGCTCAATCTGGCGCAGGCATTAATGTGTCGCTCTGACCTGTTGCTGCTCGACGAGCCGACCAACCACCTGGATCTGGATGCAGTTATCTGGCTGGAATACTGGTTGCGTAGATACGCCGGTACCTTGCTGCTGATTTCCCATGATCGCGATTTTCTGGACAGTGTGGCCGGACAGATACTGCACATCGAGCAACAGGGTGTGAAGCTCTACAGTGGCAACTACACGGCGTTTGAGCGCGTACGCAGTGAGCGTCTGGCGAATCAGCAGGCCGAGCATCGCAAGCAGCAGCGGGAAGTGGCGCACATCCAGTCCTATATCGAGCGCTTTCGTGCCAAGGCCAGCAAGGCAAAACAGGCGCAGAGCCGCATCAAGGCGTTGCAGCGGATGCAGCAGATTGCACCGGCACATGTTGATTCACCTTTTCACTTCAGTCTGCGTGAGCCCGAGAAGCTGCCTCATGAATTACTGCAGCTGGATAATGTGGGTATTGGCTACGAGGGCACAAGAATTCTTTCAGGGGTTCGCCTGTCATTATCGCCAGGCGACCGGATAGGGTTGCTCGGCCCGAACGGGGCGGGTAAATCAACACTCATCAAATTGCTCGCCGGTGTATTGCCGGCTACCGATGGAGAAAGACGCCCGGCTCGTGACCTGAAAATCGGCTATTTTGCCCAGCACCAGGTAGAACAGTTGCATCCAGCCCATTCGCCTCTTGAGCATCTGCAGCAGCTCGATCCCCGGTGCCAGGGAGCAGGAGTTAGCCGATTACCTGGGGGGGTTCGGATTTTCCGGTGAGCGTGCATCGATGCCGACAGAGCCGTTCTCCGGGGGGGAGAAATCGCGGCTGGCACTGGCTTTGCTCGTTTATCAACGGCCAAACCTGTTGCTGCTCGATGAGCCCACCAACCACCTGGATCTGGAGATGCGCCAGGCGCTCGCCCAGGCCTTGCAGGAGTTTTCCGGCGCCATGGTTCTGGTGTCGCACGACCGTCACTTACTCCGGGTAAGTTGTGATCAGTTGCTACTGGTGCATGATGGCAAGGTGGATGAGTTTCCGCTGTCGCTGGACGAATACCCGCAGTGGCTGGCAGAGCAGCAGCGTAGCCAGGAAGCACCAGTGACGCCGAACGCGATGCAGAATGTGGCTGCAATGCGCAAGCAGCAGAAGCGCGATCAGGCCGAGATGCGCAAGCGCCTGCAGCCATTGCGGCAGCGAGTGGTGAAAGCAGAGACGTCGCTGGACAAGGCACATGCAGAACAGGCGGCGTTGCAAGAGCAGCTCGCAGACAATGACGTTTATGCGGAGCACAACAAAGTGCTGCTTAAAGCGCTGCTCATCGAGAAGGCCGAGCTGGACTCGCATTGTGACCAGTTGGAACAGGACTGGATGGAAGCCAGCGAAGCACTTGAACAAATGCAGCAACAGCAGTGAAGCCGGGTATTCCGGCCAATATCGCCATTCATGTCCAGGCCCTGTAGGAACGGCCTCATGGCCGCGATTGTTGATTCCGTCGGATTACGGCGAAGGACGTCGCTCCTGCAGGGAGCCAATTAGGATCATGAATAGGTCGGAACCAGACTGTTAGTCGCGCCTAATATTAGAAATCCCTAAACGGCAACTTCCGACCCAAAGGCGACCTTGGCATCGTGTGTCTTTAAAACATTAATGAATTAGTGATATTTACCTTTTTTGATTGAGGTCAAATGTCGCCGCGCCAGATGCCGTTAGTCTTGCGCCATACCATTTAAAATCAGCGCGTATAGCTGGACAGGAACAATGGAGATTTGTGAAGCAAGCACAGGAGAGAAATTATGTTCCGGCGTTTGCTTGACGCGGTGGGTGTCTCTCTGGTCATCAGCGGTTTTATTGGGGCTGAAGCAGCAGCGATTACGTCTTCTGAATACCTCCCGCTTGCCGACGGCAATTCCGAGACCTACAGCGTCGATGGGGCTCCCATCTTGACGCTTACAGTGGTGCGGGGTGCCACACTGATCATAATGCCACGCCGATAACCAGGATTATCTCCTCCTGTAGCGTTACGTTTTAAGCTAAATGCTATAAACGGAGGGGAGGTATGCTGAACATCATACTTGTGGTTATTGCAGCCATTGTGTTGCTGTTTATGTTCCATCCTCGTTTGACCAAAAGCGAGTCCTGGCACGCAACACTCACGCCACTCTCCTCCATAATCGGCAGCGGGTTTCTGATCATAGCGCCATTGCTTGCAAGCGTGGTCGGCGTGTATTCTCCATTCGCAGTCATGGGCATTGTTGTGCTCGCCTATGCCATAGGCGGTGTTATTCGCTTCAATATTACTCATGCCGAACCCCTCCTGCATGAAAAGAAAGACCACCCTGTAATATACAAAATCGATTTGTTCGCCAATACCGTGCTTTCATTCGCTTACGTGACTGCTGTTGCGTTCTATCTGTCACTGCTATCGTCTTTTCTACTGAACTACATAGGGTTTGGGGATTCACCTGGCCTGGAAAGAACCCTGACAACAATCATCATAGTTTTTATTGCTACGACGGGTTTTATACGCGGACTGGGTGGACTTGAGAAACTTGAAGCGTATTCAATGTCTCTGCAGTTATCTATTGTTGCGGCACTGTTGATTGGGATATTTGTATACGACTACAACTTCATACAATCTGAACGATCGCTCATCTTTGATGTCCAGGACAGAAGCTGGATAATCAAGGCGTGTATGCTGTTTGGTATTTTGCTGGTAGTTCAGGGGTTTGAGACATCGCGGTTTCTGGGTGAAAAATATTCTGCTGAAATCCGCGTACAGACCATGCGTCGAGCACAATTAATTTCAGGCGCCCTGTATGTAGTATCAGTCATTGCATTGATGCCGATTGTGCAACATCTCAACCTTGCGAATATCCAGATCTCAGAAATCGTTTCTGCAACCGGGCTGGCAGCAACCGTACTACCCTTGATGCTGATTGTAGCTGCGATCATGAGCCAGTTCAGTGCAGCTGTCGCTGATACTGTCGGTGCTGGATGCCTGGTGAGTGAAAGCAGTAGCGGAAATTTATCGACCAACAAGTGTTACCTGGTGGTATCACTCTTCGCAATCATATTGATTTGGACTGCAGACCTCCTGGAAATCATCTCCTTCGCTTCACGTGCTTTTGCCCTGTATTACTTGTTGCAGTGTGTAGTTGCCCTCATTGCGAGCCACTATCATTACAAACGCAAAGCTCACCTCCTACAACGGGCGCGTTTTGCCACAGTTGCAATTATTCTGGCTTTTATTGTGATATTCGCGATCCCTGCCAAATAGACGCTGGCATGGGAACTACTGAGGATTCATGTCGTTGCGTGGCAACCAGGACCCGTGATATTTAAATAACATACCGATATTCATGATAATTATTACTGCATATCCAATAACTCTTGATTCTAGCCAGCCTGACCGTCCGATTAACCTGATACAAGTCTGGTACTATTTTGTGTAACTGATGGAGAGAAGACATGAAGCTTCTGGTGGCAGTAGACCTTTCTGAATCCACACAAACCATTGTGGAAAAAGTCGAAGAAATTAGCAAAGAATGTCCAGCAAAGGTGTGGATTCTGCATAACGCAGAGCCTGAGCCAGACATCCTTGAATTTAAAGTGGATCCACTAGCAGCCCGGGAAAACCTTGCGAAAAAATTCCACAACGAGCATCGCCAGATTCAAGAGATTGCAAATCGATTGCGCAAGGCAGGCCTGGACGCTACGGCCCTTCTTGTGCACGGCGCAACGGTAGAATCAATTCTTAAGGAGGCCTCGGACCTGGATGTAGATATGATTGTTGTTGGTACTCATGGTCGAGGTGCGATGTATCAACTTCTTGTGGGTAGCGTCAGCGAAGGGATCCTTCATAAATCACGATACCCGGTCCTGGTTATCCCAACACATAAACGCACCTGACCCGACAATGGAGTCAGGTCTAATATTCCAATATCACACTCAGTCGTACGGGCTACATTCCCCTTTTGATGTCCGGTCCAGTGGCCGACAACCGAAGTGCGATTGCCGGATGTTAACGGCAAGTTATGCTGCATTCAGGAAGTACGAATGAACCTGGGGAATGTCGCATTCTGGCCGAACTTCCCCGTACCCACCAGCGCCAGGTTGCCGTACTCCCCAGACTTTGAACGGCAGGATTCAGGTCAAACCCAGACCTGGCAGAATGATTCCATATAAGCATCCGCTAACAGGCGGGTGCCGCCCGACCGCCAACGGCTGCTGCTGGTGGTACCAGCACAAATTCGGCAAATTCCACAGCATCGAGATTCACACGAACTGAATGCAATGTTGTAGTCTTTTCCAGCGGGTTACCGCCGTAATTCAGATTGCGCAGTATGACGTGCGGTGCGTCACCCTCCAGGTCGCTGGTGCGCCATTCAACCAGTGCCGGTGCCATGGCTGCCATGTACCCGCCGGGGATGACGTCATAAAACGTTCTCAGCCGCATAATCCGGGTATTGTCTTCGGCCCAGGACAACAATTCGGCAGGGGACAGCATGCGATTATTGCCTTCAGATTTGACGTTGCTCATAGCTCAAAGAGTGAAGTATCGGAACAGATCCGGGAAGCCTTATTAGTGGAGAAGCACTGGTAGTGCTCGCTTGGTATCTGGTGACAGAGTAAAATTGCTCATTATGTCACGACACTACCTGATAAACGCTGTATTACTTGGTATCGGCATATTTATAGGCTACACCCTGCTATCAAGCCGTAGCCAGGAAGAAAGCGTTGTCGATCGCGGGGGTTCTACCTCAGCGTGGTTGTTGAACGGCGGTCCTGTCCAGCCCGATGATTCGGGGGCGCTCGAAACCATTCAGCAAACATTGATCGAGGAAAGACAGGCACGTGAGCAGCTAAGGATAAGGCTTGAAGCACTGCAGATGCGGGTGGAGGGGCTGGAGCATACCTGGAGTACAGCCGCCGAGACGACGATAACCGCCAGTCCGAAACCGAAAACAGGTACTGTGCCGGTTGTTAAGTCCAGTGTTCAGGCACTCATTGAAGCCGGAATCAGCGAGGAGCAGGCGATTGGGTTGCAGCAACACCTGGATGAAAACGAACTTCAACAGCTCTACCTGCGCGACCGCGCCACCCGGGAAGGCTGGCTGAATACCTCGCGTTATAACAAGGAACGCCAGCAATACCTGAACGCCGTGACGAAGCTGCGCGACGAGGTCGATGACGACGTCTTTGACCGGCTTTTGTATGCCCTCGGACGCGCAAACCGGGTTGTGATAAAGGATATTATGCAGAATTCAGTCGCTGGCCAGTATGGTCTGCAGGGTGGTGACAGCATAATTGAATACGATGGTCAGCGAATTTATAACAGTAACGAACTCAGCTCACTGGTGACGCAGGGTGGCTCCGGTGTTATGACACTGGTACGGGTAAAACGTGGGGGGGAAATCCTCGATATTTACCTGCCCCGTGGTCCGCTTGGTATACGCATGTCCGCTACGCGGATTAAGCCCTGAAAACACGGGAATATCGGAAAGGAGGGGCAGAGGGATATAATTTAGCCATCCTGTCTCCCTTAAAATTCAGAGTTCTTCATCATCAGCTGCTTCATAGAATAATAATAGGAATAACAGGGGACACAGAATAACAGGGGACAGACCACGTTTTTAGCGGATTCTGTGATCCGTTGGAATGGCGCCTATTGGCAGCCCTTTCCAGTCATTCAATAATCTGAACGTCACCCCTGTTGACTGTTATTGCCCTGTCAGCATTTCGTCTAATTGATATACGAACAGGATTTTAATAACGTGTTGTTCGAGACCTCAATTCACCAATTATCGAAGTATATAATCCAATGCCAAAAACGTATGTGTTGGTCCACGGCCTAGCCCACGGTGGCTGGTGCTGGAAAAGAGTGGCGGACCGTCTGCGGGCGGCCGGTCATGATGTATTCACCCCGACGCAGACCGGATTGGGCGAACGAAGTCACCTCCTTTCGGCGGATATAGGGATCAGTGTCTTCGTTGAGGACTTGGTAAACGTTATTGAGTACGAGGAAATCAGCGACATTATTCTTGTTGGCCACAGCTTCGGTGGCATGGCAATCACCGGGGTAGCCGACATGATGCCTGAGCGGATACGGCACATCGTGTACCTGGATGCGATCGTGCCGCATGATGGCCAGAGCGTTTTCAGCCAGTTACCGGAGTCTGTGGTAAACGAGCGCATGAAGATGGCGAACGACCATGACGGAGGCAAGAGCTTCCCGCCATTCGATCCTGAAGCCTTTGAGGTGACGGACCCCGATGATGTAGCGTGGCTTAAAAGACGACTGACGCCTCACCCGGTAAAGACATACGTCGAGCCGATCTCACTGAAGAATCCGCCGGCCCATAACCTGAACAGGACATATATCCGGTGTACCAAACCTGGCTATCCACCAGTGGAAACCACTGCTACGTGGTTGAAACAGCAATCAGGGTGGAACTATATCGAATTGGCGTCGGGACATGATGCGCCCGTCACCGCACCTGCAGAACTAACAGAGATCCTGCTCAATATCGGCTAATCCCATTGGGCAGAATAAGAGTGGGTATGGAGGTTGTATCTAGCTTCTTGTTGTATGTCCTGAACGGCAACTCCTTTAATCGGGCACTAAAGTCAAGCTCCCATGTTCAATAGGATTCTCCCAGGGTTCGTCGCTGTGTGGGTCAAGCTCCTTTCCGCAGTCGGCTGATTATGGATGCTTCAGCTCGCTGCACGCATAAGTCGGACAGAATGGAGAGCCATGCTTTTGGGCGCGTTTTAATGCGCAGTTGCCATTTTCGGCTTCATCCAGACATTCGTCCACACGAGGGACGTTCCCGCTAAAGTCCTACAGATTATGGCCCACGTCATTCATGCCGTGGCGTCCGTAGAACTGTATCGGAAATCGGTGTCGTCGACCCACATCTTGTGCAGGATAACGGCAAGCTTACGCGCCACGGCGATCACTGCACGCCGATGGCCCTTTGTTTTTGCCAGCCGTAGCCCCCAGACCTTGAGGGATGACCATTCCGCCGAGCGGACTACCAGCGAGTGTGCAGCAACATAGAGCGCCGATCGGACATCGGGATCGCCTGCCTTGGAGATGCGACCCGGATTATCGACTTCCCCGGACTGATAGCGTCTGGGTGTGAGTCCAAAATGGGCTGCCACGGTTCGTGAGCGACTAAAGCGGGTGGGGTCATCGACACCGGCCTTGAAGGTCAGGGCCGTGACCGGTCCGACACCGGGGACGGTCATCAGGCGCTGGCAGACACCATCTTCACGCGCCAGTGCTCTGGCCTGGCTATCCAGATTGAGATAGGTCTTGTACAGCACCAGCCGGGCATCCAGCAACGGAATCAATGATTGGGATATTGTTATGTGTGTTTCGAGCGCATCACGGACGTGGGTGTCGAAGGTGCCATGCTTGAGGGGGGCTGGCAAGCGGATGCCGAGCAGGCGCACCAGTCCCCTGACTTCGTTCTCGAGATCAACGCACTTCTTCAACACCGCCTTGCGGCTCGACAGCAGTACACGAATCAAGTGGCTCTCCATGCTCTTGACGTGCACCCGGCTGTACCAGCCAGTGCGCAGGATCTGGGCAATGCCACGGGCATCGTTCTTGTCGGTCTTGTTGCGCATGGCAGACAGAGCTGCGCTCACTTGACGCGCTTCCAGGCATATAACTTCGTATCCGGCGGCCTGCAGCCCGTAGGCTAGATACTGGGTCAAGGCACCCGCCTCGAAGCCTACCGACCGAATCCCCAGGTTAAATGCCTTCAGGCAGGTGACAATCTCTTCGACATCCGATGAGGTCTTGCCTTCGTACTGGATAGCACCCTCATCATCAACGGTACAGATAGAAACAGAACGGAGTGAAACATCCAATGCTGTATGGTAAGCCATGATCGTACTCCCAGTGGTGTTCATGTCTCGTGAGTTTACTGAGAACTTGACGATAATCGTCAGCCCGATTACCGATGCTTTTGGCCGGACTTCACCGTACGCGGCAGTGCCAGGCAAAAGGCTCTGTCTAGGCCGCGAGCGGCTGGTTACCGGCAGATAGGAGACCATCCTGAAATAAGAAAACTCCGGCACAACGGTCGGGGCTGTATTGTCATCTATAGAAACGCCCCGGTAGTTGGGCGGTCTTGCTGGTGGCTTTGCCCACCTTCAGAGCTGTTAGGCTTTCCTAACTACTCCTGCAAGTACCGTGCTTGCCGAGGCGTCAGAGGGGTGAAGATCGTTGCCCTTATGGCTCTGGCAGACCTCAGTGGCTTGCCCTCTCTTTTTTTCACCCTCCTAACATTAAGTATAGCTGCAGATTTCGGAGTCGCTGCCTTACTAGCTCGTCATAGCCTTCGGGGTGCTGTTTTTATATTGTGTTAAAGGTCCAAAGTTGGCCGAACTTCCCCGTACCCACCAGCGCCAGGCTGTGGCACTCCCCGGACTTTGAACGGCAGATTTCAGGTCAAACCCAGACCTAGCGGACTGATACCATATAAGCATCCGCTAACAGGCGGGAGACGCCCCCTTCAGGTCATTCGGCGAACTCGAATGAAAGTGATGCAGCAATACCCGGCTGGCCTTACTTTCGCTTCACGCGAACCGATTGCTTCGTAATTTGATAAACAGATACGGGATAAGGATGATGACGATAAGCAGTCCCATGATCAGTAACATCTGTGGCTGGATTTCCTCACCTGCAATGGCCTTGCGACTGGTATAGCCTGCATAGGAATAGGCAATTACGCGGGGGAAAATACATATAAAGGTAACCGTAACGAAGTGGAGGAGGCGTATGCGGGTCAGTCCAAGCGCATAATTGAGCATGGTGAAAGGAACAACCGGCACCAGGCGTACCAGCAACACAAAGCGCCATCCTTTGGCCTCTACACCTGCCTTGAATTCTTTTACATTGTCTGCAAGTTTCTTCTCCACCCAGTCGGCGGCGAGATAGCGTGCTACAAGAAAGGTGAGGGTGGCGCCCAATATGGCACTGAGCTGGTTGTAGATACTCCCCCACAGCGGCCCGAACAGGGCGCCTCCCATCAGGCTCAGTAGCGTGCCAGGGAAAAAGAGCAGGGTCATCACAATATAGAACAGCGCAAACAAAAGCGGTGCCGACACCGGATGGTCAGCAAGCCAGTTCTCCAGTGTGATGACATCGATTTGATCGCGGTAAATAAACACAGCTATCGCGCCAAGGGCGAGTAAGATAGTCAGTGCAAGACGTGCTGTACGGTTAGGCTTCATCTGTTCGTTTATTGCGCTGGTTGATGGCTTACACTGCTAATTATGGATTTATAAAGCTAAAACTAGCATGACGGGCATCGAACTGCAGATTAGTGTGGTCAGCATGGCGAATAACTGACTAATCTGACCTGTTATTGAACTGGCAGGCTGACTGATAGGGTTTTTACTTTTAACAAATCAATAATCTTCAATAAGATGGAAGTCAAACATCCCACTGCTTTTCTCTGCCTCTGTTCTGATTCGATTATTCTATACTTGTTTGAGTATGGCTAGCCGATTCCTGATTTTGTTTACCTTTTTCACGATGTTTTCAAGCTTAACTTCTGCTGAGCAGGAGGATGGCTATATGAAACCGGAGCAGATTGTTTGTGGGCTAAAAGAACCCTTTATTTTTTGGCTATGGAGCAGTCTGGCAGGCAGCCCAAATGCAGATCGATTGGCAGGATTGCGAAATGTTGAGGATATATCTTTTGAGACAAAAGATAATAGAACATTGCGTGGTTACAAACTGAAAGCAACTGGAAGTGAAGGGCAGGCGTCTTTGCCGAAGGGTTACCTGCTGGTCTTGCAGGGAAATGCCATTTTGGCGGATCAAATAATTGATGAGTTTACTCATTTTTCATCAGCAGGGTTTGATGTTTATATCTATGATTTTCGCGGCTATGGTCGTTCTGAAGGTAAGCGGAGACTTAAAGCAATTATTAGTGACTATGTGGAAATTCTCGCTGCACTCCATTCGTCTGATTATGAGCAACAATTCGTCTATGCCATGTCGTTCGGTGGTATCGCGTTCCTGGATGGATTTGAGATGCACGGTAAGCTGGATCGCATTATTGTTGATTCTACACCGAGTCGTCTATCTGATTATGGGTGCCCATCAGAATATGATCCCGTTAACCATCTTCCGGAAGATTGTAGTCATTTCCTGTATATTGTCGGGCAGAATGACAGGGTGGTCCCGACCTCCATGTCACTCGAATTAGTGGAAACAGCACGAAAACGAAGTGCGGTGATACTAAGTGATGAAGAGTTTGGACACCCTTTCATGGATTATGACCGGTCGGTGCATAGGCGACGTATGAAGGTTATTGAAAAATACCTGCTCTACAACGAAAAATCATAACCAGTATGCTCGATTTAGTCGGAATCGCCAGAAAGAAAGCAGCATAACCATCAAAGTAATATCAACAGGGACGTAGGCTTCGTTCGCCGTTTTTTGTTTTTGGGAACGGCAAGTTTTGGCCGACTCCCGCCTTTTAGATAGCGCTAATATTAGAGTCCTATAACAGTCTTCTTACGACCCGTTAATGACCTTGATTGCCTCTCTGTAGAAGTGGCGTCCTTCGCTGTGGCCCGGCGGAATTAACAATCGCGGCCATGAGGCCGCTCCTACAGGACCTGGACATGAATGGCTTACGGTTTTTCAATCGGTAGAGTAAATATCGGTAGTTTTTCTTTACTCATCTATCCGGCCTCGCAATGCTTTGGTGCGGCCGCGCCGGTTCTTGCTGTCGAGGCGTTTGCGTTTTGCATTCCGTGACGGTTTGGTGGCAATGCGCTTTTTCTGTATTGCTGTTACGCGCTCAATAATCTGATGTAGTCGCATTAAAGCGGCTGCGCGGTTTTTATCCTGGCTGCGATATTCGTTGGCCTTGATAACCAGTATGCCTTCCTTGTTGATGCGTTTGTCGGCATCGGCAAGCAAGCGTTCTTTTACATATTCAGGTAACGACGATGCGCGGATGTTAAATCTCAGGTGAATAGCCGTGGCGACTTTGTTTACGTTTTGTCCGCCGGGTCCCGTTGCACGTATCGCAACGTATTCGATTTCGTGATCCGGGATTTTGATGGTGTGTTTGTTTGTGTACATGGGTAAAAACAAAGAACCCCGCATCGCGGGGTTCTTTACAATCAACCAACCTTCTGGTTAATTAATTATTGCGGATGCACCTTTGCAGCCTGCAGGCCTTTCGGACCCTGTTCAACTTCGAACTCAACAGTCTGGCCTTCTGCCAGTGTCTTGAAGCCGTCTCCCTGGATTGCGGAGAAGTGTACGAACACATCGTCGCCGCCGTCGGAAGGAGCAATAAAGCCGAAGCCTTTGGATTCGTTAAACCACTTAACGGTTCCTGTTGTCATGAAAATTACCTCAATCAAAATGTAAAAATTTGCGTGTTCAATTGCAGGTCGTTAAAGGTAAAGTTCAGGAGTTACCGAACGGTGCTTCTGATGTGACCTAAACGTGCAACCAAATTCCCTGTTACTACCAATCGGATCATACACAGCAGTGGGGTCCTTTGGATCAAGTAACACCTCCTAGTATATACAAATTTCAGAAAAAAACACCGTTCTGCCATTTGATTCTGCGTTCAGGTTGTAACCAGCACGCGCAGGGAATCGAGTCGCGGATGAGTGGTCGCCAGCACCTCGTCGACAAGCGCCAGCTGGTGCGTGAAAAAATCGATTTCCTCGCTACGCACATTGGCGTTCAGCCGGGCCAGTGCCTGCAGCCGGTGTAACTCTGTTTCCAGGTCCTGTCGGGCCTGTTTTCCCGCAGTGGCAATGATTTCAGGCGCTTCCCGCAGGGCGTGCTGTTCACATTGGTCTATAAGACCGCGCAGTACCTGGTCGCGTGCCTGTACGACCTGGCGTGCAGTATCAGTATTTACCGGCACCCTTTGTGTGTATATCTGGGTGGTGCTGAGCGTGTGGTCGTGTCGTTCGCCGCGTTCGTCTATCACAATACGTATCAGGGTAGGTGGTAGCAGGCGCAGCGTGGCGAGATCTGTATGACTGGTTTCTAATATATATACGCACTCCAGCAACAGACTGCCCGGTCTAATGCCGGGGTGCTTTACGGCTGTTACTGCGCAGTTGCCCAGCTCGCTGCTGAGTAGCATGTCGATACTGTCGGTAACCAGCGGGTGCTCCCAGCTGAGATAGCGGGCATCTTCAAAAGCCAGTGCGATATCACGATCATAGGTGATTGTCAGTCCGTCGTCAGGCAGTCCTGGCAAAGGGTGCAACATGTGTTCGCCGGGGTTGATTACCAGACATCCTTCACTGTGTATGCGGCTGTCGACACCAAAGGCATCGAACAGACTGTCCATGTAGCTCGCTATCTCCTGCGGGTCTTCAAGAGCAGTGGCCCTGGTGCACAGACGGTCGGCCGCGGGTTGCCTGCAGGAATTGTATTCAAGTAAACGGTCACGTCCATGTTGCAGTGCCTGATTCAGCGTTCCGTTGAGGCGACTGGCGTTGGTAACCAGGTCTTCTGCTGACCTGTCAGTATCCAGCAGGCAATCGTAAAGACTGTTTTTCAACTCGGTGTAGACCTGTTGTCCGGCCGGGCAGATCTGTTCAAACGCTGACAGCCCGTAGTGATACCAGTTAAACAGAACTTCCTGCGCGCTGCCTTGCAGATACGGCGTATGGATCTGAATGGTTTCGGTCTGGCCAATGCGGTCCAGACGGCCGATGCGCTGCTCCAGCAAGTCAGGATTCAGGGGCAGATCGAACAGAACCAGGTGGTGGGCGAACTGGAAGTTGCGTCCTTCACTACCGATTTCCGAGCACACCAGTACCTGGGTGCCGGTTTCCTGATCAGCGAAGAAGGCGGCAGCACGGTCACGCGCCACCAGGCTGAGGCCTTCGTGAAATACCGCGGCGTGAATGCCAACGCGATCGTAGAGAAAATCTGCAAGCTCTACCGTTGTCGTGGCGTTGGCGGCGATGACCAGTACTTTCGCGGGCGCGAGCGTCGACAGGGTTTCCGTGAGCCAGGCAACACGAGGGTCGATAACCGTCCAGTGTTCGGCAGGTGACCCGGGCATGTAGCTGCGCTCGGGACAGATCAGGCCGGCAATATGTTCAGCTGAGGGTGCAGTGGCCAGATTGGCAGTGTCGGTATACGCTTTGGGCTGTGGCAGCGGGTGAGCATGCAGCTGCCTCTGTGGGAAGCCCTTGACGGCAGCGCGGGTATTGCGGAATAGCATGCGGCCGGTGCCGTGCCTGTCGAGCAATTGTGACACCAGTGCCTCACGGGCTGCCTGGTGATCCGGGCTATCTGCGGCGCTCTCGTTGAGCGTGTGCAGCAGTGAATCGGCGGCGGTGTCCTGCAGTGTGTCCGCCAGGGTCGCCAGGTTGTCGGCATCGAGGTGCTCGTCTTGCAGGAGCTGTTGCACAGCGTGTGCGACCGGCTCATAGCGTTCTTCTTCCGCAATGAAGGCGTCCAGGTCTGGAAAGCGGTGCTTGTCCAGGAGTCTCAGCCGGGCAAAATGGCTGGCTCGCCCAAGCTGTTCAGGTGTAGCGGTTAATAGCAGCACCCCGGGGGTTGCGCCGGCGAGCTGTTCGATGCACTGATATTCGTGGCTGGCTTCATCCGGTGACCAGGCGAGATGATGCGCCTCGTCGACAATCAGCAGGTCCCATTCACCTGCCATGGCCTGCTGCAGGCGCACCTGGTTGCTGCTGATGAAATTCAGGCTGCAGAGTACCAGTTGTTCACTGTGAAACGGGTTATCGGCAACGCCGCTGTCATCGATGGCCTGAAGGCGTTCTTCGTCAAAGATACTGAACATCAGGTTGAAGCGGCGCAGCATCTCTACCAGCCACTGGTGTATCAGGCTTTCGGGCACAACGATCAGTACTCGTCGGGCGCGCTCGGTTAGCAGCTGCTGGTGCAGTATCAGCCCGGCTTCGATGGTTTTTCCCAGGCCCACTTCGTCAGCGAGCAGCACGCGGGGCGCGTAGCGACCGCCAACTTCACGGGCGATATAGAGCTGGTGCGGGATCAGGCTCGTCCGGCATCCCGTCAGGCCGAACAGATCGGACTGGTTCAGACGGCTGATATGCTTCCAGGATGCGTAGCGCAGGTTGAATAGATTATCGTTGTCAATTTGACCGCTAAACATGCGTTCGCCGGGACGATTAAGCTGAATAAAACAGCTCAGCTGGCGTTCATGCAGTCGAATGGACTGGCCGCTGTCATCCGTACCTGTATATGTCAGCAGCCCATCGAGTTCCTCGACAGCTTCCACCTGTATGCCACGGTCATCAACGTCCAGCACCGCATCTCCGGGTACAAAGCGTACGCGGGAGAGGGGTGCGCTTTGTCTGGCGTAGGTGCGTGTTTCGCCAGTGGCGGGAAACACCAGCGTTACCGTGCGGTGTTCGATGCTGACAATCATGCCAAGCCCCAGACTCAATTCGGCGCTGCTGATCCAGCGCTGACCGGGTACAAATTCCTGCACGGCTAACCTCAAAACTGTAAACAGTGCGCTATGGTAGAGCAAAGCGCGTGCGCGGGAAATGTTTAATATTAGGGCGGAGATGCACTAGAATACCCATCACTATGAAAGCCAATGAACTGAAAAGAGGTATGGTCTTCGACAACGATGGCCATAATATTGTCGTTAAACACGTCCAGGTGCAGGCACCCTCATCGCGCAGCGGTAATACCCTGTACAAGGTACGCGGGCAGGATGTGGCGAGCGGGCAGAAATTCGAGCGCAGTTTCAAGGGTGAGGAAAACGTCTCGCCCGTCGATATTGCCCGACGGGCCGTACAATTGCTCTACCGCGACGCTGATGGGTGCACCTTTATGGACGGCGAGACCTATGAACAGTACACCCTGTCTGAAGAGGCGGTTACCGATGAGCTGTCTTTTCTTAGCGATGGCCTGGAAGGTATTACGGCGCTGATTACCGAAGACCGGCTACTCGCCATCGAGCTTCCTGCGACCGTGGTGCTCGAGATTGAAGAGACCGCTCCCGGCATGAAAGCTGCTTCATCCTCGGCGCGCACCAAACCTGCCACGCTCAGCACCGGGCTGGTAGTCCAGGTGCCGGAATACCTTACACCGGGTGAGAAGATAAAAGTGAATACAGAGACCAGGGAATTTATATCCAGGGCGTAGTGGACAGTTTATACACTAAAGCTTCGTCGCCCCGGCTTGCTTATACTGTAGGACAACAGGTTAATAAAACAAAAGCTGGAAGACCGCCTGTTAAGGGCTGGTTACCGAGACGTCCCGGCTACCCATTAAAGAACAGAGGATAGTTTCTATGGTTTGGGATGCCTGGTTTGTCCTCGCGGTTGTATTGCTCTGCTTTGGCCTGCTGGCCTCGAATCGTTTTTCTCCGGATTTAATTTTGATGGCCGGTCTGACGCTGCTTTTGGTGAGCGGTATCGTTTCCCCGGAACAGGCGCTTGCGGGTCTTGCCAATGAAGGCATGGTGACAGTAGCGGTGCTTTACATTGTCGTCACCGGGTTTCGCGAAACCGGGGGAATTAACTGGATTGTACAATCGGTACTGGGTTCCCCGGGATCTCTGGCGCATGCACAACTGAAGGTGATGGCGCCGGTTGCTGCCCTAAGCGCCTTTCTTAACAATACGCCTGTGGTTGCCATCTTTATTCCCGCCATTAATGACTGGGCCAGGCGCCATCAATTATCTGTATCCAAGTTGATGCTGCCTTTGAGCTATGCAGCTATTGCAGGTGGAACCTGTACCCTGATCGGTACGAGCACCAATCTGGTTATCAATGGCCTGGTGATCACTGAAACCGCGCTACCACATTTTGGTATTTTTGATCTTGCCTGGGTGGGTGTGCCGGTAACACTGGTGGTGTTTATATATGTCCTGGCGAGCCAGCGTTGGCTGCTGCCTGAGCGCCGCCCGGCAGTAAGCAAGTTTGCCGATGCGCGGGAATATACCGTGGAGATGCTGGTTGAACCGGCCAGCCCCCTGGTAGGTAAAAGCATTGAGCATGCCGGTTTGCGCCAGTTGCCCGGCCTGTATTTGATAGAAATCGAACGTGAAGGACGGGTTTTGACTGCTGTACCCCCTCATGAACGCCTGCAAGGCGACGACCGTCTGGTGTTTGTAGGAGTGGTGGATTCAGTCATCGATTTGCAGCGCATCGCGGGTCTTAAACCTGCAACAAACCAGGTCTTTAAACTGGACTCTCCTCGTGAAGACCGCCGTCTCACCGAGGCGGTCATATCCAATACTTCGCCGCTTGTTGGCAAGACGGTTCGTGAAGGTCGTTTCCGCAGTATCTACAATGCCGCTATTATTGCCGTGGCGCGTAACGGCGAAAATATCGACCAGAAGATCGGTGATATCAAACTGCGCGCCGGTGACACATTGCTCATGGTGTCTCATCCCGCCTTTTTTGAACAACAGCGTAACTCGCGAGACTTTTTTCTCGTCAGTAGTCGCGGCAATGTGGAGGCCGTGCGCCATGAAAAAGCACCGCTTGCGATACTGATTTTATTTGCCATGGTGGCGGTGGTGGCGTTGGGATGGCTATCAATGCTCAAGGCGGCCATGCTGGCTGCGGGGTTGATGATTATTACCCGCTGTACCACAGGGCGTATTGCACGCCGTGCCGTGGACTGGCAGGTTCTGGTTGTCATCGCGGCGTCTTTTGGCATCGCTACGGCATTACAGAACTCGGGTGCTGCGTCAGCGATCGCTCAATGGCTCGTGTCTTTTGCCCAGGACATTCCATGGTTGGCGCTCGCCCTGGTGTTCGCAGCAACAGCATTGTTCAGTGCCCTGGCGACTAACAATGCCGCAGCGGTGATAATGTTCCCCATTGCCCTGTCCACGTCGGAAGGGCTCGGCGTCAGCTTCCTGCCCTTTGCAGTGACTATTATGGTGGCAGCCTCTGCAAGCTTTGCTACGCCCATTGGCTATCAAACCAACCTGATGGTTTATGGTGCAGGTGGATATCGTTTCAAGGATTACGTGTATTTTGGTACACCGTTAACAGTACTGGTGGGAATTGTGACAGTCGCTATCACGCCCTGGGTGTGGCATTTCTAGCGCTTGCAGTTCGCGCAGGTCATTGAGTCTGTAATATGCTCGAAGTACTCGTACAGATGACCGGTTTGATAGTTTGTGGTATCGCCTGGCGTGTGTTTAAGCCAGCGGGTCTGGAGCCGGCGCAAACCCGCAAGGTTTTAACTTCACTGGTCTACTATCTGTTGCTTCCGGCGCTGGTGCTTTCCGTATTGTGGAAAGCCGAGCTGGGCAATACCTCATTGCTCATCGCCCTGTCCGCCGCATTCGCTGTAGCTGTCGGGATGGGTTTGAGTGTCTTGAGCTGCCGCGCCTGCAGATCCAGTCCGCCCGTTGCCGGTGCAGTCATCCTGGCGGCAACGTTCCCCAACGCGACCTATCTTGGCCTTCCCGTGCTTGAAGCTGCCTTCGGCCCCTGGGCGCGCGGTGTAGCGATTCAATATGACTTGTTTGCCTGTACACCGCTGCTGTTCACGCTAGGCATTCTGGTGGCTTCGCGTTACGGGAATACACCGGAGATGGCGCGCAACATGGCAGCGGAACTGTTACGCATCCCGGCTTTGCTGGCGGCAGTACTGGCAGTGTTTCTTAACATCATGGACGTGCCCAGTCACGCGGTTCTCGATGGCCTGCTGGGTTTGCTGGAGCGTGGCGTCGTACCGTTGATGTTGTTTTCACTGGGACTCAGTCTGGAGTGGAACCGGGCTCATTGGCACACTTTGCCATCGGTAATCCCGGTGGTGGTGCTACGTCTGTTGGTAGTTCCCGCAATTATCTTGCTATTTGCTTCCGTTATCGGTTTGACTGGTGAATGGAAGGCGGCGGTGGTACTGGAGACTGCCATGCCCAGCATGGTGCTGGGCATCGTTTTTTGCGACCGCTACAATCTCGATGTCAGTATTTATGCTGCGGCAGTTACGATTACCACTGTGCTGAGCCTGCTGACATTGCCGATGTGGTATCAAGTTCTGGTTTGATACAAATCCCGGCTTTCTGGCAGGCGCTGGCAGATTTTTGAAAACAGTAGATTGCAGAAGAAAAGTGGAACAGATACCCTTGGTGCAAGTTGTTCGGTAACCAAGGAGACCAAGTTGATGTCAGTTATTTCCGGAAAGGCGAAATTCCTGGTGGCCGTATTCAATGTAGCGGTGCTATCTGCGGTAAATACGTCGCTTTCAGCGCAGGATTTCGGGCGCGGTGAGGCGCTTTACGAGAATCACTGCAAGGAATGTCACGAAGCACTGGCCCATACGCGTAACGGAAGCAAAATCAACTCTGTTGGTGATATCCGCAGCTGGGTGAGATCCTGGAGCATCCATTCCAGGCTTGACTGGTCCACAGAGGAGGTCGAGGATGTTGCCGATTACCTCAACAGCAGGTTTTACCATCTAACCGACAAGCCCTAGCTGTCTGCATACAGCGGCCGGTTTAAATGCGTTTATACCGAGGCTTTCAATTTATCTTTTGCGATATAAAGTGCGGCTATACTTCGTGCTTCAGTGCAATCATCCTGTTGAATCAGTCGGTCAAGTTCATTTAGAGACCAGGGAACCACTTCAATCTCTTCCGGCTCATCGCCTTGTTGTTTTTGCGCGTAGAGATCCTGGGCAAGTACTACTTCGGTTAAATGTCCTGTTAACCCGGGTGCAACCGTAAATGTTTTTAAATGAGTGAGCCTGGTTGCGCCGTAACCAACTTCTTCCATTAGCTCTCGATTAGCTGCCTGTAGCAAGTCTTCACCATGTTCGATTTTGCCTTTTGGCAGGGCAAGTTCGTATCGATGTACTCCGGCGGCATACTCTCTGATCAATAAAACAGTTTCGCCATCGTCCTGAACGGGAATCACGAGGACCGCCGCACGATAATTCGGTTGTAATCGCTCATACGAGGCATGGATGCCATTATCAAACTCCAAATCCAGTTCTTCGACACAGAACATACGTGTTTGAGCAACGATTCGTTTTTTCCGGATCTTCGGTGGCTTACGCATTGAACCTGTTCACCCTCTACTGGTAACAATAACCAAAAATATCGCTGTTAAACTCATGGATTGATTGGGATGTCTGTAAACGAAGCTGCTGCCTGGTCAAACTGGTCCCAGTCCGGATTCTCTCCGAAGTAGTCTGATAAAAAGTCCACAAAAGTTCTCACCTTGGCCGAAAGATAGCGGCGCGAGGGGAAGACGGCATAAATCGAAATCTCAGGTGGGCAATAGCTTGTCAGTACCTGCTCCAGCCGCCCGTTACGAAGCTCTGGACCCACAATGAAAGTAGGTAGTAATGTAACGCCAAGCCCGGCAACGGCGGCGGCTTTAAGTATGTCGCCATTGTCTGCGCAGACCGGGCCGTTCACCTTGATTGATTCTTCGCTATCAGGTCCATGCAGTATCCAGGTGTCGGGCTTCAAGTCGTTCGAGTAGACCAGGCAATGGTGGGTTGCCAGATCTTGTGGCACCTGCGGTATGCCATTTTGCTTCAGGTACCCGGGAGAAGCACATAATACGCGTTTGCAAGGTGCTATCTTGCGCGCGATGAGACTTGAGTCTTCCAGTGCCGCAATTCGGAGCACGAGATCAAAGCCCTCTGCTACAACATCAATAAAACGATCTGAAAGGCTCAACGAAATCTGTACCCGGGGATGTTGCTTTATGTAGCCGGGAATTGCCTCTTTCAAATGCTGGATACCGAAAGATGTCGGTGCGCTTAGTCTGAGTGTGCCGTGCGGTTTGTTTGTCTGTTCGCGGGCTATACCTTCGATTTCCTCGATATCACTGAGAATGACGATGCAGCGTTCGTAGTAGATGCGCCCAATTTCGGTGAGGCTGACCCTGCGGGTAGTACGGTTAAGCAAGCGCGTGTCCAGATGGGTTTCGAGCTGCATTACTGATTTGCTGACCTGGGCGCGTGACAGCCCGATTTTTTCGGCGGCCGCAGTGAAGCCTTCCTGGTTCACCACCTCCACAAAGATCGCCATGCTGTTAAGTCGGTCCATATTGTCAACTAATAGGAAACAATATGTTTATTTATAGCGTGTTTATTCGCCATTATCCAGCTTATATTCTTCATCATCGTTGAATGCCAGTAACCGGGGAGTTGGAAATGATTGAGATTCGGCACAGCAATGAGCGCGGTACAGCAGACCATGGCTGGTTGCAGAGTCGCCATACTTTTTCATTTGCCGGTTATTACGACCCTGATCATATGGGCGTCTCTGCCCTGCGGGTGATTAACGATGACCGGGTCTCTCCTGGAGCGGGGTTTGCGACGCATTCGCACCAGGATATGGAAATCATCAGCTATGTGAAAAATGGCGCCATTGAACACAAGGACAGCATGGGTAACATTGAAAAATTGCCGGCGGGAGAATTCCAGCTCATGAGTGCGGGCACCGGTGTGACTCACAGTGAGTACAACCCATCGACCGCCGAGCCACTGGAGTTTCTGCAAATCTGGATCGAACCCAATACTGTTGGTATCGAGCCTGGCTACCAGCAAAAATATTTTGAGGCCCGGGAAGGGTTGCGGCTGATTGCCTCCCCCGATGCCCGCGATGGTTCGTTACTGCTTCATCAGGATGCCTGTTTGTATCAGCTGCGCTTGAGCACGGGTCAATCGGTTTCACATTCACTCGTACCGGGCCGAACGGTTTATGTGCACGTTGTCTCGGGTGCTATCGGTTTAAATGGCGCACACCTGAGTGAGGGTGATGGTGCAACAGTAAGAACAGACGATGTAATCGAGTTTACAACAAACGAAAAGAGCGAGGCGTTGGTGTTTGATTTGCCTTAGTGCATGCTCTGAAATTCAAGCTGTATAACCTTACAACCCGTTATTAAAGGGAAACAAAATGGACACTATTGAAGCTGTCAGGCAACGACGTGCTGTAAAGCAATACGATCCTGAACATGAAATGACCCGGGAAGAAGTAGACCAGCTTATTGGTTTGGCCAAACTGGCGCCGACTGCCTTTAACCAACAGAATTACCGTTTTGTCCTGGTTCGTGATGCAGAGCTTCGCAAGCAAATACGTGAGGCTGCCTGGGATCAGGCGCAGGTAACAGATGCATCGCTATTGATTGTGATATGTGCGGACCTGAAAGCCTGGGAGAAAGATCCCGCACGTTATTGGGCCAACGCACCCGGCGAAGTACAGGATTATATGAAGTCAGCGATTGATCAATATTATCGAAATCGCGAGCAGGTCCAACGTGATGAAGCTATGCGTTCAGCCGGTATTGCGGCACAGACGATTATGCTGTCGGCCAAGTCAGTGGGATATGATACCTGTCCAATGGATGGCTTTGATTACGATGCGGTTGGAAAGCTTATAAACCTGCCTGAAGACCATGTTGTTGCCATGTTTGTTGTGGTGGGCAAGTCTGTGCAGCCAGCCAAACCTCGACCTACTCAATTAACCACGGATGAGGTTGTGATTGCCGACCGATTTTAACCCTGGCACATATTCAAAGGCTTTTCCCCAGGGGCAGGGTCTGCGTATAACTTGCAGCTAGTGAAGCAAGTGCCTTGATTGCTCTCCCTCCTGGGTGAAAGCAATATTTGTGACTTGACCTTCCGGCTCGTCTCCCTGCCTGTTGTTGACCAGTCGGGCATAAAGTTCAACGTACTGTCTGGCACTTTGTGTCCAGGAGAAGTCCTGCTTCATGCCGGCGATCACCATTTTCCACCAGTCTACGCGGTCATTGCGGTAGAGTGACAGCGCGCCCAGGCAAGTGGCCAGTAAGGCTTCAGGGGAATCGCCGTCAAACAGGAATCCGGTGGCCTGGTGTGCAGCCAGTGACTCCTGGTTGAAATCGACGATTGTATCGGCAAGTCCGCCGGTACGGTGGGCAATCGGTATGGTTCCGTAGAGCTGGCTGTACATCTGGTTGAGTCCACAGGGTTCATAACGCGATGGCATGAGCAGGGCGTCGGCGCCGGCTTCAATGTTGTGTGCGAGCTGCTCGTCATAGCCGATATGCACGGATAGCTGTCGTGGGTAATGCTGTTCAGCCGAACGCAGCTGCGCTTCTATTTCAGGGTCGCCGCTACCGAGTATGACCAGCTGTACCGGAAGCTTGAACAGCTCATCCATGATGTCGAGTATCAGATCGATACCTTTCTGCTCGACAACCCGGCCGACATAGCTAAGCAGCAGGGGCTGTGAGGCTACACTCAGTCCCAGATCGCGCTGCAGGGTGAACTTGTTAAAGAGTTTGTTTTGCAGGGTGTGCACGTCGTAGCGACGAGTAATCAGGGTATCGCTGGTCGGCCCCCAGATGTCATTGTCGACACCATTGATAATGCCGGTCAGTTCGGATGACCGGTGACGCAACAGGCCTGCCAGGCCGTAGCCGTGCGTCTCATCGGTGATCTCCTTTGCATAGCCGGGGCTGACGGTGGTTATCCAGTCGGCATGGGCAATGCCACCCTTGATAAAGGACAGCATGTTATAGAATTCCAGGCTTTCCAGCGACCAGAGTTCATCTGGCAGGTCCAGAGCGCTGAAGGTCTTTGCCGGAAACAATCCCTGGTAAGCCAGATTATGAATGGTGAAGAGGGTCGCGGGACGGTTTGGTTCAAGCGACAAAAGTGCCGGTACAAGGCCGGTCTGCCAGTCGTTGCAGTGAATCAGCTGAGGGCGCCAGTTGCCGTCAGCCTGACCCAGTGCCAGGGCAACGCAGGCGTGTGCAAACAGCGCAAAGCGCTCGGCGTTATCTGGCCAGTCTTTGCCATCAGCCTGGGTATAGGGGCTGCCTGGACGATTAAAAAAGTCCGGCGCATCGACCAGATACAGGGGCACTTCACTGTCGGGCAACTGGCCGAGCAGAATGCGTACCGGTTTTTTAGTGCCCGTGAGCTTGAGTTGAGCCAGTTCAGTCAGTTCGCCAGCCTGCCGCAGTGCCACCGGGTAGGCGGGTAGCACCAGGCGTACATCGTGTTCCAGTTGCAGCAGCGCCTTGGGAAGACTGCTGCTGACATCTGCCAAACCACCCGTTTTAATGAGGGGGTATACCTCGCTGGTGCAAAACAGGATATTCATAAACGCCCTCCAGCCGTTGGGAGTAATATACACCGAAATCAGGACTTCACCAGTGGATATGGAAGACAAACAAAAAGAACAATTCAGGCAACGCCTGCTCGCTTTGCAACAGCAGTTGCAGGATCTGCAGGCCACTGGCGACGAGGCCAGCCAGACAGTGAAACTGGACCAGAGCAGCGTTGGCCGTCTTTCACGTATGGATGCCCTGCAAGGTCAGGCTATGTCGCAGGAGCGTGGCCGCCGGCGGACGCTGGAGCTGCAGCGTATTGCGGCCGCGTTGTGCAGGCTCGAAGCTGGAGATTATGGATATTGCATGCGTTGCGATGAGGCGATTGCCATTCCACGGCTTGAACTCGATCCCGCGGCGACACTCTGTATAAAGTGCGCCAGTCAGGCCGAAGCAAAATAAGCGTGTGCGCCAGCCAGGACTGATATAATGCTCTAATTATTACCCATAACAAATTGTATTTAAAAGAATTATATGCGATACGTAGATAAGCCGGCTTTCAGAAATTCTACTGGTAATTGAGGTGTTTCCTTTTTCACTGAGAACGATAGTCGAAACGTTGACGCGTTTGAAAAAACAGGTCACACGGATAACATTACGCTGACGCATTGGGATCGATCCGAAAAATTAATTATTCGCATTAGAGGTCTTTACCTCGACGTAAAGACCATCATTGGCCTCAACTTTCCTGTTAACCGAGTTTGAGCCGGGGAGAAAATAATCCGGATGAAAAAAAGAGGAATAGATAGCTGCGAGAAATCAGTACCGGTCGCTTCGGACACTAAAAATATAAACCCGGGTGTAGAACAGGAGCTACCCGATGTTTTAAAAACGCTGATCGGGATGAATCACCCGCTCGTAAATAATGTGCCCAAGTACTTTGGAAGTGATTACCCTGTGCAGTGGTTTAAAAAATGCACTAACACTCAACAATCGGAAAAACAGACACCTTGATGCCAATTCTTGCCATACTGTGCTTATTGCTTGTCGGGGTTCAGCCGATCAACGCATCAATTTCGCCTGATCCACCCAGAGTTGCCCGCCATATGAATTCTCAGTCGTCCATGTCACCATATCAATTGTCACCTGAAAAACGCCTGACTAGTTACGATATAGAGTACGCGAATGTTGACAACAAGTCCTTGAGGCTAGATCTTAGAGTTCCGGAAGGTGAAGGTCCTCATCCTCTTATCGTCTGGATTCACGGTGGAGGATGGATGCGAGGAAGCAAAAGCATCGATCAAAACCATCCCGTGCTGCGCCAACTGGACAGGGGCTATGCATTGGCATCAATTAATTACCGACTCAGCCGGGAGGCGATTTTCCCCGCGCAGATCCACGATTGCAAAGCCGCTATACGCTGGTTGCGAGGAAATGCCGGGAAATACAGGCTTGATCACAACAGGATTGCGGTCTGGGGGGCGTCAGCGGGCGGCCATCTTGCTGCTCTGCTTGGTACCTCTGGAGGTAATGCAGAGTTGGAAGATCCAAGTATGGGCAACGCTGGCGTATCCAGTCGCGTCCAGGCTGTGGTTGACTGGTTTGGCCCCTCAGATTTTCTAAAGATGGGCGGCAAGCATAATAAGTCTCAGTCTCCTGAATCCTTATTATTGGGCTGCCCCGTCAGAACATGCCCTGAACGTGCGGCAATTGCCAACCCGATAAATTACATAACAAAAAATGACCCGCCCTTCTTTATTCAGCACGGTTCAGCTGATCGCACGGTTCCCGTAAACCAGAGCGAGTTGCTCTACGAAGCCTTGTCTAACGCTGGTGTGCAAGCTACTTACTCTCCGATTCAAGGAGTCGGTCATAGCCTGTCACACTTTCAAGAAACTGTTAATTTAACGCAAGTAGAACAATTTCTCGATCAAACTGTTGGCATAAAACTACCGGGCGAGTAGGCGGGATTAAAGCTATTCATATCTACCCTTTCAGTTTACCAACTCAGATTTTTTCCGATCATTTCATTCCGTCCAGCACGCTATTTAAATCGCGGTGGTCATTGAACCGCCGGGCTTTAAGATCGAACAGTGGTAATGAGCCAAAAGAAACCGGCTGTGCCATAACACGAAGCGAAAGCCGGTCATATAGTTCCTGTGCTACCTCAGCAGCCCGTGCTTCCGGTTCTGCGTGATTTATCTCGAGCTTGATTTCAATTTCATCAAGTTCATTTTTTCTGTATATGTCTACAGCAAATTCACCAACATCAGCGAACTCGCGCACGATATTCTCAATCGCGCTTGGGAATACATTTATCCCGCGAACAACCAACAGGTCGTCGGCACGTCCTATAATTCCGCCGTCCAATGCTCGACATTGGCTGCCATCAGCATTGTCGATTGATTTAAGCTTCACCCGGTCACCTGTCCGATAGCGAATAATTGGCATGCCTACACGACCCAGGTTGCTAATAATCAACTCCCCTTCATTGGCAGGTTCATCGGTGGCAGGGTCCAGCACTTCAAATATGAAATGTTCCTCATTCAAATGCATTCCGTCGGCAGCCTGACTCTCGAAACCCCATGCGCCGACTTCGCTTGCACCTGCATGATCAAAACATCTGGCGCCCCAGGCCTCTTCAATTTTGCGTTTAACAGCAGGCAAGCTTGCGCCGGGTTCTCCCGCTTGAATTGTTATCCGGATGCTTGAATTTGCCGGATCAACTCCGGTCTCGCGAGCAACTTCAGCGAGGTGCAGGGCGTAGGTGGGGGGGCAAACCAACACGGTGGCTTCGTGTGCAGTAATTGCTTTGGCTCTTTGTCTTGAGGACATGCCGCCGCCAGGAATTGACAATGCACCAATTTTATTAGCTCCCGCAAAAGCGCTCCAGAACCCGATAAACGGACCGAAGGAAAATCCAAACATTATTCGATCAGCAGAAGTTACTCCCGCAGCCTGATAGACCGCAGACCAGCAATCGGCCCACCAGTCCCAACTTTCTACCGTATCTAAAACCTTTAACGGGTTACCAGTGGTGCCAGAAGTCTGATGCACGCGAGTATAGTATTCCACTGGATAGGAAAGATTGCTCCCATAGGGCGGGTTTAATTCCTGGTCGCGGGATAGTTCCTGTTTTAGGGTAAAAGGTAATTTGCGGTAGTCAGCCAGGCTTGTTACGTCTGCAGGACTTGTTATTCCCGCCGCTTGCAGTTTATTTTTATAGAATGCATTGCTTTTGAGCAGTTGTGCCAACATATGCTGGAATCTCTCCAGCTGCAAAGGGGATAATTCAGAGATACCTGATTTGCTTGCTGTGCTATCCGCCATGACTCTTCTCAGCTTGAAGCAGTTATTTCACTCGCATACATTTATAATTGTAAGTTCTAGCGATATTTCCTGGACCGCTATTGCCCGCTGAGTTCAAACCATTCTGTGATCATCATTGCAGGTTTCCCGCGAACAATAATACGGTAGGTCCGCATCAGGCTGTACTCACTCGACAGGGTTCGCATATCGCCAGGAAAATCAGTTGGAGGCTCTTTCCCATACCAGAGTAGCTCTCGATATTGCTCTGTTCGTCCGCTCAGCAGCATTCTCCCGAGCCCCTTCGGCATATCCCCGATTTTATCTTTTACCGCCTCTTTTAAACGCTTCGGGTCAACCAGTGACTCCGCCGAAGCGTACACACGATCACTATGACGTCCTTTTAAAAGTACTCGCCGGGAAACTACCGTATGCCCTTGAGATAGCTCGAGCCATTTATGATCTTTTTTTAATATTTCTTCTGTCTGGCCGAGGGTGACTACTTCAATGGGTTCCATTCTGTAAGCTTCGATGAATCGGGTAACCGTGCCGTCAATTACCAGCAATGCCCGTTCCATTGGATCGAGTGTGCGTAGATTAACGTCCTCCAAATGCGGGGGGCGCTGATCCTGAGCGATAAATATTTGATCTAGAGGGTTAAATGTTTCCAGTTTTGATTTCGCCACTATTTTACAATTATATTTATGCTGGCCATGAAATTCGAGCGAAAGCTTTTTATATAACTAATTGATTCTAAACGCCAATGCTGGAATTGGGGTGCTTCTTTGTCATTATGAAAGCCACACACTGTTAAATTCTCGCGTGCTGATTAGGCGCTAATATTAAAAAAATCTCAAGTGCCCGACCATTACAAGGGTGAATATAGCAGGGGAATAGATACTCAGCCGGCTGAAAAAAGCCGCTCATTGTTTGAGTAAGATATCAGTTTTAAATACTTTGGCACTGGTCTTGATCGGTTGTCTAGTGCCAATATTCGTCAATATTACGAAAAATTTACCAGCATAATATCGGTAGTTGAGGCTTTAAGTTTTCGCGCATAATCGCCTGGCGCGACTTGTCGCTTATGGGAATAAGCATCTTCATGTTTTTTGCAGATAAGAAACCATCCTTGTATTTTTATACATCCTGGAATAAACCCTTTCTTAAGTATTTTTCCAGGAGTAGAGCCGATCAAAGCTTTACTTTCCGGGTTCAAACTCTGGAAATACCTACGAAGAGTCTTTAAGGAATGTACCCATAGTCTGTAACCATATCGTCGTACCATTACGGCCGAAGCAAAATAAGCGTGTGTGCCAGTTATGGCTGATAAACTGCTATAATACCCACCCGTAATCCATTATCGGCAAAAGGTTTTTACCCGTGCCTGTAGCCAAGTCCCTGTTTTCATACCGTCCCTACTGGGCGCACCGTTTCGGCACTGCGCCGCTGCTGCCCATGTCGCGTGAGGAAATGGATGATCTGGGCTGGGATGCCTGTGACATCATTCTGGTGACGGGCGATGCCTACGTCGATCATCCGAGTTTCGGTATGGCAGTGATTGGCCGGGTGCTCGAGGCGCAGGGTTTTCGAGTCGGCATTATTGCCCAGCCGGACTGGACCTCGGCCGAGGATTTCATGTCGCTGGGTAAACCCAATCTTTTTTTCGGCGTGACAGCGGGCAACATGGATTCCATGATCAACCGTTACACGGCAGACCGGAAAATACGTTCCGATGATGCCTATACACCGGGTGGTCAGGGTGGCAGTCGGCCGGATCGATCGGTACTGGTGTATTCACAGCGTTGTCGCGAAGCTTTCTCTGATACGCCACTCATTATCGGTGGCATTGAGGCCAGTCTGCGGCGCATTGCGCATTACGATTACTGGTCTGACAAGGTGCGTCGCTCGGTGCTGATAGACGCCAAGGCCGACCTGCTGGTGTATGGGAATGGAGAGCGCCAGGTCGTTGAGATTGCCCATCGCCTGGCGGCGGGTGAGGCAGTTAAGGACATTACCGATATTCGCGGTACGGCGTTTATCCGCAAGCATTGTCCAGGGGAATGGGCTGAAATTGATTCCCGGGAAGTTGATCAACCTGGCAAGATTGATCGGCATATAGATCCTTACGCCAGGCAAGCTGAAACATCAGGTTGCGATAAGCCACAGCCGGCTGCAGACGAAACGGTCGTGCAGTTCCAGCGGCGCCCGAAAACGGACCGGGCAACCAGCTTCATTCGTATGCCTGGTTACGAGGCCGTAAAGAAAGATCCCGTGCTCTATGCGCACGCCTCGCGGGTGTTGCACCTGGAGACCAATCCGGGAAATGCCCGGGCACTGGTGCAGCGCCACGGTGACCGGGAGGTCTGGCTGAATCCGCCGCCTTTGCCGCTCACTACCAAAGAGCTTGATCGGGTCTTTGAGCTGCCTTACACGCGGCAACCTCATCACACCTACGGTGGCGAGCGTGTCCCGGCTTACGAAATGATCCGTTTTTCGGTCAATATCATGCGCGGCTGTTTTGGTGGTTGTACGTTCTGCTCCATCACCGAACATGAAGGCCGAATCATCCAGAGTCGTTCGGAGGATTCGGTTGTTCGTGAAATTGAAACCATTCGTGATTCAGTGCCTGGTTTTACCGGCATCATCTCCGATGTCGGTGGGCCTACGGCGAATATGTACCGACTGGCCTGCAAGAGTCCAAAAATCGAGGCAGCCTGTCGCCGACCATCCTGTGTGCATCCGGGTATCTGCTCCAACCTGAATACCAACCATGACCCGTTGATCCGGCTTTACAAGCGTGTGCGTGAACTGCCAGGGATTAAAAAGGTGCTGGTGGCTTCCGGCCTGCGTTATGACCTGGCGGTAACATCACCTGAGTATGTCAAGGAGCTGGTCAGTCATCACGTTGGTGGCTACCTGAAAATCGCACCGGAACATACCGAAGACGGGCCGCTGAGCAAAATGATGAAGCCCGGTATGGGATCCTACTACGCCTTCAAGGAGATGTTCGAAAAATACTCCAGGGAGGCTGGCAAGGAGCAGTACCTGATTCCCTATTTTATTGCTGCACATCCCGGTACCACGGATGAAGATATGATGAATCTTGCGCTATGGCTGAAGCGTAATGGTTTTCGTGCTGACCAGGTGCAGACTTTTCTACCGTCCCCCATGGCTACAGCCACGGCCATGTATCATTCAGAACGCAATCCCTTGCGCAAGGTCAAGCGCGACAGTGAAGTGATCCCGATCCCGAAGGGCTTGAAGATACGCCGCCTGCACAAAGCGTTCCTGCGTTATCACGATGCCAATAACTGGCCACTGTTGCGAGAAGCGTTGAAACGCATGGGACGTGCCGACCTGATTGGCAACGGCAAACGCCATCTGATCCCCACCTGGCAGCCGAAAGGTGTTGGTGCTACGGGTGAAGGGAAAACATTTCGTACCCAGCATACCGGCCTGCCGGACAAGCCGGTAAGCCAAAGGAAACGTGGCGGTGGTGGCCGCAAGCACAAACCGCGAACTTCGTCGCGGGGCTAGCAGCTTCAATTGATTCGGGCGGATTCATTTTCACGCTTGCGCCGAAGGAATTCCTTGCCACCGAACACAATCTCCAGCTGGAAGGTAACGCCTGCCTTGGGTTCGAAATCATCCTCATCACGCATGGCGATTTGCGGGTTGATTTCGTAGAATAGCCATTTGCGCAGAAAGTTGCGTCGATAGCGGACCAGAAATGTGGAGCTTTCCAGGCTGTGGTTCGGGTCGGTTTCGAAAAGATTGTTCCACTGATATTCGATGGCCCTTTTGTCGGACAGTTGCTGGATCAGAGACGGGCGAATCTCGTAGCGATAACCGGGATCTTCATCGCGCCATCTGCCATCCAGCGTGTGGCGAAAAAACCAGTTTTTGCTCAACAGGCGTTCGTAGTCGAAGCGGGTGGTTGCCTCCAGGCCCATGCTGGTAAACCAGCGTAGACGCTGGGTGAAACGCACATTGAAGGTATCGAACTTGAAAGTACGTCGGTAACGTGGCCCGATAAAAAACTCAACACTGTCGAGCTTTATACCAGCGGTAAGACTGATATTGCGTTTGTTTGATTTGCCGGCAAAGAACTGGACTCCGGCGGCGGCGGACTCTTCGCTGGTGTCTACCCGGTTGAACAGGGTGTCAGGTGTCTTGTTGGTGTCTTCCTCGCTGGAGACGAAAACCCTGAGGCGATTCTTGGTCTTGGGGATGTCTACCGACAGGCTGACTTTGGTCTTATACTCGGGGCTGCTTTCGTCGTGTTCCAGGAATATGGATTCGCGCAGTCGTAACTTCGTGCTGGCGTCTTCTGCTACAAAACGCTCGTCATCGAAAAAGGCATCGGCCCACTGGGCCGCACTGTTGATGGTGGCTGAAACATTTCTTTGTGCCCAGTCGATGCCGCTCTCCTGGGCGGTTTCCGTTTCAGCTGGCGTTTCACCCGCTTGAACAAATACAGTTGGTGATAGGCAGGTAACACAGCAAATTACTGCAACGAAAACAGTTCGTGGTGTGATTATAGTCGGGATACTGATCATGTTTTTCAAGCATACTTTATCTGGCCGGTGCAGCGACAGTGCCCATTCAGGGGGGGGAGTAACTGATGTCGACAATGATGTAGCCACTCTCGGAGTCACCGATGCGCACCCGTACTTCGTCGTCGATGGATTTTTTCATTAGTGCGCGTGCCATGGGGGCATCCATACTGATCCAGCCTTTCTGTGGGGCAAACTCATCCGGGCCGACGATCCGGTAACAGTTTTCCTGGCCGTTTTCGTCTTCGATTGTTACCCAGGCGCCAAAAAAGACCTGATGCGGATTGGTCGGGGTTGCGTCGACCACTTTGAGATCCGGCAAGCGTTTTTGCAGGTAGCGAATCCGGCGGTCGATTTCGCGCAGTTCTTTTTTCCGGTATATGTACTCGGCGTTTTCCGAACGGTCACCCTCGGCCGCCGCCGCTGACAGGGCGCGGGTGACATCAGCGCGGTGCTTCCATATGGCGTTGAGCTCATTTTGCAGCTGCTCGAAACCCTCGCCGGTAATATAGGCTGAAGATTTCGGGGCCGGTGGGCGGTAGCGTCCCATGCCGGGATTATGACATCCATGCCTGACTATGGGTATGCCATCAGCTCAGTGGTATAATGAAACTGTTGGTTTGGCATAGGTGCGGCGTGAATATGGGTATGAAACAGTTGGCACGTTATGTTTTTGCGGGGGCCATGTTCATTATCGCCGGTCCACTCCTGGCACAGTGGACTTCCACCCTTGAGGGTGGCGGCACAGTAACAGTGGATCCCAATACCAATCGGGCCACGGTGACGCGTGCTGGCGTTTCCACGACACTCTGGGATGGTGTGCACCGGCTCAGTGATGGTTCGACATTGACAGTTCGCGCGGGACAGGCGCTGCCCAACGATGCAATCGTCAAGTCTCGCAGGCAACTCCAGGAGCCGATAGACGACCCTGCGATGGGCTGGGTTGGCAGCCCTATAGTCGGCTTGTCGCCCTGTGAACAACTTGAGCGCAAGGTCTGTGGTGTCAATGGACTGTGCAAACAGGTCGAGGCCTGTGGCGTGGCACGGCAACTGCTAACGAGTGAGACCGATGAGCGTGCCGATGCCGGTAGCCCGGATGTAATGACTTACAGCAGTGGGCGGTGTGGAGAGTCGCTGCGGGATAAGCTTTACTTCAAGGCCTGTGTAGATTGACGGCCGAGGTAATCAGTGACGGCCAGCGGGAACAGATCAGTGTTCAAACACTGGCCTGCCTGCATCGTGCAGAGGCCTTATTCGATTTATCGCACCAGCCCATTCCAGTGCATTTTGATTTGCGAGGCCGGGCAGCAGGCATGTATAGGGTCACGCGGCAAAGTGCTGTAATTCGTTATAACCCGTTTATTTTTGCACGCTATTTCGAACATGGCTTGCAGGTGACGGTGCCTCACGAGGTGGCGCATTATGTCACTGATCGGGTATACGGATTGCCGCACGTGCGCCCTCATGGTGGTGAATGGCAATCGATCATGCGAAAACTCGGAGTCGAGCCGCGTGCTACTGCATATTTTGACTTGAGTGGTTTGCCGATACGGCGGCAGCGCCGTTTTACCTATCAGTGTGATTGCGATACGCATGAATTGAGTGCCTGCCGACACAACCGGATCAAGCAGGGCAGGGCACGCTACCATTGTCGCCAGTGCGGCTCCGTTCTGGTGGCAGTGTGAGTTGGCAGGTTTATATTATCCGTTGCAGCGATGACTCGCTTTACACTGGTATTAGCAATGACGTTGAACGCCGCTGGCAGCAGCATGTTGACCAGCGTGGCGCCAAATATTTCCGCGGTCGAAAACCCGTAGAGATTGTTTACCTTGAAGGCGCTGATGACCGGAGCAGCGCCAGTCGGCGCGAAGCAGCCATCAAGCGTCTGCGGCGGTCGGACAAGGAACTCCTGATTGCATCGGCTATTAACGAACTCAGGACAGCCACTAAATCGGAGGGCCAGGCTTATGCTCGCCATTAGCAAATACGTATTTGCCGCCTGTATGGGAATGATGGCGTCGTCGCAGGCATATGCTGCGGATGTTGTAGAAGCACGGCTGATGACGTTATCGCTGGCCAGTGATATCGCCAGTGGGGCAGTCAAGGCGTGCGCCGCATCCGGCTATCAGGTCAGCGCTGTGGTTGTGGATCGAAGTGGTGCGACCCAGGTGGTCATGCGGGACGTGTTCGCCAGTCGGTTTACTATAGAGATTGCCGAACGCAAGGCAAACGCGGTGGTGTTGTCGGGCATTGATTCAGGCGAGTTCAGGGTTAACCGGGCAGATATACGTGCTGAAATGAATGAGGTGGATGGTATTCTCGTGCTCGAAGGTGGGCTGCCGATTCGTGCTGCCGGGTCTCTGCTTGGCGCTGTTGGAGTGAGTGGTGCGCCGGGCGGCGACAAAGATGCAATTTGTGCAAAGGCGGGGCTGGACAGTGTGCTGGAACGGCTGGAATTCGCTGATGACTGAATGGGCGTTAATCAGTTGATACGTTCGCGGCGCTGGTACACGCCGTCAGCAAAGCTGCCAAATATGCTGGTTACATAGGGATGATTCACTGGCAGTAACGAGTCATCAGCTTCCAGGTGGCGCTCGGCCACGTAGGTCATATGATCCGCATTATCAACCAGTATGTGGTACCAGGGCGCATCTTTCGGTGGCCGGCTAAGCGCAACCTGTTCATACCACTCGTCATCACCCTCAAATTCTGCATCGACATCGATGATCACCCCGCGGTAATCAAATTTTCGGTGGTGAATTACCTGGCCGATATAAAATTGTGATCGTTCTGTCATGGCTGAGTCCGTTACCGCTAAAATATCCGGTTTCCAACAGTGATCCAGGGAACAGCTCATATGCCCCTCTATGTTTAATTATAGTGCACCACACAGATCATTTTGGGGTATGACGTCAAATTGGCGGTAGAGCGTTAAATCCGCAATCACTGTGTATTAATTATCGCCTGCTGCCGACAAAATCGGGATGATGCGCTGTCAGGGTTAAGGGCTGTAGAATGCCGGCATGCGTGGTTACCGACAAACTCCTTTGCCCTCATCACGTGTTCCAGCCGGTATTCCGTACATTATCGGCAACGAGGCTGCCGAGCGTTTCAGTTTTTACGGCATGCGCGCAGTCCTCGTGGTATTCATGACGCAATATTTGCTGGACTCAGGCGGTGCGTCGGAACCCATGAATGAGGCCGAAGCAAAAGGCTGGTATCACCTGTTTGTTTCGGCGGTCTATTTTACGCCCCTGCTGGGCGCTCTGCTTTCCGACGTCTTGCTGGGAAAATATCGCACTATAATTTTACTCTCTCTGGTGTATTGTGCCGGGCATCTTGCACTGGCACTTGATCATAGTCGTATCGGACTTGCTATTGGACTGGGATTGATAGCACTTGGTGCCGGTGGCATCAAACCCTGTGTTTCTGCACATGTCGGTGACCAGTTCGGTGAACAGAACGGCCATCTCTTGTCGAGTGTATTCGGCTGGTTTTATTTTGCGATCAATATGGGGGCCTTTGTCTCCATATTAATGACTCCCTGGTTAATGGATCACTACGGCGCTTCGCTGGCCTTTGCGGTGCCAGGCGTACTCATGTTGATTGCAACGCTGCTGTTCTGGTCGGGACGTTACCGTTTCGTGCATATTCCGCCTGCGGGATTCGCCTTTGTGCGTGAGGTGTTTAGTGGTACGGGATTGAAGGCGTTGGCAAAACTGACGCTTATCTACGTTTTCGTCGCCGTATTCTGGTCGCTGTTTGACCAGACGGGGTCAGCCTGGGTGTTGCAGGCCCGGCATATGGACACGGTACTGTTTGGTGTGGAGGTGCTACCGGCTCAAATCCAGGCGGCGAATCCACTGCTGGTTATGCTGTTGATACCGGTGTTTTCCTATTTAGTGTATCCGCTGCTGAACCGGGTCTGGCGCTTAACCGAGTTACGCAAGATTGGTCTCGGTCTGTTCATCACAGCAGCTGCATTTGCCATTCCAAGCTGGGTGCAGGTGCAGATAGATGAGGGCGCAACGCCAACAATTGCCTGGCAATTGTTGGCCTATGTGGTGTTGACCTCTGCGGAGGTGATGGTGTCTATCACTTGCCTGGAGTTTTCCTATACCCAGGCGCCACGAAAAATGAAGTCGTTTGTGATGGCTTTCTTTATGTTATCGATCTCTGCAGGCAACTTGTTCACCAGTGCAGTGAACTTTTTCATACAGGATAATCAAGGTGGTGAGCTGTTGCAGGGTGCGGACTATTACCTGTTCTTTACCAGCCTGATGCTGATCACAGCTATATTATTCAGCTGGACAGCCCGGTATTACACCGGGCATCGGTACCTGCAGGGCGCAGATTAACAGTTCAGGTGCCTAGTGGTCGTGGCCGTTCGCGCCGTGCACGTGTCCATGATCCAGTTCTTCAGCTGAGGCTTCGCGAACGTCTATAATTTCAACGGCAAAGTTCAGTGCTACGCCGGCCAGGGGGTGGTTGCCATCTACCGTGATTGAGTCGTCTTCGACTGCGGCTACAGTAACGACCATGGTTTCACCGTTGGGGCCCTGGGCGTGAAACTGCATACCGACATCAATATCGGTGTCTTCCGGAAACATGTTGCGTGGTACTGACTGGGTTTTTTCCGGGTCGCGCTCGCCGTAGCCTTCGGCAGGCTCCACAGCGACGCTAAGGGCTTCCCCGGCTGTCTTGCCAACCAGCGCATTTTCGAGACCGGGAATAATATTGCTGGCGCCGTGCAGGTAAGCGAAGCTGCTGTCTTTGGATTCGTCGATGAGGTTGCCTTCATTGTCGGTGAGGGTGTAGTTCAAGATGACGACTTTCTGGGCTTCGATCTGCATGCTGTCCTCTATATTATGGCCAAATTCAGGGTGAAAACGCCGCACCATACAGCAAAGTCCGGCGTCGGGGCAATTGCCTCGCCGTCACGTGGATTGCGGGAATTCTGCGGCGCCTATTCCAGCAGGTGATTAAATACCGCATAATCAAACGCTTTTAGAGCCTTTGGAGTATCAGTTGTGAAGTTCAGTATCGACGAATTTCGTGCCTGGCCAAACAAGAATGTCACACTGCTGGGAATGTCCGGGGTGGGCAAGACCTACCTGTCTTCGCTGCTGTGCGGGCACAACTGGTTTCATTATTCCGGCGACTACCGCATAGGCACGCGGTACCTGGATGAACCGATTCTCGACCTCATCAAGCAACAGGCGATGCAGGTGCCATTTCTGCACGATCTGCTGCGGCGCGACTGGATATATATTCGCAATAACATCAAGGTCGATGACCTCGGGCCGGTGCTCAGTTTCGTCGGCAAGCTTGGGAACCCCGAAAAAGGCGGTGTGCCACTGGACGAATTCCGCCGCCGTCAGGCCATGTACCGCGAAGCTGAAATCGCCGCGATGAACGATGTACCCGACTTTGTTCACAAGGCGCAGCAGATCTATGGCTACCAGCACTTCGTCAACGATGTGGGCGGCAGCCTGTGTGAACTTGACGAACCTTCAGTGATTGATCTGCTTGTGAAACATACGCTGATCCTTTACATACAGGTCACAGACAAGGCAGAGGAACAAAAGCTCATTGAGCGAGCCCAGAGCGATCCCAAGCCGCTTTACTACCGGCCGGCGTTTCTGACTGAACAACTGGAGACCTATCTAAAAGAGACCGGTCTGAGTTACGCAGCGGAAATCGATCCGGATGAATTTACCCGCTGGGTTTTCCCACGCCTGTTCCATTCGCGTATACCGCGGTACGAAGCTATCGCCAAACCGCATGGCTATACCGTGACCTCCGAGGAGGTCGCACAGGTACGCGATGAAGCCGATTTTCTGGAGCTGCTCGAGAAAGCTATTGGGCGCACAGGAGAGGCGGGCTGATATGCCGCTGGTTGCCAGCAATGAACTGCCCACCTTTGAGCGCCTGCGCGCCGAGGGCATACGCGTGCTGCCACCGGGCAGGGCAGCCAAGCAGGACATCCGCGAGCTGCACGTTGGCCTGCTGAACATGATGCCGGACAAGGCGCTGGCTGCGACTGAACGCCAGTTTTTCCGGTTGATTGGCGAAAGCAATCCGATCGCACAGTTTTATGTGCATCCTTTTACCCTGCCGGAAATCGAGCGCAGCAGTGATGCGCAGGCTTATGTGGACCGCTACTACGAATCGTTCGACACAATCAGGGACGAGGGGCTGGATGCGCTGATAGTGACCGGTGCCAACGTGGTCGGACCGGAACTGGCCAACCAGCCTTTCTGGGAACCGCTGAAAACCGTCATCGACTGGGCCAGCGAATGTGTCACCTCGACGCTGTGCTCCTGCCTGGCGACCCATGCCGTACTGCTGTTCCGTTACGGGCAGCACCGCATTCAACAGCCGAAGAAGATATGGGGCGTGTTTCCTCACCAGGTTGTCGACAAGACGCACCCGTTGGTGAATGACGTTAATACCCGTTTTGATGTCCCGCACTCACGCTGGAATGCCGTCACCCGCGAGCAGTTTGATGCGGCCGGTTTGCGTGTGCTGGTGGAGAGTGAAAGTGCCGGTGTTCACCTTGCTACCAGTGCTGACGGATTTCGCCTGATTTTTTCCCAGGGCCATCCCGAGTACGACACCATTTCATTGTTGAAAGAATACAAGCGGGAAGTCGGGTTGTACGCAGCCGGACAATGCAAGAGCTATCCAGTGTTTCCCGATCACTATCTCGGGGTGTGCGAGCAGGCACTGTTAAATGAATATCGTGAGCGACTCGAATCGGACCTGTCAGCGGGCAGGCAGCCAACCGGGTTTCCAGAGTCATTAATCACAAGTAGCCTGGATAACACCTGGCACGATACCGCTGAGGCGGTGGTTGGTAACTGGGTGGGTACGGTGTATCAAGTGACACACAGTGATCGCCGCATTCCCTTTATGGATGGCATTGATCCGGGAAATCCACTGGGTCTTTAGTAGTGAACTACCTGCGTGACTACTGGCATAACCACGGGGTTCAGTGTGAAGTCCGCAAGATCGTGAAGAACTTCAGGAAGACCTGGGGTGAGGGCAAGGGTAACAGCAGTTACCTGCTCCGCATATTTCCGCGCGGCGGCCCACAGAAACGGGGTAATCGTCTGGCGGGTTTAATGCGTACCAGGGGTGAACACTAAAATATAAAGCCAGGCCCGCCAGAGAGCGGGCGGGCCTGCTCAAATGCTATGGGCTTCAGAATTCTCCGGTCGCACCACGGTTCATGATATCCAGAATGATCTCCTTGACCTCGATGGCCTCGGCCCGGAGTTCATCGGGTAGCGTTTTGCCGCCGTGGATCATCAGATCCATGTTGAGCGTATACAGCCATAATTTGCCAGTCTTGTCTTCCACCATGCTGATCCTGCAGGGCAGGTAGGCGGAGAACGCGTCGCTGAGATCCAGCATACGCGCAGCGGTCATGGCGTTGCAGAACATGTAGATCTTCAGGAAGCGGAACGGTTTGCCGGATATAGCCTCGACTTCCTTGTACAAGGGGAGTTCGCCAACGTTCTTGATGTTATGCTCGTTGGCGACGAAGCGCATGGTGTCCTCGACTTCCTCCGCCTTAAGTCCTTCCTTTACCGGAATTTTCCAGACCGTGGCTTCAGGTCCGTTACCGCTGACAACCAGTTTGCGGGCAATTTCGCCGTAGGTGCGTGCGGCGTCCTTGTCAAACTCGGCAAGGTTGGTAATGGCAGGCCCTGTTTGTATCACTGCAGCAATTAGCAGAGCAACCAGCGCCAGACCCAGTAGCGCAAACAGATTCCAGAGTATTTTCAGCACAACTGTCTCCTAACGAATTGAATTATAGCCGTCGTCCAGGCCCTTCTTGCTGTAGACGATCTGCCAGAGCTGGTTACGCCTGGCACGGTCGGAACCGGCCGACGACAGCAGAAAATAGCGCCACATGCGGTAGAAGCGCTCATCATACCCCAGCTGCCGTAATTCTTCCCGGTGGGCATCGACATTGGCCATCCAGGCCATCAGGGTGTGGTCGTAGTGGGTGCCGAAGTTGTGCCAGTCTTCCATAATGAAAACGCCACTGGCGGCGGCTTCGATCTGCTCTGCGACCGGTAGCACGCCACCCGGGAAGATGTACTTGTTGGTCCAGGGGTCGACGGCTGTCCTGGTAGTATTGGTGCCGATGGTGTGCAGCAGAAACAGGCCATCGTCCACCAGGCAGGACTCAACAACCTTCATGTAGGTGCGGTAGTTTCTGGGGCCAACGTGTTCAAACATGCCAATGGAAATAATGCGGTCAAACGTTTCGCTGACGTCACGGTAATCCTGGAAACGAAGATCTACGTTCAGATCACTGTAGCGTGCCTTGCCCAGATCTATCTGCTCTTTCGATACCGTAACACCGACCACTTCGACACCGTAGCGCTCGGCGGCAAATCCGGCGAAGCTTCCCCAGCCGCAACCTATATCGAGCACCCGCATACCCGGCTGCAGACCGACCTTGCGACAGACCAGATCCAGTTTCGCTTCCTGGGCATCATTAAGATTATCGGCATCTTTCCAGTAGCCGCAGGTGTAGGTCATCCGCGGGTCGAGCATGAGTTCATAGAGATCGTTGCCGATGTCATAGTGGTGTTTGCCGATGTTGAAAGCACGTTTTTTGCTTTGCAGGTTGAACAGCTTTGCCTGGAGCACAGGCCACAGGAGTTTCAGGGGCGAAATGCTATGCTCCAGGTCAGCGCGCAGTACTTTGTAAATCAGCACATCCAGCGCTTCGCAGTCCCACTGGCCATCCATGTAGGTTTCACCGAAGCCGAGCGGCCCACCGCTCAGCAGGTTCCGGTAAAAGGCTTTGTCGTTGACCTGAATGTCGTAGTCATGACTGCCATTGATTTCGATTTCGGCCAGGGCCAGCAGGCCACGGATAGTGGATTCCGTCTTGCTCACGCCAGATTCTCCCCCGTGCAGATTGTTGAATGGATAATGACGGGAATTCATCATACGCAATGAGGACCCGTTTGGCAGGTATCGTCAACCTTTCTTTGAGACGAGTGAAGCCTGTTTCAGGCTTCTCGGCTTTTGCATCTGCTTAAACGTTCTTCCATTACGGCGACATGGTTTGCCTCAAAATCCAGCAACATGCTGTAGAGCTCGCAGAGCTCCGCATCTTCACATGTTGTAATAATGCGCTCGTAAAATCGGTGTGCCCGTACTTCCACGCTCACGGCCGCTTCAAGAATGGCGCGGGCAGTGGTCGTATTCTCAACAAAGTAATGATCTTCGGGAATACCGGGAATCTCCTGCCCGGCTCGAACCAGTTTGGGATCCATGTGCAGCAGGTCGTTGCCATAGCGGGCGTGATAATAGCCGGTCAGGTAGGACCTGTGGGATTCTTCTTCGTTGGCGAGATCGTCGAGCAGATTGCTTATAGTCAGGTCGTAGGTTTTGAAGCGCCTCGACCAGTCATGATATCGCTCAGCATTACGGTTCTCGATACTGATCGCCAGGGCGAGCACTTCGCGCGCAGACAATTCGGTGAATTCCCGGTTCATACTGGTTTTCCCACGGTTCTCGAGACAATTTAAAGGGTACGTCAGAGCGGTCTGGTGGAGTTTGATCCCGATCAAGACAAATAAGACCGGGCGACGAAAAATTGTCGAATCGGTAGCCGAAAAGCAAAATGGGCGTCAACTTTAAGTGGCTGACCCGCAGTAACCGGATGGTGGGCTGTCAACTTGCAAGCAACGTCGGACTGGTCTAAGCCTTTGACCAGGGAAACGCACCTGAGTACAGGAGTTGGCGCGACTATTGCCTCTTATTTATAAAGGCAAAAAAAACATGGACGATATCACCCGACAATCCGGATTGAAGGCACTCTGGGGCAGCTCACAGCTCGCGGGCGAGAATGCCGCTTACCTCGAGGGGCTCTACGAAACATTTCTGCAAGATCCTGCCAGTGTATCTGAAACGTGGCGGCGATTTTTTGAGACCTTGCCACGAGTTAATGGCCAGGGTCTTGAGCATAGCCATGTAGCGGTGCGTGAAGCCATGCGGCTGGCGACCCGACAACCTGGCAGATCACCTGCGGCGGCCGCACATATGGCGGATGCCGGCCACGAGCACAAACAGGTGAGGGTGCTGCAGCTGATTAATGCTTACCGGTTTCGCGGACACCAGATCGCCTGCATCGACCCCCTGCGGTTACGCAGCAAACCTCACCTGCCGGAACTTGAATTGAGCGAACACGGCTTGAGTGAGAGTGACCTGGACAGCGAGTTTGAAACTGGCTCCATGGCGTTTCATGAGCGAGCCAGGTTGCGGGACATCATTGCGCATTTACAGGCCAGTTATTGCGGGAATATCGGTTCAGAGTACATGCATATTCTCGAAACTGCGGAGAAACGCTGGATTCAACAGCGGCTCGAGCGGGCAGGTGGTTCGCCACAGTTTGATACAGAATCCAGGTTAAGAATTTTACAGCGCCTGACGGCGGCTGAAGGTCTGGAGCGCTATCTGCATACCCGTTATGTAGGCCAGAAACGGTTTTCGCTTGAAGGCGGTGACAGCCTGATTCCTTTGCTTGACGAGCTGGTGCAGCGAGGTGGCGAGCACGGTGTCAAGGAGCTGGTCCTCGGCATGGCGCATCGCGGGCGATTGAATGTGCTGATCAACATTGTCGGCAAGACACCTGCAGAGCTGTTCGAGGAATTTGAAGGCAAGGCTGGCCAGTCGGAAAATCGCTCCGGCGACGTCAAGTATCACCAGGGGTTTTCCTCGGATCTGCAAAGCCGAAAAGGACTGGTGCATGTGACGCTATCGTTTAACCCTTCACACCTGGAGATTGTCGATCCGGTGGTTGAAGGGTCAGTACGTGCCCGGCAGGAGCGTAGCGGTGACGATGAAGGTAACCAGGTGGTACCAGTTCTCATGCACGGCGATGCTGCCTTTGCAGGGCAGGGCGTGGTGATGGAAACCATCAATATGTCGCAGTCACGTGGTTATTCGACCAAGGGTACTGTGCATGTGGTGGTGAATAATCAGATCGGGTTTACCACCAGTCATCAACGTGATGCACGTTCCACTGAGTATTGCACTGATATTGCCAAGATGGTTGGTGCGCCGATTTTCCATGTCAATGGTGATGATCCCGAGGCAGTAGTTCACGTTACCCAGCTGGCGCTGGATTACCGTATGAGCTTTCACAAGGATGTTGTTATAGATTTGGTCTGTTACCGTCGTCACGGTCACAGTGAAGCCGATGAGCCGACCGCGACCCAGCCGATGATGTATCAGGCGATTCGCGACCGGCATACCACGCGTGGTTTGTACGCCGAGTACCTCGTTGAGCAAGGCGTATGTGATGAACAGCTGCCCCACCAGCTGATGGATGACTACCGGGCACGTCTTGATGCCGGTGAGACAGTTGTTGATGAGCTGATCGACAAAGACGTGGCCGACTATCCTTATGCTGTGGACTGGGCACCCTATCTCGCGCAGGCCTGCACCGTCTATCTGGATACATCGATTTCGCTGGAACGCATCAAGCGTTTGTGGGGCCGCCTGGAGCAACTGCCGGACGGTTACGAATTAAACGGTAGCGTGGCGAGAATTATGGATAACCGGCGCAAAATGGCTGCCGGTGCGTTACCCATAGACTGGGGGTTTGCCGAGACGATGGCCTATGCGTCGCTGGTTGAGGATGGGCACGGAGTCAGATTATCCGGGCAGGACTGCGGCCGGGGTACTTTTTTTCATCGTCATGCTGTGCTGCATTGTCAGCAGGATGGATCGCGATATGTGCCGCTAAGACATGTCGCGGATGACCAGGGGAATTTTCTGGTGATCAACTCGCTGTTATCTGAGGCAGCGGTATTGGGATTCGAATATGGTTACTCCACTACCGACCCGCATACGCTGGTGATCTGGGAAGCCCAGTTTGGTGATTTTGCAAACAATGCGCAGGTAGTGATCGATCAGTTTATCAGCGCCGGTGAACAGAAATGGAACCGCCTGTGCGGCCTGGTCATGTTTTTGCCGCACGGTATGGAGGGTCAGGGGCCGGAACATTCTTCAGCACGTCTGGAACGTTATCTGCAGCTGTGTGCCGAGCACAACATGCAGGTCTGCGTGCCAACGACACCGGCACAGATTTTTCACCTGTTGCGCCGCCAGCAGATGATGGAATGTCGTAAACCGCTCATTGTCATGACACCCAAGAGCCTGCTGCGTCACCGGCTGGCTGTCTGTAGTCTCGAGGACCTGGCCCAGGGCGAATTCCAGCCGGTGATACCGGAAGGTGATGCGCTGGATCCCGGCAAGGTGACGCGGGTTGTTCTTTGCAGCGGCAAAGTCTATTACGATTTACTTGAAAAACGTCGCAAGGAAGCAATCGAACACATTGCCGTTATTCGCATCGAAAGGCTCTACCCTTTCCCTGAAGGTCAGATGCGGACGCTGCTGGCAGGCTACCCTAATGTGCGCGAATATGTCTGGTGTCAGGAAGAGCCGCAGAATCAGGGCGCCTGGTTCTCCATCCAGCATCACTTGCGAGCGGTGCTGCCGCAGGCAGATCTGCTGCACTATGCCGGTCGGTCATTCTCTGCGGCACCGGCAGCAGGCTACGCCTGGTTACATACCCAACAACAGCACGCACTGATTGAACAGGCGCTTGGACTGGCAGTACCGGATAATTGAAAATGCTAACAAGGACAGAGCATGGCTATTGAAATAAAGGTGCCCGGCTTCCCGGAATCGGTTGCTGATGGCACCATACTGAACTGGAACAAACAGCCCGGTGACGCAGTCAGGCGTGATGAATCCATCGTCGATATTGAAACCGACAAGGTGGTGTTCGAGGTCCCGGCGCCAGCAGATGGCATTCTTGAAGAAGTTATTGAAGCGGCCGGAAGTGTAGTTGTCTCGGGGCAACTAATTGCCCGACTGAAGCAAAGCGGTAACGCGTCGGTCAGGGATACTGCCAGTCCCGAGCCGGTACCAGCTGAACCAGCAGCGGCCACGCCTTTTGCTACGCCGTCTGCACAACGCATGATCGATGAAAAGAGTCTGGATATTAACAGTATCCAGGGCAGCGGTAGCGGCAACCGGATTCTCAAGGAAGATGTAATCAAAATGCTGGACGGGCAGCATCAGCCAGTTGCCGGGGAATCCGGGAAGATACCGGAACCCGGCGTCGCTGAATTACAGCCAGTGCCGGAAGGCCGCACCGAAAAACGTGTGCCCATGACGCGCTTGCGCGCACGGATTGCTGAACGGCTGCTCGATGCACAGCATAACGCGGCGATTCTTACGACCTTCAATGAAGTCAATATGCAGCCGGTTATGGACCTGCGTAAACGTTACCGTGATTCATTCGAAAAACAGCATGGCGTGAAACTCGGTTTCATGTCGTTCTTTGTCAAGGCTGTCATCGAAGGGTTGCGTCGTTTCCCCGAGCTGAATGCTTCTATTGACGGCAAGGATATTGTTTACCATGGTTTCTTTGATATCGGTATCGCCGTATCGTCACAGCGCGGGCTGGTAGTGCCTATATTGCGTGATGCAGACCAGTTGTCGATGGCGGATATCGAACAGCAGATCAGTGATTATGCAGCCCGGGCACGGGAGAATAGACTGAGCATGGAAGATATCACTGGTGGTACCTTCTCTATCACTAACGGTGGTGTGTTCGGCTCACTGTTGTCTACACCGATTGTTAACCCGCCACAGTCAGGGATTCTGGGTATGCACACCATCAAGGAACGCCCGGTGGCGGAAAATGGTGAAGTGGTTGTAAGACCGATCATGAACGTTGCGCTTTCTTACGATCATCGCCTGGTCGATGGGCGCGAGGCGGTGCAGTTTCTTGTTACGCTCAAAGACGCGCTGGAAGATCCGGCGCGAATGCTGCTGGGTGTGTGAACAATTATGAGCGACAACTATGATGTAATTGTTGTAGGTGCAGGCCCCGCCGGTTATGTGGCGGCTATCCGTTGTGCACAACTGGGATTGCGTACTGCCTGTATCGACCAGTGGCTTGATTCCGGCGGCAAACCGGCGCTGGGCGGTACCTGCTTGAACGTAGGATGTATTCCGTCCAAAGCGTTGCTGGAATCGTCGGAGCGGTATCAGCAGGCACAGCAGTCCCTGGGGGATCATGGCATTGATGTCAACGGTGTGACGTTGAACCTCGCGACCATGCAGGCGCGCAAGCAGCGTATTGTGCGTGAATTGACCCAGGGTATTCAGCAGCTGTTCAAAGCCAACCAGATCGACTGGATCCAGGGCCGGGGGCAATTGCTCACCGATCACCGTGTCAATGTTGAAGCGGCTTCGGGCGATTCGCGCATCTACCAGGCCAAGCATGTCATTCTGGCGCCCGGTTCTTCACCCATGCAGCTGGACCATGTACCACTGGACAACGATATTGTGGTCGATTCTGCCGGGGCATTGGCGTTTGACGCCGTGCCTGGGCGCCTGGGAATCATCGGCGCCGGTGTTATCGGGCTCGAACTGGGCAGCGTCTGGCGGCGTCTAGGTGCCAGTAGCGTTACCCTTCTGGAAGCCCAGGATCGCTTTTTGCCAATGGCCGATGACCAGGTGGCCAAGGAAGCCTTGAAGACATATAAGCGCCAGGGCCTGGATATCCATTTGGGCAGCCGGGTAACAGGCTGTCAAATCAACGCTGGCCAGGTAGAAATTACCTACCAGGATGGTCATGACAATGAGCAGGTCACAAGCTATGACAGGCTGATTGTGGCTGTCGGCAGGCGCCCCAATACCGATGGCCTGGCCGCTGACGAGGCAACTTTGCTGCTGGATGAATGGGGCTATATACACGTCAACCAACACTGTAGAACCAATCTGCCCGGTGTCTATGCTATTGGTGATGCGGTGCGCGGGCCCATGCTTGCCCATAAGGGGTCGGAAGAAGGTGTCATGGTAGCAGAGCTGATTGCGGGCCATACGGCACAGGTTAACTATGAGCATATACCGTCGGTTATCTATACTGTTCCGGAAGTCGCCTGGGTTGGAAAAACCGAACAGGCCCTGAAAGCAGCTGACATCGATTACCGGGTCGGAGTCTTCCCCTTTGCAGCATCAGGTCGCGCCCGGGCGACAGGTGAAACCGGCGGGTTCGTGAAACTACTGGCTTCCCGGCAAACTGACCGTATTCTGGGAGCGCATCTTATCGGTCCGCATTGCTCTGAACTGGTGGCCGAGCTTGTGGTTGCCATGGAACTGGGTGGCAGCATCGAAGACCTCTGTATGACGGTGTTTGCCCATCCGAGTCTGTCTGAAAGTGTTCATGAAGCGGCGCTGGATGTCGATGGCCGAGCCCTGCACATGGTCTCCAGAAAGCGCCACTAGTGCCAGACTGAAAGTCGCATCCAGGAGAAGCCGCAGGCTGCTGGATGTAGAGTTGTGTCGTTAGGGGTATCATCGGGCTCATCCGGGCCATTCAATTTCAGGTTATGCCTCCTAATCCTGCATCAGCTGGTGCCAACGTTGAACCTGTACTGGTAGATAGCGTTAAAAGTGCCGTTTTACAGGCGCGCGCCCGCCGGCACCGATGTACTGCGGTACTCTCGGGCGACAGAGATAAATCTGTTCGCATGGCAAGCGAGCTGTTATCACTGCTGGAATACAGTGATGTGGCCTGGTACAGCGACAAGGTGCCTGCTGGCCGAAGGGATTGCTATGCGGCGGCGGCTTTTAGTCTGCTGGGTAACGAAGTCGATGCGCTGGTGTTTGATGCCTGGTCAGGTTTTGATCCGGACGCCTTTGGTGCACTGACCGGAAGTCTCCGGGCCGGTGGCTTGCTGATATTGCTGGTGCCTGCACTGGAGTCCTGGGGCAGTTATGAAGATCCGCAAAAGCAGCGCATCACGGTATTTCCTTTTGCCGCCCGCGACGTTGGCGGGCGTTTCCTGCAGCGGCTCGTCCGCCTTGTTGGCGAGGACCGGTACAGCCTCCTGATTGAGCGAGGTTGTGTCACTCGCTTGCCACTGGCGACGGATGTGCCGTTATCGGGCGTTGAATCGGAAATCAGGGATGAAGCCTGCGAAACCCTTGACCAACAGCAGGCGGTCGAGGCGATCATTCGCGTGGCAAATGGACATGGCCGGCGGCCGGTAGTACTGGTATCAGACCGGGGCAGGGGGAAATCGGCTGCTTTTGGTATTGCTGCAGCGCGGTTGTTGCAGCAGGGAAGGCAGCGCATTGTTGTTACTGCTCCCAGTCGTGAGGCAGCCGCAACAACCTTGCGCCATGCAGACTGTCTGGCGCCGAAATCGCAGGGTCAACTGTGTTTTGTGGCCCCAGATGAGCTTTTGAATGATACTTCGCCTGTGGACCTGGTGTTGGTCGATGAAGCCGCTGCGATGCCCACTCCTTTGCTCGAAGCCCTGCTGAAACGTTATTCGCGTATTGCCTTTGCGACCACAGTTCACGGCTATGAAGGTACCGGGCGCGGCTTTGCATTGCGTTTCTCGCGGTTGCTGGACAAACATACTAACAGCTGGAAATCGCTACAGCTGGATACACCGGTCCGCTGGGCCGCGGATGATCCGCTGGAGAACCTGGTTTTCAGGATGCTTGCCCTTGATGCCGAGCCTGCCTCGGCCACCTGTTTTGATAATTTCAGTGATACCAGGAACTATGCACTGGAGATACTTGATCGAGATGCGTTGGCCAATGATGAATCATTGTTGGCGGAAATATTCGGACTGCTGGTGCAGGCTCATTATCGTACCCGGCCGCTGGATCTGCGTCACATGCTGGACGGCCCGAACCTGGAAATCTATGTGTTGCGGGCCGGAAGGCATGTGGCTGCAACAGCGCTGGTAGCCAGCGAAGGCGGATTTGACGCACAAGCCGCAGAGGCTATCTGGGAGGGGCGCTCTCGTCCCCACGGTCATTTATTACCGGAAACACTGACTGCACATCTTGGGCTGCTGTCAGCACCGGCATTGCGTGCGGCTCGTATTATGCGGCTCACAGTGCACCCGGCGCTGCAGCGCCGGGGGCTCGGTAGTCGCCTGGTAGGCGAAGTCACATTACGTGCTGCCAACCAGGGCTACGATTATGTTGGTACCAGTTTTGGCGCTACACCCGGGTTGATTGAATTCTGGCAGCAACTGGACTGGTTACCGGTTCGTCTCAGTATCCAGAAAGGAGCCAGCAGCGGTAGCCATTCTGCACTGATGCTTAAGCCGCTGACGCCATCGGGTAATGATTTGCAGCAGGCGGCGCGGCAGCGCTTTTTTGCGCAGTTTCCACACCAGCTGTCTGACAGCCTGCGTACCCTGGAACCCGCACTGGTTATTGCGTTGCTTGGACAGGCTGGTGAATTCGCTCCCGATCTGGATGCTGCTGATCGTCGCGATCTGCAGGCTTTTGCACACGCCTGTCGTCTCGCTGAAGTAACTATTGGTTCACTGTGGAGGTTCACCATGAGGTGTTGTATGTGCGGTGACAGTGTGAACAATTTATCAACCGTGCAGCAGGATCTGCTGGTTGCCCGCGTTCTGCAGAAGCGGGCATGGCCAGCATGCGTGCAGCTTACCGGACTGACAGGCCGCAAGCAGGCGCTGCAGGCGTTGCGCCACACGCTGTCAGAATTGCTGAACTGACTTCTGTTATGATGGCAAACAAATGACTACTTATACCGGCACCGCCGAATATCGACACGATCAGGATGACTGTACCGGCATTTTGCTGGTTAACCTGGGTACTACTGAAGCTCCAACACCAGCGGCAGTACGCCGTTATCTGGCGGAGTTTCTGTGGGATCCCCGCGTCATCGAGATACCTCGGCCGCTCTGGTGGTTGATCCTGCACGGCGTCATCCTGCGCTTTCGCCCCTCCAAAGTGGCGCACGCCTATCAGGCTATCTGGACCGAGCGGGGCTCACCTTTGTTGGCGATATCCCAGTCCCTGGCTGATACTTTGCAGAAAGATCTCGGCGAACAAGTGCATCACCGTGTCGAGGTCGAGCTGGCCATGCGTTATGGACAGCCGTCAATTGAAAAGGCATTGTCGACCTTGCGCGAACGCGGCATGCGGCGCTTGCTGGTGGTGCCGATGTATCCGCAGTATTCGGCGACAACAACCGCCAGTGTTTTTGATGAAGTCGCGCAGGTATTGCAGGGTTGGCGCTGGGTTCCGGAGTTGCGCATGATCCAGAATTACCACGATCATCCCCTATATATAAAGGGACTTGCAGACAGTGTGCGGACCCACTGGGAAAGCCAGGGTCAGGCGGAAAAGTTGCTGATGTCCTTTCACGGGATTCCGAAGCGCTACTGTCTTTCGGGAGATCCCTATTTTTGTGAATGCCACAAAACCGCGCGACTGCTGGCTGATGAGCTTGGGCTTAACGACTCTCAATGGCAGCTAACGTTTCAATCGCGCGTGGGACGGGAAGAATGGCTTAAACCCTACACAGACAAAACTCTGGAAGCACTGGGGCGCGAAAAACTGCAGTCTGTTGACGTCATCTGTCCGGGGTTCAGTATCGATTGCCTGGAGACTCTGGAGGAGATCGATATGCAGAACCGGGAGCTGTTCGAGTCTGCCGGCGGCGGTCGCTACAGCTATATTCCTGCGCTTAATGATTCGTCAGCCCACACCGCGTTGTTAAAGGATTTGGTAGGTGTGCATATGCAGGGCTGGGAAGGCGCCACAAATAGCCTGGAACAACGGCAGGCCACCCAGCGCCGCGCACAGGCAATGGGCGCGGATCATTGATTCGGGTGCTGTCGCGGGAATGCCAGTGAATCTTTCACTGCTGGAATTGCAGCGTGCCCGCAAACAACTGCAGGTCTATTGCGACCAGCGTAATCGCGGAACAAATTCCAGTACCTGTTGGTCTGCCCGGGAGGTGGACAACTGTTTTTTGATTGCCCGCTCGGGCAGGTTTGATAATAAGGGTCGCGTGCTGCCAGAACAGGCGTTGCTGAAACTGTGTTACCAGGAAGAAGTATGGCAATTATTTCTGCCGCGGGCACAGGGAGACTGGCTGCCTTATCCGCCGAGGCCGGAAGCTGAAAAATTTCGATCAGGTGCTCAAGGAACTGGATCAGGCCCCTCTGCATGTACACTGGTAAAACTTTGTCACAACACTGGGCCAATGATAACTAAAAAACTGTTAATGCTTGTTTGTGCGTTCTCTGTCGGGATCGCTATGGCAGATGACGTTGAAAAAGTGCTCTTCCTGGTGGTCGAACGCAGTGAAGTGATTGCTTCCAATACCAAGGCAGGTCGTTTTGACAGCCTGCAGTTGAAAGCCAAGGAGATAATCAAGGAGCACGAAACAGGCAATGCTGTCGCCGTGGTGGTAACCAATCAGCGGTTTTCTGCCTATGGTGTTGATGCTGGTGGCTGGCAGAGTATACGCCGTGAGGCGGGCGAGAAAACCGAGTCAATTCAGGTCGTGGATTATTCGGCAACCGTCGTCACCAATGATCGTATTCTCAATTTTTACGGTAGAACGGGTGCCTGGAACCAGGTGCGCCGTAGTGTGCAGTTCCGCCGCTGATATTCAGACGCCGGCCTGGCGGGTGACGTCCACATACAGTTTGAGTCGTTGTCCCGGTTGCAGGTACTTGTTGGCGGACAGGCCGTTCCAGCGCTGTACATCCCTTACCGAAACCTTGAAACGGCTGGAAATGCGCGCCAGAGAATCACCCTTTCGAACTGTGTAGTACACGGCTCTTGCCTTGGCGCCGGGATGCAGGTTTTTATTGCCGGACTGCTTGGTCCAGATAACCAGTTTCTGGCCGACGCGCAGCGTGTCACCCGGAGCCATACCGTTCCAGGAAGCCAGAGAACGTACCCCAACCTTGTACTCACGTGACAGATCCCACAGGGTATCGCCGTTGGAGACAACGTGGCGGGTTTTGACGCCTTTACGCGAGGCGTTCTGTTTGCGGTTCAATCTTTGTGCCGCGCTAAGTTTGTAAACTTCCTGTGATTGACTTGAGACAGGGACCATCAGGTGTTTGCCGACGCGAATAGTCGAGCTGTTAAGCTGGTTTGCAGCCTGCAGGACTTCGGTACTGGTGTGGTAACGTTTGGCAATATGGCTCAGAGTCTCGCCGTTTTTGATTTTGTGTCGGTTCCACTGTACCCGTTGTTTGGGTGGTAACTGGGCAATCGCCTGACGGAAAGTGGCCGCACTGTTGGCTGGGACCAGTATCCGGTGGGGGCCATCAGGTGAAGTGGCCCACTGATTGAAGCCCGGGTTCAGTCGATAGAGGGTATCCAGCTTGATGCCGGCAAGGTCGGCTGCGACTGCGAGGTCAATCTGGCCACCGATATCAACAATTTTAAAGTGTGCCTGGTTGGGCAGGACTGGCAGTTCAACACCATAGTTTTCCGGATGCTTGACCAGTTGCGCCAGGGCGATCAGTTTGGGGACGTAGGCGCGTGTTTCCCTGGGGAGTTTTAGTGACCAGAAATCCGTGGGCTTGCCGGCCTTGCGATTTTTGCGAACGGCTTTTCCAACGGTGCCCTCACCGGAGTTGTAGGCGGCCAACGCCAGCAGCCAGTCATTATTAAAGTGCTTGTGCAGGTACTGCAGGTAGTCGAGTGCTGCACGGGTAGAGTCAACCACATCACGGCGTCCGTCATACCACCAGTCCTGCTTGAGCTTGAAGCGCTTGCCTGTGCCGGGGATGAATTGCCAAAGCCCGGCGGCACGACCGTGTGAATAGGCAAACGGATCGTAGGCACTTTCGACAATCGGCAGCAGGGCGATTTCTGCCGGCATATTACGTTCAGCGAGTGTCTGATGGATGTGCCAGGCATAGCGTTCGGCGCGTTCCGTCACACGATTGATGTAATTGGGGTGTTTAATGTACCAGTTGCGTTGCACCTGTATGCGCTGGTTATCAGGCTGTCGTGGCAAGCTGAAATCTGCGCGCAGTGCGACCCATAGATTGGTCGGTGGCAGGTTTTCGATTTCGATGCCTGTGACCGGCAGGGCGGAGGCCAGCAGAGTGCCGCCTGCGCCTGGCAGTGACGCCATCTCGCCGATTTTGTCCCCGGAAGACGCCGGATCAGCAGGCGCTTCTGTGACGGTCTGCCGCGGCGTAGGCGCAGAGGCGCAGGAGGCCAGCAGAACGGCACTGCAGATTGTCAATACAGGGATACGGAAATTCATACAGTCCTTATCGGCTGCCAGCGCCCGGATTTAACCCCAAACAGGCGAACACAAAGGTATTTTATACAATGGGCAGGTATGCTGACAGGCCAGCCACGGGGCGTCAAGACAGTGTGGCCGTGACCTGTGGATGGGTTATATTAGTCATTATATGTTCCGTTCAGACCGACAAGTCCCGGCGCGGCATCGCTTGCTGTCGTTACGCGCCTGGTGCCGCCAACCACTGGGTGAGGCCCTGGCCGTTGCAGAGCGACAAGCCCTGTGCGAAGTGCTTGGCGATATTTTCGGCTATCACCTGGTAGTTTTGGACCCGCCTTGTCAGCCAGAGGCTCTGGACGCCAGTCGCATTCTTCACCGCGTAGTTCAGACGTGCTGTCAGCAGGGGCTTGAAAATCAGACCTCCGTCCAGGGGTTGGCCGAATCCCTGCCTATGCAGGCAGACAGTGTCGATGCTTTTGTGCTGCCTCATGTACTTGATGTTTCGGCTGACCCGCACCAGGTGTTGCGTGAGATTGACCGCTGTCTCGTGGCTGAAGGTCATTTGATTATCCTGGGTTTTAATCCGCGTGGCTGGTGGGGCTTGCAGCGCCTGCTGTTTGGCTGGCGACAACGAGTGCCATGGTCGCTGAAGTTTGTCAGTATGCCGCGCCTTCGGGACTGGCTGTCTCTACTTGGATTTGACACGCTCCAGGCACGTTACATTTTTCCACATCCACCCTGGCACTATGGTCGGGAACGTTCTGAAGGAAGACTCTTGCAACGATTACACCATGAACGCTGGCCGCTTCTTGCAGCGTCGTATTTGCTGGTTGCGCGCAAACGAGTAGCAACACTAACCCCGATCAAGCCGCGCTGGCGGCCACGTCGGTCATTGCTCGCCGGCGGCGTGGCTGAAACCGGGCATGGGAATGTCTCGCGACATGTCTGAAGTGGAGATTTTTACCGACGGTGCCTGCCGTGGTAATCCGGGGCCGGGTGGCTGGGGAGCGTTGCTACGCTATGGCGGGCATGAAAAAGAACTTTACGGTGGTGATGCCGAGACCACTAATAACCGCATGGAACTGATGGCCGCGATCCAGGCGATCGAGAGTCTGACCCGGCCGTGCAAAGTGGCGCTGACAACCGATTCCGTCTATGTGCGTAGCGGTATTACCGAATGGTTGCCCAACTGGAAAAAGCGTGGCTGGAAAACGGCAGCGAAAAAGCCGGTCAAGAATGCTGACCTCTGGCAACGGCTGGAGCAGGCTGTGCAGCGGCACGAGGTGGCCTGGCACTGGGTGAAAGGCCATAGTGGACATCCAGAGAACGAACGCGCCGATGAACTGGCTAACCGTGGTATAGATGAGCTGTGAATGGAGCAGGTAAATGCGACAAATAGTCCTTGATACTGAAACTACCGGTCTTGAGCCGTCAGACGGGCACCGCATTATTGAAATCGGTTGTGTTGAACTTGTAGGGCGACGGCTCACAGGGAACAGCTTTCACCAGTACCTGCAACCTGACCGGGAGATCGATGCCGGAGCCATGGAGGTGCACGGTATTACCAATGAATTTCTGGCTGACAAGCCACGGTTCAGCGATATCGTGGAGGACTTTGTGCGCTACATCGAAGGTGCTGAGCTGGTTATTCATAATGCACCATTTGACGTCGGGTTTATCAATCACGAGCTGAAGCTGTGCGAACAGGGGCAGCAGCTTAGTGAACTGTGCAGTGTCCTCGATACATTGACCATGGCGCGCAAGATGCATCCGGGACAAAAAAATAATCTCGATGCACTGTGTCGGCGTTATGAAATAGATAACACCCATCGTGACTTGCATGGCGCGCTGCTGGATGCGGAAATTCTCGCCGATGTTTATCTGGCAATGACGGGTGGGCAGGTATCATTGCTGCTCGGTTCCGGCAAAGACGCGTCCGAGCATACAACTGCAGGGGAGGTTATCCGCCGTCTGGAGGCTGGCCGGCCACCGGTCCCCGTAATTCGTGCTACGGCCAGTGAGCTGGAGGCGCACCGTGGTCGGCTGGAGGCTATTAGTGGTGCCTCTGGTGGTGCATCGGTGTGGCAGCAGTTGCTTGAAACCCGGGCAAACGAAGATGCCTGATATTCCGTTCATCATTAACGGTCGGGAGCTGACATGGCCAGGGTAAAAGTCTATAGCACGGGGCGTTGCCCGATGTGCGATAAAACCAAAAAGCTTTTGGCTAAATGGCGCATACCGTTTCAGGAAGTTCGGGTCGATCAGGATCGTGCCGGGCTTGTTGAAATGTCGCGGCTGACCAATGGTGCGCGCACCGTGCCGCAGATTGCTATTGATGGAAAATGGGTTGGCAGTTTTATGGAGCTAACCGAGATGCATATGGACGCCGAACTCGATCATCTGGTAGAAGCGGATAACGGCTAGATTCCGACTATTGCGTCCAGGATCAGCTGATCCTCCGGTGAGATATCGATAATCTGAAAACCGGTCCAGTAGGTTCCTGAGTTATTGGCATCTTCACACCAGAGACTTTCCATGCCCACATGTATGTCTACCAGTTTTTTGCCTTTGATTAGCGGGATTCGCACCTGGCAGATCGAGCCACGGCAAATGCACTCGCCGCTGGCGGCCATAAGACCGTCAGACGACAGGTTTACCAGTTCGCCAATGACTTCTCCGCTATGCGCGTCGTAGATTTTCGGTTGCTCAGGTATGCTGACCCGGCGATTATGGCGTTGATCTTCGTGCATGGTATTGGCAGTCATGGTCTGTGCTCCTGTAACAGTCGTTCTTCTGATGCGCCTAGGCGGCGTGATCCAGAATGCGGTAGATGGCATTAAGCGCCCGGTCGACGAACGGTTTTTTCTCTATCTGTACAATTTGAACACGTCCATCAATCATGCAGTTGGCGAGATCGTGCATGGAGATCACGGCAGCCTTGACACCCATCTGATCGACAAACATGAATTTTTCAGTAACAGTGCTGCGCCAGGATAGCTTGGCACGTTTGTAAGGTGTGCCTGGTTTCCGGAATTCGAACCAGGTACCGAAGGGGATGGATTTTAACTGTTCCAGCATGGCCAGTTGTTCTGGTGTTGACGCTGGCTCGGAAGTGTCTTCAGTTTCAGGTTCGACCGGCACAACAACAGTTGCTTGTTCTGTGTTTGTATCCAGAGCAAGCGTCTGCGAATTGAACAGCGCGCCCAGCAGTTTTTCCTTGTCGGTTTTTTGAAGTGCTTGGGTTGCCTCGCGTATTTCCTGTTGCAGTGCATCCAGCTTCTGGCGTCGATTCTCGCGCTGTTCATTGTTTTGAGGTGCAATTGAAAACTCAACAATGCGTTCAGCAAGACCAATGCTCTGATGCCAGGCGGGACTTTCATCGCCCTGTTCATTACGTAGCAACAGGAAAGTCAGTTTATCCGCCCAGATACCTTGCAGGAATTCATGCACGGCCTCAACGACAGGCTTGCCCTGTGTCAGAATGCGGATTTCTTTTTGGGCGCGGCCCCGTGCTGCCTGTAGTTTTTCCTGACCATTAGCAGCTTCATTTGTGCGCTCTTCAACGTGTTTGGCTCGCTGGTTCAGCTCGCTAACAGTTTTGGTGAAGTCTTCCAGCACGTCGTCAAACAATTCGACGTTCTCCTTGAAGTCCGACATGACCTTGTCCACGATTTCCTGCATCTTGGGGAAGATGCCACGATCAATATTGCTCTCATCCACCCAGCGCTTCCCGGCTCTGGCCATATCGTTAAGTAATTTACGTGCGGAGTGGCCTGTATGAGTGAAGAAGGTTTTATCGATCACGGCTACCTTCAGCATGGGTGTATGCAGCCGGCTTAGCAGGGCCTTGACCAAATTGGGAAGGTCTTCTTCCTGCAGCATGTACTCAAACATCATCCCGACGAGTTCAATGACATTGGCATCTGCCGCTGGCAGCTGGCGTCGGTCGATCGCGCCGAATATCTTTTCCCGCTCGTCGGCAAGCGTACCTTGCAGGACATTTATCAGGTTTTCATCGATTTCAATGTTTTCGATGAATTCAGCGCTCGAGCTGCCCACGCCAGAACTTTGTAAATCATTTTGCAGGCTACTGATCTGGCTGGCCAGCGTCGATCCGGTGGTGGCCGCGTCGTTATATCCGGTGGTGCCCGCGTTGTTATATCCGGTGGTGCCCGCGTTGTTATAATTGATACTATCCATGCTGTTGCCACGTATCGGTGAGACATTGCCGTGCGCAGTTGATGCGCCCCGACGTACACTGGCACGTCCCGACATCAGTTCACATATGCGACCAAATAGCTCGTCGCCAAGCTCTGACGGCGAGGATTCATGGTCTTGCTGGAAAGAGTCTGTGTCTGCAGCCTCCTCGTCCACGTTTTCGTCTTCATTGACATGGCGTTCAATAATCTCAACGCTGCCATCCTGTTTCCGCACTTCGTAGCGCAAGTTGGGGAGGATGTCGGCATCAATCAGTCGCTTGTTATACTCGTCGAACAGGGCATCTGAGCGGCTGAGCACATACTTGTCGAACAGCGCTATGAATACCAGGCGGACCTTGTTTTCCAACTCCAGCTGTTCAACGGAGCGCTGGAAGGTGGTTGCCAGCCAGGCAGGTCCCCCTGGTATCTGGTTTTCCTCGATGGCATTACCACCGTTTAATACAGCAAGGCGCTGTTTGAGCGCGAATATGCGATCCATAATGCGGCTCGCAAGTTTGCCGGCAGCATTTTGGCTTGCGACATGTGTTTCAACCTCGTCTGTGTCTATCAGCGACAGGTCATCTAGCCGGGTGCTTTGTCCGTCCTTTTGCTCAGAGTCGTCCGGTCTGGCCGGGAAAATCGCGAAACCGTTCTTTAATCCGGCGTAGAAATGTTTTTCGATACTGTTGCGTTTTTTTCGAACCTCATTCATGGCCTCAAAAAATACAGCTTGAGCCACATTGCTTTCTGCCTTTTCGGCAAAATCCAGTAAAGCGACATCGGCATTTTCGAACATGCGATCCATCAGCGGACGCAGGTGACTAAATTCCATTTCCTGGCAGCTACTCAGCAGCGATTGAAACTTGGCGGCAATAGCCATGCGTTACTCCATTATTCAAGCGGGTTTGCGTATATTTTTTATGGTCAAGCGTTTAGCGACTGTCTTGGATGCTCCTTGAGGCGACCATTTCGGGGGAATAAGTGGTATTTATAAGGTTCGGTAAGATTCTGATAAAAAAGAAATAAATCTCCTCATATTTCTGCATCAGGATACCCTGATAAAGTAATATAGCTGCCTGCCGTTGCCTTGTTCAGAAGCGCCAGTACACCAGTTTATTGCACGGCGCGATTATCTGAGAAATTAAAGCATTGAGGGCAGAATATGTTTCACGTAGGTGCATTTGAGATTGAGTTTATGGGCAAGGCCGCGACATTTGATGTTGTTACCGTATACGGGTTTATTTGTGCGGCGGTGTTTCTCGCCGGATTTTTCGGTGCCCAATGGTACGAGAAGCAGGATCAGCGGATGCCCTGAATTCTGCTGAATGCGAACGATTTAGAAGCCGCTTACCCCGCAAAGGTAGGCGGCTTTTTCGTGGTCGAGAGAAATATACACTTGCCCAATTGCAGTAAAAATTAATTGCTAATAGTCTGCTGTCGCGGTCTTGTGGAAGGTTCTGTCGCCTGATTAATTGATCGGCGTCAATGTGTTGTTCTGGCTCATAACGATACATTCTGTACTGTGTGACCCGTTTTATTGATCAGGGAGGTTGGTTGAGTGTTTAATCTATGTGGAAAATGTCGGCGTAAACCCTGGCCCTATTTGATGGTTTTGTTTATCTCGAGTTTTATCGCCTTCGTTACATGGTTGACATTGTCTGCTGCGGATCTTTCCGCAAGCTCCAGAAATATCATGACGGCAGGGGCTTTTCTTATTGCAGTTGGTGTACTGCTGAGCTATATGGTTTCCTGTATGCGCAGGCATTGTGCCGATGACCAGCATTCAGTGCACTGAGCCTGTTTCTCACCAGGCTGGTCAGGCCCCGGCAGTTTTCGCGCTAAATATAGTTTGCTGATGTCCAGATCCGGTTTTTTTCGAACTCGTAGGGGTTACTGATAGCGCAGCCGGGGGCAGCGGTGTTGCGGAGAACCGGTATTTTCAAGGGTTGTTCGTTCTTGTCATAAATGCTGATTACCCGGCACTTGAGCAAATCTTTTTCCGAGTGAGCGGTTACCACGGCTATTTCGCCATTCTCCAGCTTTACGTAGGTTCCGGGCGGGAAAACTCCCAGGGTCTTTAGGGAGTAGTTTTGCGGGTAGTAGAGATGGACTGCCGCCAGGCAGCAAGCAGGAGACTCGCTGGTCAGTTCGCGTTTGGCGGTTGCTAACCGGGTTATCGGCAGATAACTGTCGGCCGAGCAAACCAGCAGGGACTGGAAACTGTTTTTCAGGGCAGAGGCAATGTTATCTACCCTGGACTATCGGCTATTATTTTCAGGCGTTAACCAGAATCACACATTTATATCGTGTATTCATATTTACTTAATAACTAAAATAATCAATCAGTAACGAACAGCTGGCCTTCCTTTTTCGGACGCTGGCAGGTAGTCTGGCGGTTAAAATCATTTAATAACAGCTATTGCATATATTCGCATATTCTGAAATACTCTCACTCGTGGTTTGAAATTATAAGTTTTTGCTTTTCACTCGGAGAGAGACAAATGAAAAAATTCGCAACCCTGATCGCTGCTGCAGGTCTTGCAGCAGTTTCCGGTTCCGCCAGTGCATGGTGGGGTCCTTTTGACAACGGTTACAACAACGGTAACAACAGCTGGAACAATAACGGTTATGGCGATGGCTATGGCGATGGCAGTGGTGACTTTGACGGCAGCTTCAATATGGGCTTCAGCGGTAATGCCCGCGGTCGTGGTTATGGCAGTGGTCGTAACAGCTACAACGGTTATAACGGCTATAACGGTTACAACGGCTATGCACCCCATGGTTATGCCCCTTACGGACATGCTCCGGCTTACGGCGCTCCGGTAGATAACACAGATCACGCCAAAGCCCAGCAGGAAGCTTTCGAAGCACATCAGAAAGCGGCTGCCGAGCGCCAGGCGCAGATGGAAGAGCAGCGCAAGGCCATGGTGGAACAGATGGATGAGCAGCGCAAAGCCATGCAGAAGTCCTATGAAGAAATGATGAAGAGCCGTCAGGCTATGTGGGAAAACCGCTACGCCGCTCCTGCTCCGGCTGCTGAAGCCAAGTAAAGAAATACAGCTTATTTAAATTAACGCAGATTAACGTTAGAGGAAATTATCATGAAAAAGACAATTATTGCTGCAATGCTTGCTGGTGCCACCGCGCTGACCATGAGTTCTGCCCAGGCGTGGGGTCCTTTCAACAATGGTTATAACAACGGTTACAACAACTGGAACAACAACGGTTATGGCGATGGCTATACCGATGGTAGTGGTGACTTTGACGGCGGCTTCAGCATGGGCTTCAGTGGTAACGCCCGCGGTCGCGGTTATGGCAGTGGTCGTGGCAACAACCGTTACTATGGCGACAACCGTTACTACGGCGGCTATGCGCCTTACTATGGTGGTCCATATGGTGCTCCGTATGGCGCTCCTTACGGTGCAGCCCCTTATGGTGCGCCGGTTGCACCAGTAGCGCCTGCTGCGCCTGCCAAGTAAGATCGGCAGACAAGTCGGGAAACAGAAGGGGGCTCATCGAGCCCCCTTTTTTATTGTGCAAGTGGTGTGAAACTAGTACTCCTTCAGGTTGGTCTCACACAATACCGATCGCATACTGCCGATGAGTTCGAGTAGCGCTTCGTTACGAACCCGGTAGTACATACGATTGGCTTCTTTACGAGAGATCAGAATCCGTTTATTGCGCAGCTGATCCAGGTGTTGCGACATATTGCTCTGGGTTGTGCCAATTTGTTTGGCGAGTTCGCCCACTGTTATTTCCTTGTCGCCGAGCGCGCACAGAATACGCCAGCGCAGGGGATGCCCCATAGCTTTCAGCGCATCGGCGGTCAGCACGGCGTCATCGTTGGTTACGGAATCCTGTTTATCATCTGCTGTCATACTTTATGCCTGTTACTGCGAGTTTGATTGGTCATCATCCAGATGACGATAGCCGGTCATGTCCTTGGCAATGCAGAGTATATACGTAATCGCGCCGGATTCATCCTGCATGGCTGTACGTGAGAACAGAATCGGTACACGAGTCTTGTCCTTGGCAATAAAACGAGCCTCAATACTGCTAAGAGTGCCGGTGCGAATCAAGGCTTCAAGCCAGGTGCCCATAAAGGCGGCGGCCTGTTCCTGTTCCGATTCCTCAAAGACATCACCGATATTCATGCCGATCAGATCCTCTTCCCGGTAATCGAGCCTGCGGCAGGCGGCCGGATTGGCCGATTTAATGTTCCCGTCGGGTTGCAGCACCAGCAGTGCCTCGCCCATATTTTCAATAATCCCCTGCAGATACTGGTTGGCCTCATGCAATTCCGCAGTACGGACGGCAACCAGTTCTTCCAGTTTCCGGTTCAGGTTGCGTTCTTTTTCGATAAGTCGGAAATAGGTGCTGATCTTGTTCAGCAACTGATTGTCATCGATGGGTTTTAACAGGTAGTCGGCGGCACCAAGTGCATAGCCTTTCTGCTGAAACTCATCAGTCTTGAATGCGGCAGTGAGGAAAATAATCGGTATATCCTGGGTCTTTTTCCGGATCTTGAGCATTGACGCGGTCTGAAAACCATCCATTTCCGGCATTTGAATGTCCAGAATGATCAGGTCGATATCGGGGGTTGCCAGCGCGATATCCAGTGCTTGCTGGCCGGAGGTGGCTTCGAGTACTTCAACATCCATATGCGTTGTGATCAGCGTACGCAGGCTGAACAGGTTGTTGGCGTTGTCATCAACAATCAGCAATTTGAAGTCGGAATAGCGGTTCATGAAGGGTCCGGTTCAGCGTTGTCTTGAAGGTGCCGGTCCAGCAGGGTTTTCAATGCCTCAGCCGTAATCGGTGTGGTCATGAAATCGTTGACACCGCACGTCAGTGCCTGTTGCCGCTCGTCATCATTGAGTGTTTCAGTGAGGCCAATCACAGGCGTGTTGTTTAGTCGGGAATCCTGCCGGATACGTTCCACGGTTTTAAAACCATCCATGGCAGGCATTGCCAGGTCGATTACTATCAGGCCGAATGCGGTATCGTCTTTGAGTGTTTCGATCGCTTCCTGACCATCCCCGGCGGCTGTTACACCAACACGCCAGCCTTCGAGTATCGGTGTCAGTTCGAGCAGATTGCGTACATCATCATCGACAAGCAGCACCCGGTGACCACTATAGCTGGCCGTGGGTGGCGGTGGTGATTCGTCACCTGCCCGCGCCGGCGCAGGTGTCTCGGTAACGTCAACCGAATCGAGCACCGGTAGTGCGTCCACGTCGAGAATTTCGGGGAGCAATAGTGTGAAGGTGGAGCCCTCGCCAACCGCGCTGTGGACTTCAATACGGCCGCCCAGTAGCGTAGCCAGCTCACGACTAATGGTCAGGCCCAGACCAGTACCTCCGTAGCGTCGACTGGTTGAACCGTCAACCTGGTTGAAGGCTTCGAAGACATGTGTTTGCTTATTGTAGGCGATACCGATACCGGTATCGCGGACGCTGATAGCCACAGGCAGTTCGTCCTGCAGGGCATGGGTGTTGCGGCTCAGGGTAAGGGTAATGCGGCCCTGTTCCGTAAACTTTAGCGCATTGGACAGGAAGTTGATCAGGATCTGGCGCAATTTTGCCTCATCATTGATCAGTGTGTTGGGGCTGTCTGGCTCAATCATCAGTTCCAGGCGCAGACCTTTTTCATCGACTTGCGGACGCATCAGCTCGACCAGTTCACCGAGAAGATCTGGCAGTGTGACCTCGCCAATGTGCAGTGTGGCTTTGCCGGCTTCAATGCGCGACAGGTCAAGTATGCTATCGATCAGGGTGCGCAGGTCTTTGCCTGCCGAATGAATGACACCGATCTGCTGGCGTTGTTCTTCATTCATGGACGTGTTGTCTGCAGCCAGAATTTTGGAGAGTAGCAGAATGGAGTTCAGTGGCGTACGCAGTTCATGGCTGACATTGGCGAGAAATTCTGACTTGTACTGGTTTGATTGTTCGAGTTGGTGAGCGTGCTCGCGCAGCGTCCCGGTATCGTGAGCGTGTTTTTCCGACAGACAAGTCAGCGTGTTTCCGAGGATGCGCAGTTCTTCCGGTCGTTGCCAGGAAAAGGTCACAGCCTCGTCTTTTTCGAGCACACGGGACATCTTGCTGGTCAACTCATTGCTGACGCGTTCGGCGCGAATAGCGATCAGCCGCGCAATCAGGTAGACGGCAAGCAGAAGGCCGGCAATCACCATGATGACGCGCAGTTCCAGCTGGTGTGTAAATTCAGCGACGGGGGATTTGTCAACACTGCGTCCTACCCACAGTGGGCCGGCACCCTGTACAGTAAACAGGGGCAGCCAGAAGATTTGCTGACCGCTTTGCTCCCACAGGCCCAGTTCGCCGTTACGGAACAGCGTTTCCAGGCCAGGGAAGTCGGTAAAGGCATTGGAGGTAGGGCCACCGTCCAGAGTCTCGTCGGGCAGGTACTCCCCATTATCCTGAACCCAGTAGATGCCTTTATAGAAGTGCGCCAGCCCCCCAATATCGAGCTTGAAGACCACTACACCTTGAAGCTGTGGCGCTCCATCGACTGCGGATGCAGTGATCAGCGGCGTGATAAAGCTGAGTGTCATAAAACGGTTGGGGGCATCCTTCCTGGCCAACTGGTCAAGATTGATGGGGCTGGTCAGTACAGTGCCAGGTGCCACTCCGAGCCCCGCTGTCAGAAAATCCAGGGCTGGCAGATCCACTGCCTGCTCGTCAGACTCGAGTTGCCCGGTCCGGGCATTGCGATTCATCGCCAGCGAGACCTCACCGTCGCTGCCGATAAAAATAATCTGGGTAATGTCCAGCTGGTCGAACAGCACACGGTTTGCCCAATCGATATAGTCCTTGCGTGCATGGTCCAGCTGCTCTTCATCCATGGCTTCAGCTATTGACAGACTCATGCCGGGTTCAGGCAGCTTCGCAAACAGGCGTACTATTTCCTGTCGGCGGGTTATGTGTTGGTCAAGATCACGGAAGTCAGAACGCAGTTGCTCAAGGTAGGCCTTGTGATAGAACTGCTCCAGCTTGTCGAACACCAGCGGTCGATTAATGATGAATGCGAGTAGCAGGGGGATCAGCCCCAGCGATAGCAGAAAAAGCGAGATTTGGCTGCGTAATTTCAAAAGTGATCAAGTCAGCGACAAACCGTGTTCAGCGGCTCTGTTGTCGAGGATTGTACATGGCTGGCTTGTTATCTGTCATTGACCATTTATCCATTACTGTTTGATTTCCCGGCTGTGCCAGACCAGGAAGGTGGCCGGAATGAGAAGCAGTGTCAACACGGTCGCGCTCACCATTCCTCCGACCATGGGCGCGGCGATGCGACGCATTACTTCCGAGCCAGTACCGGAACCGAGCATGATTGGTAGCAGCCCGGCGATGATCGCGGCCACGGTCATCAAAATCGGCCTTACGCGCAGCAGGGCGCCTTCGATTATTGCCTGTCTGAGTTCCGGCAGAGCTATTGTACGTTGTTCCTTGAGGGCTTTTTCCCGGTGGCGAACATAGGCCTGATTGAGATACACCAGCATGACCACGCCAATCTCCACGGAAACACCCGCGAGTGCAATGAAGCCGACACCGACTGCCACGGACAAGTCGTAGTTAAGCCAGTACATCAGCCAAATGCCACCCACCAATGCCAGTGGCAGAGTGGCAAGAATGATGGCCACCTCGGTGACCCGGCGGAAACTGAGGTAAAGCAGCAGGATAATAATGGTCAGTGTTACGGGAATAACGGTAGACAGCTTTTCCTTGGCGCGTTCCATGTATTCGTACTGCCCGGACCAGTTCAGTGAGTAGCCTGGTGGCAGCTTGACCTGTCCTGCGACCACTTCTCTGGCTTCATCGACATAGGAACCCAGATCCCGGTCCTGGATATCAATGTAGATCCAGCCATTCAGTCGGGCGTTCTCGCTTTTGATCATGCCCGGTCCATCGACGATGCGCACTTCGGCCACATCGCCCAGCGTAACTTGCGCGCCCAAGGGGGTCTGGACAGGCAGTTCTGCGAGCTTTGATTCGGAGTCGCGTACATCACGCGGATAGCGCAGATTGATCGGGTACCTTTCCAGACCTTCGACGGTCTCAGCGACATTCATGCCGCCGACAGCCGTACTTACTACGTCCTGGACATCGGTGATATTAAGACCAAAACGCGATGCAGCGGTACGATTGATATCGACTACAACGTAGCGACCACCCACCACGCGTTCGGCGAATACGGATACAGTTCCCGGTACCGGTGTCAGTACGCGTTCGATTTCTTTGCCGATCTCCTGAATAACACCGAGATCTGGTCCCGCAATCTTGAGACCAACGGGTGTCTTTATGCCTGTTGCCAGCATGTCGATACGGTTCTTGATCGGCATAACCCAGGCGTTGCTCATGCCAGGTATTTTTACCAGTGAGTCCAGTTCGCGCTTGAGCTTGTCCATGGTCATGCCCTCGCGCCATTGGTCTCGCGGCTTGAGCTGAATGGTGGTTTCAATCATGGTCAGCGGCGCGGGATCAGTAGCACTTTCTGCACGCCCCATTTTCCCGAACACGCGGCTGACTTCGGGAACGGTTCTGATCAGTCGGTCAGTCTGCTGAAGGATCTGCTGCGCCTTGCCGATGGAGATGGCTGGAAAGGCGCTGGGCATATACAGCAGATCGCCCTCATCCAGATCAGGCATAAACTCCGAACCCAGGCTGTTGTTCAAAGGCCACCAGCCCGTCAGCGGCCAAACCATGGAAGAGGCTGCCAGCAACGATACCAGGATCACGGTTTTCGGTGCGTGCAAGACCCAGTTGATAGCGGGTTTGTACAGCGCAATCAGTACCCGGTTTATCGGGTTCCTGTCTTCGGCAATGATTTTGCCGCGAATGAAATAGCCCATAAGTACCGGAACCAGTGTGATTGATAAACCTGCCGCGCCTGCCATAGCGTAGGTTTTGGTGAAGGCAAGAGGTGAAAACAATCGGCCTTCCTGTGCTTCCAGGGTAAACACCGGTAGAAAACTCAGGGTGATAATCAGCAGTGAGAAAAATAGTGCAGGACCGACTTCGGCTGACGCTTTGGCTATAATTTCCCAGCGGTTGGCATCTGTGACCTCACTGTGTTCCAGGTGTTTATGCACGTTCTCAATCATGACGATAGCAGCATCCACCATGGCACCAATGGCGATGGCGATGCCACCCAGTGACATGATGTTGGCGTTGATACCCTGCGCATGCATGATAATAAACGCTACCAGGATACCCACGGGAAGGCTGAAGATAACCACCAGTGCCGAGCGCAGGTGGAACAGGAAGACTGCGCAAACCAGTGCCACGACAATGAATTCTTCGAGTAATTTTTCTGTCAGTGTATCGATTGCCCGTTCGATGAGGTTTGAGCGGTCATAAACAGGTACGATCTCCACGCCATCCGGGAGACTGCGTGCGAGTTCTTCGAGTTTCGCCTTGACGCCCTTGATGGTCGTCATGGCGTTCTCTCCCCAGCGCATAATGACCACACCGCCGACCACCTCACCCTCACCATCAAGTTCAGCGATACCGCGTCGCATTTGCGGTCCAAGGCGAATATCGGCGATGTCTGCGAGCAGGATCGGTGTGCCGTTCGCATTCATACCCAGCGGGATCTGCTCAAGTTCCTTAATGCCTTTAATGTAGCCGGTGGCTCTTACCATGTATTCAGCTTCGGCCATTTCAATTACCGAGCCGCCAACTTCCTGGTTACCGCGCTGGATCGCTGTGCGTATCTTTGATAACGGAATGCTATAGGCGCGAAGACGGTCCGGATCGACGACTACCTGGTACTGCTTCACCATGCCGCCGACAGATGCGACTTCAGCAACGCCGTCAACCGTCTGTAGTTCAAACTTCAGGAACCAGTCCTGGATACTGCGCAGTTCGGAGATATCGTGCGTACCGCTGCGATCAACCAGAGCGTACTCGTATACCCAGCCGACGCCGGTGGCGTCCGGACCAAGCGCTGTCGAAGCGCTGGCGGGCAGGCGGTTCTGCACCTGGCTAAGATATTCGAGCACACGCGAGCGTGCCCAGTACAGGTCGGTACCATCCTCGAACAGGACGTACACATAAGAGTCTCCGAAAAAGGAATAGCCGCGTACTGTCGTTGCCTTGGGTACCGACAGCATGGTGGTGGTCAGGGGGTAGGTAACCTGGTCTTCAACAACCTGGGGTGACTGCCCCGGGTAGCTGGTCTTGATAATGACCTGCACATCGGACAGGTCGGGGAGTGCATCCAGTGGCGTATTCTGGACCGCGTAAAGTCCCCAGCCTGTGAGGATTAGCGTCAGCAGCAGAACCAGAAAGCGATTCCTCACAGACCAGTGAATGATGTTTGCAATCATTGCCCGGCCACCTCTTCCATGCGGCCGAAACTGGCGCGCAGACTGGCCTCGGAATCAATAAGGAACTGACCGGACGTAACCACCTGGTCACCCTCTTCAAGGCCGCTGATGACTTCGACAAAATCACCGCTCTCGATGCCGGCATTGACTTCCTGCGGCCTGAATTTACCTTCACCCAGCGCAACGATTACGCGTTCCGAGTCGCCGGTCTTGATCAGCGCTTCTCGCGGTATGCTCAACACGGCGTCTTTCGGGCCGGCATAAATTCGTACATCGGCATACATGTCCGGCTTGAGAGCTTCATCCAGGTTATCGAAGCGCAGGCGTGCCTGCAGGGTTCGGGTCATCGGGTCGATGGTCGGGTAGACAAATTCAACTTCACCTTCCCACAGCCGCCCCGGCAGATAGCCCAGACTGACTTCCGCGGGTTGGCCGACAGCCACCCAGTCGGCCTGGCGTTCGAAGATATCTACCAGTAGCCAGATACTGGACAAGTCTGCGAGGGTCAGCACTTCGGTGTCGGGCTTGACGTACATGCCTTCACGTACATTAAGGCTGTCGACGACTCCATCCTGACTGGCGAGTATGCGGACCTTCTGGTAGGCGCGTTTATTGCGTTCGACCTGTTTTATCTGGGCACTACTCATGCCCAGTGCTTCAAGGCGTTCCCGCGAGGCGCGTTCAAGGTAGTCATTGCTGCTACGCAATGCCTGCACGTACTCCTCCTGGGCATTGACCAGCTCGCGTGAATAAAGCTCCAACAGAACATCGCCCTTTTTGACCCGTTCGCCGTCAGACTTGACGTTGAGCTTCTCGATCCACCCTTCGGTGCGCAGATGCAGGTGGCTGAGTTTTCGTTCATCAAATGCGACATAACCGACTGCATTGATCAAACGCCACAGTTTTCCGCGCTCCACCAATGCCGTACGAACACCGAGACTCTGGAGCATGGCAGGTTCGATACTGACCGAATTGCCGTCGCCCGCAGCATTGGTGTAGACCGGAACCAGATCCATACCCATGGGTGATTTACCGGGGTTGTCGCGGCGGTAGTTGGGGTCCATGGGGGCGACCCAGTAAAGTACCTCGTCCTCTTCGGCAGACAGTACAGGGTAAGCAATTAAACTGGTTAAAAGCATCGGTAATGCCACAAACAGATGTGTGAGTGTCTTGTTCATCGATTTTCTCCATCCGTTGCAAGAAACAGCAGGCGGGCTTGCGCCTTTGCATGATCGATGCGGATGCGAACATCCTGCAGGTTGACATCGAGTTCGGTGATGCGCGCACGCATGAGTGTGGTGAATTCGTTGATACCGTTCTGATAGGAGCTCAGGGCTGCCTCGGTATTGGCCCTGGCTTCGTGTAGAAGGTGATCGCGGTACAAGGCTTCCTGTTCGCCAAGGCGCTGCCAGCGAGCGTAGTCGGATTCCAGCTGGCGCTGTACTTCGCGCAGTCGCTGCTCGCGCGTTTGAATGGCGGCTTCCGCCTGTTGCTGGCTGGCGGCCAGACGCCGGTCCTGGCGCTTGTCAGTGAACAGTGGCAGGTCCAGTGAGACCATAGCCGCCATCATGTCTGGTCGATCACTGCCATTGGCTTCATCGCCGAAGCGTTTACGGTATTCCAGGCCGACATCAAAGCCGGGTTTGTATTGCTCGCGCGCAGCTTTGACCATTTGCTGATTGGCCGCTACCTGGGCACTGGCGGCTTCGACAGCCGGGTGTCGTGCGATTGTCGCCAGGAGTATTTCCCTGGAGGGTGGTTGCGGCAGCACAGGAAAGGCCGGGTCGATAGCCTGCCATCCAACTGCACCTATCCAGCGCGTCAGTTTTGCGCGCTCGACATCGGCCCGGGCATTGATTCGTGTTGCCCGGTCGTCGAGGCGTGACAGTTCAAGTTGTGCCTGGATGACATCTTGCTGACTGACACGACCGGATGCGTAATGTGCCCGTGTAATCTCGGTCAATTGGTGGAACAGCGCCTGATTCTGTTGAATGATACGGGCAGCTTTTAGCTGGTAAAAGAGTTCCAGAAAGGTTTCCCGAACATCCCGCTGAATCTGCTTTTCGGTTAGCAGGGTGCGAGCCTGTTCGGCCTTGCCCAGCCACTCAGTGCGCTGTTGTTGATAGCGTAGCGTTTTGCCACGCGGAAACGCTTGTCTGATGCCGGTACGCAGCTGGGACGAGCCTTCCTTTTTCATGCTCAGGTCGTCAAGTGGCACGTTGAAGACGCCAAATGTCAGCTTCGGATCCGGTAACTGCCCGTCGGCAACGGATTGTTCATGCAAGGCGTTGGCTCGCGACTGGCTGGCCGAGACAGCGGGATCGGCCTCGAGGGCCAGCTGCTCGGCATCAGGCAGGGTCAACGCCGCCTGTGCACAGGATAGAGAGGCAAGGTACAAAATAAGCGGATTGATAATTCGCCGCATAGCGAAACTCCATAATCAGTCATGGTGGTACAGAGCATTCCCGTGGAACGCTACATGCGCATGGGGGCAGAGGCCCCGATTACGGATTCAGGCTGGGGGTCTTAAAAGAGGAGGGGTATTTCTGGATGAATGGTCAGTTACGGTCATCTGTTGCGGTGCAGCGGGCTGGATAACGGGAAAATTGCAGAGTTGTGTCAGTTTTGCCGGCTGCAGGTGGAAAGATGCGCAACCCTGATGGTTGCAGCCTTCCATGTTACAGCTGTGATCGTCGCAGCCGGGACAACTCTCATCGGCCATGACACTGTCGCTATCCACAGTGTGCATCTGGCACGGATCGGCATCGGCTACAGCGACTGCAGCCGTCAGCGTCTGCAGCGGCATCGTCGCAAGGACGATGGATAGCCAGATTGTGGACAGGACTTTGAGCATGGGCTGCATTATTAACACAAGGTAAGGGTTTATCGGCAACAACGCAATATTCATGAAATGCTACGTTGAACCAGTTGGTACGACACAGTGTGTCGAATTTGGTTCAGATCAGCGCACTGGAATTCGCCGGTTGCGATTTCCGAGACCAGGTCCTTCCCATGCTTCTTACTAGATTACATAGACTTAGATGAGGTACACTGCGCGCTTGTCCAGATTGGCATGTAGTCCGGTACGGGAAGAGTCCCTTAGCCGCTGGAAGCGTTTCCTGACGCGCCAGGCATTCTGTCCGGGTGGCCTATTACGCACACTGCTTCCTTAATGTTGTGAAACCGGTGATCTGCTTTTACACGGCACCGAGTGTTGCTCAACACCAATCAGCTGATATTTTAGAAATTGACTGGAGATCTCGCTATGACCGCAATGGCAGATGAAGAAACAACCATCGCAATCACGCCAAAATTATCCGCCAAGCAGATGATCGCCGCTGTTGTTTTTCTGGCCATGTCGTTGGGCCTTGCCAGCGTTGTGCCGAGCATACAGATTGCCTGGGTGACTGGCATTTTGATGCTTACTATCTACCTGTTTGCCTTCGAGGTGGTGGGGGTGGATGTAGCCGCTGCAAGTATCATGGTGTTGCTGGGTTTGACCTCGATACTGGCGCCCTATATGGGGCTGGAGCAAGGGCTGGTTGATACCAGCCACCTGTTTGATGGATTTGCTTCCAATGCGGTAATGTCGATTATTGCCGTCATGATTATCGGGGCAGGGCTGGATAAAACCGGTCTGATGAGCAAGGTAGCTACGTTTATCCTCAATGTCGGCGGCAGTTCTGAGAAGCGTATTATTCCGATCATATCCTCGACTGTAGGTATCATTTCCTCGTTTATGCAGAACGTGGGTGCAGCGGCACTTTTCCTGCCTGTCGTGTCGCGTATCTCGGCACGTTCCGGTCTGCCGATGTCGCGTTTGCTCATGCCGATGGGATTTTGCGCCATTCTTGGCGGTACAGTCACCATGGTGGGTTCGAGCCCGCTGATCCTGTTGAATGATCTTATTCTCACCTCGAACCAGGCATTGCCCGCTGACCAGCAAATGAGTACCTGGGGACTGTTCTCGGTGACGCCGGTAGGCCTGGCCCTGGTGGCAACAGGCATTATTTATTTTGTAGCTGCCGGCCGCTTTGTGTTGCCGATATCAAAGAGTGAGAACAGTACCAGCGGCTCCGATTCCATGGAATACATTCAGAGCGTATACGGTGCAGATTACTCGCTGTCAGAGCTGGTCATAACCGACGGTAGCGATTTGATCGGCAAGACGCTTGACGATATTGAATCGGCCAATCGTATTCGCGTGATTGCCGGCAAGCTATCGGGGCAAGAGAGCCGTTTTGGCCCCGGTACACTGGGACGCGATACCGAAGTACGGGCGGGCATGGTTCTGGGCGTGGTTGCTGATCCTGACAATCTGAAAACCTTTGTCGATCGCTTCAATCTGAAGCTGCGTACCGGGTTGCGTACTTTTGCCGATGCGTTGTCAGCGTCCAAGTCGGGTATTGCCGAAGTGGTTATCCCGCCAGGCTCGGCATTGATCGGCAAGAGCGCACGTGACGTCTGGATGCGTAAAGCCTATGGTCTTGCACTGATGGCCCTGCACCGTGGCGGTGAGACGCGTCGTGAAGGTGACGAGATCAGAACTCTGCCACTGGAGGCTGGTGATACCCTGGTCGTGCATACTGCCTGGGATGCCCTGACACGCATTGAGAGTGACCGGAATTTCGTGGTTGTTACAACCGAGTATCCACACGAAGAAGCGCGTCCACACAAAATTCTGCCGGCACTGATCTTCTTCGGTGTGGCGCTTTTCCTGGTGTTGTTTACTGATTTACGTCTGTCTGTAGCTCTACTGACCGGTGCAATCGGCATGGTCCTGTCCGGCGTGCTGAATATCGAAGAGGCTTACGAGGCGGTCAGCTGGAAAACGGTATTTTTACTGGCCTCACTGATTCCGCTAGGTCTTGCAGTGGAAACTTCAGGAACGGCCAAATGGATTGCTGAACAGACTTTGCTGGTGGTGGGTGGAAATCCGGTCTGGGTGATACAGGCATCGGTTGCTGTATTGGCGACTTTCTTTACCCTGGTGATGTCAAACGTGGGCGCGACCGTCCTGTTGGTACCGCTGGCCGTGAATATCGCCATTGGTATTGGTGCCAACCCGGCTGTGTTTGCCCTGACCGTGGCACTGGCAACCTCGAACTCCTTCCTGATTCCGACTCACCAGGTGAATGCGTTGATCATGGGGCCGGGGGGCTACCGTGTACCTGACTTCATGAAGGCCGGCGGCATCATGACGGTACTGTTCCTGGTGGTCATGATGTTGATGATGGGTCTTGTATTTTAGGATTTTACAAATCCCCTCTCCTTCGAAGGGGAGGGGGTTAAGCACTAAGCCAGTTTGTCATCCGCTACATGGTAACTGGGGTCTTCCATGCGATTTACTTCGACCAGATCACCCGCTTTATCCAGCAGCTGTTTACACTCCACAGAAAGATGGCGCAGGTGTAACCGCTTGCCTGCTTTTATATAGCGATCGGCTAACGAATCGATCGCTTCAATGGCTGAATGATCCGTCACCCTGGAGTTCTGGAACTCGATAATGACATCGTCAGGATCATCTTCCGGGTTAAACAAATCGCGGAAGTTCTTCACCGAGCCAAAAAATATCGGGCCATTCAGCTCATAGACTTTTGATCCATGATCATCGATATAGCTTTGCACATTGATATGTTTCGCATGTTCCCAGGCAAACACAAGTGCGGAAACAATCACGCCCACAACAACAGCGATCGCCAGATCAGTGGCAACCGTCACCGCTGAAACCAGCACCAGCACAAAGGCATCATGCCTGGGTATCTTGTTAAAGATACGGATGCTCGACCATTCGAAAGTGCCAATCACCACAATAAACATAACACCCACCAGGGCGGCCATTGGAATTTGTTCAATCAGGTTGGATGCAAACAGAATAAAGGCCAGCAGGAAAAGCGCGGCTGAAACGCCCGACAGACGCTTGTGACCACCGGAATTCACATTGATCATGCTTTGACCGATCATCGCGCAACCACCCATGCCGCCGAACAGCCCGGTCGTTGTATTGGCAATACCCTGCCCGATACATTCGCGATTGCCGCGCCCCCGCGTATTGGTTACTTCATCAATCAGCGACAGCGTCAGCAGAGATTCGATCAGACCAATAGCTGCAAGTATCACAGCGTAGGGGAAAATAATTTTCAGTGTGGCCAGGTTGAAATCTACATCCGGGATATGAAACTGCGGCAGGCTGCCTTTAATAGACGCCAGATCTCCCACCGTCTTGGTATTGATGTCCAGGCCAATCACCAGCAGTGACACGAACACAATTGCTGCCAGGGAAGACGGTATTGCAGTGGTTAGCTTGGGCAGTAAGTGAATGATCGACATGGTAAGAATGATCAGGCCTGCAAGGATCATCAGTGGCTGGCCGGACATCCATTCCGGGGTGCCGCCAACGTCGATCTGGAAATTCTGCAGCTGCGCCAGAAAGATCACAATCGCCAGGCCGTTAACAAAGCCCAGCATTACCGGGTGCGGCACGATGCGAATGAATTTCCCCAGCTTTAATACGCCAGCAAGTATTTGCAGCAAACCGGTCAGCACCACCGTGGCAAACAGATATTCAACCCCATGCTCGGCGACCAGTGAAACCATCACCACCGCCATGGCGCCGGTTGCTCCCGAAATCATGCCGGGGCGCCCGCCGAAAATGGATGCCAGAAAACCAACCATGAATGCCGCATATAGCCCCACCAGCGGCTCCACCCCGGCGACGAAGGCAAAGGCCACGGCTTCCGGCACCAATGCAAGTGCTACTGTCAGGCCGGACAGAATCTCATTTTGAACGCAGACGCGGTTATCGCACCCCAGGCGGAACATAGGCTCGAACTCTTTTAGTCATTGAATTGAAAGGGCGCGGAGTATAGCAAAAGTTGCCTGATCGCAGTCTTGCAGAGGCTGGCGATTGGAGTCTATGAGGTGCCAGGATTGCGCAGGTGCCTGGCTAGTCCTGCCAGTGTTGCTAACGGCGTTTGCGGCTGCGGGCGGCTTTTGGATCTTCGAAACGTACTTTCAGGGAGCGGTCGCCACCGCCACTCATGTATCCGTCCAGTGCCGCCTGGGCAGCGCGGGCTTCGTGTCCTTCCATTTCGATGAATCCGAAACCTTTGCATTTACCGGTGAAAATATCTGCAGCCACGTTTATGGAGCGCACTGTGCCGTATTCGGCAAACAATGAGCGGACGGAATCTTCAGTGGCATCTTGCGGGAGGTTGCCAACAAACAGCTTTTTCATGTGCGTATCCTTGATGGAGCCGCGCGCTTGTCGCTGGCTACGAGAAAAAAAGAACCCCGCGAGCGGGGTTCTTTGGCTGGTACTGGCCGCTTATGTTATCAGCTGGCCAGGTTGACGTTTGCAGCCTGAAGACCCTTGGGGCCTTTCTCAACGTCAAATGTCACCGACTGTCCTTCCATCAGTGACTTGAAGCCACCGCCCTGGATAGCGGAGAAATGCACAAACACATCATCGCTGCCATCAGCTGGAGAGATAAAGCCGAAGCCTTTGGATTCATTGAACCACTTAACTGTACCGTTAGTCATGTAAATTACCTTTATAAAAATAAACAAGTAATTAATTGCAGATCTCAAAAAGGTGAATTACAGGAGATACCTGGATGGAGCTTCTGAGTAGGCTTAAAGGACGTGCAACCAATTTGTATTGCAGGCGAGGGCGTCATAATGACATCAGTGTCGGAGCGATCAATCGTCTGCGGGCGCGAGTATATACGAAATTCAACAGCATAGCCCTGTATATTTCGTCGCATGCGGTTTTACCGGCGCGTGTATGGGTTGAAAATTATTGTTAAATACACGAATTAGCAAGTGGCTACCCGCAGTATAGCTAGTGTCCCGCACGGGTAGCTTGACTAGTATTCATCGCCGAGTATGTTTTAATGCAATTTATGTTAAAAGTTTTGTATCACATTGTAAATATAGATAAATATTATTTCTGTCTGAATGGTGTGGGGGTATTTTATCAGGTTCGGCAATCGTGCTGCGTGGGGCGGGTTCGTCTTACTGGAATAAGGTGACATTGAGATAGTTTAACGATCCGGCCAGGCTCACAAATTTATAAGTCCACTAGGGAAGATTACGCTTTTTATGCTTCTCGCGATTGCTGCCGCTGTAACCCGCTGCAACAGCAATCGCGGCAAACACTTCTTCTGATATCGCTTCACTTCAAGGTAGTGTCACTTCAGCGCCTGTATGGTCGGCAACCTGTGGAAATGGGTTGCGGAACTGGATGTACCATCAAATTCATATGGTTCTATTTTCACGACGACAGACGCTTCAATTGCTAGTGCCCTCTCCGGTGCGCCCCAATAAAAAAACCGCCTGGAGGCGGTTTCTGTAAATCTTGAATTATTTTGGTGGGCGATACTGGGTTCGAACCAGTGACCCCTGCCGTGTGAATCCGTTATCACACCCGTTCTGTTTCAGGTGCTTACAGACTAACACAAGAAATAACAGTCACATAGTCTGTGTTCCGATAAGGCCGAATCACGCTGAATTTCGTTCGCAGTGTGACAAAATTGTGACAAGAATATTGCCGCCAGAATGATCCTCCGTGTTTATTTGTTACCAAAAGAATCGCGACTAGCTATTTCTGTACTTGCCCAGTTTCAGTTCATCCCACATCCAGTTGCTGTCGTAGGGTTCTTGTCCCTCGCTGGCGGCGCGGCGCAGCTCGTTATTTTCCAGATGCTTTAGCCAATCGATAACCTTTTCCCGACCCTTTTTACTTCTGGCGCATTGCCTTGGGGTTTTGTTGTCGAGTGCAGGAATGGGTTCATCCAGACACTGGTGGTAATGTTGGTCCAACATGTTGTGGATAACCTCGGCCGCGATTTCCGGATCAATGGTATCGGCTGGTTCCAGATGGCTATCGTCTTGTTGGTGTCTTTCGTTCTCCGCTAACAGTTGCTCAGGTGTCTGAAGTTTGCTCAGGGCCGGGCCGACGAAACCGTGTAGGATTGTTTCCACCATATCCTGTCCACGCTTCGCCCGTTCCATGGAATTTGTGCTAAGCGTCAGTACACCAGGTTTCAATTCCAGTGTACCGCTGATCGGGTGTTGCCCATCCTTTAGAGTGTCGATGGCCATGCCGGCTTGAGGTTTTTCGGCGTTGGCATCCGGTTCCTGCAGCCATATCCAGGTGTGTTCATCCGGGTTGTCACGCTCCCAGTCGGGAGCGGCGTCAAGGCGATGGACTATTTCGTCAAGTTGTTCGGCGAGGAACGGAAAACGGGTTTCGTTAAATATCAGTGCCTCGCCATCGCGGTTGATCATTTCGGGCAGCGGTTCACGCAGGCTTTTCAGGGTATGCACGAGCCAGATGGAAGTGAAGGCAGGACAAGCGTCCTGCAGAAACAATTCGCCCAGATTTTCCGGCGAAATCTCGGCCATAGCCTCCTTGCCCACTGCCCGCGAGAGTTTCTTGTTAAATTGTTTTCGCGACTCAGTCAGAACCCTGAGCAGGCTTTGTGCCGCTTCCCGGGGGAATGGCAGGATGCCCCCGGAAAAGATGTGCCTGCCATTCATAGTCAGTACACGGGCCGCGAGCCGGTCCCACTTGACGAGATTCTGCGTGCCCATGCGTTCATGGACGCGAAATGTTTTTCCGTCACGCGCCAGGTCGCGCAAGTCGCAGTGATGGCCGGGAGAGACCTCGACCACCTCGTACAGGGAGAGCACAGAGTCTCGAAGCTGTTGTAGATAGCGGCGTCCGGGAACACTATCGCGCCAGCCGCGGCGTTTCAGGTAATCGTCGATAATGTTCTTGTCATCTGGCTGCAAGCGGCGACTGATAAAATCCTCAAACATCAAGCCAAACAACATACCCCCATAACCGTGTTCCGCAAGTTCCTGGCCGAGTTCTTCCTGGTCGATGCCGATGCGGTCGCAAACGGGAGCAAGGTGGGTATCGAAAACAGCTGCCTGCTCGTCCGACCACTCGGGTCGGTCTGCCCAATTCATAATGTTGCGTATGGCTTTGTCGGTATCGCTGCGTTTCCCCATGGTTTCATTCCGTTCGCGGTTTGGCACAAATGTGACATGGAATCGCCTGTCGAGATGACTTTGTCAGTTAAGTAATTCGTTGCTGGACCAGGGTGCATTATACGTAATGTTTAACAATACTCCGTATAAAACCTTCAGGTGGATTTCCAGTCCAGCAAACAGTAGGGATTCCGCAGTGCCCGACCCCAGAGCCGGTCACGCTCAATTGTTGCGAGATCGGCTTCTTCGCAAACCCTCACCCAGTTGTCTTCCACTACAGCGATGAATTGTTCGATCATCGCTCTGGCATCGGACTCGCGCAACTGAAACTTACCGCTTACAGAAAGGACATTGGTCAGTGTTGCCGCGTTTCCTGCAACGCCACCAATGTTCATGGCCTGTGTCGCTTCCTGTCCGGTGCGCAGCTGTGGGCAGATGTCATAGGCTGGTGTCAGGCTTAATTGTCTCCCATCCCAGAACGCCGAGTGGTTACGCGCATGATCATCGGTATTGCCGACCAGTACATTGAAGACCAGCCGTTTGTACAATTCAGCGAGTGTTGCCAGCGGTTCAGTGAAACGCTGGCGAACCCGATCGGCCAGGTCGCTGTAACTGGCATAGCGGGCTTCCATCTCGTTCAGTTCCAGCAGGCTCAGGCCACTCAGCATCAAACGGCGTGCCTTGCCCGTGGCGATGTCCACGCGGTCGAAGCGCTCAATCATCAGCACATCCTTACCCAGGGAAGAGGTCAGCGACACCGGTGCGACGGTCAATCCGGCAATGGCCGCCAGGCGCATGGCGATGTATTCCGCCTTGACGACTGGATAGACATCGGTGGATGAGTCGAACTTGGCAATGAAGTGTTTGCCATCATGATCGATCAGTGCCTTGGGTCGGGCGCCGCCGACACTTGTACCCCGCAGTAAGGCACGCTCCAGTTCTGGGGGCAGGGGACGATTAGCTTCCAGCAGCTCGGCGGCTTGCAGCAAATCATCGAGTGTCGGATGATCGGACTCTCTCGGCACGTATTCAGAGGCACTGGTCTGAAAATCCAGCGCGCCAATGCGGTCGCTGCCGGACAGCAACAGGTAGTCCAGCTCATCGGCAGCCAGCTCCGGATATCTGTATCCCACAACGCGACGGCCCCAGGCATCAGGTGCAGCATCGCGCAGGCACGAATGAATGGTGTTCATGCCCAGCGGTTCGAAGGAGCCTGGTTGTAGTGGTAGTTCAAACGGCGACAAGGCAATCGCATCATCGCGCTCGCGATAGGAACGACCGTAGGTGAAGTGATGTAACCGGCCGTGTTTTTCAATACGACCCGCGACAACGGGTACCGACGTGCCGGGCAGCCAGGTCCAGACAAAAGCTTCAGTGACGTTAGAAGTCATCGTCCAGTGCTACCTTCTTGCGCCGGCCACGCTCGGGAAGAATACTCGTGAGATTGGCCACGGTTGTGGCCAGCTTGTTAAGCTCGCCTTGATCGCCTGCCAGCAAAGGAATGCCGACGATGGTTGCCGCCTCAAACACCGTGCCCACGCCTACCTTCGGCTCGCCTTTCTCAAGGGCGATCACGGTATGACGGCTAACCCCCAAGCGCTCACTTAGTTCCGCCTGGCTCATGGCACGCTCAAGCCGGGCAGCCTTGATCATGGCGCCCAGGGTCTTCAGCACGCTGAGCGTGCTGCTGGACAGTGGAAGGGGCTCTTTCATCATAATATGTATATTTTAATCAACATTAATAGTGATAACGACTAATATAGACAACATGTCTGCAGATGTCCAGACAGGTTAAATGCCGAGTATTGAGGCAAATCCGGCTGGAATTCTCCAGTTTTTCAGGTAATTAAATGCCCAGGTATCCTAATCAGATCAATTTTGCCGCTCGCTCAAGGGTGCATATGCCCGAAAGAACCCCGACAACACCTGAATGGATTTAGCGTAGCTCCGACGTGAGACCACGTGTCTCATGGTGCCTCCGACATGACCGCAAGGTTTGCAAAGGAGGCACGACGTGAGCACAGAGGATTCATCGAAACAGGGGAGGTATTACACCGATACCGAGATCGCCGGGTTGTTGGGGATTTCACTCGGGCGATTTGCGTAACAAGTTATGTGGCGGCAGTCCGTTGCCGCCACGTATTCAGCCGCCCGGTTGCCGTAATCGGTTGTGGCCCTGTCAGGCCGTACATGACTGGCTGGAACAGTTCACCATTACCGTAACCGATCCTGATATGCATGATTCAGAGCCCAGGCGTCGCGGGCGTCCCACCAAGCAGGAGGCGCGGGCGAGGCGGTGAGCATCGCAGCAATGAACTGGGTCTGGCAGCAAAAGCTTTCGCCCACCCCGAAACTGATTCTGATGGCACTGGCCGATGCTGCCAATGACTACGGCGTTTGCTGGCCCAGCGTGTCGACGGTGGCAACAAAGTGTTGTGTTTCCACCCGTACTGTTCGGCTGGTCATGCAAAAGCTCGTTAAGCGCGGTCTGATGTACTCCGAGCAACGCTATCGTAAAGACGGCTCCCGTTCCTCAAACCGGTATCGGTTGCGGCTGGAAGGGGGTGACAGATTGTCACCAGCTCCTGAGTCCAGCGACGCTACCCCCGGTCAGCGGTGGGAGGGGGTGTCTCATCAAGGCTCGCAGGCGGTTGGTCTCGGGTTCTGCACCTTTTTTCAATGGCGTGATCTCCACGAGATAGCGTTCCAGCAGTTCCGTGAGCGTGGTGGACTCGGCCTCGGCGCGGGAGACGAACACGCCCTTGTCCATTTCGACTTCAATGGCGCGCGCCCACTGTTCAGCTAGAGCGCGTGTTTCAAAGGTTTTGGTTTGCAGGGGTTGGCCCTTTTTCCGGGCCTGTGCCTGCCATTGCCAGGGGCCGCGTTTTCTGAAAGTTGCCACAGTCACACTCCGCTCGTTCGCGAACGAGTGTGACAACGCTGTGGCAAATAATCAGTTGGAAACCCATTCCAGGGGTGGCGTGGTTTCCAACTGATTGATTTGATTGGTGGGCGATACTGGGATCGAACCAGTGACCCCTGCCGTGTGAAGGCAGTGCTCTCCCGCTGAGCTAATCGCCCTGTATATATTTCAATGACTTAGCGCTGTCAATTTTCATAAACTATCAAAACTGTGACTACGATGTACTACGTTTGACACATTTTGACTGTCGGTGCTACGCAAATCACTACGCTCAAGAGCCTCCACACCGGCCCGGGCATTGTCTGGTGATAAGTGCGCGTACTTCATTGTCGTAGATATGCTGGAGTGGCGCAATATCTCGGCCACGGTACGCAACGGTACGCCTGCCTGAACCATCCAGGCCCCGCAGGTATGCCGCAGGTCATGGATATGAAAATCTTCGATACCTGTCTTTTGGCAAGCCGTGGCAAAGGATTTCTTGATGCTTCCGATCTGACTGCCTTTGCGGGTGAATACCCAGGCAGAGTCCGGGCAGATCGTGGCCCGGTAGCCAGCCCGGCGCAGCAATGCGTCTCGTGCGGGTGCATTCAGTGGCACGGTTGAGTGTTTCTTTCCCTTCTGGTGTTCCGGCGCCAGGTGTATCACTCGACTTCTCAGATCAACCCTTGACCACTCCAGCCCCAGTAGTTCGCCGCGGCGCAGGCCGGTATGCAGCGCAATCATAATGAGGTCGGCCAGGTAGGGCGCCTGGGGTGCATGCTGGGCAACGGCCACCAGTTTGCAGGCTTCCTGCTTGGTCAGCCACCTCATACGGTGGTGCGGTTCTTTTGGGATGCGGCCCTGGGTAGGGTCTGGAAGCCCCCAGTCATATTCCCGGTTGCAGAATCGGATCGCTGCCCTGAGGGTACCCAGTTCTTTCGCCACGGTACTATCAGATACGTCACGTGACGTTTTGTAGGCAGCAATATCTTCGGCGGTAACGGTCTGTATCGGCTTGCCTGCAAAGTGTGGCAGCAGGGCCTTGACGGCATAGGCAGCGCGTTCTGTCGGGCGATTGGTCAGGTAGGATTCCATCACGTCTTCAAATGTCTTGTCGGCATTCGGCGAGCGTTTCCGGTGCGCGTCGGCTCTTAGCTGGTTTTCTTCGGCTTTGGCTTCCCTGTAGTCAGAATATCCACTACTTCGGCTAATCCGCCTGCCTGCAGTATCGGAGTAGCTGATCCAGTAATACGGCGAGTCTTTGCGCTTGTAGGGCATGGTGCCTCCGTGTGTAAGGCCACCCATTCTTCCACCGCTTTCGAAGGAATGCCAACGCGGGCACCGATTCGGACGACCGGCAGCTCTCCGTTTTCTACCATTCGCCTGACAGTACGGGCGCTTACGCCCATGAGCTGTTGCCCTGCCTCAGAAAATGTCAGGACAAGCGGTTTCATTAGTTATTGTGATTCCGTTCGGAGTCCCAGTTAATGCTTAGCTGCTCTATGCGTTGTTCTAGATTGGCATCCTCGTCTTCGCCTTCCTGTAGGTAGAAGGCAACGAAAAACTCATCACTATTGCCCATTTCCCCCTCCAGGCGTTTCACCCGATTGGTCAGTCTGCTCATCTATTGCCACCGCGCTTCTGGTGCGCACCCTCGAGTTTGGGAATTCGTTCTTCCAGTTCATCTACTTCCGGTACAGGTCCTTGGGCGGATACTGCGGTCATCAAAGCTGTAGCGTCACTGGGTGTGATCTTCCCTGTGGCTACGGCCTTCAGAATGGACGCGGCTTGTTCCGTGTGTGGTTCCCTCAGCGGGAAGGTGACAGGCAAGTCGACGGGTCTCAGGATTGGCAGCGTCTTATCCAACATACTGAACAGAATGCTCATACGCTCTTTAACCATGGGGCATCTTCCCGCTGAGATTGTCTTGCATGGTGTGATTGCTCTGTCTTAAGTAAAGCGTTTATCAATTGCAAGTGAACAGTTCAGAAGACGTTAGCACGTTGAAAATTTAATCAGCAAAAGAAAATGTTTAGCAGAAGGATAAATTCCTTAACCGTAATGGGACCTGGAATGGTGTGGTCAGTAATTTGGTTCGGCTTGCTTAGAACGTTGCATCCCAAGCCTATAAAATAGGCATTGTGCACGTTTTTGGTTGTTGTATCTGGAATTTCAAACAGGCCTTCCCGCGATAAACGTGTGTGTTCAATAAGCGACACAGAGCGACACGAGCAACATCGGCGGCATGCACACTGAAGCCGAGAGCCCCTGAGTGAACGGGCCCATCTAAAGGTCAGCTCTTTAATTTCCTCCTTTGTCAGGCGTATAGGCAACGATTATTTCTCAGTTTCGATGCAGTGGTTTATTTATCAGAGAGATAAGAATTTTCCTTGGTATCAGGCTTGTTGAAATAATCAGCGCAGTGCTAACGTCTTGCTGCGAATAAGAAGCAAAAATCAGGGAATATGGAGCATGGAGCATGGAAATGAAGGAATTTTTACAGCTCGCGACCAAGCGTGAGCGTGCGAAAGTGGCTAGTGTCTGTAACCATTCGGTAGCCTATCTTTATCAACTTGCTGGCAAACACCGATATGCGAGTGCCTTGTTAGCAACACGGATCGAGCAGATCACCCGACAAGTGTCGATACAGTCCCAGGGACGGTTGGAAATAGTTCCTCGGGAAAGCCTGGTTCGACATCCGGAAATATTTTCAGGACTCGCAGTCGGGGAGTAGTGCGCGATGATGGAACCTTCTTTACCCGACACGGAGAACGCCGAGACCCAGACCAGTGGGAGCAGCGTTGATACTAGGGTCTTGGTGGTCGAGTTAGCTCGGATACAGCCTTACGAGCACAACCCGCGACAGGGCCGGAATCCCGAATACGACCGGATCAAGGATTCGATTCGGAGCCATGGCCTGGATCAGCCATTGGTGATCACGCAGCGTCCTGGGGCCGTGGACTACATCGTGCATTCCGGCGGCAATACCCGGCTGATGATTCTGAAAGCGTTGGTTGAGGAAACCGGCGATGAACGCTTCGCACATATTCACTGTGTGTTCAGGCCCTGGTGCTGCGAGTCGGATGTGCTACTGGCGCATCTGCGCGAGAACGACCTGCGTGGTGGTCTCACCTTTATCGACAAGGCACGCGCGGTCCACGATGCAAAGCAGTTGTTCAGGAAGGAGTTGGGTCTCAAAGCAGTTTCAGTGCGAAGGCTCGAAACCGAGCTCGGAAAAACGGGATACCGTATCGCTGGTTCCGTTATCTGTCTCATGGCGTATGCCGTCGACACATTGCTGGAACGGGTGCCGCAGGCCCTCGAAGCGGGTATGGGAAGGCACCAGGTCGAACGGCTTCGAGCACTGGAACGGGCGGCGAGGCATCTTTGGCAGCGCCACTGTGCTGCCGGTGACACTGAGTTTGATGATGTGTTTGCCGCCTTGTGCCGCCGCTACGACGGCATGGATTGGGATACCGATCTCCTGCAGGTTGCTATCGAGACCGAGATCGCCGAGGAGGCAGAGACCAGTATTCATACGATCCGGGTGGCACTCGATGCCGAGCTGGCCGGGCGGGAAGTGGTCATTCCGGCGTTCGTACCCATCAAAGAGCCGCCCCAACCAGAAAGGCGTGGTAACGATGATGGGGATCCGGCTGCGTCCGAAGGGCTCAATGGTAATGAAGAAGGTGACGCCGGGTTGAATCACGCAGGTGAATCGCCTGTAGACACGGAAGAAGCACTGATGCAACCACAGGATCATCCGAACGACCCTACCGTTGATGCGCCTGACTCCCTGATTGACGCCGGTCAGTACAAGCCCACTGACCTGAAGTCATTGCGCGGGCGAGCCTGGACCCTGGCGGCCCGCATTGCGCAACGCAATGGTACTCGGTGATCGGGTCGTGCCGTTGTCGGGTAAGGGACTGGGTTACGTGCTCAGCGATGTACCAGACCATGCGTTGGCGGATCAACTCGACGAGGATGCCCTGGCTCAGGTCTGCCTGCTCTGGTGGCAACTTGCGGCGTGTGCAGAGATGACGTTTGCACCGATTGAATCGATCGTGCCGACATTGCCGGCCGATTCTGTTCTGCGGCGCGCCCTGGAAGACCAGGATGCTGAACTGCTGTTCAACAATATCTGGACGCTTGACCCCGGGCATGTCGGTTACCGTCTCTGGCACGCACTCCATGACCGGGACTGGCGTGATCTACTCGATCTCATGGATACCTATCGGCGTATCCGTCACCTGGCCGCCGAAACAGGCACGGCGATCTGGGATTAATGGCAATGGAGGGTACCAAGGAAGCGGATCTGGTGACGGCTGTCCTGATGTATGCCATGCGCTGTCTGGCTGAAGGTGACCAGGCGGCGCTGCGTAACATGAACTTTGGTGTCAAAGAGATCGAGGCCTTGCGCGAGATGCGTGTCGCAGACCTCTACCGGGTCGAGTCCCTGCGTGCGCATTGCCTGGAGATTGCGCTGAACCGGCACGTGTACTGGCCCATGATCGAACATCTCAGTGAGCAGCGGGCGATGGAAGATACGATTCAGGCGTTGATCATGGCCGATGCCCCCCAGGAGATGATGCAGATTCTGTTTGGTCTGAATCAGCGCGACTACACCCGACTGCGTCGAACGCTGTTAGTCGATCCTGCGATTGGCCGACCGCCCGAACTGGATGAGGCGAGTTCGCACCGGCTCTGGGAAGCCTGGTCGGCCCGGGTTGATGGCGAGGCGTCGGGATTGCTGATCCCTGAGCAGTACCTGGCGATCCAGGGTGAAACCGACCTGTCGATGCGCGCGATCTGGAACCTGACGCAGCGCTGGGCCGAATACGGAAACCTGAATGGCCCGATCGACCAGGATGCCGTTCCGGCGGGTGCCCATGAATGAAATCCCAGCGACCCTTCAGCCGGAGACGCGTGCCCTCGATGCCCTGATCCATAAGGCCATCGCACAGGCCGAGACCGCCGCAGGCCAGGGACCGGCCGATCGAATGATCTTTCTTGGGAATCGACACCAGTCGTTTCCTACGGCGGTGGTGAAAGACCCGGTGCTCGAGCCGGTGGATAAGGTGGTCTGGATGGTCATCATGCTTGCGGTCGGTGAGACCGGCGGTAACACGGCCTTCCCGGGGTACGAGGCCATCGGCACGATGGCCAACGTGTCGTCGCGATCAACGATAGCCCGTGCCATTGCCATTTTGCGCACCACCCGCTGGCTGACCCTGTGTGCCCGGGTACGAAAAGCCAGCGGGCGATTTCGCGCTAACGTCTATGCGCTGCATGACGAACCTCTCCCGCTGGTCGATGCCGTGCATCTCGATGCCAACTACATGGGTTTCCTCAGCAAGGCGTTAGCCCACGGTCATGCACGTGTCCGTGCGGTGGCGCAAGGCGTGCTGGATTCCATCGATGAGGATAGTCAGGCCGGCCAGGTGGTCTGTGCGCAACCCCACCCGATTGAGCGGCGGCTGCAAAGCGTGGTGACCACCGGCGATGGGGAACCCGATCGTTTCTTCTCCTTCAGCCTTAATGTTGTCAGACGGTTGCGCAGTGACTCAACCAACAATCAGAAAGAGGATGCCCACCATGACCAAAATTCGAACTCGGGTGGTAGTAGTTATATAAATAAAACTACTACTACCTCTACCGGGGAGGCGTCGAATTTTGACCTCACCACGGAAGACCATCAGCCGTTGGTTTACCCGGCACGTCTCTGCGAAAATCATCGTGACATCGCCGCGCGCTATCTCAGCGCGCTGGCCCCCGAACAGCGCCAGCCCCTCCTCGATGAACTGGAAGGCCGCTTTCGGGCGGAAGCGAAGGGCATGAAGCCGGTGTATGACGCACTCAGTTTCCTGCACGCGCTCTGTAAGCAGATGGGGAAAGGAAAATTTCTACCCAACCTGGGGATCAAGGTGCGTGAGGGTCGGCGTGAACCGACACACAGGGCTCCCCGTGTGCCACCGATGAACGCGGAACCCCCCTCCCGAGAGACCGATGAACAGCGGCAAAAGCGAAAGGTGGCCGGCAAGGCACAGATCGCTGAGATGCGGAAGCTGCTTGGCATGCGGGTGCCGGCGGGAAATCAAGACGTTACGGGCGAAAGTTAAAACAGAAGGGTGTTCACCAGGTGAACACGTCGGCTTGGCATGGGAGCGTGTCGAAAATCGACACCACACGGAGTAAACCCTTCGGACGGTGCGTTGCAGGAAACGGCGACAGGACGTGACGGGATTGTTGCTTGGCCGTGGCGCCAGGGCATGGGCTCAATAGCGCCATGCATGCAGACCATCCCCTTCCTCATCCACACAACCACACTCGTGTCGAACAATCCAGGCAACCGGAGAAGCCGGGCGCTCTCCATGGCCAGGTCTGGCTGACGATCCAGACACACCAGGCCCAGCAACTCTTTCGTGGTCGCAACGGGTCACCCGATAAACCCACGATCATCGGGTTGATCGGCTTTGCCAACCGTCTGAGGGTGATCTGGCAGGCCGCCCGCCATGACGACCCCTATGCGGACTGGTGGCTCATCAAGGTCCATGAGGCTATCCAGGATGCCGGCAGCGATATCCGGAACCGGCAGGCGGAGTTGCACAGGAAACTGGAACAGATGCCCGCCATGGAGGTGCGTGTTGCGGCCTCTCAGCGTCCGTATCGCGTTCACCTGCAGTTTGCCAACCCTTACGCCTACCGGGGCGCTCAGCTGCTGGCCGAGTATGACCGGTTGGTCTGCACGGCATTGACGGCACGTCATATCGGGCTATTGGATGGCGAGGCCTGCGTTCACCTTCACAAGGCCTGCGCACGCAAGCTTCGCGCACTGTTCATGATTCCCCAAAATTATCGGTTCCTGAAGCTCGACCGGGCATCCGTACGCAAGGGAACCGGCAGAAGTCACGAGGCGCGCCAGGCCATGGGCGAGGTGCCGGACGACATCCTGAGCGGTGAACGCCAAGCGCGTGTAACGCCGCGCAAGCTGCAATTTCCCGCCGGCGTTGCCGGAAAGATGAGTTTGCGCCCTGGATCGCCAGTTGCCGACATGAATCGTTCCGACAACGAAAACAACGACAGGTAGTGGTTGGATTTTCACTGGCATGATGTCCCGCTCTCTCCATAATCCAGTCCCAAGTCGGAGGCCGATGGGGATGCAAGTGCATGGCTAAGTCGAAGTCCGGGTATCGGGTTGTCTTGCACCTTGATCTTCGTATCGCACTGGAGGCAATTCTCGTAAACCGACTGGAGCGTATCCCGGCAACCCGTCGGCAAGAGTGGCTCCGCGGACTGCTGATTCACGGGTTTCGTTCCGAGTGTCAGGCACTGCGCGGGACACCGGATGACGTAAAACCTCGCCCGACAGTGGCATTCACACGCTGTATGGCCGGTAAGGCGCAAACGTCTGTCAGACTTCCCGCGCCGGAATCTGCGGTTGTGACGGTAACCCCCTCGACCGCCAAACCGGTCAGCAAACCGTTCGCTGCCCTGGGTAAGGTGATCGGGTAGGGCAGAACAGCCACGGACGTAACAACCCATAAACCACACGAATAAGAGGACCCGAAAGACCATGACCGATGCTTCTTCCATGACCCCCATCCCGGTTGGCCTCGATGACGGCTATGCCTACACCAAGGTAGCGCTCCCGGATGGGCGTCTGATCGTTATTCCTTCACGTGCCCGGGTGGGGCACTCCGGTGTGACCTGGATTCACCAAGCCGAGCAACGCATCTTCGAATACGAGACGGAGGACGCGGTGTACTCGGTGGGTGCCGTCGACGGTGCGCCCACCCATTTTGAAGGCTACCCGTGGTCCGGGCAGAACCGGGCCATCGTGCAACACGCCCTGCAACAGGCAGGACTCACGGGCCGGACCGTCCATGCGGTTTCAGGTCTGCCCGTTAGTGCCTTCTACCGGAAGAGCGGCGAACATCGGCAGGAAACGATCACCAAGAAGCGCGACAGTCTCAAGCAGGCGGTTCGACCGCTATCGGATGGTTTGCCGGCTGGCATCGCCTTCCATGAGGTGATCCCGGAGGCGCTGGCTGCCTGGTATGACTACGTGATCGTCGACCAGAGTGATGGCGTCACTCTCGATGCGGATCGTCTCGCCGTGCCGGTGGCCATCGTCGACATCGGCGGACGGACCACAGACTTCGTGGTGGTAAAGGATCAAGGCATCCTGCATGCCTCGACGGGTTCCCTGCAGTGCGGGATGTTGGATGTTAAACAGCTCGTGGAAAACGGTATCCAGGAACGCTTTGATCTGGAAACCCTGGGTGAGCAGATCGTGGCGCACGCAGTCGAGCACGGGGTCGTGCGGCTGCACGGTAAAGATTACGGCGTGGGGGCCTTGGTCGATGCGGCCAAACAGGAGATCGTCGAGCGACTGCATGCAGAGACCCGGCGACAACTGGGTCTCGGTGTCGAACTGGACCGTGTTCTGTTTGTCGGTGGCGGCACCGTCGCACTGGCAGACCACATCGCCAACTGGTTCCCGCATCAGGCGATCGCCGAACACCCGGCCTTCGCCAATGCCCGTGGCATGCTCAAGTACCTGCGCTTATGTCTGCGAAGCCTCCGATGCGGCCTGAGTGCATCACAAATACCGATTTTATCCGTGGTCACTGCGGTTCAGTGGCAACTGAGGCACCTTCGGGCCGTGCAACAGGTGCACAGCGGCATTGGCTCAATCCATTGCCGTCGGTCCATCTTCAAAGGAACGCAACGCGTTTCCATTCCAACCACCCTGCCGGGCAAGCGTTCCCGTCAGGGACATGCGTGCTCCGGATTTTCAATTTTTAAGGAGAAAGCGCTATGTCAACGAACGAGACTTCAAACGAAACAACGAAGTATTTCGATCTTCACACCACCGGACTCGGTTATCTCAACCGAATCCGGGAAGTGACGCCGAAGGAGGGAGCTCCCTTCCTGAGTGTCACCATCGCCGCCCTCCGGGGCAGTGTCGACAACGCCCAGTACACGCATTTCGAGTGTCGCGTGTCCGGCAAGCAGGCACAGGGAATCGTGCATCGGCTCATGCCGGCCGTCGAGGGCAATTTGAAGGTATTGATCGGGTTCACGCTCAGTGATTTGTTTGCCGAATCCTTCACCTTCAAGAACGGTGACAAGGCCGGCGAGACTGGCATCAGCCTGAAGGCTCGCCTGCTGCGCATTGCGTGGGCCAAGGTCGACGGGCAACCGTTCTACACCGCGCAAGACGACGCGGCGTAAGTCAACCATCGGTCGGGTAACCCAGTTACCCGGCCACCTTCCAACCGATCGGGGGATCATCCCCTGAGGGACTGGTCTCCCGATCATTTCTGAGGAGATCAGTCATGAACGATACGGATTCATCCGTTGCGACCGTGGTAGAGGACCGGCTGACCGGTTTGAAACCATCAGACCTAAGCGATGTGGAGAAGCAATCGGTAGTCACACTGGCGATGAAAGTACTGGCCATCAAGCATCGAGCCGGAAGGCCTTTGAGTAATCCGGAGGCGACGCGAAATTACCTGCGTCTCCGATTGGCAGATTACCGGAATGAAGTCTTCGGGAGTCTGTTTCTCGACAACCGGCACCGGCTCATCGCGGTGCGTGAGCTGTTTCAAGGCACCATCGACGGCGCCTCGATCCACCCGCGGGTCGTTGTACAACAGGCTTTGGAGGCCAACGCGGCTGCCATGGTCTTTTTTCACAACCACCCCTCGGGTGTCGCAGAACCCAGTCATGCGGATGAAGCGATTACCCGCCGGCTTAAAGACGCACTGGCACTGGTTGATGTGCGCGTGTTGGACCATTTCGTGGTCTCTGCCGGCGAGAGTGTCTCTTTCGCTGAACGTGGATTGATCTGACATCCACAACTTTTCACAAACCCTGCCGGGGAAGCATCTTCTTCCCCGGCAGGGAAGGAGGTGTGACCTGGCGCCAATCCATAACAGGAGAAACACCATGTCCAACTCCTCAAATGAACAATTCTGCCGAATCGTTTTTCGGTAATGTCATTTCCACCTACACCCGTGCCCAGGCCATTGAGGACGGTGTACTGGTCGATGCGGGTTCCATGGCGCAGGAAGCCGGTTTCAAATGGCCGGTTGCCACTGACATCCGCTGCCTGGGCCGATTGTGTGGCCTGGACTGACGATGACAGTCAGCAACAGGTCCATCAGGATCAGTCCGGTCGGTTATGGGATGTTGTCTTCATGGCCTCTCACGCCATTCGAACCAGCAAGGATTCCGGCGACCGGTTGTTGTTTCAACTCTACCGGGTGCCCCGTGATGGGCAGTCGATGGAAGCGGAGCTGACCACGTTGAGACTGATTGTCGGGCCGGGTGATTCCGGTGAACCAGTGATCACCATCCTGTTGCCGCAAGAAGACTAGATCCAGTAGGTAAATGTTGACACGCTTCCCCTAACCGTTTTCCATACGGTTAGGGGAACATCTGGAGATACACAGAAGAAGCGGTCCATCAAAATTCTATGCCATTTTTGGAGGCATCGACCTGCCATGGAAGCTTGGGTGAATTATGAAAATTCTTTCGCACTACACGTCAGAACGCAGTCTTATCGGGATCGTACGTTCGCAGAGCATGTGGGCGACCGATTTTCTGGCTTTGAACGACAGCATGGAATTCATATACGCCTTATCTGCGATTTACGAGGAGGCTCATGTGCTTACGTTATCAAAGATTCCAGATGAAGCGCGAGTCCAGATGCATAACCAGCTAAAAGCCCGTTTTCAAATTACCGAATATATCGATGCTCTAAAGAAACAGGTCGCGGAAAGCGATGGCTATGGCTCTATTTACGTCACATCATTTGCAAGGGGGAAGAACGATGATGAGGACGATCGAGGTATCCTCACCCTTTGGGACCGGTACACAGATAATGAGGGATACTGTGTGCAGTTCGAGGAACAAAGTTTACGCAGGCTGGTTGATAATGAGGGTACGCGTCATAGCTATGCTTGGATTGAGTTGGCAGAGGTCCAGTATGGAATTGACCGACAAGGATCGGAATTTAGGGGGCTTGCCGAACAACTATCTCTCCGTATGTTGCTTCACCTTTTCCACGAAACTGGTGATCAGCGTCTTACACTTGATCTGGATAAGCGCGATGCAGACAGTTACTTCTTCCAGAAACTTCTTAGTTATTGCGGTAAGCATAAGACCCAGCTTTCGAGGACGAGCGCGAGATCGGATTTTTTCCTGTCCGGCGAATATTAGCGAACCGCGAGTACTTACGGGGATTGCCAGTCCTAAGACGATCTATCGACGGGCGAATGAGCCGAGCGAGATTAAATACATTATTTTGGGTGAGCACCTCCTTCCCGGTCTGATTCCGAACCGGATCGTGATAGGTCCAAAGGCCGAGTTACCTGGATGGATGCTTGACGGCCTTTATCCCCAGCTACCCGTAATTAAAAAGTCGACGATACCGATTCGCTAAACTACGTCAGCCAAAAAAGGGGATGGACCACCCTTACGCGAGTGTAGCTACACTTCGTCGGCGGGATGCGGATTTCCGGATGTCTGAAATCCAGAAATAATCGATATAGTTCTATTCAGTGCCCCGCCTTGAACGGGGTGAACCTTATTAAGTCCCGATTTCCTGCCTGCCACGGTAGTGTGTTTGTGAGTTATGTTCCCCCATGCTGGCGGGTTCGACACAGCCGTAGATTCTGCTATTCTTTTGAAAGAAAAACAGGCATACTATTTTCTTTCAAAACATATGGGAAAACACGCAGACAGCACCGATAGCAAGATCCTCCGGCGGATTCGTTCCCGCAAGCGGGGCTGGGTCTTTACGCCCGACAGTTTCACGGATCTCGGTACACGCCAGGCGGTCGATCTCGCACTGATGCGACACCGGGACAGCGGCCTCATCCGGCAACTGGCCCGGGGGCTGTACGACTACCCGAAAACTGATCCTCAGTTGGGACAGTTACAGCCGTCTACGGACGATATCGCCAGGGCCCTGGCAGGTCGTGATGCCACCCGTTTGCAAC
>CAVWAK010000007.1:0-54327 GCA_963752745.1 uncultured Gammaproteobacteria bacterium
CCGCACGTTGATGGCCTGATTGGCTATGCCAAGGTCTTCCATGAAGCGGGCGTTTCCTGGACTGTAAGCTCCATGGCCAGTGAAGCCGCCAATTTCGGCATGTTTATCGGCAGTTACGAAAACATGCGCAAGGTCTCAATGCGGATTCGCGAAGCCGCTCTGGAACTGGGCGTAAAACGCATTGTATTCGGTGAATGTGGCCACGCCTGGCGTGTTGCCTACAGCTTCCTGAACACCCTTGCCGGCCCGTTCGATTTCCTCGATCAGAATTACCCGATCCCGCAGCACATCTGCGAGTTCACCAATAACTTGATCAAGGACAATAAACTGCGCCTGAACAAGGAAGAAAATGACCACATGAAGCTGACCTTCCACGACTCCTGCAATGTTGCGCGTGGCGCTGGCATGGGTCAGGTAGAAGGCGGCCAGTTCACTATTCCTCGTGAAGTGATCAAGGCGAGTTGTAATTATTTTTACGACATGCCGCAGGACACCATTCACGACGCTACGTTCTGCTGCGGCGGTGGTGGTGGACTGCTGACCGATGATCTCATGGAGCTGCGCGTAAAGGGTGCACAGCCCCGTATGGAGGCGCTGAAGCGCGTCACCGAAGAGCATCAGGTCACCAATATTGCGGCGATCTGCGCGATCTGCAAGAGCCAGTTTGCGAAGACCTTGCCCTATTACGGATTCACAATGGATCAGATCGTCAGCGTGCATCAGCTGGTCAGCAACGCCATCGTTTTGAAGGGTTCTGAACAGGAAGCTGAGCTTGACGGTGAAACTGGGTAATTTTTGTTTTAAAACTTTGAATCACCAGCCGGGATTCAATTGAACTAGGAGAGAATAGGCATGGCTACTTCTCGTGATGACAAGAAACTGACGTTTAGAAAATATGAAGAAGGCAACGACACCTGGGACAAGTGGAACGATGCTATTTTTGAAGGCGACAAGTCCCATAAGTGCCCGACCTACGTACACCGTACCCCGCCTTGCCAGGGGAGCTGCCCGTCCGGTGAAGACATCCGCGGCTGGCTGGATATCGTTCGCGGCATCGAAAAACCGCCCGCAGACGTCAGCATGCAGGAATATGCATTCCGCCGTTCAACCGATGCCAACCCCTTCCCGGCCATGATGGGTCGCGTCTGCCCGGCACCTTGCCAGGACGGATGTAACCGCAATGAGGTCGAAGACTTCGTCGGCATCAATGCTGTTGAACAGTACATCGGCGACGCTGCCTTCAAGGAAGGCTTCAAGTTTGAAGAAGGTGCCGCGCTGACTGGCAAGAAAGTCGCCATCATCGGTGGTGGTCCTGCCGGCATGGCTGCCGCCTACCAGCTGCGCCGTCGTGGTATTGCATCTACCATTATCGATGACCACGAGAAACTCGGTGGCATGATGCGCTACGGTATTCCTAACTACCGTATTCCTCGCGACGAGCTGGACCAGGAATGTCAGCGTATCCTCGACATGGGCGCCATTGAATTCAAGGCCAACACCCGCGTTGGCCGCGATGTCTCGGTTGAAGACCTTGATAAAGAATACGATGCTGTTCTGTGGGCGCTGGGCTGCTGGACTGGCCGTGCTCTGCCGCTGGAAGGCTGGGACGAAACCCCGAACTGTGTGTCTGCCGTGAAATTCCTTGAGCAGTTCAACAAGGGCGAAATGCACTACACAGCCAATCGCGTCGTCTGCGTGGGTGGTGGTGATACTTCCATCGACGTAGTGTCCGTATCACGTCGTATCGGCACACTGAAGGATTACAAAGAAAATCCTGAAGATGTAGTGAATGCCAAGATCTCACACGAAGACGTCGATGCTTCGCTCAAGAAAGGCTGCGACAACGTCACCCTGACCGCCCTGTTTGCGCGCGACCAGATGACTGCTGCCGAGCACGAAGTGAACGACGCGCTGACCGAAGGTGTCGATATCCTGAACGAAGTCATGCCGGTGGAAATCATTCGCAATGACGCAGGTCGAGCAACTGCACTGAAACTGGTTGATGCCAAGTGGGAAGGTAACGGTCCGGTTGCCATCGAAGGTGGCAAGGAATATGTCATCGAGTGTGACATGATTGTGTCCGCTATTGGCCAGGGCGGCGACATGAGTGGTGTTGAAGACTACGCCAACGATCGCAACCTCATCGATGCCGACAAGTTCTACCAGGTGCCAAATCGTCCGGGTCACTTCGTCGCAGGCGATATCGTACGCCCGCACCTGCTGACCACCGCTATCGGCCAGGGTGCCATCGCTGCCGAGTCTATCGACAACTATCTGCAGAATGCCGAGCTGAAAAAACGTCCCAAGGTCGACAAGCACCACTTCTCCCTGCTGGACAAGATGAAGGAAGCCGGTCTGGAACCGGATGCCTATACTGTTGGCGAAACGCGCGGTACCGACTTCGAAAAGTTTGCCATTCACAACTACGAAGACCGTTCCAAGCAGGAAGTGATCTCTGCCGACAAACTGTTCCTCGGCCACTTCGAGTACACCGAACGCGTACTGCGTGAAGAAGACGTGCCGAACTCGGAACAGGTACTGGGCCACTTCGAAGAACGCATGAGAGGTCTGAGCGACGAGAAAGCTGTCGAAGAAGCGGACCGCTGCATGAGCTGTGGCATGTGCTTCGAATGTGACAACTGCGTTATCTTCTGCCCGCAGGACGCTGTGTTCCGCGTGAAGAAGGACGTAGCCACCACTGGTCGTTATGTGGATACCGACTATAACAAGTGTATCGGCTGTCACATCTGCGCGGATGTCTGCCCGACCGGCTACATCGATATGGCCCTGGGTGAATAATATGGGTCGTATAGTCGGCCTGTTCATCCTCTCTCTGCTGTGGCTGCCATTGTCAGCCACAGCAGATGATGTGGAAACGCTGCCGTTCTCGAATCTCTCGTTCCCGGAACCGGAAACACACTACAGCGCCACGCAGGAATGCGTTGAACCTGAAGAAGAGATGCGCAAGAACCACATGAACTACATTCTTCACCAGCGAGATGAAACCGTGCACCAGGGTATTCGTACCCGCCAGCACTCACTGGAAGAATGTGTAAACTGCCACACAGCCAAAGATGAGCAGGGTGAGTATATCCCGGTAAATGCACAGGACCAGTTCTGCTCCAGTTGCCACACCTATGCTTCTGTCAGCATCGACTGTTTCCAGTGTCACGCCACCAAGCCGGAAAGATCCTCCACACTGCATAAACTGTCCGGCAGTGCGGACCACCATTCCGATCAGGCACTGTCCAGCAGTACCCTGCAGATACTGGCCGCCGAAGGGAAAGACAAATGAGCGAAAACAGCAAACCGGTAGATAGCTCCCGCCGGGAATTTGTCGTCAAGGCAAGCGCTGCAACGAGTGCTGCGGCTATCGCACCGGGTGTATTTCTGACCGCACCGGCTAACGCCAGGCCCGCAGATCAGCCAGTTTCCAGTGATAAACGCTGGGGCATTCTGGTTGACACCAACAAGTGCGCTGACAACTGTAGCGACTGTGTCACTGCCTGTGAGACCGAGAACGGCTGGGGCAATTCCGAACCGAACTCGGCGCCGGAACAGCGCACCCAGTGGATACGGACCGTCGAGATCAAAAACAAGTCGACCGGTTACGCCAAGACACTGCCGCTCATGTGCCAGCACTGTGAAACAGCACCGTGCGTTGATGTCTGCCCTACCGGCGCATCATTTCGCCGTGACGACGGAATCGTGCTGGTCGACAAACACATCTGCATCGGTTGTCGCTACTGCATGATGGCCTGCCCTTACAAGGCACGCAGCTTCATTCACGAAGACCTGCATGACCAGAAACCCTGGGCGCCACGCGGCAAGGGCACGGTCGAATCCTGCACGATGTGCGTTCATCGCGTCGATGAAGGTGGAACCCCGGCATGCGTCGAGGCTTGCAGTGCAGAAAACCACAATGCCCTGATCTTTGGTGATCTCTACGATGAAAACAGCGAGATCTCCCGGGAACTGCAGAAACACGACAGCGTTGAACTTCGTGGCGACCTCGGTCTGAACACCGGCGTTCGTTACCGCGGCATTTAACACAACCATCGGACTGGCGAATCATCAATGAAAACTGCGCTGAATTACCGCGAAACTGAAGGCAAGAGCACTGGCTTCTGGGTACTGCTGGGTGGCCTGGGTGCCATAATGGCCCTGGCGCTCGGTGCGGTTCTCCACATGGAACACTCCGGACACCATGTCACCGGGATGAGTAACCAGATTGTCTGGGGCATGCCGCACGTATTTGCCATTTTCCTGATTGTCGCTGCTTCCGGCGCACTCAACGTTGCCTCTATCGGCACGGTGTTCGGAAAGCCGCTGTACAAGCCCCTGGGGCGCCTGTCCGGCCTGCTGGCTATCGCCCTCCTGCTCGGCGGCCTGATGGTACTGGTACTCGACCTCGGTCACCCGGACCGCCTGATCGTGGCCATGACCTATTACAATTTCAAGTCGATCTTTGCCTGGAACATCATTCTGTATAACGGCTTCCTGGTGATCACCGTTGTGTACCTCTGGTTCATGATGGAAAACAAAATGAACAAGCACTACCCGGTGGCCGGATTCGTCGCCTTTATCTGGCGCCTGATACTGACCACTGGTACCGGCTCAATCTTCGGCTGGCTGGTAGCCCGCCAGGCCTATGATGCCGCCTTGATGGCTCCCATGTTCGTCATCATGTCCTTCGCTTACGGACTGGCCGTCTTCATCCTGGTCCTGATGGCTTCCTATAACTGGACCAACCGTCCGCTGGGCGATGCCATACTTTACCGGCTGAAAAATCTGCTGGGTGTATTTATCGGCGCTTTATTGTATTTCGTGTTTGTTTATCACACCACCAATCTGTACGCGACCGAGCATCACGGTATCGAACGTTTCATACTTCTTGATGGCGGTATCTATACCAAGCTGTTCTGGATTGGCCAGATTATTCTCGGCAGCCTGGTTCCGCTGTTCATGCTGTATCACCCGACTATCGGCAAATCACGGCCGGCTATAGCCACAGCCGCAGCCCTGGTGATCGTGGGTGGCTTCGCCCAGCTCTACGTCATTCTGATCGGTGGTCAGGCCTATCCTCTGGAAATTTTCCCGGGTTACGAGGTCATCAGCAGCAGCTTCTTTGATAGCGGGGTTAATAGCTACAGCCCGTCTATCTGGGAAATCACGCTGGGTGCCGGCGGCATTGCTTTCGCTCTGCTGATGGTAACAATCGCCGTGCGCGTGCTTCGATTCCTGCCGGAAACACTGGCAGATGCCGCCATCGATCCACACGCTGCTGCCAAAGCTGATTAGTAAAGATTCGCGGTTCCATACCAGCCACGAATCTGATTTACGCCCAACACGGCCGGCAGTTACACTACTGTCGGCTTTTTTGGTTTTATCAGGGTCATGACTCAAGTATTCATATCCGCCGCTCACAAGTCCTCAGGTAAAACCACAGTCACGCTGGGCCTGTGTGCTGCGCTGCGCGAGCGTGGACTTAAAGTCAGGCCATTCAAAAAGGGGCCCGATTACATCGATCCGATGTGGCTGGGCCGCGCCTCCGGCCAAACCTGTCATAACCTCGATTTCTACACCATGGAGCGCGACGAAATCCGCGCTACGGTGGGTCACTATGCCCAGGGCGCAGATATCAGCATCATCGAGGGCAATAAAGGGCTCTACGACGGACTCGACCTCGACGGTAGTAACAGCAATGCAGCGCTGGCCAAGCTGCTGGGCGCACCTGTTGTGCTGGTTCTCGATGCACGCGGCATGACTCGCGGAATCGCACCACTGATTCTCGGCTACCAGGCATTCGACCCGGACATCCGCATCGCGGGAGTTGTTCTCAATCAACTGGGCGGCAGCCGCCACGAGTCGAAGCTTCGCGCCGTCATCGAGCACTATACGGATGTGCAGGTCATCGGTGCCGTGGCCCGCGACAGCAGCATGGAGATTCTCGAACGCCACCTCGGCCTGATCCCAAGCAATGAACAGGACACTGCCGAGCGCCAGATACACGAAATCGGACAGCGCATTAGCGAACAGATCGACCTCGACGCACTGATTCAGATTGCCGCTGAGAACGACGTGCCGCCAGCACCTGCACAGTCACCCTGCCATATCGCTGCGCTTGATCAACCCTTGAGAATAGGCATAGCCCGGGACCAGGCTTTCGGGTTTTATTACCCTGGCGACCTCGAGGCAATGACACAGGCTGGAGCAACACTGGTCGATATCGACACCTTGCGCGACACCGGTTTGCCGGACATCGATGGGCTGTTTATCGGTGGTGGCTTCCCGGAAAGCTGCATGCAGCAACTGCAGGATAACCATACACTGCGAGCGGCCATCAAGGCTGCGATAGAAGCAGGTTTGCCCACCTATGCCGAATGCGGCGGGCTGATGTACCTGTCCCGCAGCCTGAAATGGAAAGGCACATGTTGCGAAATGGTCGGCGCAGTGCCAGGCGATACTGTCATGCACGAACGTCCTCAAGGCCGTGGCTATGTGCGCCTGAATACCACCCCGGAGCATCCCTGGGGAGATATGGCTGCCGATACAACCATAAGCGCCCATGAGTTCCACTATTCGGCCCTGGAAAAACTGGAGCAGCCGGACAACTATGCTTTCCGTGTACTGCGCGGCACCGGCATCGATGGCAGCCACGATGGTTACATCTATAAAAACCTCATGGCCTGCTATACACACCAGCGCACCACTCGCAGCAATCGCTGGACCGAATATTTCCTGCATTTTGTCGCCACCTGCAAAGGACGGCAAAATGCCGGTTCATTCCACACACAAACCACACAGCAAGGGTAAATAATGATTTCTGTAACCCCAAATGCCGCAGAACAGATACGCGCGTCAGCCACCGAGGGTGGCATGGAAAATATGCCGCTGCGTGTTGCCGTAACCAGCCAGCAGGATGGCAGTTTCCACTACGCACTGGGCTTTGATGACAACAAGCACGAGGGTGACCAGGCATTCCAGTCTGAAGGCATCACTATAGTCGTTGCCCCTCAGAGCATAGACAAACTAACGGGAACCGTCATTGACTATGTGGATATTGAAGGAAATATGGAAATAATCTTTATAAATCCCAACGATCCGGCACAGCAGAATCAAGGCTGAACACAGCCACTGCCCGGCTGTATAATGCCGCTTATGGCAAACAATGATTCAAGAACTGTCAGGCGTCGGCTCAAGGCGCTTCGACTGCTCGACTGGCCAACAACCGGGCAGTTCCTCGGTGCCCTGTCTGCGCTTGGCATTCTTTTGTTCATCCTCGGCGCCATCAATCTCTGGTTCCTGCTGCATTCGGATGCCAATACCTGGCTGCACCTGGCAAACAGCGTGCTTTTGCTAGGTGGCGTCATGACTGCTCTCGTTTACTTTCCATATTGCCCGGCGTGATCTGCTCGAACCATTGACCGAATTACGCCACTGGGTAAGTCTGATGGGTGATGGCAAGCTGGATGCACGATTGCCAAAAGCGCACCAGCCTGACTTCAGTGAGCTTTACCAGGACATTAATTCACTCGGTGACCGGATCGAATCCCTGTCACTGCACCTGCACAGTGAAGTGGAAAAACATACCGCTCGTATCCAGCAGAAAACCCACTCGCTGGAAATTCTTTACGACATTGCCGCCAACATCAATGCCGCGAGCGACCTCGAAGATCTGCTGACGCGATTTCTGCACACTCTCAAGGATGTCGTCGATGCACGTGCCGGCACCGTACGCATGCTGACTGACGAAGGCAGTATGCAGCTGATTGCCAGCAGCGGTCTCGACCCGGAAATCGTCAAGCAGGAACAACTAATCAGCGTAGATCGTTGCATCTGCGGCCAGGTCGCTAAAAGCGGTGAAGTGCATGCACTGCGAAGACGTCGATGGTTGCGGACAGTTTGCAGGTCGACCGTTCTTTGATAAAGACAACGTTGAGATGATCGCTGTGCCACTACGCTACCGTGGCAAGGTGCTCGGCGTATACAACCTGTTCACCGAACAAAAAGGCCTGGTCGAGCGGGAAGACATGAAAGACCTGCTCACCAGTATCGGTCACCACCTGGGCATGGCTATCGAAAAATCACGCCTCGATGAAGAAGCCAATGTCCTGTCTATCATGGAAGAGCGCACCCGGCTGGCTAACGAACTGCATGATTCGCTGGCACAAAGCCTCGCCAGCTTGCGATTCCAGGTACGCGTGCTCGATGAAACACTGCATAGCGGAAAGGAGTCCGCGCTCTGGCAGGAACTGGAAGTCATCGAGAACAGTATCGACGAAGCCTACACGGAATTACGCGAACTGATTGCCCACTTCCGCGCTCCCATGGACAAACGAGGCTTGATCCCGGCAGTGGAACAGGCAGTAGAACGCTTCCGTCGCAATTCGGAGATCAGCGCCTTCCTGCAACTGGAATGGGATGAAGACCAAACTCCCTGCAGAAGTCGAAATCCAGGTGCTGCGCATTATCCAGGAGGCACTGGCCAATATCCGCAAACATAGCGAAGCCAATGCAGTACGTGTACTGATGCGTGCCGGACCTAACAGGCACTACATGGTCATGGTCGAGGACGATGGTATCGGTATCCAGGACAAGGTTATGGATGACGGCCCCGGTGAACACCTCGGACTGAATATACTTGAGGAACGCGCTGCGCGAGTAACGGCGAAATAAAAATCGAGAGCGAATGCGGTGAAGGTACACGGGTCATCCTGCGCTTCCCGCTACCCGATAAGACCCCGCGGACAACGACGAGACAGACAGCGTCAATGTCGCCTTCCCCTCCATCAGGCAATCAACTGATATGAGCCTACGCGTACTGTTAATTGACGATCACACCCTGTTCCGTGTCGGACTCGAGGGCTTGCTGGCGCACCGTAACATTGAAGTCATCGCCTCTATTGGTGATGGTCACGAAGGCCTGAAGTGTGCAGCTGAACTGGAACCTGATATCGTTTTGCTGGATATGCGCATGCCGGATATCGATGGTATTGGCGTACTCAAACGCCTGCGCGAATCCGGCTTCAAGAACCCGGTTGTCATGCTCACAACCAGCACCGAAGAACGCGATCTTGTTGAATCGTTGCGAAACGGAGCACAAGGCTATCTGTTGAAGGACATGGAACCCGACGAACTGGTCCTGGCTCTACGCGACATTGTCAGCGGTAAAACGGTAGTCGCGCCCGACCTCGCACCGATACTCGCCAAGGTTGTGCAAAGTGACGGCACCCTCCCGGACGAAGCCTCGCCTTTCGACGAACTCACGCCCAGAGAAAGCGAGATTCTCAGCCTGCTCGCCGAAGGCCAGTCCAACAAGGTAATTGCCCGAAACCTGGGCATCTCGGACGGCACGGTAAAGCTTCACGTCAAGGCCATATTACGCAAGCTTGGGGTACATTCGCGCGTTGAGGCCGCCGTTATCGCTGTTGAATATGGCCTGCGCTACAACAGGGACAGCACAACGACCTGAACACTCTTTACAACGCAGGACAAACAATGAAGACTTTTCAGGAACTGGTTGACGCAGCACTCCAACGTATCGAAGAGCTGTTTCCATGGGATCTCGAAGAAGAAACCAGTAATAACCCCGACCTGATGCTGCTCGATATCCGCGAACCTTATGAATATGATGCAATGCACATCCAGGGCGCGCTGAACGTCCCGCGCGGCATACTCGAAACAAGCTGTGAATTCGACTACGAAGAAACCGTGCCGGAACTGGCAAGCGCCCGTGAGCGGGATATTGTCGTCATCTGCCGTTCCGGAAAGCGCAGTGCACTGGCTGCCGATATCATGCAGCAGATGGGCTACAAAAAGGTGAAGTCACTTAAAACCGGAATGCGTGGCTGGAGTGACTATGAACAGGATATGGTCAATGGTAATGGCAATCTTGTCGACGAAGACACCGCGATTGATTTCTTCACGCCGAAACTTTTACCGGAACAGATGAGTAAAAAATAGTTACGATATGAATCAATCGTAGCGTTTACGATCCTTGCGACGCGTGCCTGCTTTTTGCGACACCACACCGTGAATATCACCGAGGCCGGAAATTTCAACGACTTCGTCATAGGCGTGGTTTATGCACTTTAATAGCAAACGCTGGTCATCTATAACCAGCTGGCGGAAATAGAATTCGTCGTTATGATTAGCGACCACGAAACAGCCGTCTTTCACCAACCCTTCCGGATCAATAACGATGATACAGCCGTGTTCGAACTCCGGCTCCATCATGTCGCCCAATACCCTCAGGGCAAAGGGTTCTGCAGCTGCGCAACCTGTGGAATCCACCCGTCACCTCTTCAATACATGCAACAAACAAACAGTAATTTTAGCATATCGGTCAACTACGATCCCGATAAGCCATGCGCCGCATCCGGAATTTGCCACGCCGGCATTTTATCCACAAAATCTTCCTCATATATATGATCTTATAATACATTAAATATATATCATATATTATTATATTATATACATATATTTAAATTTTCTCGGCTCTATCGCGGCGTCCGAAAGCCTAAAGGAAGTGAGCGTATCGCCGTCACACTGTGCAATAGTTAGATAATAACGAAATTTGAGGATATCCCGTGACTCCACAGGACCTGGTATCGCGCAACGTACGACTCGTATCACTCCCTGAAGTTTGTATTCAGGTGCAGGCGCTGACCGATTCGCCGCATACTACTGCCGGTGATATTGGTGATGTAGTGGGCAAGGACACGGCCCTCACTACCCGTCTGCTGAAGTTGGTCAACAGCGCCTACTTCAGTCTGCCGAAGAAGATCGACACCGTTACACGTGCAGTCAACCTGATCGGCATGCGTGAACTGCGCAACCTGACAATGGCCGCTTCGGCCGCGGAAGTTTTCTCCCGCATACCCAGCAATCTTATTGATATGGCCGCTTTCTGGCAGCACAGTGTGTATTGCGCCCTGGTAGCCCGTAACCTCGCTCAGCGCTGTAACGTACTCCATGCCGAACGCCTGTTTACTGCAGGACTGTTGCACGATGTCGGCCGCCTGTTGATGCTGACCAAACTACCCGACGAGATCGGTAAAGCCGAGTCGATCAGAACCAGTTCTGACCGGGATATTTGTGAAATCGAGCGCGAGCTGGTCGACTTTGACCACGCCGAGGTTGGTCACGTCCTGCTGACACACTGGAATATGCCGGCCAATCTGTGTGCCTCGGTGCTCTATCATCATAACCCCGCTGAAGCACACGACGCTCACCTGGAAGCCTCAATTCTGCATATTGCCGACCTGGTCACACATTGTGCACAGGAAAGCAAAGACCCTCTGGGCTCCCCGTTCTACGACCCGTATGGCGCGTTACTGGATTCCGATCTGAATGCCGAGGACATCAGTACAGCCGCACTGGATTGCGCACAGGAAAAGGCACTCTCCCTGACAAAGATTACCCGGGAAGATGTTGTTAGCTCGATTGGAAAAAGCGCCACCGCATTTAACCAGGTACTCGACCTGCTCTATCCAATGGCCTGGGAAACACCTCGCTAGCCGATCGCTGCAGGATAATTCCTGCGGGCGACTCCATCAACACAGCTTCGGGCTGTTCACTTTTTCTTCTTGAGTCTTTTCTCGATCTGCTCGCATATTGTTTTCAACACCTTCACGCGAGCATAGTACTTGTTGTTTGCCTCGACCAGCGTCCACGGCGCATTGCGGGTGCTCGTATAATCGGTCATGTCGCAAACGGCTTCCGAGTATTCGTCCCACTTACCCCGATTGCGCCAGTCTTCTTCGGTAATCTTGTAACGCTTGTAACCGGTTTCTTCCCGCGCCTTGAAGCGCGCCTCCTGCTCGTTCTTGTCGATAGCCAGCCAGAACTTGATGACAATGGTCCCGGCGTCTGACATTTCCTGTTCGAAATCGTTTATCTCGCCGTAAGCCCTGCGCCAGTCATACTCGGAGCAGAACCCCTCGACACGCTCGACCAGCACTCTCCCGTACCAGGAACGATCGAAAAAGGCGAAGTGGTCAAGCCTGGGGAGATGCCGCCAGAAACGCCAGAGATAAGGCTGCACCTTCTCCTCATCGGTGGGCGCTGCATACTGATTGACCCGGTAGCTACGCGGATCAAGAAACTCGGTCACACGACGAATCGCCCCACCCTTGCCCGCCGCGTCATTACCTTCAAATACCAGAACGACTGAATGCTTGCTGAATTTTTTATGCTGTACCAGTTCGTTGAGACGATCCTGATATTTTTTCAGCTGTTTCTTGTAGTCGGATTTTTCCAGTTGAAGTGACAGATCAAGATCTGTCAGTACAGTGCGCCCGTCAATATCGGGCAACTCTACCGGCGCACTGGCGAGCGGTTTGGCATCTGCCTGTGCCAGACGCTCCTGAATAGCATTCAGTATGGTCTTTCCAAGCACCAGGCCGCGATAATACGGGTTCTCCGTATTCAGCGAAATCCAGGGCGCGTGCTCTGTGCTGGTTATGCGCATCATCTGCTCAGCCGAGTCCTTGACCTTTTTGTAACGGTCTGCCCCGCCCCAGGGCGACTCCTCAATGCGCCAACGGGTGCGCGCGCTGCCTTTCATTTTCTTCAGGCGTTTCACCTGTTCTGCCTTGCTGATATGCAGCCAGAACTTCAGGATCAGCGCTCCTTCCTCGGCAAGCATTGTTTCAAATCGATTAATGGCCTGCAGTTCCTGCTCGAAGTCAGCGTTACCGGAACGTCCCAGAATTCGGTCGGTCAGCGGCGCTCCGTACCATGAACCAGCGTAGATACTCATTTCTCCCCGTGGCGGAAGAGTCCGCCAGAAACGCCACATTCGCGGTCTCTCGGCTTCCTCTTCGGTCTCTGCATCAAACGCGTACGTGTTGAGGTGCCGGGTATCAAGCACAGTACTGGCACCGGTCAGTGCATCGACAACACCGGTACCTTCCATCCCCGCAAACACCAGTACGACTGAGAATTTCTTTGCCTCGGCAAGATCGAACTGGGCATCCAGAAGATCAGTACGCAACTGTGGCAGCTGTTCCTCAAAAGCCGCCTTATCGATATCGTGCTCTAGCTTTGCTGATTCAAACATGTATTCATCCCCTTGCCTGACTACCCTGGCAGCTCACCATATTTTTTGCCGCACTGGTTAACAGTTACAGTATAGACGATAGGGCTGTGCCAGTAAGTACCTGCCAGGTGCTTGAACACCAGCAGTTACCGTTCTATGCTTTATATAGTGTCGCGGCAATAAGCAGCATCCAAAAATGCCAATCGAAACAGAACGTAAATTTCTTGTCATTGGTACCGACTGGAAAGACGGTGCCCCCAGCAAGGATTTCAGCCAGGGCTACCTCTCGCAGGATCCGGAACGCAGCGTCCGCGTGCGGATCGCCGGTGATCAGGCATTTCTGACTATCAAGGGTATGAGCCAGGGGATTTCCAGGCAGGAATTCGAATACCCGATTCCCAAAGATGACGCCAGTCAGCTGCTGTCGCTTTGCCTGCCTGCCATCATTAGCAAGACCCGTTACTTTGTTCAGACAAATGGTCGCCATTGGGAAGTCGACGAGTTCCATGGTGACAACCAGGGGTTGGTCATGGCCGAAATTGAACTTGATAACGAGTCCGATCAGGTAGAACTGCCAAACTGGGTGGGCAAAGAAGTATCCGACGACCGCCGCTATTACAACGTTTCACTGGCGAAATCACCCTACAGCAAATGGAGCTAGCGCATCTATCCCTAACGGAATGCAATTCGGCAGTCAGTAAAGGAAAGGGCATTCTTCCAATATGTTGCTAGATACAATATATCCACTCCCTGAATCCTGCAGCTTGCAACAATGGCAAGATCAGCTGGAGAGCGAGCTACCTTTCGAATTTATCAAAGTCGATGCGCCGCAACACCAGCACGTGCACTACTACGACAGCTTTGACTGGCTGTGTTACCGAGCGGGAGAAACACTTGAATGGCATGAAAATGCGCCTGCCTCATGCCTTGTGCTGCGCACCTGTAAAAATGGCCCCATCGAACAACAGATGGCCCTCGACTCCGCTCCTCCCAGGTTTCCGGCGGAACTGCCTCGAAATCGCCTGAGAACAACACTCAGGCAGCGACTTGGGCCACGCGCCATGTTGCCCGTCGCTGACATTGAAACCCATAGCCAGCGTCTGCGCCTGGTCAGCAAGGACTTAAAGTCGCTTGCTTTTCTGATCTTGTCAGAACATCGCATTATGAATGCTGCGGGCAAGCCAGTTGTGATGCGTAAGGAAATTCGCGTAGAACCATTGCACAAGCACGCAAAGACTGCGGACAAGCTGGCAAGATACATCGAGAGCAGATGGAAGCTGCAGCGCGATGATCGATCATTACTGGATCTTGCTCTCGCCAGTCGGGGCAAACAGGCCGCGACATATTCCGGCAAACTTGCCGTGCCTCTGGAAGCTGACATGCGCGCCGATGCGGCCATGCGAAAAATCCTGCTAGTGCTTCTGGACACTATGGAAATCAATGAACAAGGCACCATCGCTAACCTGGATACCGAGTTTCTGCACGATTTCAGGATTGCAGTGCGGCGTACACGATCAGCCCTGACCCAGATGAAGTCCGTTTTCCCGGAACACAGCCGGGCTCGCTTTGCGAAAAACTTTGCCTGGCTCGGCGACATTACCACGCCGACACGAGACCTGGATGTCCACCTGCTGGAATTTAACACCCTGAAACAATCACTGCCCAAGGCGCTACGTGATGACCTGGAACCACTGCGACAATTTTTGATAGTTCAACAACAACAGGAGCAGTCGAAACTGGCCCGTAACCTGCAATCATCTACCTACCGGCGGGTGAAAGACCAGTGGCGACGATTCCTTACATCTCCACTGCCAAAAAGGCCAGTTGCACAAGATGCCCTCGAACCGGTTGCTGAAATCGCACACAGGCGAATCTGGCGGATGTACCGGCGAGTGCTGCGTGAAGGTCGTGCTATCACCCCTGCATCACCAGCAGCGGACCTGCACGAACTGCGTAAATCCTGCAAGAAATTGCGCTACCTTATGGAATTTTTCCAGTCGCTGTATCCAACGGAAAAGATACGCCGATTGATCCGCGAGCTTAAAGGCTTGCAGGATAATCTCGGCGAGTTTCAGGACCTGGAAGTCCAGACGCATACGCTCAAGCAGTATGACGAGCAGATGACGCGCGATGGCGTGATGCAGCCACGCACGCAAACTGCGTTTGATACCCTGCAAGAGCATTTGCACACCAGCACCGAGCGTGTCAGAAATGAATTTGAGTCGCGTTTTGGAAGGTTTTCCAGCAAACCGAATCGCCTGCGCTTCAAACAACTCTTTCATTCAGGGAGTGCTAGATAATGATGGAAAATATATCTTCCCATAACTGCTGATAGGCCTGCGCGGCGGGATGGCTCGGGGCAAATGCAGTCACCGGAGCCCTGGTTTCGCCCATCTTCTCGATCATCGATGAATAGGGAATATGCGGCAGCATCAAACGCCGCAGCTCAGCGGGAGGGTTTTCCACCAGATTACGGTGAAGATTCCGGCGCATATCGACCATGGTAAAAAAAGGATACAGGTGCTTGTGACCAAGTTTTTTCTTTTTCATGAACGCGCGCACCTGCTGAAATGCTCGCAGAGAAAGCGGTGTGGGAATGACCGGCACAAAGATCGCGTCAGCAACAGCAAATATTTCTTCCGCCAACCGCGACAGGCTTGGCGGACAATCCAGCACTACCAGTGAATATGTCTCGCTAAACGGGTCGATGGTTCGCGTGAGCGCCGAACCCTTTTCAACGAACCGGTCTATATCCAGGTCAAAGCCTCGATAGGAAAAGTCAGCCGGAATCAGGCTGAGGCGCTCATAAGCAGTAGGAATCACCAGCTCAGCAGGACTGACCTTGCGTTTGAGCACCTTCCTTGCACTAAAGGTATCCATATTATCGGAACCCAGGTACCAGCTTGCGGCCCCCTGTGGATCCAGGTCCCATAAAAGCGTACGCAGCCGCGAGCGCGAGGCCAGGTGTGCTATGTTGATCGCCGAAGCTGTTTTTCCGACACCACCCTTGAGATTGTAAAACGCAACGACTTTCATGTTTATAACGCGTTGTAACCGCCCGGGCCCGTTACGGGAAAGAAATATTTTTATATCAAAGGCATGAAGCGAATTGCCCCACCAAGCCACTCCGGCAATGATTTATCGTATAAATACTATACTTCGTCTCCACCACCGCTTCCAGCGACTATTTACTTTTCACCTTAACCACCTTGTTAGTCCTGGCTTTTTCTTCCGACTGCCAGGCGATACGAATATTTACGCGGTTCATGGTGTCTTCCTGGGTTGCGGTGATCTTCAGCTTCATCAACCCTCTGGGTTTAAGCTCGATACTGTCATCAGCATCGCTGAAGCTGAGTTTGCCACTGGCCAACCCGTCTGTGAGCGCCTTGAGAATACCTTTTATTGTCCTGGCGTCCTGAAGGGATTCATGTCTGAAGCTCAGCTTTCCTGTTTTCATTATCTATTCTCTTGTGCACATAGGGACGATGGTTCAAAGACTTTTATATACTCGTGATCACTGCTGATACCAAGAACCAACTTCTCTGGATGAATGATTGTCACACCGGCTCCCGCACCTTTGAGACCCTCCCGAACGCGTGAACCACTGTCCATGGTTGTGTCGCACTGGAAATTGACCAGGTTCTTGCGTAATACGATACGCTGACCGTGATAGACATTGCGATGGCCGTGAATAATGGCATGTATACCACTCTCATGGGCAAACCGTGCACCTTTATGTGTCAGTTGATGATCCGCTGCACGGTACTTGGTTCGAATACTGTTCGCTATCGGACCATGGTAGAAAGACAAGTCGTTTCCTTTCAACTGTTTTCTGAAGCGCTTGTTCACATGTTTTACACCCTTGTGTTTAATCATTTTCGCCACCTCATCATCGAGTCCGGCATGAATGAACAGGAATGAACCCTGGCGATAAAACAATCGCATACGATTGTAAAACCAGTAGAACTCCCCGCCAGGTTTGAGGAACATTTTCTGCCATTGCAAGGTAGCTGCGTAGACCTCCCTCATACTCAGGTCCGATAACTCACACTGGTGTTCGAAACGCTCGACCTTTTTTTTAATTCTCTCCATTTCAAGCTTTATCGTGCCACTTGAAAGAAAATCCCTGGCAAGATCAGGAAATCGCTCGACCCATTGTTCAGAGGGATAAAGGAGCTTTCTGACCTGTTTGTTTGAAGGCAGACGCTTCAAGGCTGACTTATCCAGCCGCTGCTCCGATATTTCGCGGAGCAGCGGCACAGCCTTGGGGCCCATACGCAGAAAAAAGTGCTCGTTACTCTGGTTACGGTATTGACCGACACTGCGCATGCCAAGCATGACACGGATATCATGATTGCCGGCCAGCAACCGCAAATTCGCGCCCCGCTTGTGAAGACGATTAAGCGTGCGCAGAAGACGGAGATTGCTCGGCCCCTTGTCGAAGCAATCCCCTCCAATGACGAACCTTCCGTGACGTGCGGCTTTGGTCAAACGGAAGTCCCTGTCTGACGGTCCCGTCTTACGCACGCTGCCCGATGCAACCAGCGAGGCGATCAGCGCATCAGCATCAGCATGGATATCGGTTATGAAATAAACCGGGTGTTTGGGCCAGCGCCACTGATGCTCCGAAACCATATTGTACAGCCGCGCACGAGCAATCTCGTGCCCCGAACTTCTCTGGCGCAGCGATTTGCCTTTGCCTTCAACCCAGGGCTGCACCCTGACAGGCAATTCGGGCTGTATCCATTTCCGTCCTTTATAACGAGGAACTAACTTGTTGATTCGGTTTTTCATCGATGATCAGTCAAGCTCAATTACCTGGTCCCGAACCTTCCAGTTGCCTGCCACATGTTGCCAGCCCGTTGCTGTGTATTCGATGTAAACCGGTTCCGCATGGTACATACTCAAGCGGGCAATCTCCTCGAAACGCAGAATACCCAGTGAATACGCGGCATGGCGAATCGCCGCACCATGACCGACAAACACCTTGACCGTATCATTACTCGCCTGCTCCACAAGCTGTTGCATGGCGATCTTCAGGTGACCGGCCACACGCTCACCTGCCTGAACCAGGGATTCAGCACCCTGAAAAGGCAGACAGAACCGGCTGTTGGATTTCCAGTCTTTGGGCAAGCGGTCGCATCGTGGATCTTCGCCAACGACGGTTTCGATCTGTTGAATGGTCAGGTTGGCTACACAGCCCACACTACGTTCAGCCAGCCCGGCAAACGTACTGACTGTATGTGCTCCTTTAAGGTGATCGGCGATGATACTCGCAGTCTCCCACGCCCTCAGCAACTGTGAACTGTGCAGTTCCCCGGCGATATCCCAGCCGTGGTTCCCGGCTTCCTGCTGTAGATTGCCGGCGGCCCGCTGCGCCTGCTCCCTGCCCTTGTCGGTCAAAGGGAACGGCTGGTGCGCACTCGGGGTATCCGCTAATTGCTGATATTCCGCATGGCGAATCAGTGCTGCGACAAGTTCAGGCATATCAGCCCTTCAACCGCGCCGCCAGGTCCAGCAACATGGCACCCAGTTCCGGCTGTTTCAGACTGGCCGCTGCCTTTTTTGCCGACAGCCAGTGACGCTGGCGATGGTTTTCTTCCCAGGTATCCTCATCGACAATCTCGCTAACACGCATGGCATAAACATCGACACTGCATTCCGCCCCCCATTTTTCAACCTTGTAATGCCCCAGCAGCTCGTCAGACACTTCACCCCGTATCCCGGCTTCTTCCCATGCCTCTTTGGCTGCGGATTGCTGTGGCGACAATCCCGGGTCCTTGATACCTTTGGGTACCACCCAGTGATGTTTCTTGCTGGATCCAATCACCAGAAATGCTCTCTGGCCGTCATCATCAACACGATAGGGAATTACTGCTGACTGTGTGTAGTAGTAGGCAGGCCGGTCTCTCCGACCTTCACCATCGGGCGCAGGATAGGGAAACCTTTTAGGCAACTCACCGGGCCGCACGATGCTTGCCGGTGTCGCACACGCTGAAGCCAGCGTTTGCCAGTCATCCGGCATTGCCAAATACGCCAGCGTAGCCGTTGGTAACAGCTTGCCGTCATCAGCTAACGGAATATCGTCGCCGATGAGAAACTCAAGCAAGTCTTCAAGGCCCGGATTATGTCCAACCAGCATGGTGCGGCCAGCATCTGCCGGGGCATCCTTCAGAACCTCCAGCAGTTCGTCCAGTGAAGCCGCATAGACGCGATCATCTTCAACAACATCACTCGCCATCATGCCCATGCTCTTGCAGCACTTGTGCGCCGTGGTGATCGCCCTCTCTGCCGGAGAACTGATAATCAGGTCCGGCCGCAGACCCTGCTGCCACAACCAGACACCCATACGCTGGGCACCGCGCTTCCCCCTGTTGTTTAACGGCCGGTCAAAATCACCGGCATCAGCACTCCAGTCCGATTTTCCATGCCTGAGTATCAATAGTTCACGCGCCACGAAGTTGTATCCTCATTACTTTATCTAACTATCTCTGGCCCACTGAGCGAGCTCTTTCTGCAACAGGGGAATATCCACCCTGCCGCTGGCTTCAAGTATCGTTACGCCGCGCAAGGTCTCAATGTATATCTGACTATCAAGCGGTTCGGCGTCCTGGTACATCGAGTTATCCTTAAACTGCATAAATGGTCCGGGTGATTTCATGATCGCCGGTAACAAGTCCTTCCTTGATTCAAGATCCACCGCATCCAGATGTGTTGCCTGCTTCGAATCATGAGACCAGTTAAGAACCAGAAAACCGCGAAGCAGCATCTCCTCCTCGATACGGTCTTCACCATAAATTTCGTTAATCATCACATCGTGTTTTTCTTCCAGGTGCCAGAGCTCCTGTTGCGGCAGCGTCAATAGCGCCTTGCGACGCGCTGCATCGATCAGTCCATGCAGGGCGGGATTGTGCACAATGGTACCCGGATTGATCCTCGGCAGCTTTGGGATGCCCCTGGCTTTCACCTGTCCATCTTGCCGATGTATGAAGAGCCGGTCGTTGGTCACATAGCGCACATCAGGTTCGATCCATCAAACCCAGCATCAGGGTCGACTTGCCGCCCCCTGACAGGCCTGCCATGCCTATTCCTATGCCGTCCACGTCCAGACCTGAAGCATGACAAATCAACCAGTCATGTTGCTGTAACCAGTTCATGTACTGGGAATTAATAAAATTGATAACCTGGTTGTCCAACTCGCTGCAGGGCCCCGCTGCAATCCTGGCCCCCGGACTCTGTAGAAAGATCATGCCGGTACGTACCTTTAGAACCAGTCGCCCGTCTTCAAGTTCGTGGTACGCATCCTTTCTACCTGACTTACCCGGCTCGCGTGCCCAGTCCTTCCAGTCAACGTCCAGTTCGAGAACGTCGGTATCATAGGCCTCAACAACAGCATCTGGCGTACAGGCATCGACGACCACGTGGTCAAAATACCTTGCCAACTTACGAATGAAAGACTCCGAATTGGACCGTATACCAAGACAGAACCCACCCGTCTCGAGATACAGGACATCATCAACCAGCTCATGGTCGGCTCTGAGTAGCTTCGCCGCATCCCCTGCATTGTCAATCACCCTGCGCTTCTCCCAGCCTCTCGATCACGTAATCGGCATAGTGACCTGCTGCATCGATACCGATACCGTCCTTTGCTCCACGAAAACCTCCGAAAGCCGAGACCTCGAAAACCACGGGCCCCTCCTCGGCAATAGCTACGTCAACTGTTGTGAAATCCATCTTGAACGGCGCCTGCGCGCGAAAGCCAAGCTCGATCAGCTCAGGCGTTGCTTCATAAGGCATGTACTTACCACCATGGTGAATGGTCGTATTCCAGGAATCACTACCGGTAACGCGCGCGTAACTCCCAAGATACTCGCCACCAAGAAATACCATACCGAAGTCCTGCCCCTTTAAATCTTTCTTCTTCTGGATATACATCATCTGATTTTCATTCTGAAATTTCCTGATCTCTTTTCTGACCTGCGCTTCACCATCAGCAGCCTTGATCACACACATACCGCGGGCCTTGGTCGAATAAAGCGGCTTAAAGACCGCCTCGCCATAGTTACCAACAGTTTTATACGCCGTTTCAACGTCTTCAGTCACCACCGTTTCCGGCATGGGGATGCCGGCGTTCCGCAGCGATACGGTACAACTCAGGCGGTCGATCAGGCGCAGGATCTTTTCCGCACCACTGAACACACGGACACCTTTCGCCTCTGCAACACGTAACAGTTCAAGACGGTCCAGTGTAGCGGGCGAATACTCGCCGGCTATTTTCTTGATGATCAGGGCATCGAGATCACAAATGTCGTGTCCCGCATAAACCAGTGTCTGACTTGCAAGATCAAGAGAGACTGACTGCATATCAATGATCAGGCGAAAACCGGTGTGAGCCTCGACGGCATCTGCCAATACTTCCGTTGACCATTTTCCGGGAAGACCGACAACACCTATTCGAAAATCAGCCAATGAATAACTCCTTTACCGGAACCTTGTAGCGCTCATAATCCCGTTCATCCAGCTTGACTACCTGCTCAAGCAGGTAGCGGGCTCTTAGATACATATTGCCCGCCAGTGACTTGTCCAGAATGTAACGGGTCGATGTGACAAACGATCGAGCCAGGCCGAGAGCCAGCCGTATCTCGAAGGTTTTATCCTCGTTACGCCGGGCATATCGCTCCGCGATTTTATAAAATTCCCTGATCACACCGATTATGCGCTTGCGTACAGGTGCAGCCATTATCTGCAGACGGTAATTGGAAACCATAAACACCGATACGTCCTGTACATAATCCATATAGCACGATCTGTGCAAATCAATATAGTTTATCTTCTGCTCCCTGGGATCGTAGATAATATTGTCCACGTTAAAATCGCCGTGAATATACACGGAGAACGGGGGCTTCAATTTTTGTTCTATTGCTGCAACCTTTTTCACCAGCTGCCCGAACGATGCCATCTCATACCCACAGACCTTACTGCAGCTTGATTCGAATTCGGGGTGTACCGCGTAAACATCGTTAATGCGTTTATTCAACTGCCGCATGTATGCCGCTGACACAGGCTTTTTGATTTTTGTTTCTTTCCAGACATTGTTGAGCGTCCTGCCCAGTTTTCGCAATGTCAGCGCGAGTAATTCGTCGGATTCCTTGACCAGTATCTGCTCGAAGGTCATGCCGGAAAGATGCTCTATCAGCAAAGAGGCCGAATCGCCCCGTTTTTTATATGAGAGGATCCTCGGGGCAAGCCCCGGATAGATTTCGTGCCAGTTCTCAACGCCATCGCGCTCCTCTTTAAGTTTTCTGCGCACGCCGTCCTTGTATATCGCCACGTAAGCGGACGCCTTTTTCTTGCCTTTTCCTGCCCGGGAGATGCCGGAAATACCACTCCCGGAACGCGTTTCGGCAATAGTTTCAACAGCCATCGCCTGATGTCTGCCTGGTCCTGACAGTAACTGGAGTGAATCCAGCAGTGAGTGATAGCGATCCATGCCCATAGGTTGACCAAGGATGCTGGACAACAGGGCCTCACCTATATCCAGAAGCAGGTCGCCCATGCGTTCAAGGGTATGTGCCACAAGAAGTGCCGCAACAAGATCTTCAGTACGTTTTCTCCGCTTAAGCGCTTGCGTGTAATCCGTCAGCAACTTCCTGTATTCGAGCCCGGTCTTGCGTTCGCATTCACCGAGTTTGAGCGCAAGCCGGGTATCGTTCTCATCCAGCGTTTCTTCTATCAAGTCTATTCCGTAAAAAACGTTATCGAGCATGGACAGGTAACGTTTTCCCGGAATACCCTCCCTGCTCTGAATCTGACCCATCTGGTTGATGGCATCCAGCGCCAGCCCGGTTATACGATCCAGATCTGCAGCAATGCTTTGTACTGCCCGAAATCTCGGGATCATGTTCTCGCTGGCTTCGGCAATTCCCTGGATACAGGCATTCTGAATCCGCAACATCAGGTTTTCGGAATAGCCCCTGCGGTCAAGCACGCGTTGCACCCGGGCACCGGAGCGTGACTTGAATAAACGCTTGAGTTCGTCGAGCTGGTTTTTTACGTCGGCAATAAGAAAACGAAGGTTTTTACTGATATCTGAAGGCAGGTTGGTCATGGCCCTATCTGCCCGAGGTAGATCGGGTGTGCATCAAGATTTCCCGATACAAACAGATCGGATAGGCCTGAGGGGAAAATATTGATTGAATGAAGCTGCTGCCGTTCGACCCACACAACAGCAGCCTGGTGCTTGTCCGGCCGATATCCGTTTTGTGCAACATAGGCATCAGGCACATCGCAAAGAAAGAAATACTCTACCTGGTGTCGATAGCTGGGAGGCGTTGTTTCTTTTGGCGTGAAGAGGTCGGCCAGATATAGCAGCCCGGAGATCGTGACTTCAGTATCGATCTCCTCACGACATTCCCGCTGCAGGGCTGCCGCGAGTGTCTCCCCCAGGTCCTGGGCGCCGCCGGGCAAAACATAACGTTCGCTGCCATCTTCATATTCTTTGCGTAACAGGAGGAGATGATCATCTTGCATGATCACTGCACGCACAGCATTGCGAATACCCGGAACCAGATCCATCATACTTGGCAACTGCTTTGGTTAATTTACCGGAAACTTTATTCTAGAGGATTCAGGATCGACTGCACAGAAGAAAAACACCTCTGCGCTTTGCTAATCAACCGCCGCCCAGCAATACCAGCTGGCAATACTCCGGTAGGGACGCCAGCTCTCGGTCACGATCAGGATATCTTCAGCACTGGAGTCATCGGGTAACCGGTACAGGGTAGAGATCGACTTACGCAGCGCAAGATCGCCGATCGGCAGCACATCGAGTCGCCCCAGCGAAAACATCAGCAACATATCTGCTGTCCATCGCCCTACGCCCGGCAAATCCATCAATACCGCAGAGACCTGATCATCATCGAGGCTTTCAAGTGATTCAAGATCAAGCGCCCCGCTACGCACCCGCCGCCCCAGTTCACAGATATAGCGAATCTTGGCACCGCTCAGCCCGCATCGGCGCAAGCTGCTCTCACGTTTTCCTTTAAGGTGATCGGCACTGACAATATCGGTATCGAGGTATGCCAATAGCCGTTCTTCGATGGTCCTGGCCGCCTTAACCGAAAGTTGCTGGTTGATAATGGCCCAGACAAGGGTATGAAAATGCGGCCTGGGGCTACGCATCAGGCTGCAGGGGCCGTGCAGATCAATCAGCCGTGCCAGAGTGTCATCGGTCTCGCGCAGGCGGGTCTCACCTTTCCTGATGCGTAAACTTATGTCCACCCCAGCCCAACCGAGAGCACCGCGTAAGAAACGATCGCCATACCCGCCGCCGCGATCATGGCCTGACGTTTCCAGCCATAGATCAGCAACAACACGACAATGGTCCAGCCGAGCAATAGCGGCCAGAACTGTATTTCACCGGATGACATGACTACCTAAACCCTGAAAGTAACAAGGCCTGCCCTCATGTCAATGAAGGCAGGCCTGAAGAAAACGCGACGATGTCTTAATCAGAAACTGTAAGTCACTGCCACCGCAGACTTGAACTGGTTCTTGTCACCTTCACTGTCGACAATCGGGCTGTCTTCAGCATCCCCGGCCAATCGATAGTAATTCACATTGGCGACGAGTACCCCAGGCCTTGTTGAACTTGTAATTGGCCCCTATACCCAGGCCGTAGTCCTTGATTCCGCCGTCTGCCTCATAAAACGGCAAGCCGCTGGATGCAGCATCACTGCCATCCACACCGAAGTATGTCGTCCATGTACTCATCGTCGACATAGGAAACACTTGCCGTATAGGTAAGGCTGAAATCATTATTGAGCTGTTGTTTGAAACCGCCCTGCAGATCAGCGATATAGCCGCCGTAGGTGTCGGAAACGTCAGCCATCAGACCCAGGGTCCCAAACCAGCCATTCGACCGGTAGGAAATAAAACCACCGGCTTCCACTGCAAAGTCGATGTCGTCCATGCGTTTGACACGCTCATTGTCAGGATCGTTGCGCTCGTAGCGTACGCCTACCGCCGGGCCTATTTCCCAGGGTGAATTGGATACTACGTTGAACACCAGTCGTCCACCGCGCGCAGCGTCGGCGCTGCCAACCAGCGCCAGGTAGCGTTCCTCAGCCAGGTTGATCCGTCCAAACAATGCGGGTGTAGCCACGTAGTCATCGCCACCTTCATAATCAGGTGCTGCAGTGACGCCTACGCCTACAAAACCACCATTTGCCGCCACCGAACCCGCTGCAAGTGCCAGCGTTGTGGTCAGGGTTCCGACTACAGACCGTTTCATCAACTTCATTTAGACATTCTCCTCATTTCATCAAAGCGTGAGTTTATTCCCTCTCTCCCCTCCAGTCCAACCTGGAAAACACCCCTCAATCCGTCACTTTTTTGTCGCCTGCTTGCGGTTAATTACTCGCGGTCATTATCAGCTTTCACAATGGCCGACTGTTTGGATGTCCGCCCAAAAAGGGCACCGATCTTCGCTGCGACCATTCTTACTCCACGCCACAATTTCGGTAGCAACCAGGCCATCAATACAATAAACAGCAACAACAGGCCGAGGAAAATATAGGGGTGGTTCAGCGCTGCCCATAGTCCGCCAACTACCACAACGTCCTCACCCAGCGAGGCGCCCCAGTTGCTTACCGGTTCCGGCGAAGTATTGATCATCACGCGTGAACCCGCTTTGGTGGCGTGGGTTGCGGCGGTGAGTCCGCCACCAAGTATTGCGGCAGACATCTGCGCAGCCGGCGTTACATCGCCGATGGCAGCCGCCGCCAGTATCGCTCCTCCAGGAATACGCACAAAGCTCTGCAAGGCATCCCAGACGGTATCAACACCCGGAATCTTGTCGGCGAAAAATTCCACCACATACATCACGCCGGCCGAGGCCATGACTAAAGGATTAGCGACGATCTGCAACTCTTCCGGCAATACGATATTGCCGGTATTGGCGAGCACGCCCAGCGTGAGCAGCGCTGCATAAAGATTGATACCACTGGCCCAGGCCACGCCCATACTCAGCGAAATTATGGTGGCTAATTGATCGAGTTCGCCCATCAGATTCCTCACCAGCCAGCACCGACTTGCAGACCAGTTAACAGCGCTACTCCAATCCTAACACTCAAATGGTGCCAAAACATGGCGGGACGCAGGCACGGACTACCGATTACGAAGCAAAAAAAACCGGCCTGAAAAGGCCGGTTAGCATGGACATGCTATGGAAAATTTTCTGAAGGAACGACCAGGTGGCCGCTCCTTCAGGATTTACAGGCCATTAAGCCTAGTCGTCATTGTCGTGATTACCACCACGATTATTGCGCGACTTGTTATCACCCTGAGGTACGATCTGCAGGGTCTTCAGGAACGCCACCAGTGCTTTCTGATCGTCGACAGAACTCGCTTCAAACGCATCGCGCGAAGCACGTCCCTCGCCACCGTGCAGCAGAATCGCTTCGGTGATGGTGGTGACGTCACCGCGGTGACCGTAAGGCGCGGAGTTGCCGACATCCCACAGCTTGCGGGTCAGGAAGAACTCGGTCCCCGGCTTGCCGTCCTGGTCAGCCCGTCCCTGTGCCAGCTGTTCGTTACAGAACCAACGGATCGCACCCGGTCCCGGATCGTCACACAGGTTGTGGCGTTTCAGGTCGGTGTAGGCACGGATAATGGCAGTACCATTCGGACCCTTCTCCAGCACGCGGCTTGTCGCCGGTCTTGGTCATATCGAAGGCGAAGTCAGGACAGCCATCAGCTGCACTGGCACAGGTGCCCGGCGGGTTGAACGGATTGGGTTCGACAAAGTGACGGCTGTTCAGCACCATTTTCGGCACGTGGCAGGAAGTACAGCCGATATCGTCGAATACCTCTTCACCGTGCTTGCACCTGCTTACGGGCTTTCTTGCCCTTGGGCATTACCTGGGTTGGTGTCGACAACTGTGCCTGCCAGATGCTGATGGCAGTCTGATCACCGATGGTCAGCTCACGCTCGTAACCGTCGTTGTCAAAGTCCGGATTAAAACCCTTGGCGGGATTCAGATCGAAACGCTCTTCGGCCTGCATACCGTGGTGGTGGTTCATGGCATTGTCGGAAAACTCGCGCAGCGAGATGACCTTGCCAGCCTGGTGAAAGACCTTGACGATCAGGTCGGGATCGATGCCTTCGGCTTCAATGACATTCTTGCTACCGTCGATCTCGACGTCGAAGTCCACGCCATTGGTGGTGAGCGTATAGGTGCCGGCAACGGACGGCAGGGCGGCGAACTGGGCCTGCAGATCCGTGGTCATTTCGCGGGCCAGCATTTCGATCGGGCCGGAACCGTGCATGGCCAGGGTATTACGGTTGTTGCTTCTCGAGGGGCTCACCGACAGGGTGACCGGATCGAGTGTCTGCGCCAGCACGAACACGTTGGCGACGAAATCACCGCCGCCACCGGCCTCGGGATCATTGTGACATCCGGCACAGGCGTCGGAATCCGGTGCCGAGGTGCGCAGCTTGGCGATTTGTCCTGCGTCTACAGGTTCTCCTAATTCGTCGACGGTTGGCACCGCACGTGCGGCGCCGCCACCGGTGGTCTCCGGACGGCCCCGGCCATCGCAGGTGTTGAACTTGGCGATGAACAGCAGTTCACCGTGATCGTTGATCTCGTCGAAACTGAGCGCACCGCTGTTAATGTCCGCCTGCTCTATTGACAGTGGGACAGTCGGAGCGTCTGCCGCCAGTTCCGGCGGACACTCCTTTGGAACAGCAGCAAATGCGCTGAATGGTAAGGCTGATAACCCCAGTATGACCGGGATACTTAGTAGCTGAGCGTTTCATAAGTTCTCCTCCGATAAGTGAAAGCCCTTATCACTGGGCTCGTTAGGTTTTCACAAGCACATAGCTTGCAACGGGAGCTGGAGCGGCAATGGGATTGAGGTGTTTCCGCTCATAAATTTCGATTCCCGTGAAACTGCACATCTCGTTATTATGCCGCCAATAAATGCAGCAGCTTGCGGATGCTATCATTCAGATCAGCTGACAAATATGTGACACGTTGTCGCATGATTAAATGCCTTAACTGTCGTCTGGTCTGAATGCAACCTCTTCGATTGGAATTATTCTAAGACAGAATCTAAATTAGCTGGCAGCCCTTGTATGTAACCTTTGGTACGTTTACGAAGCTTTTATTGGAATTTGTCAATTCAGTCGGTTAACTCTATATTTATGTACGTGCGGCCAGACGTCGCCATTCAGAAACAAACTGTCGGTAAAAACGTGTGTTAACAAGAATTTTGATCATTTTTGTCCTTTCAGCCCTGGCAAGCGCCTGTGATAACGCAGCCAGCCAACTGGATGCAGAAGCCAGAGTCTGTGAACGGGCGTTGGAAATAGGCGAACTGGAACTCGCTGAAGAACACTGCCAGCTAGCCGTTGGAGATGCCGCTGACGACGTCCTCGCACCGCAAGTCAGGTCAGAGCGGCTTTACAAGCTCGCGAGTATAAAGCGCCAGCTGGCGAAATATAATGAAGCAGCCGACTTGCTCGGCCAGTCACTCACGCTGGAGCAGACGCTATCGGGATCCGCCAGCCCTCAAGTGGCGCGCCGGCACCTTGAAATGTCGCTGATTCTCGCCGGGCAAGGCCAATGGCAGGATGGCGCGCTGCTACTCGAACAAACTGTACCTGTTGCCGACCAGTTGGACGATGATGAAAAACGCACATTGGCCAACGTATTGAAGCGCTACGCAGTGCAACTGCAGAAAAGTCAGCAACTAGAACAGGCATCACGCCTGCAGGAGGCTGCTGCGAGCCTGAATAAAGAACCGACAACTCCCCGGTGACAAGCATGTCTTGTTTGACGCCGATTTTATTGCGGTGAAATTGCGCGCAGTTTCTCTGCATAGCTTTGCGCTGCCGCCTGATTGCCCATATCACGATGGAATGCCACCAGCGCGCTCAGGATCTCACGGCTATTCGGATGCTGGTTGTGCGCTCCCTGTAATACCATGACCGCCTGTTCCGGCTTACCGGTTGAATTAAGCGCAACCGCATATACATATACGTAGCGCACATTCTCCGGCGTTAAGGTTGCCGCCAGACGGAGCTCGTCTACACCTTCATCCGTACGTTGTTGCCGTACCAGGGACAGTCCCAGGGCATGGTGTACGCTCGCATTCCCGGGATTCACTTTGGCTGCGCGGCGCAATACGTTTTCTGCGTCTGCCTCCCTGCCCTGTGCACGGTAAAGGTCAGCCAGATTGACGTAGCCGGGAACATACGCCGCATTGACCTCTATCGCTGTTTTATACGCTGAACCCGCTTTTTCTGTTTCGCCCAGTGCGGCATACAAACTGCCGAGATAAGTTTGTGCCTCAGGGCGTTCAGCCATGGCCTGCTGGGCAGTAACAGCCTCCTGCAGTGCCTTCTCAAGTAAAGCGCGTTGATCACCGGGCAAGTCACCAGCCGGAATGGACGCCAGTACCCGCGCAGTCTCAATGCGCACCGCACGTACCGGGTCTTCCAGCATCGGGAAAGCCAGCCGCACACGTATTTCCGCTGGCACCGATTCCAGTGCCGCCACAGCGGCAGCGCGAACAGCGGGGTTATCATCCGACAACCCCTGTGGCAGCACATCAATCGTCGCAGCACTCAGGTATGGGCCTATCTGACGCATACGCCGTTGCGCGTGCAATCGCCGGTGTGTCCATATTTCGAATTAATGCCGCCAGCGCATTTCCACTGCCAGGCTTGTCCTGCCAGGCACCGTGCAAAGGCTTCTGCATAAGCCTGGAAGCCGGTCGGCGCAGCCCCGTACCAGGTTTTAACCTGCGCCGCTGCCCACTCGGCATCCTTATCTTCGTGGCAATTGTTACAGGCGTTGGGGGTGCCCAGTGTCACCGAAAGATCCGGGCGCGGAATGCGCATACTGTGGTCGTGTCGCGGATCAACCACCATGTACGTTCTGGGTGGCATATGACATTCAGCGCAGCTCGCCCCCGGTGAACCGGTCTTGTGAAAATGGTGACTCGGCTTGTCGTACTTTTCTGTCTGGTGACATTGCAGACACACGCCGTTGCCGGGAGCTCTCAATGCCAGGCTGTGCGGCTCATGGCAATCACTGCAGGTCACGCCGGCGTGATACATCTTGCTCTGTATGAAGGAGCCGTAGACATAGACCTCGTCATCGATCTGACCATCGGCGAAATACAGTGCCTTCATCGAGATGCCTCGGCAGGTAGTGATCCAGTAACGGCTCGCCATGCGCATAGTCGCTGCTGATCGGACTACGCCTTGAATGGCAGCGGGCGCACATCTCGATCTCTTTGTCACTGCTACGCACTTCGCTGCGAACAGCGCTCCCGGTTTTCGGGTTAATCTTCCAGCTGACATTGCTACGCTCATCGAGTTGAAGCACCAGCCCTTTACTGGCTTCGAACTTTTCAAAACCTGTCTTGTGTTTTGCCCATGTCACATGATCCGACCCCGGCCCATGGCACGCTTCACAGGAGACATCGATTTCTGACCAGGTGGTCGAGAACGTCCTGGTGACTGGATCGTAATTCTTTTCCAGTTGTGTCGAATGACATTCCGCACACATGCTGTTCCAGTTCTGGCTGGGTTTGGTCCAGTGCAACTCGTCATCGTGGGCGATCTTTTCATCGGGATAAAGATGGAACCAGCGCTGACCACCCTGCTCTTCCGACCGAGTGTCCCAGGCCAGGCTCAACGCCTGCATGCGGCCACCGGGGAATTCGATCAGGTATTGTTGCAGGGGTAGCACACCAAAGGTGTATTTGATTACGTAGTCCTGGAGCTTGCCATCCGGCCCTTCAGTGCGGACCATGAACTTGCCATTCTTTTTATAAAAGGATGTCGTAACACCAAAGTGGGTCAGGCTGGCTTTATCGAAATTGCCCAGCACGGTCTCGGCGGTAGCTGGCTGCATCGCCAGATCATGATGAGATCCGGACCATTGCACAGCCTGAGACTCATGACATTCCGCGCAAACTGAACGCCCGACATACGTTTTTGGTGTTGTTTCGCTACCAGTAGCGGCCTCGAAAGTAACAAGACCGGCGAGTAGAAAGATGACTTTCAGACGCACAGAAGTTACTTACCTTGTAATACAGAATGGTACTTCAGCACCTACTTTTGATGTCCACTGATATATGCGTGCAGTGGCCTGGTACTTTCAAACGTCTCCATTTGCTCAGGCGTCGCTGCTGCCTGGTATTTTTCTTTCCACTCGCCATATGGCTTTCCACACCACGCTCTTTCGCCGCAGCAAGATACCACTTGGACAGGCAGTTCCGGCAAAACCCGGCAAGATTCATGATGTCTATGTTCTGCACATCGCTGCGGCGTTGCAGATGTTCGACCAGGCCCCGGAAAGCAGCTGCTTCCAGTTCAGTCCGCGTTTTATCGTCCATCATTCACCTCATGTTTGCGTGGATTCAGGTTCTTTATACCACCGCAGGAGTGCCATCCCTCGGCGCGATGGTCAGCCCGTGCTGACCGCAGTCAGGAGACCGCTCCTGCAAAATCCCGGTATCCAACCTGGATTGATTTATCGGCTATTCATTGCTTGCCAGCTGCACCCTGCTGCGCCAGTCGCCTGCGCTCGCCATACGCCCTGGCCCAGGGATTTGCAGTGATGCCGTGACCGATAATGCTGAGAATAATAGTGCACGTAACGGTCATCGCCAGTGGGCCACTGTCCGGCAGCCCGCTTTCCATGACGATGACGGCAAACACAATACTCGCCAGGCCGCGCGGGCCAAACCAGCCGATAAACAGTTTGCCTTCGGTGTCGACACCGCTACCGGTGAGGGACAGGAAGACTGGCAGCATGCGAATAACCGTCAGGCTTAAAATCGAATACAGCAGGATCATCCAGCTGAAATTACCGACTGCCTGCCCCACCACGGCCGAACCGAATATCACCCAGGTTATCAGTGCGAGCGTGTCACCGGTGCCCTCTGAAGCGAGCAGAAATTCATCTTTTACTTCCTTCGAAAGATGCGCATCCATAATCCCGAGCAGGATGCCACCGCTGAAGGCCGCGATAAAACCACTGCCACCCAGCCACTGGGCGACCGCAAAACAGCTCAGCGCCAGCGCGACAACCGGTATCTGGATCCAGGTATGTGTCACCCATCCCCGCTGTCGGGTGAACTTCAGCAATTTGACAGCGAGAAAGGTAAGCACCAGCCCGACGGCGAGACCGATACCGATTTCCTCGGCAACCAGTTTCAGCGCCAGCGTCCACGGACCTTCGTCACCCGCCTTGTCCAGCGCCAACGCCAGGAAGACAAACAGGATTGGTACACAGATACCGTCGTTCAGGCCACTCTCGACATTCAGACCCTGGCGGATTTCATCGGGTACCGCTTCGTTGGTGACGACTGCCTTACCCAATGCCGCATCGGTAGGCGCCAGCATGGTTGCCAGCACAGCGATGGCGAACACTGACAGACTGTCGACCAGCAGCGCGGCTGTACCGAACCCCAGCAGAATGGTCAACGGCAATCCGATCAACAGCAACCGCGCCGGCAGTCCGGAGGTTTTTTTCAGTACGCCCATATCGGCACCGGCCGCGTCGGTGAACAGCACCATGGCCAGCGTGACTTCCGCCAGTGCCTTGATCATTTCCCGATCCGCTTCCAGCGATAGCACGTCCAGTCCGACCGGTCCGATTAACAGTCCGAACAGGGTAAAAATAATCGGGCCGCTGATCCAGGCACGCTCAACAGCACCGGCAACCGCACTGTAAACCAGTACAAAAACGGCGAGCAAAGCCAGCGTTTCATACATAGCAATCTTCTCCGGAGACTAGACGTCTTTATAGATTTTCTGAATAAAGTAAAAAATCAACGCCGTGGTCCAGCCAAACATGATCACACCGTTGGCCGCCTGGATAGACGCCAGTGTGCGCCATTCACCGCTCAGAACGACATCACCATAGCCCAGCGTGGTAAACGTCACCATGGAGAAATAGAAGGCCGTCTGGGGATCGGGGAGCACGGTGATTTCAAGGGTATACAGGTACACCAATGCCCACAGCACTGCCTCGATGACAATGGCAATAAACATCCACTGGGTCATCAGCCAGACGAGTAAAATCTGGACGAAAGGACCTCTTGGCTGCCCGAAGCGCGCCAGGCGCCATTCGAGCATGTGAAGCCCGGCAACACTAAACAAGGCATGGATAATCGTGCACAAGAACATCATCGACAAGGCGACCAGAATTTTCTCACCCAGCATCGCTAGCGATCCCCCTGCGTTTGTTTCCGGTAGTCTTTGACGACATCATCCAGCGTGTCATAGAAGGCATCCTCGCCATAAAGCTCCCGCAGCCTGTACCGGCTTACTTCCCTGACATCGTCGAGCACCTGGGCAATGACCAGATGTATGCGTTTTTCTTTCAGTATCGCGAATATCGAGCGCAGGGTTTTCGCCGCGGAGTAGTCGACATCATCGACCGCGGAGGCATCCATGCAGAACCAGCGAATGGGCGGGTCGGCATTGTTAACGAGATCGGTGACTTCTTCCGACAGTTGCTCGGAATTCGCGTAGTACATGCTGTGCGTGAAACGGTATATCATCAGGCCGGGCACCGCCTGGGCTTTGCTTGCCACCGGTTGTGCATGCAGGACACCCGCCTCGGAGGGCACCAGTACCACGTTCTTCGGCCGGTATCCGCGCCGCGTGTGATCGATCAGGGACAAAACAATCGCCAGTATGATGCCCTGCTCTACGCCGATGAACACCACCATCGCGGCAGTGATCAGCGCCACCCAGAACTCCGAACGCCGCTGGGCAAAGATGCTCTGCATGCCCTTGACGTCGATGAGATCGACACCGATCAGGAATACCACCGCTGACAACACCGCTTCCGGCATGTAGGCCAGCGGCCCGGTGAGAAACAGCAGCACCAGCAAGACAATCAGCGCCGTGACAATCAGCGACAGCTGGCTGCGTCCGCCTGCGCTGTCGACCATCTGCGTCTTGGTGGGGCTGCCGTTGACCACAAAGGTGCCGGACAGGCCGGCGCCGATATTGGCCAGCCCCAGACCGACCAGGTCGGTGTTTTCGCTGAAGCGTTCGTTATAGCGCGCGGCATAGGCACGCGAGGTCGCGGCGCTCTGCGCCAGGATGACGACAAACATGGCGAATGCCGTGGGCACCAGTTTGCCAATGAGTTCCCAGCTCCACTTGACCTCTGGAAGTCCGATATGTGGCAGGCCGCTGGGGATAGCCCCGAGTACATGTATATGAGCTTCGAGGTTCAATGCCCAGCTGGCGACAATAGCGCCAATCACGGCGATCAGGGCACCGGGTATTTTCTTCGATAGTTTTTTCGAACCGACAATGACCACCAGCACACTGGCGGCTGTCGCCAGTGCATACAGGTTGATCTGCTCGATCTGCTGAATGTCGCTCCAGATTTTCTGCAGGGTACCGTGCCCCCCACCCTTCAGCCCCAGCATGCCCGAGATCTGCCCCAGCGCGACCTGAATACCGACCCCGGTGAGGAAACCGATCAACACCGTGCGCGACAGAAAATCCGCCAGGAAACCCAGGCCGATAATACGCGCCAGGATGAGAAAGCCGGCGGCCATGAAGGCCAGCACCGCGGCCAGCGCCACGTATTCGTCAGAGCCGGTAGCCGCGAGGCCTACCAGGCCGGCGGCGAGGATTGCCGCCGTCGCCGAATCGGCACCGACCACCAGGTGCCGCGAAGACCCGAAAAACGCAAACAGCGCCATGGGAATGAGAATGGTGTAGAGACCGGTGATCACCGGCGTGCCCGCAATCTTGGTATACCCCATCACTTCGGGCACCGCGAGCGCTGCCAGCGTGAGTCCGGCAATGAGCTCGGCCGGGATCTGCGATGCCTTTATGGGTAGCACACCCTCCATAACCGGCAGGCGGAAACCCTTGGATTCTGTGCTCACCTCTGACATGGTATTCTCCTGGTGAAATCCTGATTATTCGAATTCAACGTAGGAGCGGCCCCCTGGCCGCGATAGCGTAAGCCTCATAATCGCGCCGAAGGACGGCGCTTGTGCCCGACGGGTTTACGGGTGCTCCTACAGGATAATGTGATTTCGTTAATCCGAGGTTCCCTAAACCATAGCCCCTCTGAACCCCGGCAATCCGCGCGCCTCTTCGCTGGCTGCGAGGAACAGCGCCTCTTCGAGGATTTCCTTACCGTCGTCGGTGACTTCGAGCGCACCGTGCTCATCCACTGCAAAGGCGAAATCGTCGAACGTATGTTTACCCGCCAGTATGTCGTGGTCCAGCAGGATGCGCGTGCGGAAGAAGTTCGCCCACTTGAATTCCGAAAATGGCTCTTTGTTCTTCACGTAACCATGATGTTCACGAACAATCCACGCCAGACTGCGGTAGGGATCGAACTTGAGGTCCTTGATATGTTCAGGCAGCGTTGCTGGCTGCTGCGGGCCACCGCCGGATTGATCGAACAGATACACACAGTTCCGCTCGTGCAAGGTCTTCCAGAAATACACGTCCTCCAGGGTGCTGGCATTGGCCATCACCGTGACATAAACACAGATATCCTTGCCGCGTTCCTTGTGCAAGGCATCGTACAGTGCGCGCACCAGGTGGTGGTGATCAACCAGGTAAAAGCGCTTGCCCCGCACCACAATCGGAATCGGTCGTGTGCGCAGATAATCGTGCAATTTGCCCGGGTCTTTCCGGAACTTCTTGCGCATGCGCCCGGCACGCACATCGACCTCCGCCTTGCCGACCGCGAACTGGGTGGGCGACAAGTCTTTCACCCGCAGCTTGTAGAATTCACCGCTTCGCGCATCGCCCGGGCACCAGGGGAACTCGGAATCACATAAATACTGAGTCATGATTGGACATCACCTCCACCGTTAAGCATAGACGCCAGATACAGGATTGTGCTCAGTCTTTACGTTCTGGATCACCGCTGACGTTGCTACTTCTGATGCCCGCTGATATAGGCGTGCAGTGATTTGGTTTCTTCGAAAGCTGCCAGTTGTTCAGGCGTCGCTTCCTTCTGGTATTTTGCTTTCCACTCGGCGTACGGCATGCCATAGACGGCCTGGGTGGCCTGGTCATACTCCATGTCTATGCCGCGCTCCTTGGCCGCCGCGAGATACCACTTGGACAGGCAGTTCCGGCAAAATCCGGCCAGGTTCATGAGGTCGATGTTCTGCACATCGCTGCGCCGCTGCAGATGTTCGACCAGGCCCCGGAAGGCGGCAGCTTCCACTTCAATGCATGTTTTCTCGTCCATCAGACACCCCCTTTCATTCCCGATTTGCACCTGCTAACAGGTGAAACATACCAGATACCCAGACTATACTTTAGTCGCACCCGGTCCGAACACGTGTGACCTGCAGGGTAAACAACGCTGATCTCGGGCGCGAATCGCATAATCGTCGTTTGTGCGTCGAATGGCAATTCAGATAGACTCACGGTCGGTTATACAAAACGCAGAGTTGGTGCATAATGGCCGGAGTGCGTCAACTGCGAGGATCGGGTCTCTTCCCAAGCCCCGGTAGTGGTTGCATTCAGTGCGCATGCGCGTAATCAGGATAGAGCTTATGCCCCCGGAATACGAACAAAACGTGCTCGAACTCATGCCAGGAAATCGGTCTTGAACTTTTTCATTGACCGCCCCATTTTCGCCTCGGCCATCGCCCTGATGATGGTCCTGGCGGGGCTGATCAGCATGTTCGTACTGCCCATCGCACAGTATCCGCCGCTGGTGCCCTCCCAGATCCAGGTGTCCACCCAGTACATCGGTGCCAGTTCGGACGTGGTGGCCAAGACCGTGACCACGCCGCTGGAGGAACAGCTTAACGGCGCGGAGGGCATGATCTATATGTCCTCCAACAGTACCAATAATGGCGATGCGCTCATCACCATGACCTTCGAGGTCGGTTATGACCAGTCCATCGCCCAGATGGAAGCCCTGACCCGCAGTAACCAGGCGCTGTCCCAGCTGCCACCCGAGGTGAACCAGGTCGGGCTGACGATCGAAAAGCACTCCAGCAACATCGTCCTGATCGTGAACCTGACGTCGCCCAATGGCACCTTCGACCAGGCGTTTCTGCAGAACTACGCCGACATCCATATCACCGATCGTCTGGCACGCATCGACGGTGTGGCATCGATCAACAACTTTGGCCTGCGCAAGTACGCCATGCGCATCTGGCTGGCCCCGGACAAACTGGCCAACATGGGTATGACGGCCACCGATGTGGAGAACGCGGTCAAGGAACAGAACAACCAGGTCGCGGCGGGCAAACTGGGCGCACCGCCGGCGCCTGATAATCAGGCGTTCGCGTTTCAGCTCAACACCCTGGGGCGCCTGGAGAGTGTGGAGCAGTTCGAAAATATCGTTATCCGTGCCAATCCGGACGGTACCGTGGTCCGAATCAAGGATGTGGCCCGGGTGGAGCTGGGGTCTGAGGACTACTCATGGTCCACCAGCCTGGACGGAAAGCCCACCGCCGCGTTAGCGGTCTTCCAGCTGGCCAATGCCAACTCGATCAAGATCGCCCAGGCGGTGCACACGGCGATGGATGAACTGGAGGGGCATTTTCCGGACGATCTGACATGGAGCGTGCACTATGACACCACCCGCTTCATTAAAGAATCCACCCGGGAAGTCATAATTACCCTGGTGGAGGCCATCCTGCTGGTCATGCTGGTGGTGTTCGTGTTCCTGCAGAACTTCCGCAGTACCCTGATCCCGACCATTGCGATTCCGGTTTCGTTGATCGGCACCTTTGTCTTCATGGCGGCTTTCGGTTTTTCCATCAACACCCTCAGCCTGCTGGGCCTGGTGGTTGCCGTGGCGCTGGTGGTCGACGATGCCATCGTGGTGGTGGAAAACGTCAACCGGCATTTGGAAGCCGGTGCCACCGATATGAAGAAAATTACTGAACAAGCCATGGCGGAGGTGCGTGGACCGGTCATCGCCACCACCGTCGTGCTGATGGCGGTCTTCGTGCCGGTCGCTTTCATCCCGGGTATGACCGGTCAGCTGTATAACCAGTTTGCCCTGACGATCGCCATTGCCGTCGGCCTGTCCGGCTTCAACTCCCTGACGCTGAGCCCGGCGCTGGCGGCGGTGTTGCTGCGTCCCGAGACGGGCGAAAAGAATCGCTTCTTTCGCGCCTTCAACACCGCCTTTGACAAGCTTTCCAATGGTTATGCCAACTCGGTGAAGACCCTGTCGAAGGTCTGGGTGCTGGTAGCACTCGCCTTTGCCGGCCTGTGCGCCCTGGCCCTGGTACTGTTCGAATCGACCCCCACCGCTTTCGTGCCGGCCGAGGACCAGGGCTATGTCCTGGTGATTGCGAAACTGCCGTCGGCGTCGACCGTCCAGCGCACCGAGGCGGTGGTTGAGCAGATCAACCAGATCGTCTTGAATACGCCCGGGGTCGCCAATGCGATCTCTATACCCGGTTATAATTTCATCGATGCCATTCAGGACCCATCCTCGGCCGCGGTGTTTGTGGTGTTCAAGCCGTATGACGAGCGCAAGACGCCGGACACCCAGCTCAAGGCGATCATGGCGCATATACAGGGTGCGGTGGCGCAGATTCCGGAAGCCGTCATCCTGGTGGCCAACGCGCCACCGATTCCCGGCCTGGGTTCCACCGGTGGGTTCAACTTCGAGATCCAGGACCTCAACAGCCTGGGTGTGGAAGAGTTGGCCAAGGTGCTGCAGAACTTCCTGGCCGAGGCGCGCAAGCGGCCGGAACTGGCCGGGGTTTATTCGACCTTCGACCCTGAGGTGCCGCAGCGATACCTGGAGGTCGACCGGGTGAAGGCCAAGACCCGCGGTGTTTCGCTGGACGATATCTTCAATACGCTGCAGATCAACCTGGGCTCGCTCTACGTCAACCAGTACAACCAGTACGGGCGTGTCTATCGCGTCTATCTGCAGGCCGAGAAAGATGCGCGTTTTCGCGAAGATGACATCACCCGGCTCAAGGTGCGTAACAGCGACGGCAAGATGATTCCGCTGAGCGCATTCGTCAGCATCCGGCCCATGGTCGGGCCTTACAATATTCCGCACTACAACGAATACAGTTCAGTCCAGGTCAACGGCGGCCCGGCACCGGGTTACAGTTCCGGGCAGGCCAATGCCGCCATGGAGGAACTCGCCGCCGAGGTCCTGCCGGAGGGATTCGGTTACGAGTGGACCAACCTGGTCTACCAGCAGAAGGAGGCGGGCAACCTGGCGCCGGTGGTGTTCGCCCTGTCGCTGATCTTCGTCTTCCTGGTGCTCGCCGCCCAGTACGAAAGCTGGTCCATGCCGATCATGATCCTGCTGGCCATCCCGCTGGGGCTGTTGGGGGCGATCGGCTTTCTGGTGCTGCGTAACATGGATCTGGATGTCTACGGTCAGATCGGCCTGGTCATGCTGATTGGCCTGGTGGCGAAGAACTCCATCCTCATAGTGCAGTTCGCCAAGGATTTACACGATCAGGGCAAAGGCATCCTCGAAGCCGCGATGGAAGCAGCCCGCATCCGCTTACGGCCGATCCTGATGACGGCATTTGCGTTCATACTGGGACTGATGCCGCTGGTACTGGCGAGCGGTGCGGGCGCCAATTCACGCCGCTCCCTGGGCACCGCCGTGGTGGGCGGACTGACGCTGGCCACCGTGCTGATCGTGTTCGTACCGATCTTCTATGTGGTGATCGAACGCATGCGCGAACGCAAGACGGGTGGTGCCGGCAAGTGCGTCCAGCGCAGAACCACAGGACAGTTAAGTCTTAAACAGGTTATTACCATGCATACGGTGAAAAACAGATATTTTATGAAGGCAACGGTTCTAGTTGCAGCGTGCGGTCTGCTGATTGGCCTGGCAGGCTGCGAAAAACCCAAACAGAAAACCGAGATGCCACCACCGGGTGTGGTGGTGTCCGAAGTCAAACAGGAAACCGTGCCCATCGTTATGGAAGTGGCCGGTACGGTTCAGCCGGTAAAGACCGTACAGATTGTGCCGCGCGTGTCGGGCTATATCTTCGAGCGTAACTTCACCGAAGGCACCAATGTCACCGAAGGCGATCCTCTGTACCTGATCGATCCCCGACCGTACCAGGCAAAACTCGATTCACTCAATGCACAACTCGAGCAACACCAGGCGAGTCTTAAATTCTGGACCAGTGAAGCGGCGCGTTACACACGGCTTGCTAAACAAGGTGCCGGATCGGTGGAAGACAAGGAAAAAAACATCGCCCGCAAAGCCGAGGTGAAAGCATCAATCGATGCAGACAAGGCCGATATTGAAAACGCCGAGCTGGAACTGAGCTTTACCAAAATTACCGCGCCGTTCAGCGGTCGTATCCAGGACACGCTGGCATACGTTGGCGACCTGGTGCACAAACAGCAAACCGAGTTAACGACGGTCGTGCAGATCGACCCGATTTATGTCATCTCCAACATCAGTCGCGAGCAGGTTTACCGGGTGCAGCAACTGCAGAAACAGGGCCTGGCCCCAATAGCGGAGAACGAATTCAGCGCCGAACTGGTGATGCCGGATGGCAGTATTTATTCACACCAGGGCAACTTGAATTACATCAGCGCGCTGATTGATCCTGCTACCGATACACTGAAGGTACGCTTTGAATTTCAGAACCCTAAAAAGGGCAACCAGCGGTCACTGATACCCGGACAATACATTCCCTTACGCATGATCGTCGGACATCAGCCCGATGCACTCCTGATCCCTGAAAAAGCCTTGCTGCAGACACAGGAAGGGACGCACGTGTTTGTCGTGGATAAAGACAGTAAAGTCGAGAAACGCATGGTGACGACCGGCGCATCCCATAAACGCCAATGGATCGTCAAGAAAGGGCTCAAAAAAGGCGAGCGGGTGATCTCTGACGGCCTGCAGAAAGTACGTCCCGGCATGGCCGTCAACATCAAGGACAAGGAACCAGCCAAGGAAGCGGCCCCGGAAAAGGGTTAAAGCCCCAGCGGCTCACACCAGGGTTGGGTAAACCATTACAGAAGCCTGACGCGCTGAACCGGTTTACAGCCAGTAGCTGTTATTGCAGCACAGTCGGCAGCGCGGGCACCGGCTTTGCGGAATCGCTGCCCTCTCCCGACATGACCATCACCGATGCCGTCGTGCCGACGCGCAGAGGGATATCCTTCGGCGGGTCCACCAGGTGCACGCGCACCGGCACGCGCTGCGCGAGGCGGATCCATTCGAACGTCGCGCTGATATTCGGCAGCAGGTTATAGCCGGTACTGCCATCATCCTGGGCGATACCCCAGCCGAGACTGTCGACACGCCCTTCCAGCGGCCGGTCCGGGAAACTCATCAGCGTGACAATCGCGCGGTCACCTGCCTGCAAACCCTCGATCCGGTCTTCACGGAAATAGCCGTGGATCCAGTAGCTGTTGATATCGATCAGCGCCAGCGCCGGCTGGTTGGCGACACCCTGGCTGCCGAGGCGCAGATTCAGGTTGGTGACGTAACCGTCCACCGGTGCCTTGACCTGGGTGAACTCGAGGTTCAGCTGCGCCTGCTGCAGTTGCGCCTGGGCGGCAAGCACCACAGCCTCGGCAGCGCTCTGGTCGTTCACTTTTCGTTGCAGCTGCTGTTCGGACATCGCGCCGCGGTCACGCTTCCTGATGTTGCGGGCACGGTCGGCTTCTTCCTTCGCGTCTTTGGCTTGAGCCTGGGCCTGTTGCAGGTCGGCAGCGGCAGAATCGACGGCCGCTTTAAAGGTGCGCGGATCGATCTCGAACAGCATTTCACCGGCTTTGACCAGTTGGTTATCAACAATCGGAAGATCAATAATTGGCCCCGAGATCCGAGGTGCAATCTGGATCACCTGGGCGCGCACCTGACCATCGCGCGTCCAGGGGTTGGTCAGATAGTACCAGTACTTGGCTATCAGAATAGCTGCAGCGATGAGCACCACCACACCCGTTATCAGCACTTTCGTGTATTGATTGTTCATAGCATTCAAACCGGTATGAAAAAGGTGCCGATCAGGCCCGTGTAGATAACCGCCATGGCAATGAAAACGACCGGCGGATAAGCGAACCAGCGCGACAGGCGGTAACGGTTCAGAACCATCACTGTCAGCCAGGCGAGTAGCGCCCCGAACAGGCTGGCGACCAGCAAGGGCGGCAAATAGACCCCGCCGATGCTGAATTCACTGGGCACATAACCATCATCATCCAAAGCGGCTCTCGCGCCATTCATCCGTGTTCATTGCATTCATAAGCCGAGCATAACCGACCATGGACTCTGATACACCCCGGAAACCGCCCAGCAGGCGATAGAAATTCCGGTAGTCTTCATCTTTCAGTCTGCCCGCCCCGATCTGCTCGAAGGTTTCGCTGATACGGGTTTCCAGTTCTGACAGCTTATTACTCAGGCGCTGTTCCAGCGCACGTTCGGACTCAACCGTAGTGTGTCCTGACCAGTCCTGGAAAAGCGACTGAATGGCCAGCCGCCAGTTGCGCATGTCCTGCGTCAGTTCCTGCACCAGGAGCTCAGACTGTGGCAGTTGCCGTGCATCGACGAGCCCACTGATCCGATAGGACAAGGCCTGCAGATTGATCACCAGTGCCTGGACCTGTTTGGTATCGGTATCGGGAAATCCGCGCTGGATCAATCATCTTGCCCCACGTCCCGAGCTTGCCCGGCAGGGTCGCAACCTCACGCGCATGAAAACGTTTGCGCCAGCGCTGCCTGACTGTGAGTGATTGCTGCGGATCCTGGCCCAGGGTCGAAATGAGGTATTCGGTGCTCCTGAAAAAGCGCGCCAGCAATCTGAGAAACACGCGCTCCGGCAACGGTGACCAGGGAATATAGGCGGTCAGCATTAATATGGAAAATACGATGGGCAACACCATGGCCGTATTGGCAACAGCTATAAAACTGTAACTCTGCTCGTTGGATACGCCGATAACAACCACGAACATCGCCAGTCCAAACGCCCGACCGAGTCCCTGCCGGGGTGCCGCATTCAAATAGCAGATGGCAAAAGTGGCCAGGAATATCATTACGCCCAGGCCCAGAAAACTTGACAGCTGCGGCATCACGAAGATGTAGACAAGACCCGCGAACAGCACACCGGAAAGCGCCGGCACAAATAACTTCAGCGCTGAAACCTGCGGCATGGTCGACATGGCCATGCCAATCGGCGTGGCCATCATGATCAGCAAAACGCCACCGGGAACGCCTTCGACATAAATGGTCATCAACCAGGCAATCCACAAAATCAGCATGACGCGGAATGCACCCAGCATGCGCTCCGGATCGAGCACAAAACCGCTCTGCTTATCGGCGGGGTATTCAGCCGCGGTGTCCGGCCGGGAAAAGCCCTTGATGTCACTGACACAGTCCAACAACGAACGTGTAAGTACTTCCAGACGGTGGGCGCGGGACCGGGTAACGGTCAATGCCGCTTTGTGGAAATGAGACAGCTGATCGACCCCGGTTTTATCGAGAGCCAGCTCAATTGGCACCGGCGAGTCTTGCGGTGCCTGATTATCCAGCATACGTTCGATCTGAACGAAACGCCGCTCCATCTCGGCATCAAAGGCCCGCAGGTTGGGCATCAGCGCATGCAGATCCAGCGCCTGTAACTCATCGAAACTTTCACGCCAGTGTTCCAGTACTTCGCCCAGTTCACTGACCAGCGCTTTATAATGCAGCCACTGCCGGCGCAATTCCCAGACTTCATAGCTGTCAGTCCTTGCCGCCGGCAACAACTGATTAAACCGGGTCTGCGCCTGCACCGCCTCTGCGCGCAGTGCCTGCACCTCAACGGCATCGGTCTTGTTGAGCATCAGGTCATGGTAGGCCCGATACAGCTGATGCTGAACTGATGCCAGTTTGACGACTGAGTCTTCGAAATCCGCGCGCGAATTAGTCGGCCAGAGCAGAACGGAAATAAGCCCGTAGACCAGAATCCCAAGCCCGGTCTCCTGCGCGCGCAGCATCGCTGTATTAAAGGCATTCACAGGATCTGCACCGGCATCAAAACAGATAATCACGGTGACAAAGCCGGCCACATGCCAGAGATACTGATATCGGGTGCCGCTCATCAGGTAAGTGCACAATCCCACCCACGCGGAAATGAATACAACAAACAGCCAGCGGTCCTGCACAAACAAAGCAATCAAGGTCAGGGAAACGATTATCGCGACCAGGGTGCCGACCATGCGCAGCGCCGCCTTGTTCAGCGACTGCCCCGACGTCGACAGACTGACGAACGCGACGGCAAAACCCGCCCACATGGGTTTGTCCCAGTCCATCGACAAGGCGATGCCATAGGCGAGAGTCATCGCCAGGGCGGTCTTGATGGATTCTTTCGCCTTTACAGAGAACATCAATGCAGTGTACTACAGGACTCCGGTGTTATTCAGCTCGAAGCCCGGTCAGTGTTTTAACTGCGGCGACGGCACCTTGAGTTCGTATCCTGCCTGCGCTTCAAAATGGTCAACTGCCTTGTGGATGTCGGCCAGCAGCATATCCGCCATGTCCTGGCCAAAGCCCTCTCGAATCACGATGCGCAAAGCCATAAAAGGGCTTGAACAGCGAACAGCCTACGCAGTATTCTCGACTTCAGAAATCCAAGGCAAATCCTGTGCGGCCGATGACAGCCATTTGGCGAGGCGAATGAGGTTTAAACCCGGTGGACATTTCTGCTGCGCTGCAAATGGTAGCCATTACCGCTTTCGCGATGACCGGTGTCATCGCGGTCTCGCCAAAAGGGATCGACCTTTTCAGCGCCTGTGTGATGGGTATTATCACTGCGCTCGGCGGTGGTACCCTCAGGGACCTTGTCCTCGGCGTGCCAGTATTCTGGTCCGTTGAAGTGAATTATATCTGGGTTTCCCTCGCAGCCAGCCTGGTGGCTTTCCTCGCCAAGCCGCTATTTGACCGCAAACACCTGTTCAGCCTGATGCTGTACCTGGATGCCTTCGGTGCTGCCTTGTTCGCGATCCAGGCGGCGAACAAGGTCTGGGACCTGCAGTTCGGCCTTCCTGTAGCACCCGTCCTGCTCGGCGTCGTCACCGCAATCGGCGGCGGCTTGATACGCGACGTACTGGCCGGACACCAGACGCTGCTCATGAACCGCGAGCTTTATGCCATCCCCGTATTGCTTGGCTGCACGCTCTACGTGGTGTCACTGGCCTATTTACCCGGGCACGCATCAATCAGCGCCATCGTCTGCATTGCCTGCGCATTCGGTTTGCGCGCCGCCGCCATCCACTGGAGCTTGACTGTTCCGGACTGGCTGATCACGAAACCCCGGCACGATTGATAACCCGGCCCTGATAACGCTTAAAGACCATGCCTGACCGGGCACCACCGCAACCTGCGTGCTCGCCCGGGCAGGACCCAGTCAGTGTTTGAACTGCGGCGCAGGCGCCTTGGGTTCGTGCGCCGCCTGCGCTTCAAAGTGGTCGACTGCCTTGTGGATGTCGGCGAGCAGCATGTCGGCCATGTCCCGGCTGAAGCCCTCGCGAATCACGATACGCAGTACGGCCACGTCTTCGGCGTGTTCCGGCATGGTATAGGCCGGCACCTGCCAGCCGTATTCCCTGAGCTTGTCGGAAACGTCGAACACGCTGTACGACTTAACATCGTCTTTCAGTTTGAAGGCGAACACCGGGATGGCACTGCCGTCACTCACCAGCTCGAACGGCCCCAGTTTCGCGATCTCGCCGGACAGACCGGTGGCGATATCCCGCATGGCGCTCATGATCTGCGTATACCCGGCTTTGCCCAGGCGCAGGAAATTGTAATACTGGCCTATCACCTGGTTGCCGGGCCGGGAAAAGTTCAGCGTGAAGGTGGGCATGTCACCGCCCAGATAGTTGACGTGGAAGACCAGGTCCTCGGGCAGGTCTTCGTGATGCCGCCACACCACCCAGCCGATACCGGGATACACCAGGCCGAACTTGTGCCCGGAAACGTTGATCGACTTGACCAGCGGCAGGCGAAAATCCCATTTCAGGTCCGGGTGCAGGAACGGTGCGACGAAACCGCCGCTGGCCGCATCGACATGCATGGGAATTTCCCAGCTGGTTTCTGCATTCTGTTTCACCAGGGCTTCGTGTATCGCCTCGATCGGTTCAAACTCACCGGTAAAGGTGGTGCCCAGTATGGCAACCACGCCGATGGTGTTTTCATCGGTGGCTTTGAGCACCTCTTCCGGGGTAATGACGTAACGCCCCTTCTCCATGGGAATGTACTTCGGTTCAACTTCCCAGTAGCGGCAGAACTTCTCCCAAACAACCTGCACATTCGCACCCAGCACCAGGTTGGGTTTATCAGTCGATTTACCTTGCGCACGGCGCCGGTCGCGCCATTTCCACTTCAGCGACATGCCCGCCAGCATCACCGCTTCACTGGAACCGATGGCCGAAGCGCCCACGCCCTGGTCCGGCGCGTGGAACAGGTTGGAGACGATATTGATACAGCGCTCCTCTATCGCCGCCGTCTGCGGATACTCGTCCTTGTCGATCATGTTTTTATCGAAGGCTTCCGCCATCAATTTCTCGGCCTGCGGCTCCATCCAGGTGGTGACAAAGGTCGCCATGTTCAGCCGGGCGTTACCATCCAGCATGAGTTCATCGTGAATCACGTTATAAACGCTATCCGGGGCCATCTCATGGTCAGGCAGTTGATACTTGGGAATAGACTCAGTCATGCCACGACGACCGTAGGCAGGTGTTAACAGTGCGTCCTGTGCATCGACAAGATCGATTTTTTTCGTTACCATGATCAACATCTCCTTCAGGTCAGGATTCTTTTGCCGGCGCGTTACCGGATGAACCCATGTTTGTGTCGGTGTTCCCGGTCGCACCGAAGAGCTCCGGGATCATTAAATAACTCGCACTGAAAAAACCAACGGCGCCCAACAGAGTGAAGAAATTGGCGCCCCAGGCCCACTGCATACCACCCGTGGGTGGCAGGAAAATGGTGAATACGGCCGCCAGCATAAAGGCGACCGAACCCAGCATGTTGAGCATCGGCGATCCACCAGTCCACCTGTCGGGGCTGGAAAGACCAGAAATCATGCGAGACTTCGATCAACGCCAGGTAACTGGCGACAAGGAAACAGACACTGCCAATCACGTCCGGCGTCCAGATCAGCAAGTCCTCGCCCACCCAGCCAAGCCCGGTAATCATCGCATCGGCGGTGTTGAAGTTAAACAGTACGGTCCCGGCAAACTGTATGAGACTGGCACTGTAACCGGCATTGTGCGGTTTCCAGGCAAACCAGTGCCAGTGTCGCCCGGGTGTATCAATATCCGCGACATCGCCATTGATCGCTTCCAAAAGCTGCAGTCCCGCAGCACTGGTAAAAAACAGTGAACCGACGAAGAAAACCGTGTTAATGACACCGCTGCCACCAAACTCCGGCGATAAATACTGTGGCCAGTTCGATGCAAAACTGCCGAGCGCAAAGCAGCTGGAACCAATGATGAACAGTACCGCAATCCACCACGCCAGCCTGGTCGGCGCCCAGAGGTGCAACCAGGGGTTGGTGACCAGCGCCGCCCGTACCCCGATGCCACCAAGACCGATTTCAACGGGTGGCAAGCCCTTGCGATGCCCTCTTGAATGTGACACCTGCAGCCGTCCATCCGGCAGCTGCACAACAACCCGGGTTATAAAAATGCCCACCCTGTAGTGCGCGGGTTTTTCCGGCAGGTTCTCAGTTCCGCTACTCATGGCTTGTCCGTTTCAATTCGTATTATCCGGTTTCGTCCGCCATTAGATCAGCCACTTTTTTATAGCGGTTCATATCGTATATGCCCGCTTCAACCGGACGGGTCCGTCGCATATAGTCGACAAACCAGTGAAAGTTCGACCAGATCTGCGGATGGGTCCTGGACAGGCCGTATGTCTCGACCACCTGCATGAATTGCTCACGGGTCTGCACGGCATGTAACGCAGCGCTGAATGCCTCAATCCTGTGCAGGGGAACATCGAACATGAAATTGGGGTAACTGCCCAGCAGCCCGGGGTAGAGCGTCAGCGTATCCTTGTCCGGCTCGCGGCGTTTTTCTTCATCCAGCAAAAAGGCGACATTGGTGTGCGCCTTGTTGCGCACCAGGGTATAGGCCAGATCCCTGTCCGGATCGCCCGTGCTGACCCGCAGGAAGCTGACATCCGGCATGAAATCAACGAAACGCATGCTGTCCAGCGAGGCCGGCTGCGCGGCCAGCGCCTGCAGACTGGCCTCCACCTGTCGCTCCGCCGCGCTCGCCCCTGCCCGCTTACAGGGCGGTTGCGTACAGCGGTTGAGCACATCGGCGGGGCCGGCCGCTGCCTTGAGGTGTTCGGTGACCCGTGCGACAAACTCGGTCTTGGGATCCGGGGTCCGATAGGCGATCTGCACCGGCAGGTCCTCATTGACGATTGCGTAGCTGTTAGTAACCTTCAACTGTGCATCGCTGCCCTGGTACCAGGCATCACGCATCGCGCTACGGACACTGGGTGGCATGAAGTGCAGGAAATTATTCTCACCGCCTGAACGGATCAGGTCGAAGTACAGGCGCGTCTCCGCCTGGTGGGCCGCGGTGCCGAATACATTGAAATTCACCACCAGTTCATAATAAGTGCGCTCCAGCATCGGGTAGTCCATCACCCAGAGGGTTTTGGGAACATCGCCCACGAAACCTTTCACAACGGAGGCATTATCGAAATGCCGGAACACAGTCAGCGCCGCATGGGTATTGCTGCCATCGCCATCCCAGATATCTTCAAGTGACCGACCTTTCGGTTGCGACTCGCGGTAGCGCTGTCCGCGCAGGCGGATATATTCGTTCCGTTCATGTTCGCGGTACGCCCAGTCCGGACCCAGTGTCAGTAATCTTCCCTTCTCGCGGGTCAGGACCAGGTAGGGCTGGACGCTTTCCAGATAGGCCGGATCGGTCACCGACAGGTCTGCATCCGGATCCTGGAACAAAACATAAAAATGATCATTGATGACATCAGTAGCAACCTGTCCACGGCACACCGGACCACGGATAAAGGTCATCACGATGTATTGGGCGGTATCGAGCATAAACTGGTAGCGCGCGCGGGCCGGGATCGCGCTGAAGGTTACGAAGGGATTGAGTGCAGACTCATCTGAATAGTCCGGCAGCTGCGCAACCTCCCAGTCCGGGGTCAGGAACAACGCCTCGAAGCGGCGCAGCCTGTCTTCACTCAGCGGGTAAGTGATATGCGTCTTGTAAACAAGCGTGCTTTCGATTTTTCGCAGGCGGTAATAGAACGGTTGACCGGGGTCATCGTTCGGACGCATAGTGGCGATAATCCGGATCGGTTCTCCCGAGGGTGTACTGGAGCGCACCAGCTCGAAAAAATTCCCGCTGTCCAGACCGTCGAAATACAGGTGCGCCAGGAAAAAATGTTCATACAGGTAACGTGACACCAGCTGGTTCTTCGGCGCCGTCTGGTTGAAGAATGCTTCCCATTGATGGATCTGCTGTTGTTCTTGCTGCGGCAGTGGCAACGGTTTTTCATCGATGACAGACCCTTCTCTGAGCCACTGTTGCAAGGTCTCGTACTCGCTGTCGCTCAGCCCGGTGATCGCCAGCGGCATGCCCTGCAGCGGTTTTTTCTTCGCGTATTCATCGAATTCCGAGGGCAACGAACATTCATTCTTGCGCTGCAGCCCGAGCTCGATGTGTTCCGGCACCGAAGAATGCGGTGGCAGTGGCTGTTCCCTGCCCAGCCGGATCATCTTGTACAGCAGTGAAGTATTCAAGGTTGTCCTGCAGCGGACCGCCTCGCTCATTGAGCACCGGGTAAAAATCCTTCTCACGCCACTCGATCGTGGTGTCGGCATCAACGAACAGGCGCGTGGGCTTCATGTCGGACAAGCGTGCGCTGTCATACACCGCATTACCGGTGGCGCCGCGCAGCAGGCCGTCTGCGGATGTCAGCTTCAACTGGCAGGGCGCATCATAACAGCCATGACAGGCAATGCATTTGCGTTCCAGTACCGGTTTTATATCGCGGCTGTAGGAGTAGGTCTGGGTTGGCGAGATTGTGCGTGGTATGGGCTTGTCGTCGACTACCTTGAGCTGCATGCAACTCAAGGTGAACAGGGACAACACCGCGATAAGCAGGTATCCGGACTTTTGCTTGAATAATTGCGTCATGATCGAATGCAGAAGTTAACCTGTAGGAGCGGCCTCCTGGCCGCGATTCGCACTCAGGGATGATCACCCAACGGGGATGCGGGATCGGTTTCATTGTCCACATCACGAATAAACATCACGACACCGTTACCCAGCGTCACCACCATGGGGATGGAACCGGGTATTTTATAGATCAGGTCAGCGTCGTTACGCGACGCGGGCTCGCCGCAAGCTTCGAGTAACTGCGCCTCGGTAATGCCGGGTGAAATAAAATCACCCTGGCATTCCAGGGAACCGGCCTGGCTGACGAGCGGCGTTATCGAAATCATAAGGGCAGCCAAAATTGCAGCTTCATTCGTATTCATGTCTATCCTCCGCTAATACTGAGGGAAATCATACTCTCTACTCGACCGGCTGACCCATCACTGTCACAGCATCGAGACCGGCAACGACCAGACGTTTATACGCCATGAACGGCACGGCGTATAAACGCCAAGTTAGAAGTAGTTCCTGTTCCACGCTTCCCAATCGAGCGCATTCGCTTTGTCGCGACAGTCATGGATCGCGTCAGCCAGGGAACCCAGACGGGCGGCTGTGCTCATGAAGCGCAGGGCGGAAGCGCGAGCGTCCTCATCGTCGGCGGCTGAGCGGCCGAGATCGTCACCCCGGGACTCGATCTCGCGAACGAGGCCCCTGGTGTCGGGCAGGTCCGGGATCGGCTGCAGAGCTGCGAGCGAGTTCGCGATCAACTGGAACGATTCGACGCAAGCGTCATAAAAGCGGTCGAGCAGTGTGCACAGGGGCTCGTCCAGGGCCTCGACCGATGGTTGGCCGACACGCTCTGCTGCAGGGAGACGCAGGGCCAGGTGCTCGATTGATTCGATCAGCGCTTGCGTCTTGTGACGGTCGTTGTCCGGCACCCTGTTGTAGTTGATCGCACTCGACCAGGTCTGCAGTTGATTGAGGACAGGCTGCCATCGCTCCGGGCCGGTGCTGACGATCGCCGCTCCCGCAGGCGTCCCCCGCGCGCGCTCCCGGAATCCTGTCACGAATTGGCCGCAGCCGGCAAACAAGGAACGAACCTGCTTGCAGAACTCACGCTCAGGCACCTCCGACGAGAACAGGCCGAAGACTGCCAGTGCGCCCCCGAACCCACCGCCAATGCCGAGCCACATGTTGAGGAATGCGCTGAAGGAATATGACTGCCGCTCTTCGTCGAGCCCCAGCAGGGCGATGACAATGATCGCCGAGAACAAATATTGGATTATCTTTTGTGGTTTACTGGCCATCATGTAGAGAAGCGGAAAGAGCGCCACGCAAAGCCAGGGTATCAGCTGCTGGTACTGATCTATGCCGGGCATGATCCCAAAATAGAGGGGCGCGGCAATCGCGGCGCCGATGACCAGGCTGAGCAGCAACTGGCGAGCGAGCATTAGGAATGGGACCACCACGCCGAAGGGCTTGAGCGCGAAGACGATATTGAATGCGATCGCCGCGAACACCATCCCGAGCATCAACCCGTCCGGCCATTGTGTCTGGATGAAGAACCAGCCAAGCAGCAGAACCACCAGGCCGACTCCCGCGGCGTTGCGCGACTTCACGCTCGTCAGGCTGAAGGACTCGCGCGGCGGCGCCGGGCGAGGCGGAGGGACCTGCTCGGGGTCCTCGACCCCGGCGAGAGTCGCGCGCACCTTCGGAACCTGTCTTGCCAGATCGCGCAGGCTACCTGCGAGCATGGCGGCGTGGGCCGTGTCGAGGGTTCCGGGTTGATCGATACGCGCTGTGGCTCTCCCATCGGACGCGCGAGGGCTCGCCGTGCCGTCGCGCGGACGCGCCAGATCACGTACCAGCTCCTGCATGTCACCTTCAATCTGCTCCAGCATGGAACGCAGGTTGTCCGAACCGGCAATCAGCGACCTCCTTGCCTGATCGTCGCGAGGCCTTGCGAGGCTCTCGCGCACAACAAGGATGGCCAGCAGCAGATTGTGAAGCTGATCGAGCAACCACTCGTAGCCGGCGTGAAACTGCCTGAAACGTTCGGTATCGAGGGCGGCCGCACCCAATGTGCGGCGCAGTGCGGCGAGCGCCTGGACCTGAGCCGTTCCAGCCTGTCTCAGGGCGTGCGGATCGGGCTCAGCTGCCGGCCAGCGCCCGGCTCATGAGTGACAGCAAGCCGCGGCAACCCTCCATGAAGCCATGCAGTTGGCGTTCGAAAACCGTCCCGGCCTGAGTGGGCCAGAGTATCCCGTGGACGAGAAACATAATGACGCCCGCCAGGCAGATGGTCGACGATCGGCTGACTGCGATCTCGAATGCGTTCGAGAAATCCTGGGTGGAGAAAAAGGCCACCAGGAACACGGTCACGTTGAAGATCAGCCATGCGTACAGGTAGCGGCTTGTTTGCAGGCGATAAATGCCGAAGCTGGCTAGCAACGCCATGGCCACGATGAAGGCAACGCGATCATGGGCAAACAGCGCGACCATGGCCAGGCCGACGATCGCACCGCTCAGGGTGCCGGCCATGTAGTTCGTGCCTTTGTGGTAGGTCGTCCCCAGGATGGGCGCCTGCATCACGCAGATGAAGATGGCGCCGAAAGACGGCTTCCAGTTCAGCTGCAGCGCGATCGCCAGGTCAAGGACTATCGCCAGGCAGGTCTTGAGCGCGATCTGGACGCTGGTGGGATCCAGTTTCGGAACAAAGCGCTGCACGCGTCAGTCTTCCCTCGAGGGCCGGATCGCCACCGAGGTTGTCATTCCGGAGACCAGCTGGATATCTTCGGGAACGTCCTCCAGACGGATTCGCACCGGCACCCGCTGCGGCAAACGGATCCATTCGAAGGTCGGTTGGATCTGGGGCACCAGGTTCGACACGCCCTCCGTAGCGGCGCTGCGCGGGGGATCGATCGCGTAGCCGATGCTGTCGACGACGCCCTTCAGTTCGATGTCCGGGTGGCTCATCAAGGTGATGACCGCGCGATTTCCCGGCTTGATGTGTTTCAGCTTGGACTCCTGGAAATAGCCATCCACCCGGAACGAACTGCTGTCGACGAACGCAGCGATAGGGGTGCCGGCAGAACCGAATTGCCCCTCATTGACAGACAGGTTGGTGGTAAATCCGTCAAACGGCGCGTACATCGAGGTCCAGCTCAAGTTGAGTTGCGCCTGCTCGAGTTCGACCGTGGCTTCGCGGATGCGCACGTTGGCGTCGCCGGACTCGCCGAGGTTGGCTCTTGCCTGGTCGAGATCAGCCTTCGAAGACGTCAGTGCAGCCTCGGCCTCGCTGAGGGAGGCCCGCGCGCTGTCAACTGCCGCGCGGAGCTCCAGGACCGTCGCCGCCTTCTTCTCCGAGTTCTCCACCGAGCCCGCCTTATCACCGAGGAGACGTTTCGCGCGCGCGGATTCCGACCTGGCGTTCGCCAGGGCCGCCTGCCGTTGTTTGATCATGGCCCGCGCGGCAACCATGCCGGCTTCGCTTTGCAGGACCCTGGCTTCGGCGGCCTTGACCGCGGCTTCCAGCGCAGCGACGTCCTCCCTGGCCTGTTGCAACTGGACCTGCGCCGTATCCGCAGCCAATTGATAAGAACTGGGATCGATCCTGAAGAGCAATTCGCCCTCGCGGACGAACTGATTGTCCTGCACCGCGATCTCGACGATGTAGCCCGACACCCGCGGTGCGATCTTGACGATGTCCGCCCGCACCTGGCCGTCCCGTGTCCACGGGTCGTCTGTCCAGCGTTGGTAGGCGACATACGCGAGCACGACGGCCACCAGGACCAGCAGCAGCGTTGGCAGTTTCGAGTTAATGTTCTTCATGATGTCGGGGGCGGTTTTTGTCATGGGTCAGGGCGCGATGATGAACAGAGCAATGAGTGCTGTTGCCAGCAACCACAGCGCGGCGTTGGCCAGCGGCGGATGCCAGAAGAAGCGGCTGAGGCCTGTCCGGTTGAGCAGCCGCGTGGCAACCGTCGCGCACACCAGTCCGGCCACGATCGCCACGAACAGCGGCGGAAAGTACATGCCCAGGATCTGGACCTCGGATGGGACACCGGTGAACATGGCTATTCCCTACCCTCCTGCGGCGCAAGATAGGTGTCGTCCGTATCCGCAGGGCGATTGAATCCCAGATCGGTCTCGGCTGTGT
>CAVWAK010000008.1:0-104026 GCA_963752745.1 uncultured Gammaproteobacteria bacterium
TCGGAGTGCGGCAGCCCGGCAGGCAGCTGGGCTTCGACGGTATAACTGACGGTGACCGGATACTGGTGAGTGGGCCGGTGGGTGATCATGGTATCGCTGTGCTGCTGGCACGAGAGCAGTTTGGTTTGCGCGGCGATGTATTCTCTGACGCCGCGAGTGTCCTGCCTTTCACACGCGCAGCGCTGGCGCATGACGGGTTACGCTTTATGCGCGATCCAACCCGTGGCGGACTCGCTACTGTCTGTCACGAAATCAGTCAACACACCGGTCTTGGTATACGTATGCAGCAACCGGATGTACCGGTTCGTGATGCCGTGCAATCTGTGTGCGAGATGCTGGGCTACGACCCGTTTTACCTCGCTTGCGAAGGTCGGGTTGTCGCGGTGATCGACGCTGCCCAGGCGGATATGCTGCTGGCAGACTGGCGACGCCTGCCGCAGGGTGATGAAGCTGCTGTCATAGGTACTGTGAACAGGCAGTCCGATAAGGTTTTGCTGGTCACCGAACTGGGCGGTGAACGGATACTCGACGAACTCGAGGATGACCCGTTGCCAAGGATCTGTTGATGCGTGGGATCTTCAAGCGACCGGTAGCACTTGCCTTGATGCTGCTCGTGATTTCGGGCGGCGCCTTTGCGGTTGCGGGCTCCGCTTCACACGGCGATCCCATTGCCCCGGTAGTTCTCGGCGTGACGGGCCTGCTGTTCGTCGCGCTGCTGGGCCGGTTCAGCGCCCGTAAAATGGGCCTGCCCTCGGTGATGGGTGAGCTGACCATCGGCATTATCGTCGGTAACCTCGCACTGTTCTTCCAGTTTGAACTTATCCTCGTGCTGCGCGAGGGGCTTCATGTGTTCGATACGCTGCAGAATTTTCTGCAGCAGGCACAGCCGGAGCAGGCGCTTTGTAACGGCCTGGTTGAGGACCGGGATCGCTGGATCATAGACGTGCTGGGTGGACCTCACGGTAACGAACTATTGCAGATCGCCCATACCGTTGACGTCTTCTCCCGGTACGGCATCATTTTCATGTTGTTCCTGGTCGGGCTGGAAACAAATATAGAGGAAATGCTGAAGGTCGGGGGCGATTCTGTACGCGTCGCGCTGATCGGTGTTCTCGTTCCGTTCCTCCTTGGTGTCGCCGCCACCTATGCTTTTACATCCGATGTATCACTGCATACCGCCCTGTTTCTCGGTGCAGCACTCAGTGCTACCAGTGTGGGGATCACGGTGCGAGTATTAAATGATCTCAACCTCGGACAGTCGCGTCTTGTGCGCACGGTTCTCGGGGCCGCTGTATTTGATGACATCCTCGGATTGCTTATGCTGGCGGTGGTGAGTGGTATCGTTGTATCCGGAAATATCGAGTTAGGGCAAATTGCCAGGGTGATTCTGCTTGCCACGATATTTCTCGGCGGCGCAATTTTTCTCGGGCCTTACTTCCTGCGTTTGATTATTCGCCTGGTGCGACACCTGGACCTGGTGGAGGCGAAGATGTTCGTCTCCTACATGTTTGTCATGGTGCTCGCGTGGCTGGCCAATCTGTCGGGTCTGGCGACTATTATCGGCGCCTTTACCGCCGGTCTGATTCTGCATGACGCTTATTTTAAATACTGGGGGGATCATGCCCGCCACAGTGTGAGTATCCATGATCTCATCATGCCACTTGAGGTTATCCTGGTGCCGATTTTCTTTGTGCTAATGGGGCTGCAGGTCAAGCTGGAATCTTTTCTCGACTGGCATGTGGTCAGTCTGGCTGCAGGCCTGCTGGTGGCGGCTATTCTCGGCAAACTGGTCTGTGGTCTGGGTGTGGGGAGGTCGATGAACCGCCTGGCCATCGGTTTCGGCATGCTGCCACGCGGTGAAGTAGGGCTTATCTTTGCGGCTATCGGGAGAAGTCTCGGGGTTGTCAGTGATGCGTTGTTTTCGTCCCTGGTCCTGGTGGTGATTGTCACCACACTACTGGCCCCACCCCTGCTCAAGTTGGCACTCAGAAACGAAGCGCGTACAACATGAACGCTTTTTGATCAGGCAAAATTCGCGTAACATTATGTAATATATATATAAACATAAAGAATTTGCCGTGCCTGGCGTTTGGCGGTCGCCAGCAGATGTCGTAGTTCAACTGCTGTGGTTGGTACCGCGCATAAAAGTGCTGCGTCGCGGACTACATTTCATCCCCACAGTCTGCTACACTGCGCGGGTTTTCAGACGCCCTCATGCGATTGTTTTCGGGTGGCGTGTATTAGAGTGGGCCTTAGGCCCATTTTTTATTTCTGGTGGAGTAGTACTCCTGCAAGGCGATATGTTCGGCTCCCTTCGGGCAAGGCAAAAGCGGCCATCTGCGGCGTTACTTGCTCTTGGGTAGATGGCTACCCCGGCGGACAAGTGCCTTGCAGCTGACCGCTTCTTGGCTTGCTGAAGCCGAACATATCGCCTTGAAGGATCGAAATGCCGCGCGAATCGGTTGAATTGCGCAAGCTCCTGGAGCCTGCGGTAACGGCCCTGGGCTACGAGCTGGTGGGTGTTGAGTTCCTGCATGGCAAGACGGGTGTGTTGCGCATCTATATAGATAGTGCCGAGGGCATTAGTGTTGGTGACTGCCAGGCTGTGAGTCACCAGGTGAGCGGTATCCTTGAAGTAGAGGATCCGATTCGAGGGCAATACTCGCTGGAAGTGTCGTCTCCCGGACTGGATCGACCGCTGTATCAGGCTTGCGATTTTGAACGTTTTGCCGGTCACCAGGTGACCTTGCACTTGCTGGCGCCAGTCGCCGGGCAACGCAAATTCAAGGGTGTGTTGGGTGGCTTGAGAGATGGTCAGGTCGTCATTGAGATGGACGAGGAAGAACTGGTGGTTGCAGTGGACGAGATCGACCAGGCACGACTGGTTCCGGACTACAATTCGCATCGCGTGGAGGGTGCGTAAATGAGCAAAGAAATTCTGATGGTTGTAGATGCAGTCTCTAACGAGAAAGGTGTGGACAGGGAAGTAATTTTCTCTGCTATCGAGACTGCGCTGGCATCGGCTACCAAGAAGCGGCATCAATACGATATCGATGCTCGAGTTGCTATCGATCGCGAAACAGGTGATTACGATACGTTCCGCCGCTGGGTGGTGGTCAATGAGCACCCCGAGTCGGAAGATGACGAAGAGGGTGGTTATCGCTATCCAACGCGGCAGCTTCTGCTGGAAGCGGCGCTCTTTGATGATCCCGAAATCCAGGTCGGTGATTATGTCGAAGAGCAGATAGATTCTGTTGATTTCGGGCGTATCGGCGCGCAAACGGCAAAACAGGTGATCGTGCAGAAAGTGCGTGAAGCCGAACGTGCCCAGGTCGTTGAAGCCTACAATGATCGTATTGGCGAGCTGGTAACCGGTATCGTCAAGCGTGTTGAGCGCGGAAATGTTTACCTTGATCTTGGCGGTAACGCCGAGGCAATTATTTATCGGGAAGAAATGATCCCGCGTGAAGCCGTGCGTCCCGGTGACCGTTTGCGTGGTTATCTTCACGACGTGCGTACAGAGCAGCGTGGTCCACAGCTTTTCGTCAGCCGTGTAGCCCCGGAATTTCTTGTCGAGTTGTTCAAGCTGGAAGTGCCTGAAGTCGGCCAGGAGCTTATCGATATTCTGGGTGCGGCACGCGACCCCGGTCTGCGCGCCAAGATTGCAGTCAGATCCAACGATCCGCGTATCGATCCGGTCGGTGCCTGTGTTGGCATGCGTGGTTCACGCGTGCAGACCGTGTCCACCGAACTCGCTGGTGAACGCGTAGACATTATTCTTTGGGATGAAAATCCGGCGCAGTTTGTTATCAACGCCATGTCGCCTGCTGAAGTGGTCTCTATCGTTGTCGATGAGGATCGCAACAGCATGGATGTTGCCGTAACCACCGAACAGCTTTCGCAGGCGATTGGCCGCGGTGGTCAGAATGTTCGCCTTGCGTCCCAGCTGACGGGGTGGGAGCTGAACGTCATGGACGAGCAGCAGGCGGCAGAGAAATCCGATGAAGAAACGCAGAAACTTCAGAAGTTGTTTATGGATGATCTGGATGTCGATGAAGAGGTCGCTGTCATCCTGGTTCAGGAAGGTTTCTCCTCGGTGGAAGAAATCGCCTATGTGCCGAACAGCGAACTAATGCAGATCGAGGAATTTGAAGAAGATATCGTCGAGGAACTGCGCGGGCGCGCCCGTGATGTGTTGCTGACACGCGCTATCGTCAATGAAGAGGGCGTCAGTGGTAAAGAGCCGGCGCAGGACCTGTTGGAAATGGACGGTATGGATGAAGACCTGGCCTTTTCTTTGGCAGCCAAAGGCATTGTGACTATGGAAGACCTCGCAGAGCAGGCGATCGACGATCTGATGGAGATTGACGGCATGGATGAAGAGCGTGCCGGCAAATTGATTATGACTGCGCGCGCCCCCTGGTTTGCGGAAGAAGAACAAGGCTGAGTCGAGGAGACGCCTGAACGATGACGGATGTAACGGTACGACAGTTTGCAGATGTGGTGGGTTTACCTGTTGATCGCCTGTTGGCGCAACTGGGTGAGGCTGGTCTGAGCATATCGGATGCGGACGCCACCATCTCTGACAAAGAAAAAATGCAGCTGCTCAGTTTCCTGCGCAAAAGTCACGGGAAAACCGAAGTGCTCGGTAGTGGAACCCAGCCAAAGAAAGTGACGCTGAGGCGCAAATCACACAGTGAACTGAGAACGACTGCTTCCGCGCGTGGCAGTACTGCCAGGACCGTTAGTGTCGAGGTGCGAAAAAAACGGACCTACGTCAAACGTGCTGAACTGGTTGCCGAGGAAGAGGAGCGTTTAAAGCAGGAAGCTGATGAAAAGGCTCAGTTGCTTGCAGAACGCGAAGCCAGTCAAAAAGCTGAGCAGGATGCCTTGCGTCTTGTCGAGGAAGAAGCCGCGCGCCGCGCCGAGGAAGACCGCAAGCGCTCGGAAGAATCGAAGCGCAAGCAGGACGAGGCTGCCAGCCAGAAGGTCGAGGAAGAACGTTTGAAGGCTGCCGAGCAGGCGCAGGCGCAGACGCGTGCCGAACAGGAAGCGCGACAGCAGAAAACCGAAAACGAACGCAAGACCAAACGCCACGAAGCCGGTGATCGTCACACCAAGTATGGGCGACAGGAACTCCATGTTGCCGATGGCAAGGGTGGTCGTCGCAAGAAGAAGAAGCCAAGACGTGCCAGTAGCTCGATCCGTACCAGTGGTGAACACGGATTCGAGAGACCGACTGCACCGGTGGTGCACGAAGTAGAAATCCCGGAAGCCATTACTGTGTCTGAACTGGCACAAAAAATGTCTGTAAAGGGTGCCGAGCTGGTCAAGTCGCTGATGAAAATGGGCGTCATGGCGACGATCAACCAGAGTCTCGATCAGGATACTGCGACTCTGTTGGTGGAGGAGCTGGGACACGTTGTCAAACTGGTCAGCGACGACAGTCTGGAAAGCCAGTTTGATGAGCTCGCTGCGCAGGTTGTGTCTGGCGAACAGGTGCCGCGACCTCCAGTTGTGACTATTATGGGTCACGTTGACCACGGCAAAACCTCGTTACTCGATTATATTCGCAGTACACGTGTAGCTTCCGGTGAGGCGGGTGGTATTACCCAGCACATTGGTGCCTACCATGTTGATACTGACAAGGGCACAATCAGCTTCCTGGATACACCGGGCCACGCCGCGTTTACAGCCATGCGTGCCCGCGGTGCAAAAGTGACCGATATTGTTATTCTGGTGGTGGCTGCCGACGACGGTGCCAAGCCGCAGACGGTTGAAGCTGTCCAGCACAGCAAGGCTGCTGGTGTACCGATGGTTGTTGCGGTGAACAAGATTGACAAGCCGGAAGCCGATACCGAACGTGTCAAAAACGAGCTGTCGCAATACGAAGTCATACCTGAAGACTGGGGTGGTGATACGCAGTTCATCGAGGTTTCGGCCAAGACAGGCCAGGGTATTGACGAATTGCTCGATGCCATTCTGTTGCAAGCCGAGGTGCTGGAACTGAAGGCCGTCGAAGATTGCCCGGCACAGGGTGTAGTCATTGAGTCTTCGCTCGACAAGGGCCGTGGCCCGGTAGCTACCGTGCTGATTCAGAATGGTGTGCTGAAGAAAGGTGACACGCTTATCGCCGGCCAGGAACTGGGGCGCGTGCGCGCCATGTTCGACGAATCAGGTGCTGCAATCGAATCTGCTGGCCCGTCCATGCCAGCCGTGGTGCTGGGGCTCTCGGGCACGCCGAACGCCGGCGAAGACGTGCTGGTAATTAACGATGAGCGCAAGGCGCGTGAGCTTGCGGATTACCGTCAGCAGAAAATCCGCGAAGTTAAACTGGCCAAGCAACAGCAGGCCAAGCTGGACGACATGTTTTCACGCATGGGTGCTGGCGAACAGTCCACACTCAACATCGTGTTAAAAGCCGATGTACAGGGCAGTGTCGAGGCTTTGCGCGAATCCCTTACAAATATCCTGACCGACGAGGTTGTGGTCAAGGTGGTATCTGCCGGCGTCGGTGGTATTAACGAAACCGATGCCAACCTGGCTGTGGCATCAAATGCCGTAATTATCGGCTTCAATGTGCGTGCCGACGCCTCTGCGCGTCGGATTGTCGAAGAACATGGACTGGATCTGCGTTACTACAGCATCATTTACGAGGCTATCGACCAGATCAAGTCGGCGGTCTCCGGTATGTTGTCACCGGAAGTAACCGAGGAAATTATCGGTCTTGCCGAAGTGCGTGATGTATTCCGGGCGCCAAAAATCGGCGCTATCGCTGGCTGTATGGTTGTCGACGGTGTCGTCAAACGCAGTTCCCCGATTCGTGTGTTGCGCGAAAACGTGGTTATCTTCGAAGGCGAACTGGAATCACTGCGGCGTTTCAAGGATGACGTCAACGAGGTTCGCAGTGGCACCGAATGTGGTATCGGCGTGAAGAGCTACAATGACGTCCAGGTTGGAGACCAGATTGAGGTCTTCGAACGGACTGAAACAGCGCGCGTGGTCGAGTAGACCATCGCTTTCTAATGCCACGAGACTTTCCCAGAACCCGCCGTGTGGGTGAACAGCTGCAACGAGAGTTGGCGACCCTGATTCGTGACGAGATAAATGATCCTCGTCTCGGCATGGTCAGTGTGTCCGCCGTTGAAGTATCACGCGACCTGTCACACGCCAAAGTGTATTTCTCCACATTGGGCGTTCCGGAAGACGCTACGGCATCACTACATGTGCTGGAAGGTGCGGCAGGTTTTCTTCGCCATCAGCTGGGTTCGCGGCTGGCGATGCGGCATGTGCCGCAGTTGCATTTTAAACAGGATCATTCCCTCGAAGAGGGAGCTCGTCTCAGTGCCCTGATTGATACCGCAGTGCGCGGTGATCAGCATGACGACGACGAGACAGAAAACTGAGGTTGTAAGTAGTTATGGGACGACGCCGCGCTAGAGGTCGAGACGTCAACGGTATTCTGTTGCTGGATAAACCGACGGGGATAACCTCCAATGAGGCCCTGCAGCAGGTCAAACGGTTGTATTTTGCCAAAAAGGCCGGGCATACAGGCAGCCTGGATCCGCTGGCATCCGGTGTGCTGCCGATCTGCATGGGTGAGGCCACCAAGATATCCGCGTTCCTGCTGGACGCCGACAAGCGCTACCAGGTGCGTTGCCAGCTGGGGATAACAACCGCCACCGCAGATGCGGAAGGTGATGTGCTGGAAACCCGGCCAGTCAGTGCCTATACCCGGCAGCAGCTGGAAACAGTATTTGATGAATTTCGCGGTGATATCGAACAGATACCGCCGATGTATTCAGCGCTCAAACATGAAGGGCAGCGGCTCTACAAGCTGGCCAGGCAGGGCGTAGAGGTCGAACGCGAAGCGCGTCCGGTGAGCATTTTCGAACTGACTCTCACCGGGCAGGGCGACGACTGGCTGGACATCGACGTGCATTGTTCCAAGGGCACCTATGTCCGCACGCTTGCTGAGGATATTGGCGAGCGTCTGGGATGTGGCGCGCACGTATCGGCGTTGCGGCGAACTTCGGTGGGGCCCTATGCGGATGACAATCTGGTCACTCTGGAACGGCTTGAAGACCTGAAAGACAACGATATGCCAGCCATGGATAACCTGCTGCTGCCCATCGAAACAGCGCTAACCCAATGGCCTGATGTGGAATTATCCGCAGATGCATCGTTTTACCTGCAGCAGGGCCAGCCGGTTCTGGTCCCGCACGCGCCCACCAGCGGCTGGGTAAGGCTGTATGCCACCAACCGGCTGTTTATCGGCATGGGAGAGATCCTGGACGACGGCCGGGTTGCCCCGCGCCGTTTGATGAAAAGCGCCTAAGCTATTGAGTCCAATAGAGTAGGCAGTTAGAATACGCGGCCTTCGTCTGGCCTGTTCGCTGGATGAAATTTTTGTAATCAAGCTTGGAGTAAATAATGGCTTTAACTACCGAACAGAAGAAACAGATTGTCAGTGACTACCAGCAAGCACCGGAAGATACCGGTTCCCCGGAAGTGCAAGTTGCACTGCTGAGTGCCAATATTCAGGAACTGACTGACCACTTTCAGAAACACAAACATGATCATCATTCCCGCCAGGGTTTACTGCGTATGGTCAGCAACCGTCGCAAACTGCTCGACTACCTCAAGGGTAAGGATGTTTCGCGCTATCAGGATTTGATCGGCCGACTGGGTCTGCGTCGCTGATTCGTTTCGATTACCACTCTATTAACCGCAGTAGCCAGCTGTAAGGACTAACCAGTGAACCCGATTAAGAAATCGTTCCAGTACGGCAGTCATACCGTTACTTTCGAAACCGGCGAGATCGCCCGCCAGGCATCCGGCGCCGTGATGGTGAGCATGGGCGAAACCATTGTATTCGTCACCGCTGTGGGATTAAAGCGCGGCTCGGAAGGCCGTGATTTTTTCCCGCTCACCGTTGATTACCAGGAACGTACTTACGCCGCCGGCCAAATCCCCGGCGGTTTTTTTCGCCGTGAAGGACGTCCGAGTGAAAACGAAACACTGCTGTGCCGTTTGATCGATCGTCCGATCCGGCCACTGTTTCCGAAAGGGTTCACTAACGAAGTACAAATCATCGCCACGGTGATGTCACTCGATCCGGAAATCAATCCGGATATTCCCGCACTGTTGGGTGCATCGGCTGCCTGCTCAATTTCCGGCTTGCCCTTCAGCGGTCCGGTGGGGGCTGCACGAGTTGGCTATATCAATGGCGAATACGTCCTGAATCCTGATCTCAGTCAGCTGGAAGAGTCTGACCTGGACCTGGTTGTCGCTGGTACTGCCAAAGCAGTTCTGATGGTTGAATCGGAAGCCAGGGAGCTGCCGGAAGACGTCATGCTGGGTTCGGTAGTCTACGGTCACGAACAGATGCAGGCGGCGATCAGCGCAATCAGCGAGCTGGCGGCTGAGGTCAATCCAACGATCTGGGAATGGGAAGCCACCCCGGGTAATGAAGCGCTGGCCACTGCTGTGTCTGATGCCAGTGCCTCGGCCTTTGGCGAGGCCTACCAGATTGCCGACAAGCAGGATCGCTATGCGCGCCTGAGTGCCATTCGTGACGAAACCAGGGAGAAACTGGCCGGCGGTGATGATGCAGGCTTCACGGCTGAAGAAGTCGGCGGCGCCATGGACAAGCTGGAAAAGAACATCGTTCGCAGCCGCATTATAGAAGGTCAGCCGCGTATCGACGGCCGTGACACCAGTACGGTACGTCAGATTACGGTACGTACCGGCGTACTGCCTCGTACCCATGGATCGGCACTGTTTACCCGTGGCGAAACCCAGGCGCTGGTGGTAACCACACTGGGCACCGAGCGCGACGCGCAGATTGTCGACGCGCTGCAGGGTTCGTACCGCGATAACTTCATGCTGCATTATAACTTCCCGCCTTACTGCGTCGGTGAAACCGGTCGCGTGGGCAGCCCCAAACGCCGCGAAATCGGCCACGGTCGTCTCGCCAAACGTGGTGTGCTGGCCTGCATGCCCAGTAAGGAAGACTTCCCTTACACCATCCGTGTGGTATCAGAAATTACAGAGTCCAACGGATCCAGTTCAATGGCCAGTGTGTGCGGCAGCAGCCTGGCGATGATGGATGCCGGTGTACCGTTATCCTCGCCGGTAGCCGGTGTCGCCATGGGTCTCATCAAGGAAGGCGAAAAGTTCGCTGTGCTTACCGATATCATGGGCGACGAGGATCACCTCGGCGACATGGACTTCAAGGTAGCCGGTACCGAGAAGGGCGTGAATGCCCTGCAGATGGATATCAAGATCGATGGTATTACCAGTGAGATCATGGAGGTCGCCCTGAGCCAGGCTCACGAAGCACGCCTGCATATCCTCGGTGAAATGGGTAAAGCCATCAGCGCGCCGCGTGAAGAGATGTCAGAACATGCGCCGCGCTATATCACCATCAAGATTAACCCCGACCGCATCCGTGATGTCATTGGCAAGGGTGGTGCGACCATCCGCACACTGACTGAAGAAACCGGTGCCAGCATTGATATCGATGACAGTGGTACGGTCAAGATCGCTTCGGTTGATCGGGCTGCAGGTGAAGAAGCCCGCAGACGTATCGAACAGCTGACGGCTGATGTTGAAGTCGGTTCTGTCTACGAAGGCAAGGTTGCCAAGCTGATGGACTTCGGTGCTTTCGTCACCATCCTGCCGGGCAAGGATGGTCTGGTTCACATTTCGCAAATCTGCGAAGAGCGCGTCGAGAAAGTCAGCGACAAACTCAGTGAAGGCGATACCATCAAGGTTAAAGTACTTGAGGTCGACAAGCAGGGCCGTATTCGCTTGAGCATGAAAGCTGTTGGTGAGTAAGGACTGGTAACAATGGGGCGGACCTGGGGTCTGTCCATTTGAGAAGGGGGCTAAATGCCCCCTTTTTTATTGTCTGCTACAAATTAATAGTGGCTTCTGACAATATTATCGCTGGCTTGTATTGCGGAGCTCTGCCCACGGCAAGAGTGCGAATGGTCCAAGTGCTTCACGCTGCCACCACTGTCCTGTTGTGCTGTGTTGTTCTGCGCTACTGAACTTGTATCTGTAGGCCTCTACACTGATAAAGCGAGGTGCCTTGTCGGGAAACGGGTTATGTTGCAGCAGCGCGGTGACCGTCGGCGAATTCTCCAGCAGGGCCTGCAGGAAATGGTCAAACCAGACGAGGTGGCGCCTGTGCAGGGTAACGAACCATATCTGCCAGTCCAGCCGTGGCTGGAACGGGAGAACAACATCCGGACGCGTGTAAATATCCCCTGGTTTGTGTTTGAAAACGTAGGTCTTCCATTTCACTCCATCATGAGAGCCCGATATTTCGAGCTCTATTCGTTCTGTCCGCATGGTGGGGAAGACGTGATACTTGCTGACTACGCGGTAAGTCTCCGCGTAATCCAGCAAAGTGCCAAGCATACCCGAGCTTCGCTTCATGGTGGTCAGTTCCCATAAATGCACGCTACTGGCGACCAGTATGAAAGTTGCCAGAATGCCAACTGCCACCTTTCTCATGCCGACATTCTTCGTTGTCGTCACAGGCTGCTGAAGCAAGCTTGTATGAAAGCGTTCAGGTAGTACGCGGCGTACAGCTTTGTCGTCAAACAGGAAAAGGCACAGGACGATTGTCAGAAAATTTATCCAGTTGTGGTTGCTGGTCAGGATAATCAGAACCTGCCACAGGATGGTGATCCAGGCCGCCATAAAACGCCAGCGGCGCGGCAGAAACATCATGAAGGGCACCAGTATCTCGATAACAAGCGTAGCGGCTGTGCCAAATCGAAGCAGCCACTCCGGAAGCTGCTGGAAATACCAGGCTAACGGCGTCGGCAGGGGTTGCACTTCGAAATAATAGTTCAGAGCGGTGAGGCTCGACCAGGTAGGGTCCTGCGTGGACAACTTGGAGATCCCGGACATGAACCTCAACCGGAACAGCAGCCAGCGAAACAGCAGGATGACAGCGCGTGAGCGCGGCGTCAGAAAGATAGCCAGGAAACCGGCTTCCAGCAGCAATCCGTCCCACTGGAAGTTCAGGAACTCCCTGTTAGCGTGATACAGGGAAAGATAGAGTACAAAGTTCACCACCAGTGCCAACCTGGACAGGCGATTCAGAATAATCAGAAGCGACGCAATGCAGCCCGCGAGAGCGGCTCCGGTCAGGGCCTGGTCACTGGCATTCAGCCAGAACACATTGGGTAGCTTGAAGTAGTAGTCGATGCCCGGCTGGGTTTTCAGGAAAGCCAGTTTTTCCGCGAAGGGTAGAATACCCTGGCTGCCCGCCAGCCCCTCGACCTGTTGTGCAATCGATACAAACGCAATCAGATAGATGATTCCCAGCAAGCGGAGAAACAGTGCCGAAACCAGGCGATAGCCGTTACCAGTGTCCGGAGTCATGGCAACAAGCATAGTCGATGGTGGCGTAGCTGGTCAGCCGATTTTCCGCATTCGGTGCGATCATGTTGCCGCGCGCACCTGACAAAATGTCTGCCAGAATTGTCCATATAGGCCCTCCTTGAATGATCAAATATCTAATATGAACGGGATGTGGGAAGGTCTTGATACAGGTTAAGGTGAGATGGGGTTTTTCCTCCCTATGATGCATCTTGCCGGGGATCTGGTGGTAGCTGCGGTACCTGTCTTGAATATGTCGGCGGCTCATCCTGGGCTTTTTTGTTACCCCGATAGGAGGAAAAATCATGGCACATATTGTAATTCTCGGCGCCGGTACCGGCGGCATGCCGGCTGCTTATGAAATGAAGGAGGCCGTTGGTAATCAGCATGAAGTCACTGTTATCAACGCCAATGAGTATTTCCAGTTTGTACCGTCCAATCCCTGGGTTGGGGTTGGCTGGCGTAGCCGGGATGACACGACTTTCCCCATCAAGCCATACCTGGCTAAGAAGAACATCAACTTCATCGCGGCAATGGCAGAGACAATTGACGCTGCCGGTAATTCGATCAGGCTGGACAATGGCGAGACCGTCAATTATGACTACCTCGTTATCGCAACCGGTCCAAAACTCTCGTTTGACGAGGTTGAAGGTGCCGGTCCCGCGGGGCATACACAATCGATCTGCACCATTAACCATGCAGAAGCCAGCTACACTGATTACCTGAAACTGGTTGATGCACCCGGGCATGTGATTGTTGGAGCCATGCCATTTGCAAGCTGTTTCGGCCCGGCCTATGAGTACGCGTTCATTGTCGATGCGGATCTGCGCAAACGAAAAATACGCGATAAGGTGCCAATGACATTCGTTACCAGTGAACCGTATATCGGCCACCTTGGCCTGGGTGGTGTTGGTGATTCAAGAGGGATGCTTGAAAGCGAGTTACGGCAACATCATATCCAGTTTATTACCAACGCCAGGGTCACCCGGGTCGAAGCGGGAAAGATGTTTATCGATGAGCTGGATGAAAAAGGTGAAGTGGCGAAGCAACACGAGCTGGAGTTCAGGCACTCCATGATGTTACCCGCATTTAAAGGTGTCGATGCAGTAGCTAATGTTGAAGGACTGTGCAATCCACGTGGCTTCGTCATGGTCGACGAGTTCCATCGAAACCCCACGTATAAAAACATCTACTCAGCGGGTGTGTGTATAGCCATACCCCCCATAGAGGCAACGCCGGTTCCTACCGGAACACCCAAGACCGGTTATATGATCGAATCGATGGTCACCTCTATCGTGCATAACATCAGTAACGAGCTCAAGGGTGCGGAGCCATCGATGAAGCCGACCTGGAACGCTATCTGCCTCGCAGATATGGGTGATACCGGTGCGGCATTTGTTGCGGTGCCACAGATTCCGCCACGTAATGTGGCCTGGATGAAAAAGGGGAAAGTGGGTGCACCTTGCCAAGATTGCGTTCGAAAAGTATTTCATCAGAAAGATGAAAAAGGGTACCTCTGAACCGGTCTATGAGAAATATATTCTCAAGGCCCTGGGAATCGAGAAACTTGACTCACGTGACAGCTAAGTGAGATAAGAGCTTCCGGGGGACAGATTTGAAATCTGTCCCCCTTTTATGTGCCTAGAATTCAGCTTCTTCGATTTGCAGATAGGTGATGCTGATATGCCTGCCGAGCTGTTCATCGAAACCTGACCAGCTGGAAAACTCGCTGAGTTGCGAGGCTACCTGGTCTTTCATTTCGAAATCACTCATACCTTCCTCGTAATACTGTTTGACGGCATTGTAGAGAGTATCGAGATAACGGCGGAAAGTTATCGGGACATTCTTGTCTCCGGTCAGGCCGTGTCCCGGGACGTAGGATTTGCTGCCGGTTTCAAGAATACGCGTGCAGGCATCGATATTGCCCTGAATATTGCCGTCGTCAACACGCGGAATGCGTTTATTGAGCGCATTGTCACCGAGAAAGGTGATGGATAGTTCCGGTATCTCTATCATTATGTCCGAGGTGGTGTGTGCTGTGCCATAGTGGTGTATACGCACGCTGGTGTCGCCGTACTTGAACTTGTCACCGTCGCTGACGGCAACACCTGGCGCTACTACTTGTGTACCTGCGGTTTTATCGTCTGTAAGCCGTTCCATCAAGGAAATCCAGTTATCACCTTCGCCTTGCTCAATCAGCGCAATCATATTTGGATGTCCGTAAATCGGCGCATCAGGATAGGCTGCGCGAATGGCATGGTTGCCAAGCCAGTGGTCACCATGGATATGGGTGTTGAATACAGCTATGACCGGTTTGTCAGAAGTTTTGCGGATCACGCGCAACAACATTTCTCCGATCTGGATACTTGAGCCGGGATCGATGACCACTATGCCTTCGCTGGTGATAACAAAAGCGGGGTTGTTCATGAAGCCCTGGTTTTCCGGGGTTGGGTTTTCGAGTGGGCCGTGAATGACGTAAGTGTTTTCCGCGACCTTGTCAGCAGGGTAGTCCTTGACGTCGGGGCCCTTTGCATTTGCTGGCGAGGAAATCAGTAGCAGTGATAACAATAGTATGCGAAACAACAACTGGTTCATGGTGGATATCCTCCGGCAAACAGGCAATAACGCTGGACGACGCTTATTGCATTTCTGGTTGCTCACAGTATATATCCAGCGCGATAAAAAAGGGGCTATAAGCCCCTTTTTTGATTTCCCTTGTCAGGAAAGCGATCTGCTAATTGATCCGGTTGGTCAGCTGGCCATCCAGCACGGCATAGAACTGGTCCATGGCATCGTATTCTACCTGCATCAGCCCGTTATCACGTTTCTGACCAAGGTTCTGCTTTTTCCAGATCATTTCACCTGAGCGTGCGTTAAAGACCCGCAGCAGCCCGCCCTTGCAGCCGACGGCGATCCGCTCGCTATCCGGGGAGATGTCGGTAACACAACGTTTCCCTTCGGTAAGAGACTGGGTCACCTCCAGTTCAGTGCGATCTCCGGTTTCGGTATTCAGGATCACAACCTTGTCGGCTTTACCATAGGACTGTGGCAGCCCGTCTTCACCAAATGTGATCAGTGAGCGCTTGGGGAGCACCATGGCAAAGTAACTCAGGTCCGGCGATACGCGTACACTGGAGATGCGCTTCGGTTTCTTGGCTTCACCTTCAGACCATTTGAACTCGGTTTCGGTGCCGGTGGCGATATCATAAATGTTGCGCAGGGAGATCAGTTTGCTGCCGTCCTTGCTGAACTGCAATGTGCTGAACTGGCGCGGGATCATGAATTCACTGTCCGGATAAGCTTCGACAACGTGGCGTTTGCCAGTATCGATATCCAGTACGGCAAATTCGTCACGACCGACAAACGCAACGCGCTCGCCATTGTCCGTTACGCCCAGTGCGTACACACCGGCATCAATGTTTTCGACTGTTTCAATAACTTTAAACCTGGCCAGATCCATGATGTGCAGATCAGACCGGTATTCAAAGCTTACCTGTTGATCGCCCTTGCCGGTTTCTGCGGTACAGGTGTTGACTACAAGTGCAGCGTACTTGCCGTTGTTAGAAGCGACGATAGGGCCAACATAGTCGTGGAAGCCGGTTTTTGGATCACAGTTACCTGTTTCGTCGATCAGCTCCGAGACCTCGATACGTGCTGGCTGATGGTTGCCAAATTTCATGTAGCCGCCGATGAAGTCTGGCAGCTGCTGTTTCTGGTTATTGGTTATACGACCCAGGGAGCTGGGTAATACCAGGACCTTGCCTTCAGGGTATGAGCCGGTGAGGACAACGTCTTTGAAATTGCTGATACCCCAGCGACGGTTACCGACACGGCCGTAGTGGTCACCAAAAATTGAATTCAGATCGGAGCGCTGACCCATGGCTTCGACCAGAGCACCTGTTTCGCTATCCCAGATCTTTACACCACCAGTATGTTGAACCGTATCAGCCAGAGTGAAACCGCCGGCACCACCGGTTACCAGGTGTTTGCCATCCTCTGAAAAGTGAACTGAGTAGATATCGGCTTCTGTAGCAAGTGCGGCACCCGACAGCAGGGCAAGGCCCAGGGTGGTAGTCGAAAGCAGGTTGGATCGCGTCATGTGGTTTGTTCCTGGCTTGTGTCGTTAAGAGGGCGGCTTGCCTGCTCCCCCGGAATGCTAAAAACTGCGCCAATGTCTTGACGAATTAATCTTTCCGGGGTATCGGCCAGGGGCGGGACAGCTTGAGATCTGGTTATATTGTTGTAGCTGTTGCAGGTATCAGGCGAGTTTTATAATTCGCTACGAAAGATTATAAAAAAATATAATAAACAGACTAATAAAGAAATAAACTAGAATGTAAGTGAAGTAATGGTGAATGCTAAAGAGGTGGTTAGATCACGTCAGGATGGAAAATAGCAGGTCGTTAATTTAAGTAAATAAGAAATCAATTATAAAGCACCAGTATGGTGCGTATTTTTCGTCACAGGGCTGTCAGTTCACGGGGTTGCAGAGCGGAACAAATGCGCTGGTCGAGCCAATAAACCGGTTGCCATGGCCAGCGGCCACTGACAAACCCGACATGACCTCCGCCGCTGCTTACTTCCAGCTGAACGTCAGGTCCCAGTTCTGCCGGGGAGGGAATGGCATCCGGTGTCATAAAAGGATCGTCACGGGCCTGCAGGATCAGGGTGGGGCAGCGGATATGCTTTATAAACTGTCGACTGCTGGAGCGCTGGTAGTAGTCATCCACATCTCTAAAGCCGTGCAGCGGCGCAGTCACCTGATCATCAAACTGACGGAAAGTAGTGAGAGTCTTCAGTTTGCCTGTGTCGATCGGCAGTGCTATGCGTGCAGCCTTGGCACGTATTGAACGACGCAGTTTATGTAACAGGTGAGCCTGGTAAAGACGTGAAGCACCTGCCTGTAGACGCAGCGCCGCGGTATTGAGTTCAAAGGGCACAGATACCGCAACAGCTTTCTGAATGCTGTGCTGGTCGGGATTTTCTCCCAGCCACTTGAGGAGGACATTGCCGCCAAGAGAGATTCCGACGAGATAAACCGGACGTTGCGGGCTGCGCGATTTCAGGTATTCGAGTACGGTGTCAAGGTCACCGGTTTCGCCGGAATGATAACCGCGGGGTAGTCGATTGGGTTCACCGCTGCAGCCACGAAAATTCATCAGTACTGTTTCGAATCCGCAGTCGTACAGACTGCGGATCAGCCCGCCCGCATAGTGCGAGCGAATTGAACCTTCGAGTCCGTGCAGCAGCATGACAAGCGGACTGTTGCGTTTGTCTGTCCAGTCAAGATCGATGAAATCTCCATCGTCCAGTTCTATGCGCTCACGACGCAGTGGTGGCGGGGAATGCCTGCGAAACAGGTGTGGAAACAGGGTTTGCGCGTGGGCGCCAGGCAGCCACCAGGCGGGCTCGAACGGCTGAACCGGTGACATGGGACAGACTACAGCACGCGCTGAATGGTTTCGCGCAGCGTCTCCACGGTGATGGGCTTGTCAAACACCGCGGATACACCGCTTTGAGCTATGCCGGCCAGACGGCTGGTATCTGTCTCTGAAGTCACCATCAGGACCGGCACACTCTGTTGAGTGCTTTGATTGCGGATAAACTGACTTAGCTGTTCGCCATCCACTTCCGGCATGTTGTAGTCCGTAACGATCAGATCAAAGAATTCTGTTTCAATCAGCTCGATAGCCTCACGTCCGTTTTCGGCTTCACTGAATTGTTCGATCCCCATGCGCTCCAGCATCTGTCGCATGATCCGCCGCGAAGTAAAGCTGTCATCAACGATCAGTACGCGCAGCTCATCCGGAACGAACTGCTTGAGTTCCAGCGGGTCAGGCTGCAGAAAATCAAGTGTAGACAACAGTGAAGTGCGTAGCTGATTTCGGCTGAAGGGTTTTGGCAGGATGGAAATCACGCCAGCCTGGCGCAGTGGCTCCAGATAACGAATGCTGGTCTCGCTGGATATCAATATAAACGCCACATCCAGTGTCGCTGCGTCGTCGCGCATCTGCTGGATCAGTTCCGTACCTGTCATGTCCGGAAGGTGCATGGCACTGATCACCAGGTCGGGGATCCTGTTGTGCATTGCGGCCAGCGCTTCACCGGCGGTATGTACCTGGTTTGGTTCGTGGGCACCCAGTTCGCCGAGGTAGTCCTGAATAATACGTTGCTGGGTACCGGAGGGCTCGACCAGCAATACATCAAGTTGGCTGATTGACAGACTCATTGGTGAGCCCGGTTATCCTTGAGATCGTTTACCACGCCTGGGTCTGCAAGTGTAGATGTATCACCCAGGCTATCGACTTCGTTTGCTGCAATCTTGCGCAGAATGCGGCGCATTATTTTTCCGGATCGTGTTTTCGGCAATCCCGGTGCCCACTGAATCACATCAACGGTTGCGATAGGGCCGATCTCGTTGCGCACCATCTTGACAAGTTCGGTTTTCATCACATCGGTAGCCTCAACGCCTTTTACCAGTGTCACGTAGGCGTAGATGCCCTGGCCCTTGATATCGTGCGGGTAGCCGACCACGGCGGCTTCGGCAACGTCCTTGTGCAGCACCAGGGCGCTTTCCAGCTCAGCGGTGCCGAGACGGTGTCCGGAGACATTCAGCACGTCGTCGACACGACCGGTGATCCAGTAATAGCCATCCTTGTCACGGCGGGCACCATCACCAGTGAAGTACATACCGGGGTAGGTAGAAAAGTAGGTTTCTATAAAGCGCTGATGATCACCGTACACAGTGCGCATTTGTCCCGGCCAGGGGCGTGTAATGACGAGATTGCCTTCTGCTTCACCTTCGAGCACCTTGCCATCACTACCGATAAGTGCAGGTACCACGCCGAAGAAAGGCTGGCTGGCCGAACCGGGTTTCAATGCCGTGGCGCCAGGCAAGGGCGTTATCAGGTGGCCGCCGGTTTCGGTTTGCCACCAGGTATCGACAATCGGACAGCGTTGATCGCCAACGACATTGTAGTACCACTCCCAGGCTTCAGGATTGATAGGTTCGCCGACGGTGCCCAGCAGCCGTAGTGAGCTGCGGTCGGTGGTCTTTACCGGTCCATCGCCTTCGCGCATCAGTGCGCGAATCGCTGTTGGTGCAGTATAGAAAGTCGCTACCTGGTGTTTGTCGCAGACCTGCCAGAAACGCGAGGCATCAGGGTAAGTGGGGATGCCTTCAAACATCAATGTCGTGGCACCATTGGCCAGTGGCCCGTAAAGAATATAGGTGTGGCCGGTAATCCAGCCAACGTCCGCCGTACACCAGTAGTGTTCACCATCCTGGTAGTCAAACACGTACTTGTGGGTGATGGCGGCAAAAAGCAGGTAGCCGCCACTGGTATGCAGTACGCCTTTGGGTTTGCCTGTTGAACCGGAGGTGTACAGGATAAACAGCGGATCCTCTGCACCCATGGGTTCGGCCGGGCAGTCGGCGTCAACAGTTTCGGATATCTCATGCAGCCAGACATCGCGCTCGTCGTGCCACTGGATGTCGCCGCCGGTTCGTCTGGTTACCAGTACAGTATGTACATTCGGGCACGCTTCCAGAGCCTTGTCGGTGTTGGCTTTAAGAGGAATGCTTTTGCCGCCACGGATACCTTCGTCGGCTGTGATTACGACCCGACAATCGGAATCGAGGATACGGTCCTTGATGGATTCAGGCGAAAAGCCACCGAATACCACCGAGTGTACTGCGCCGATACGTGCGCAGGCGAGCATGGCGTAGGCTGCCTCGGGAATCATTGGCATATAGATACAGATGCGGTCGCCTTTTTTTACGCCGCGCGCTTTCAATACATTGGCAAAAGTACAGACCTGACGGTGCAGCTCGCGATAGGTGATCCGGCTGTCATCCCCGGGGTCGTCACCTTCCCAGATGATCGCCACCTGATCGCCGCGGCTATCGAGGTGGCGGTCTATGCAGTTGTAGCTGACATTGAGTTGGGCGCCCTCGAACCAGCGGATATGCCCCTTGCTGAAATCCCAGTCGAGAACTGTATCCCATGGTTTAAACCAGCTCAGGAAGCGATCGGCCTGTTCTGCCCAGAAACCCTCAGGGTCATCGATAGAGCGCTGATACATTTCTGCGTAACCGGCTGCGTCGATGTGTGCCTGCCGGGCAAATGATTCGGGTACCGGATAAACCTTGTCCTCGGACATAACGCATTCCTCTGCTGGTGTTTTGTTGGCATTGTACGGATTTTATGAAAGCGGTATCAATGATGTTCAATACAACGCTGCCGGGGAAGGGCGCTGATATCCCAGTGTTCGATAGCCCATTGCCAGATTTCGCCCGGTTCGGCCGTTTCCATGCCTTCTTCAAGTGGTTGACCCAGAAAAAGCAGGGCAGCGCACAGGGTCTGGCTTCGGTGTTGGCGTGATACCGGCGGCGCATGGGTTTGCTTGCTGAGCTTTCCACCTTGCGCGTCGACGGCAGTCGGCAAGTGCATATAGCGTGGTGTCGTGAATCCTAGCAGCTGTTGCAGGTAGATCTGCCGACCGGTCGAGTCGAGCAGGTCGGCACCGCGTACGATATCAGTGATGCCTTGTTCGGCATCGTCGACAACCACGGCAAGCTGGTAGGCAAACAGCCCCCCCGCGCGTCGCAGTATAAAATCACCGCAAGTGTCCGGCAGGCATTCCTGCTGCGGACCCTGTAAACGGTCTTCGAAACGGATGCTGAGGTCACGTGTCCGTACCCGAATCGAGGGAGCTTCGCGTTCAGTCTGTAATCCGTTCCGACAGGTGCCGGGGTAGAATTCGGGCGGCTTTCCGGGGGGCTGTGCACGTGTGATGTCGCGACGCGAGCAGCCGCAGGGATAAAGCTGACCGGCTGCGTCGAGACGGGCAAGCGCTTCGGTGTATTGTCGCTCGCGTGAACTTTGGTAAATGACCGGGCCATCCCAATGCAGGCCATAGTCGTCGAGTACCCGCAGGATGTCGTCAGCCGCACCTTTGACTTCGCGCGGTGGATCCAGGTCTTCCACGCGCAGCAGCCATTCACCCTTCCTGGAGCGGGCATCCAGAAAACTGCCGACCGCAGCAACCAGCGACCCGAAGTGCAGGGGTCCGGTGGGTGAGGGCGAGAACCGGCCGCGGTAACGGTCAGTGCCCATTGTTATGCCCCAAAAAAACCGGCAACAGGCCGGTTTTTTTGTTGGTAACGTTTAATGCTGGCTCAGCCCATCTGCTTTTCGCGAATCTCATCCAGTGTTTTACAGTCAATGCACTGTGTTGCTGTTGGACGCGCTTCGAGTCTGCGGATGCCGATTTCAACACCGCAGGCTTCGCAATAGCCATATTCATCATTATCAAGATTCAAAACCGATTCCTCGATTTTCTTGATCAGCTTGCGCTCACGGTCACGTGCACGCAGTTCCATGCTGAACTCGGATTCCTGGGTGGCACGGTCGTTAGGGTCAGGGAAGTTGGCTGCTTCGTCCTGCATGTGATGGACAGTGCGGTCGACTTCTTCCATCAACTCGCTTTTCCAGGCAAGCAGAATTTCGCGGAAGTGCTCGATCTGCCCGGGGCTCATGTACTCCTCATTCTTCTTTTCGACATAAGGCGCTATGCCAGGCACCGGACCCGCATGTGCCGAACCCGAGGCAGCAGGTTTCTTTGCCGTCTTCCTGGGAGCGGATTTGGATGCGCTGGTCTTTTTGGCAGCAGCCTTTTTGGCAGGAGCCGCTTTCTTGGCGGCGGCCTTTTTTGCTACGACCTTTTTAGCCGGCGCTTTCTTGCTGGCGACTTTCTTTTTCGCAATCGTCTTTTTCTTGCTCACAGCCTTTTTGGCAACAGTTTTCTTTGCCTTGGCTTTGGTCTTTGCGGCCTTTTTCTTGGCAGCCATTCAACATCTCCCAACCAACAATATAAAAACAGCCGTGCTCTATATCAGAATATTTATGTCCAGGCAAGTATTTCGTGACCGCCCGAAACCAAGTGCGCTAGTGTCCGGGGGACCTCGGACAGAGTCAAGAGTGCAGGCACTATTTTTTTCAGGTCTAAAAGGGGGTGTCGCCAACCAGGGCTCTGGGGTACGCTAGCGGCCATTTTTGTGAGCAGAAATCGATCGATGAGCAAATTAACAACACTATTATTTGATGTGGACGGCACCCTGGCTGAAACAGAGGAGATCCACCGCCAATCATTCAACCAGGCATTTTCCGATGCCGGTCTGGATTGGAACTGGTCTCAGCAGATGTACGGCGAGTTGCTCGCCGTTACCGGGGGCAAGGAGCGTATCCGTCACTACCTGAATACCTATTGCCCGGATTTTGAAGCGCCAGGCGACCTGGCTGAATATATCGCCAACCTGCACGCTGCCAAGACAGCTATCTATACAGAGGCTGTGGCTTCCGGGGACATGGCCATGCGACCGGGTGTGGTGCGGCTCATCAGCGATGCCCGCAAGGCGGGGTTGCGTCTGGGTATCGCTACAACGACCACGCCAGCCAACGTGACGGCGTTATTAAATAACAATCTTTCTCCTGATGCTGAAAGCTGGTTTGAGGTGATCGCTGCCGGAGGCGTGGTGCCTGCCAAGAAGCCTGCACCGGACATTTACCATTACGCCATGCAGGCTATGGGAGTGCACCCTGACGAATGCCTGGCATTTGAAGATTCTGAAAACGGGCTGCGTTCCGCCCGCGATGCCGGCCTGGCAACGCTTGTTACCCTCAGCCAGTATACGGCTGATCATCAATTCGATGGTGCTGCACTGGTTCTCGATCATCTTGGTGAAGCGGATCAACCTTTCAAAGTGATATCGGGTGACGCTGGTGGATACAGCTATGTCAGTGTTGAGCAGCTGCGTGACCTGCACGCGCGAGTAGCCTGAGTCCCGGACGATGGCCGCCCAACGCCTTGATGTAATCACGCCGTTTCACGTCATGGCCCTGTTGGCAAGAGCCAGGCAGCTCGAGGCGGAAGGCCGGTCCATCGTCCACATGGAAATCGGAGAGCCGGACTTTGTGTCGCCTGATCCGATTATCGAAGCGGGCATCAAGGCACTGCAGGACGGTCGGACGCACTACACACCGTCAGTCGGGCTTCCCGAGCTGCGGATGGCAATCGCCGAGCATTACCAGACCAGGTTTGGTGTTCATGTTGATCCCGGCCGGATTATTGTTACCCCCGGTGCATCCGGCGCATTGCAGTTAATTGTTGCGGCACTGGTTGATCCCGGTAAAGAAGTACTGCTGACCGATCCCGGCTACCCCTGCAATCGCAACTTCGTATACCTGTATAACGGGGTACCAGTGACAGTGCCCGTGGATGCAGCGGATGATTATCAGTTGAATGCCGGCCTGGTGGAGCGCTACTGGACCGATAATACTGTGGCTGCGATGCTGGCCAGTCCGTCGAATCCTACCGGCACTGTGTTGCACCGTGACGGGCTGACAGCCTTGCTTGACGTTGTTCGACAGCGTGGCGGCACACTGATCGTTGACGAGATTTACCAGAACCTGTGTTATCAGTATCAGCCCTGGACAGCGCTTGAACTGGGCGACGACTTGTTCGTGCTTAACAGTTTCTCAAAATACTTTGGTATGACCGGTTGGCGGCTTGGCTGGCTGGTAGCGCCGGAGGCGTATGTGGAGTCGCTGGATAACCTGGCGCAAAATATCTTTCTGGCAGCACCAACACCGGCGCAGTATGCAGCTTTGGCGGCCTTTAACGATGATACGCTGGCCATACTGGAACAACGTCGCCTGGAGTTTCAGGCGCGTCGCGATTACCTGCTGCCCGCTCTGCGGTCACTGGGTTTTGAAATTACCCGGGTGCCGGAAGGGGCTTTTTACCTGTATGCCGACATCAGCCGTTTCAGCAATGACAGTTTTGCATTTACCAACGCTTTGCTGGAAGAGGCTGGCGTCGCCATCACGCCCGGCATTGATTTCGGTCAACACCGTGCGGCACAACACGTGCGTTTTGCCTATACAACCTCGCTGCAGCAGTTACAAATGGGCGTCGAACGTATTCAGACTTTTATCAACGCTCTTTAACAGGGACAGACAATGAAAGATCTAGTTGCCGGGCCGCGCTATATGCTCGAAGGCTTTGGTTTGTTGACCAGACCGGGTTTGCGCCGTTTCGTAGCCATCCCGGTACTGGTGAATGTGCTTATCTTTGGTGGTCTTCTCACGTTAGCGTATGGCTGGGTCGATGACTCGTCCCGCTTTTTGATTGCCAAGCTGCCGGACTGGTTGCGCTGGCTGAGTTATATTGTGATACCCGTGTTTGTGCTGACCAGCCTGGTCGTTATATTTTACGGGTTTTCGATAGTCGCCAATATTATCGCCGCCCCGTTTAACGGCTTACTGGCAGAAGCCGTCGAGGCCCATCTTACCGGCAAGCAGTTCGAAAGCAGCTGGAAGCAGGTGGCGCGCGATATCGTGCCGAGTATCCTGTCGGAGTTGCGCAAGCTGCTGTACTTTGTGCTGCGTGCCATTCCATTGCTGTTGCTGCTGCTGATTCCGGTGGTCAATGTCGGTGCTTCGGTGCTATGGATGCTGTTCAGTGCGTGGATGATGACCGTGCAGTATGTCGATTATCCAATGGCCAATCATCACCTGTTTTTCAAGGATCAGCGTGCGCGGTTGAGAAAACGCCCCCTGCTGGCCTGGAGCTTCGGTGGCCTGGTGATGGTCTGCACGCTGGTACCGGTACTGAATTTTGTGGTCATGCCTGCTGCTGTCGCAGGATCCACGGCGCTATGGGTCAGGGAAAACGGCCTCACCCCGCAACGCTAGCAGGGCAGCGCCGTAGGCAGCCTCCTGCTGTTTTGCGGCACTGACCGGCACGCCCAGCATGTTGGCGCGTATGGTTTGCCAGCCGGCATTACGCGCGCCTCCACCGACCGTGATTACCTGCTCCGGATAGGGAGCGCCAAGCGATTCGAGCAGCTGGTAGCCGCGCAGTTCTATCTTCGCCAGTCCTTCAAGAATGCCCTGGAAAAATTCGACGTCGGATTCCGGTCTGGGACTTAGTCTTGGTTGCAGTTCCGGATCCTGGATCGGGAAGCGCTCCCCAGGCCGGCTGAGCGGATAGTAATCGAGCCCGGTAAGCTGCATGGGGTCGATTTGCGCCGTCAGCTGCTTGATCTCCGTGTCGCTGAACAGGGTGCGTAGAACAGCACCTCCGGCATTCGATGCACCGCCCACCAGCCAGCGACCTCCGAGTGCATGACTATAGACGCCATGGGCTGCGGAAAACACGGGTGTATCTGATAACACCTTGATCACCAGTGTGCTGCCCAGCACCGTGACAGCACTGCCGCTACGCTCGGCTCCGGCCGCTACGAAACCTGCCGTACTGTCTGTGGTCCCGGCGGCTATTTCCACGTCAGGCGGGCAGTGCCAGTGGCTGGCGAGCTTGCCGTCCAGTGCGCCTATGGGTTTGCCGGGTGTGGCGACCTCGGGGAGTGTATGCAGGTCTATACCCAGTTTTTCAAACCAGGCTGGCCATTGTGCCGTTTGTGTATCGTAACCGAGTTTCAGGACGTTGTTGACGTCACTGTAGCGGTAATCCCCGCAGAGTTTGCCGGTTAGCCAGTCGGCCTGGTGGCGCGCGAGGTAGTTGTTGGTGTCTATGCTGTCGCGCAAGTAGATCAACTTGGCGAGGCTGGAGCCGGCGCCTTGCGCCGCATTGTCGGTTGGTGCTTCTCGCCTGATGTTTGCGGCGGCTGCTGTGGCGCGGGTGTCGTTGTACATCAGGCCTTCAGTCAGCGGTCGACCATCAGCTGTGCAGAGCAGCAAGGTGGAGGAGGTGCCGTCGACAAGCAGCCGGCGCACCTGCTGCGCATCAATGCTGGTGAATAGTTTGTCGAGGGTTGCTATGAGTGCATCCCACCATAGAGATGGATCCTGCTGTATGCCCTCATCAGTGTGTTGCGGCGTGGCTATCCCGGTTCGGGTTTCGGCGAGCAAGGTGGCCTTGTCGTCGATGGCGCAAGCACGGCACGCCGAGGTGCCTACGTCGATGCCTATGTAGATGGACACTGTGGTGTTTTCAGTCCCTGTCTGTAAAGAGAGTTGTCGCTGATTACTGTATCTGGGGGGGATCATACAGGATGGTTTAAATGGCGAGTTTGGCTGTTGTGAGTCAGCGGTGGTGGCGACGAGCGTGGTAAGCCAAATGGGGCTTCGGGCGCGAGCGCAGGCGCCACATTTGGCTTACCACGCTCGTCGCTTTGGGTGGGGCAGGTCTCTTCGGGTGGCAAAGGTTTGCCGTGCCGTCCGGCAAAAACCGCCTGGGTTAGTGGGTCGGGTCAACAGGGACTTTGGCTTGATTGCTCTTGGTTACAATGGCTTACAGCTGTCTGCCAGCCATTTTCCGAATAACGGAACAGAATTTGCCTTATGAGGTACAGGTGAGGAATTTGCCGGGAGCGGCTTATGAATAAATCTGTGCTGGTGGGATCAATTGGTGGTGTCGTTCTGGTGACTGGCGTGTTGTTGCTGTCAGCCGGAAACATGGGGGCTTTTTTCAGTATCCCGGGTTTGATTGTGGTGCTGGGTGGAACGCTGGTGGCGACGCTGGTCAGCCGGCCTGTGGACGAGGTGCGGGAATTAATCGAGAGTATTCCGGCATTGTTTCGTCCTGAAGCGTCGACAATGGAGCGCGATGTTGAACAACTGTTGAAGTTTGCGCGTCGCTACCGTGTCTGCGATGCACGTGCCGCGGAGCGGGAGCTAGCCTCGATCAGTAATCCGTTTGTGGCGACGGGTTTGCGGCAAGTGGTGGAAGGTGCCGGTCTTGAGGACCTCGGCAAATCACTGCAGTGGCGGATTGCCGGGGTGCGTAGTCAGGAAAACGGCCAGACCCAGATCCTGTATTCGATGGCTACCTTCGCACCGGCGTTCGGTATGCTGGGCACGTTGTTTGGATTGGTGCACATGCTGACGGGGCTGGGTGAGGCGGCGTTGAATGATATCGGCGCGTCCATGGCATTTGCCATGATTACTACTGTCTACGGCATTATTGCGTCGAACCTGCTATTCAAGCCGCTGGCAATTAAACGTGAACGCCGTACTACGCAACACTTGATGCAAATGACGGCGTTGATGGAAGGTATATTGCAAATTCACCAGAAGCGTCATCCCATGTTGATCAGTGATGCGCTTGAGGCTTACTGCGCTCACTACCAGGCAACGGATTCGATGAGCAGTCCGCTGACACTGGTCAAAGCCTGAGCATCTGTTGGTTATGAGTTTTGCCGCTGCGAAACAACTGGTTCCACCACTGAGCGGAGGTGTGTCAGTTGGAGATTCTGCTGGCTTGCCCTGGGAGGGCGGGACTGACGACTCGTTGGAAAAGCAGGAAACCTGGCTGTTAAGTTTTATTGATATCCTGGCGCTGTTGCTCACGCTGTTTGTGTTGTTACTGGCCTATCAGGACTACAAGCCGGAATCGGGTGCTGCCGACGTTGAGTTGCCGGTTCCGCAATCGGCTCAGTTCGATCTTTCCCTGTTTACTTTTTATCCTGGCGAGACCTTGCATGGCGACTTTAGTCATGCAGGTGCCGGCCTGTTGCCGTTGGCTGCCGAAGAGGGCTATCCAGTGGGTGGCGAGTTTGAATCTCGATCTCCAGAGCCTGTTGTAGCGACTGAGCCAGTCAGTAAGGAGTCGCTAACCGACGAGCTGCCCGAAGAATTGTCAGCCACAGCGAAATCAGTCGCTGGTAACCAGGCTACAAATCCACTCGAGCCAGAGGTGCTGGAAGACAGCGGGCAGATTGAAGCCGGGCCGCCGACAGTGTTTGCTGCTGAAGAGCCGGTTGAAGAGTTCCCGGAGATAGAGGGACCTTTATTGCCGACGCCTGCAGAGATCATTCATCACGCATTTTCACAAACTCCGTTGCAGAACCACGTGGAACTGTTGAACCGCGCGGGCGCGGTGAGTATCGAGATCAGCGACAACATCCTGTTCGGATTAGCCAGCGCCGCGCTGTCACCAGAAGGCCGGCAGTTACTCAACGAGCTGGCAGTGGTCCTGGGTACGTTGCCCTATGAGCTGTCAGTTGAGGGTCACACCGACAATGTACCGATCAGCTCCAGCCGGTTCCCGTCGAACTGGGAATTGTCTTCGGCGCGCGCGGCTATGGCGACGCGTGCATTGATTGAGCAGGGCATTGCTGCAGACAGGCTCCGTGCTGTTGGCTACGGCGATACCCGGCCGTTGATGGATAATCTTACTTCAGAAGGTAGAGCGAAAAATCGTCGTGTGTCTTTTGTACTACACGTCGAGGAGTCGTTGACAGACTAAAATGCTCATAAAAATATGAGAATAGTTCAGTAACCCTATAATTTTATTAATATACGTGTAGTTATTTCGGTGTAGTGCCCTGGATCAGGGTAACTCGACTTTCTCCGGGGTCTTCCAGTCGCTGGCGCGATGTTCGACAACAACCGTTGTATAAACGCCGCCCCGCACATTGAACTCGGCCGTCAGGCGCATGAATCGCGGTGAGCAGACCTCCACCAGCTTGTTGAGAATCTGGTTGGTGACGTCTTCGTGAAAAGCGCCTTCATCCCGGAATGACCAGATATACATTTTCAGCGCCTTCAGCTCTACACAGCGCTGCCCGGGCACATACTCCAGTTCGAGTTCAGCAAAATCCGGTTGACCGGTCTTCGGGCACAGGCAGGTAAATTCCGGCATGCGGATGCGAATGGTGTAATCGCGGTCCGGTTGCGGATTGTCAAACGTTTCGAGTTCTTTGCTGGGGCTGGTCGACATGCGCGCACCATACCTGAGAGGGTTCAAACAACACAAGTATCGTGGGAACAGGTGCTTGGCAAGGTAAGTTCAGGTTTCGCTGCAGACTGTTGCGACAGCTCCGGTTGAGAACTCCGTTGTGAAATATGAAGTTTCACAAGCGGAGCGTGTTCCGGGCTTTATTTATAGGGGAATGTGGCTTTCGCCTCAGTCGGCCGCTGGTGAAAAAATAGACAGTTTTGATCCTTATGTGAAACGATGCTTGTCACCGGCTGGAGGTATCGGTATCTTTCGCCAATGCGGCTAAGCAAGCTCAAACTGTCCGGTTTTAAATCGTTCGTTGATCCTACCACTGTCCTGTTCCCGTCTTCACTCACAGGTGTTGTCGGACCGAACGGCTGTGGCAAATCCAACGTCATTGATGCAGTGCGCTGGGTGATGGGCGAGTCATCCGCCAAGCACCTGCGCGGTGACTCCATGGCGGACGTCATCTTCAATGGTTCGACGTCGCGCAAGCCGGTCGCCCAGGCCTCGGTGGAATTGATTTTTGATAACGCCGAAGGGGCTGTGGGTGGTCAATATGCCAACTACAATGAGATTGCCATCCGCCGGCAGGTGTCGCGCGATGGTCAGTCCGCCTACTTTCTGAACGGCACCCGCTGTCGCCGACGCGATATCACCGACATATTCCTCGGTACCGGTCTTGGGCCGCGCAGCTATTCGATTATTGAGCAGGGTATGATTTCCCGCCTGATTGAGGCCAAGCCGGAAGAGTTGCGTACCTTCCTGGAAGAAGCTGCTGGCATCTCCAAGTACAAGGAACGCCGCCGCGAAACCGAAAACCGGATCCGTCATACGCGTGAAAACCTTTCACGTTTGAATGACTTGAGAGAGGAAATTGAGAAACAGCTGGAGAAGTTGAAGCGCCAGGCAAAGACGGCGGAACGCTTCAAGGAGCTGCGCGAACAGGAGCGCCGTGTAAAGGCTGAACTCCTGACGTTGCGTTACCAGGGCTTGCATGAAGAAAGTGCCGACCGGCGCAAGCAAATCTCCGAAAAAGAAACCCGGCTGGAAGCCATCACCGCAGCATTACGCGCTGTCGAATCCGCCCTGGAGAAAGGGCGCGCCGAGCATATTGAGCTGTCGGATCGATTCAACGAAGTTCAGGGGCGTTACTACCAACTGGGTGCCGAGGTTGCGCGTGTCGAGCAGGCAATTCAGCATGGCAAGGAAACCCGCCAGAACCAGCAGGAAGAGCTGGAAAAGACCGAGCAGGCCTGGAACGAAGTTCAGGCGCACATTAAGTTTGACGGTCAACGCCTTGAAGTACTTGCAAAAGAGCTGACTGAAAGCGAGCCAGCCAAGGCCGAGACCCGCGCTAAGGCCGACGCATCCCGAGAATCACGCGAGACCGCAGAGCAGGCAATGCAGGCCTGGCAGACGGACTGGGATGCTTTCAACACCCGCACCAACGAGGCGTCGCAGACAGCCCAGGTAGAGCGTACCCGGATTGATCACCTGGATCGTCAGCTGACCCAGCTGGGCGAGCGTCAGGAACGTATTGCCCGTGAGCAGGCACAGCTCGACAGTCAGAAGCTGGAGCAGGAAATCACCGAGCTCGAGAAGCTGGCAGAAGAGCGTCAGCTGCACAGCAGCGCACTCCAGCAGGAGCTGGAACAATTACGCCAGCGCATCGATTCGCTGCGCGATTCGAGCCGCAATCACCAGCGCGAATTGCACGAGGCGCAAAATCAACAGCAGACCCTGAGCGGTCGCCTGGCGTCATTGCGGGCACTGCAGCAGGCAGCGCTGGGCGAAGGCGAGGGTGTTGTTAACCAGTGGCTGGATGCGCAGAACCTTGGCGAGGCGCCGCGTCTGGCCAAGCAGCTTGATGTAGCCGCCGGCTGGGAGCGCGCCGTAGAGACTGCGCTGGGTTCAAACCTCGAGGCCGTGTGTATCGACAGTGTCGACAGTGTTGTCGATGCACTCGAAGAACTGCAGCAGGGCAAGCTAAGCGTAATCGATACCAGTGCTTCGCCAGCAACCTTGTCATCTGGTGCAGCAACACCGCTAACCGAAAAGGTCAGCGCGCCGTGGCCGCTTGATGGCCTGCTGGCGGGTATCTTTGTTGCGGAGTCATTGCACGAAGCATTGCAGCTAAGGAACAAGCTGGCCGCGCATGAATCGGTGATCACTCGCGATGGTCTGTGGATAGGCGGTAGCTGGCTGCGCGTTGCCCGCGATCAGGATGCGCAGTCGGGTGTTCTCGAAAGAGAAAAAGAAATCAATAAGATAGAAGAAGAACTTAAAGTCAATAAAGAGACTGTTGCAGTTCAGGAATCGGCGCTCGAGAGTTCCCGCGAGGAGCTCCAGCAAGCAGAAGCGCGTCGAGAGGAGATGCAGGTAGAGTCCAATCTGGCGCACCGTCAGTTCAGCGATGCACGCGCCCAGTTTGATGCCCGACGCACACGTCTTGAACAGATTCACAAGCGCGGCGAAGCGTTACACAAGGAAGCGGGCGAAATCAGCCAGCAGCAGGATGAAGACAACCAGGCCGCAGATGCTTCACGCAAGCACCTGCATGAAGCGCTGGCGACGCTGGACACGCTGGCCGACGAACGCGAGCAGCGTATGACAGAACGTGATCGCTTGCGCAGTGCCCTGGAGGCCGCGCGTAGCGAAGCACAGCGTGATCGCGACCGTGCACACGAACTGGAACTGCGCTACCAGTCTCAGCATACCGAACAGGAAACCACTGCGCAGAACCTGGAGCGCATGCGTGGGCAGCAAGGTCACTTGCAGCAACGCCGCGAGTCTCTGACACAGTCGCTGGCCGACAGCGAAGCACCCCTGAAAGCCATGGAAGAGGAACTCGCGGGGCAACTGCAAAAACGTCTTGCAGTTGAAGGCGAGCTGACTGGAGAGCGCCGCAAGGTCGAGAGCCTTGACCACCAGTTGCGTGAAAATGAACAGTTACGTCACGGCAAAGAGCAGGGTAGCCAGGAGCTGCGCGACTCGCTGGGCAATGACAAACTGGCCTGGCAGGAAACCAAGGTGCGCGGTGAAACCCTGCTGGAACAGATCGGCGAAAGCGGTTACGAGCTGGCGACCCTGGTTGAAGAACTTGACGAAAATGCTGATTTGGCAGCCTGGGAAGAAGAAGCCGAGCGTCTGAATAACCGTATCCAGCGCCTTGGCCCCATCAACCTGGCAGCAATCGAGGAATACGAAGAACAGTCCGAGCGTAAAGAGTACCTCGATGCCCAGCATACAGACGTCAGTGACGCGCTGGAAACCCTGGAAAACGCCATCCACAAGATTGACCGCGAAACACGTACCCGCTTCAAGGAAACCTACGACAAGGTGAACAGCGGTGTGCAGGCCATGTTCCCGCGGCTGTTCGGTGGCGGGCACGCCTATCTGGAAATGACCGGCGAAGACCTGCTGGATACCGGCGTGACCATCATGGCCCGTCCGCCCGGCAAACGTAACAGCACTATCCACCTGTTATCCGGTGGTGAAAAGGCGCTGACCGCAGTCGCCCTGGTGTTTGCTATATTCGAGTTGAACCCGTCACCCTTCTGTATGCTCGATGAGGTTGATGCACCACTGGATGACGCTAACGTCGCGCGTTTCTGTGAAATGGTGAAAGAAATGTCAGAGCGTGTGCAGTTCATTTTTATTACTCACAACAAGATCACCATGGACCTCTCCAACCAGCTTACTGGCGTAACCATGCACGAGCCCGGTGTATCGCGGCTGGTGGCGGTCGACGTCGACGAAGCGGTACGGCTGGCGGCGGTCTAACAAGAGCAAATGGACACTCTTCGCCTGATCCTGCTGCTGTCCGGCGCCGGGGTCGTTGCCGCGGTCTACGCCTGGACCCGTTTTAATTCCCTGAAAAAAAAGTCAGCGCATCGAACCGGGCCGGTTAGCAGCGGCCGCGCCACCGACGAGCCAGACGATGCGGCGATACAGCAAGAGCTGGAACGCATGCAAAATGTCATGAACGGGGAGGAATCGCCTGCAGTCCAAAGCACTCCAGGGTTGCAGGAAGCACGTATTATTATTATTTCTATCGTTGCGGCAGATGACCAGCTGTTCAGTGGTGACGCCTTGCAGAAAGCGTTCGAAAAAAACGATCTGCAACATGGTGACAAGGGGATTTTTCATCGTCTTGTGCGGCGCAACAGTATCGACGAGCCGGTGTTCAGCCTGGCCAATATGGTTAAACCCGGTGATTTTGGCAATGGCGATCTGCGCGGTTTTTCCACACCCGGCGTCACCCTGTTTCTGGAATTGCCAGGACCCGTTGAGAGTATTGAAGCCTTTGACGACTTTGTGCAAACAGCGGAACGCCTTGCTGTTGAGCTGGGTGGTCAGTTACATGACCGGAAACACTGCGTCATTACTCACCAGGCACTGATGCAGATGCGAGAACAGCTCGCGGAATCCTTACTGAATACTCGCGCCGTATCCTGATGCAACAGGGTGGCAATGTGAAACCCGCCGAGCGTGCGGAACAGCTGCGTGAACAAATCCGGTTTCACAACTACCGCTATTACGTGCTCGATGATCCGCAGGTGCCGGATGCAGAGTACGATCGCCTGCTACGTGAATTGCAGGCACTCGAAGCCGAACATCCGGACCTGGTTAGCGCTGATTCACCTACCCAGCGTGTCGGTGCCAATCCTTTAAGCGCATTCGGTGAAGTCAAACACGAAGTACCGATGCTTTCGCTGGACAATGCCTTCGATGACAACGAAGTTGGCGAGTTCGACCGGCGTGTCCGTGAAAAGCTTGAAGTTGAAACAGTCGACTACACCGCGGAGCCCAAGCTGGACGGCCTGGCTGTCAGCCTGCTTTATGAAGATGGCGTACTGGTACGCGGCGCCACGCGCGGCGACGGCAGCAGTGGCGAGGATATAACCCAGAATGTGCGGACTATTCAGTCCATTCCCCTGAAGTTACTCGGCCAGGGCTACCCCAAACGACTGGAAGTGCGTGGCGAAGTGTTTATATCGCACGCCGGTTTTGCAGCGCTGAATGAACATCAGCAGGCACAGGAACAAAAGCTCTTTGCCAACCCGCGTAATGCCGCCGCCGGCAGTCTGCGCCAGCTCGACTCACGCATTACCGCGCAGCGTCCACTGGAAATTTACTGTTACGGAATCGGTCTGGTAGAAGGCGGCCAACTGCCCGACAGCCATAGCGGCATACTGAAGCAATTACGTGACTGGGGGCTGAGGGTATATGCGGGTATTGAAAAGGTCACGGGTCTTGCAGGCTGCGTCGGGTATTATAAAAAACTGGGCGAGCAACGCAGCAGCCTGCCTTTCGATATCGATGGCGTCGTCTTCAAAGTCGACCGCCTGGATTATCAACAACGGATGGGCTTTGTATCACGGGCACCGCGTTGGGCAATTGCGCGCAAATTCCCGGCGCAGGAAGAGCTAACCACTGTGCTCGACATCGACGTGCAGGTTGGTCGCACGGGTGCAATTACACCAGTGGCGCGCCTTGAGCCGGTATTTGTCGGTGGCGTCACCGTGACCAATGCGACCCTGCACAACGAAGATGAAGTGCGTCGCAAGGATGTGCGTGTCGGTGATACTGTGATTGTTCGAAGGGCAGGGGACGTTATCCCGGAAGTGGCCTCGGTCGTAAAAGAGCGCCGGCCCAGGGGCGCGCGTGCGTTTATTATGCCGACGGTTTGTCCGGTATGTGGTTCCGACGTGGAAAAAGTCGAAGGTGAAGCGGTGACCCGTTGTACCGGTGGTCTTTACTGCGAGGCTCAGCGTAAGGAGGCTATCAAACATTTTGCTTCACGCCGCGCCATGGATATCGAGGGACTGGGCGACAAACTGGTGGAGCAGCTGGTTGATCAGCAGCTGATTGATGATGTTGCCGGATTGTACTCGCTGGATGCCGAAGCTCTGGCAGGCATGGAGCGTATGGGCGAGAAATCAGCTACGAATCTGATTGCCGCTCTGGAGAAAAGCAAAGAAACTACGCTCGACAGATTTCTGTATGCACTGGGTATTCGCGAAGTGGGCGATGCTACCGCTCGATCGCTGGCCCAGGCTTTCGGTGATCTGGATGCATTGATGCAAGCCGATGAAGCACAGCTGGAAGCAGTCCGTGATATCGGTCCCGTGGTCGCTGCTCATATTGCGCATTTCTTCAGGCAACCACATAACCTTGACGTTATCGACAGCCTGCGCAATGTTGCCGGAGTTCACTGGCCTGCAATCGATGTGGTGCAGAATCAGCCGCTTGCCGGCCAGACTTTTGTGCTTACGGGAACGCTTTCCGGTATGACTCGCGACGAGGCCAAACTGCGCCTGCAGGCATTGGGTGCCAAGGTGTCGGGCAGTGTTTCCGGCAAGACCAGCGCAGTGGTTGCAGGTGAAAAAGCCGGTTCAAAGCTAACCAGGGCGGAGAGCCTCGGTGTGCGGGTTATAAGTGAAGATGAACTTGTGGAGTTACTGGACAGTCACTAACAAAGCATTCAGGCCCTCTGGCAGAGTAATGGCAGGTTCACTTAAAAACCTTATGTTTGAAAAAGTCAGTACTTTTCTTGTTAAAAATAGCGTATTTTTAGCCCACAAAAGTCCCGGGTAATCTCAAGTCAGGAAAGGGGAGTTTAAAATGAACTATAAGAAACTGTTTATTACAGCGGTTGTTTTGTCCTTCCAGAGCGCGGCTGTATTTGCCGGTGATGCGCTGATATCAGCCGATTATTTACAAGGCACGTGGGCGTTGGACGGCAAGGAGGGCTGCGCATCCGCTACATCCAAGTACGTACTGTTTCGAAACAATGGCACTGTAGAAGTGGGGCGAGGCGACCAGGTCACCCGTGTCGGGTTCTGGAAAATCACCAGCGACAATACCATCGTTGGACATACCCTGACTGCACCCACACATCACGAAGACTACCATCCCTTTTTTCGTGACAGCTATCGCTATGAGTACATGTCCCCCCAGGTTGTAAGCACGGAACAGGATGCATTTTCGGTCACTATAGGATCGGACCTGGAGAGAAAAACGGTCACACTGACCCGGTGCCCATGATTAATGCGGGTTAGCAATAACGTCCAGGCTCATAGACCTTGCACATGAACTGCAGTCTGAACCTGGCACGGATTGCAGGCGTCCTGTCACTGGCCCTTGGCGCCATCGTGCTGCTGGGCTGGTACCTGCACGAGCCTGCATTAATCCAGGTCAACCCGGCCTTCGTTCCCATGCAGTACAACACGGCGCTTGGCTTTGCGCTGGGTGGGCTCGCGCTGATGGGGCTTGCCTGGCACTGGCCACGTATTGCCTGGGTAACCGGTGTTATTGTGCTGCTGACCGGAGGGCTCACGCTGATCGAGTACGGCTTCGGGGTTGACCTGCACATCGACCAGTTGTTCATGGAACACTATATCGATCTCAAGACCTCCAACCCGGGACGCATGGCGCCCAATACGGCGCTTTGTTTCAGCCTGACCGGCCTGACGGTACTGCTCACCAACATGTTCCGCGGTCGCGCCCGTATTACATCGTGGACCGCCACGCTGGGCGCTCTCATTATCAGTCTCGGCGTTACCGCGCTGGCCGGCTACATGATCGGTGTGGAAGGCGCCTATGGCTGGGGGCATATGACCCGGATGGCGATCCACACGGCCGCGGGTTTCATTATTCTGGGGAGCGGTTTCGTTGCGCTGGCCTGGACAGGGTACCGGCTAATGTCTCCCGATGAACCATTGCCGCACTGGGTGCCACAGGTTATCGGTATCACCGGACTCACCATCACGTTCGCGATGTGGCAGGCTTTGTCTGCGCAGGAACAGCGCATGGTCAGCGAGATGGGGGCCGAGTGCGGCAAACTTTTCCGATGAGGGCTTGCTGGTATTCGGAATCCTGTTAACGTTCGCACTCGCTTACAGGGCACGGACAGTGGCCAGGGGTGGCCTTGCAGGACGCAGAACCAGTCGTATCTATGCACCGTATATCGTGATTGCACTGGGTGCATTGCTGGCAGCATCCCTTTACAGTTTGCTGCAGACCAGTTTCGTAGCATCGGTAAAGCAGCGCTTCGATGCTTCGGTCGTTAACCATGTCGAAGCTATCGAGCACGGCATCGATGCGTATCTGGAGACGCTCTATCATATTCGTTCGGGCTTCGATGCGTCATCCCATGTAGACCGGGACGAGTTTCGCACTGCTTGTCAGTCGCAGCCTGGAACGTAACCCGGGTATAAAGGCACTTGAATGGGTGCCCAGGGTGCAGGCTGGTGAACGCGAGGCCATGGAAGCCGCTGCACGGGATGAGGTGTCGCTGGATTTTGAATTTACCGAACAGCCTGGCTCGCAGGGGGCGAAAACAGCGCCGCAGAGTGAGGTCTATTTTCCGATTTATTATGTCGAACCAGAGGAATCGTTCCTGCCGGTACTGGGTTTTGACCTGGCAACCAGGCCGGACATCTCGCCGCGCTGATAAAGGCTGCGCGCGAGAATATATCCCGTTGTATCGTCGCGCCTGCAGTTGTCACAGTCAGAAACAGGGCATTACTCGGTGTTCGTCGCGCTACCCGTATACATGAAGACATGAGCCGCTGGACACCGCCGATGAGCGCGAAGCAGCCTTGCGCGGGTTTGCCGTGATGGTTGTGGAAGTAGGTCCGATGATTGAGGCCATATTCGAAAAAAATATCAGTCCGGCCGGACTGACGTTTACCTATGCTGATGCAAAAGCGGGCGATGAAAAAACCTTCATGTATCGCCATGTTTCGCGCGATCTCGATCTGGGTCCTGATAACAGCGAAACTGACTACCTGGACGACGGCCTGACAGCCACCACAACGCTGGCATTTGCCGACCAGGAGTGGCAGGTAACCGCGCATGCAGCCAACAGGGGGATCTACCCGGACTGGGGCGCCCGCAGCTTGTGGTTACCGCTTGGCGTATTCCTGCTGTCTCTCGGGCTGGCCTGGTTCCTGTATCGCTCGGCCCAGCGTGAGCAGGAGCGTGCTCGCCTGCTGGCATTCCAGACAGCCCTGCTCAATGCCATCCCCAACCCGATTTTTGTCAAGGATGTCCACGCGGCGTTTACCGCCTGCAACAAGGCCTATGAACAGGCCTTCGGAATAACCTGGGACGATATCGTCGGCAAGACAGCCATTGACCTTGAATATATTGCTGAAGACCATCGTCGCGCGGTGCATGATGAAGATGTGCAGCTGCTCAACGAAGGTGGTTACGTCCAGAAGGAAACCGAGCGGGTCTATGCTGATGGGGCCACCCACAATGTGATGTACTGGCGCACGACGTTTGAACTTGCGGATGGCGAACCGGGCGGAATGATCGGCGGATTTTTTGATATATCCGAACTCAAGTCGCTGCAGGCTGATCTCGAAAAGGCAAGGGACCTGGCCGACATAGCCAACCAGGCCAAGAGTGCTTTCCTGGCCAACATGAGTCACGAGTTGCGTACACCAATGAACGCCATTCTTGGCTACAGTGAAATGCTGGTGGAGGAAGCCGAGGATATTGGCCAGGAAGAGTTCATCCCGGACCTGAAAAAGATCAACCAGGCCGGTACCCATTTGCTTGCACTCATCAACGATGTTCTTGATCTTTCCAAGATCGAGTCCGGCAAGATGGAGGCCTTTGCGGAGGATATCGGTCTGGACACGCTGGTCGATGAAGTCAGCGCTACCGCCCAGCCCTTGATGGAGCAAGAACAATAACAAGCTTGTCGATCGAACGCGGCCAGACATCTGGGCAGTGCCCACCAGGACCTGACGAAGTTGCGCCAGACGCCTGTTCAACCTGCTGTCCAATGCGGCCAAGTTTACCCATGAGGGAACAGTCACCCTGCACGTGAACCGTACCGCAGCAGGCGGGTGATGGACTGGCTGAGCTTTGCAGTCAGCGATACCGGGATCGGTATCGCAGAAGACAAGCTTGATCATGTCTTCGAGGAATTCACCCAGGCGGATGATTCAACCACACGGGATTACGGCGGCACCGGACTCGGGCTGGCGATCTCGCGACGTTTCTGCAAACTGCTGGGCGGCGACCTGAGCGTGCTCAGCACGAGTCGGGAGAAGGTTCGACGTTTACTATCCGCATCCCGGCAATCCTGCCAGGATCGAAACCGGAACAGCCTTCTGCAGACGCGGAACCTGGCAACGACCGAGACTGAACTGGAAGTCCTTCGCGAAACTGAACCCGGCGCCAGAATCCTGGTCATTGATGATGACCCGGAAGCCTGTGAGATTATCGAGCGTTATCTCGTTAAAGACGGGTTCTGCGTGGTTACGGCGACCAGCGGTGAACAGGGGCTGCGCCTTGCGCATGAGTTACAGCCCGCTGCCATCACCCTGGATGTGATGATGCCGGAGATGGATGGCTGGTCTGTGCTCCGGGCGCTGAAAGCCGATCCGGTGTTGCGCAAGATACCCGTGATCATGCTGACCATGATTGATGATCGAACGCGGGGTTACACGCTTGGTGCCGTGGATTACCTCACCAAGCCGGTTGACCGGGAGCAGCTGCAAAAAGCACTGGGTCGTTATTACAGTGACGAGGGTAATAGTGCTGTCATGCTGGTTGAGGATGACACCGAAACCCGTGAACTGATGGCGCGTACCCTGGAGAAATCGGGTTGGACTGTTACTGAGGCTGGTAACGGCCAGGAAGCACTGGATATGATGGCGTCCACGAAACCCAGGCTGATCCTGCTGGACCTGATGATGCCGGTGATGGATGGATTCGGTTTTCTTGCGAAGCTGCGGGTACGTCCGAAATGGCAGCATATACCGGTTATTGTTATCACGGCAAAGGACCTGACCCCGGAAGACCGTGAGCGATTGAATGGCATGGTCGAGGACGTACTTGAAAAGAATGCCTATACCCGTGAAGATTTGCTGGAACGAGTGCGCGAAGCTGTAGCATCGTGCAATGTCAGTCAATAGAAATACTGGATATCGAGATGAGTAAAATACTGCTGGTTGAAGACAATGAAATGAATCGTGACATGCTGTCGCGCAGGCTGGAGCGTAAGGGTTTTGAGGTGGTCATCGCCGTCGACGGCCAGGCTGGTGTTGATATGGCGTCCTCCATAAACCCGGATCTTATCCTGATGGATCTCAGCTTGCCGGTCATCGACGGCTGGGAAGCCACACGCCGGATCAAGGCCGATAGCGCAACACAGACTATTCCGGTGATTGCCCTTACAGCGCACGCCATGTCCGGCGACGAACAGAAGGCACGTGAGGCCGGTTGTGATGACTACGACACCAAACCGGTTAATCTCAACCGCCTGCTGGAAAAGATAGCGGCTCTTCTGGGTTAGCGGCATAGCGTGATGGTTCGTCAATTACGTCTGGCATTATGGGTAACTGCTGTGATTCTGGCCGGCGATGTAGCCGCTACGGCCCTGGGAAAAGCCTGGTACCCGGTGGATGTGGATGTCTGGGATCCGCCCTTCAATACCGAACGCCAACGCGTTCAGAAATCCTATGTTCCGCTGGACAAGGCTGAGAAACGCTGGAATCTGTGTGTGTCAATTCCGCATCTGAAAGACGCATACTGGCAGGCAGTTAATTTTGGTCTGGTCGATGAGGCCAGGCGTATGGGCATAAATCTGGCCATCTTCGAAGCCGGCGGGTATGACCGTCTGGATGTCCAACGCAAACAGGTCGAAGAGTGCCTTGACAAGGGTGTTAATGGTCGCGAGGTCGATGGCCTGATTCTCAGCGCCATCTCGGCAGATGGACTCAATGACCTGATCAAGACGGCCCAGACCCGGGGCGTGCCCGTGCTGGATCTGATCAATGGCATCAATTCACCTGACATCACAGCCCGTGCCGCTGTTGATTACTATGACGACGCCTTTCAGGCTGGTGAATATCTGAAAAAGTACGCTCCAGCTGACAAGGGGGAGGTCACAGTCGCGTGGTTTCCGGGACCTGAAGGCGCTGCCTGGGTAGCCGCGGGAGACCGGGGATTCAATGACGCACTGGAGGGAAGCCATGTCAGGATTGTGGCGACAAAAAAGGGTGATACGGGCAAGACTGCACAGGCCGAACTGATTGAATCAGTACTCGACGAACTGGGTGAGAATACCGCGACCAAACTCGACTATATCGTCGGTACTACGGTCAGTGCCGAGGCAGCGGTAGGCATTCTGCGCCGGCGCGGACTTGAAAATGAGATCAAGGTGCTTTCCTACTATTATGGCCCGGGCGTTCATCAGGGTATCAAGCGGGGTACTATTATCGCGGCACCCACGGACTCACAGGCCATACAGGCACGCATGGCCATAGACATGATGATACGGATTCTTGAGAGCAAGCCTTATTTCAAACATGCCGCACCGCGTATCAAAGTCATAGATCGCAGCAATCTTCGTGATTGGGATTCGTCCACTACACTTGCACCACGTGGCTTCCGGGCTATATTCAGCGTGCAGGAGTAAGCGTTGTCACGCCTTCAAACCTTGCGCTGGACGCTGCTTGTTGTCCTGCTGATTGCCGGAACGGGAGGCTCATGGTTACTGAGTGAGGCGTTTCGCGCTGATGCCAATCGTGCCTGGACGGCGCAGGCGGACAGGGCAGCGCATGGGTTGACCGGCGTGGTGCTCAACTGGCTGGAAGAAAGCTATGCGCCGATTTCCGGACTCGCCGCCCTGGCGGAGAATTCGGGCGATCTGTCGGAGGCCGAATTTCTTAACGCCTATGAAGGCCTGGAGGCGAGAGCAACGGCGTTCTTCCTGGATGGCGCCGCCTATCTGCGCCAGGCAGCAAACAGTGAATGGCAGCCAACCTACACCACCAATCCGTATGGTTTGCTTGGACCTGATGTACGGATTTCCGCAGCGCCCTGGATACAGGCACCGGTGGACGAAGCGGTAGCTCGATTCGGTGAACTGATACTCGGACCACCTCATGCGCTTGAAGGCAACGTATTTGCGGTGGTGGCGCTGACGGTTCGGGATAGTGTCGGCGATGCCGTTGTGGTCGGACTGGTTGACTACACAAACCTGATCAAGGGACTGTACGAACTGCATGTCCCTCCCGGCATGCATCTGCGGTTGGATGGTAAGTTTCTTAATGGCGAGTTACAACAGGTCTGGAGCGATGATTTTTCCGCTGCGCTACATGTTGTAACCGAACGAACTGCCAGCGCGGGAGCAGATCTGAGCATTAGCTGGGCGGTCGGCAAGACATTCAGCGGTGGCCCATCCGTTAAGCTGGCCCGAGTCACATTGATTGCCGGTGTCAGCGGCAGCATCATTCTGGTGCTGTTTATCGCCATGCTGCTGCGGCGCAACGAAACTATCAGCAAGCGGGTAAAGGAGGCCACCTCGGAACTGGCCAGTAATGCTGACAAGCTCAGAGAGGCCAGAGATGCCGCCGATGCGGCCAACAAGGCCAAGAGCGAGTTCCTCGCTAATATGAGCCATGAATTACGCACACCGATGAATGCTATCCTCGGCTACAGTGAGATGCTGATGGAGGAGGCTGAGGATATTGGCCAGGAAGAATTCATCCCGGATCTGAAGAAGATCAACCAGGCCGGCAACCACCTGCTGGCACTGATTAACGATGTGCTCGACCTGTCCAAGATCGAATCCGGCAAGATGGAAGCCTTTGCCGAGACGATCGAACTGGACGGGTTGATCGATGAAGTCAGTAGCACCGTCCAGCCGCTGATGGAGAAAAACAATAACCGTTTATCCGTCGAGCGCGGCGAGCACCTCGGCTACGCCCACCAGGACCTGACCAAATTGCGCCAGGCATTGTTCAACCTCTTGTCCAATGCAGCCAAGTTTACCCATGAGGGAACGGTCACTCTGCGTGTCGACCGTAGCCAGCAGGCGGGTGAAAGCTGGCTGACCTTTAAAGTCAGCGATACCGGGATCGGCATCGCCGAAGACAAGCTCGAGCATGTCTTCAAGGAATTCACCCAGGCAGATGGTTCAACCACACGGGATTACGGAGGCACCGGGCTGGGGTTGTCAATCTCGCGGCGTTTCTGTGAATTGCTCGGGGGGGATCTGAATGTTCGCAGCCAACCGGGCGAAGGGTCCACATTTGCCATCCGGATTCCAGTCAACCTGCCCGGAACAACACCTCAACCTGTGCCTGTGGATAGGGCGACGACGGAACCGGTTCCGGATAAGCTGATGAAAGCCCGATCCGGCGCCACGATTCTGGTCATTGATGATGATCCGGAGGCCTGCGAGATCATCGAGCGTAATTTGAACAAAGACGGTTTCAGTGTGGTTACGGCGAGCAGTGGCGAACACGGCCTGAGCCTTGCGCATGAATTACAACCGGCTGCTATTACCCTGGACGTCCTCATGCCGAACATGGATGGCTGGTCAGTGCTGCGTGCACTGAAGGCTGACCCGGTGCTGCACAAGATACCCGTGATCATGCTGAGCATGGTAGACGACCGGACACGCGGGTATTCGCTCGGTGCGGTTGATTACCTGACCAAGCCGGTTGATCGGGAACAATTACACAAGGCCTTGAGCCGCTACTATGTTGCCGACAACAACAGTACAGTCCTGTTGGTCGATGATAATATTCAGAACCGGGAAGTGATGGCGCTCACTCTGAAGAAGGCTGGCTGGCAAGTAGCCGAAGCCGGTAATGGCCAGGAAGCCCTTGAGTCCATGGAATCTGCAGAACCCGGGCTGATTCTGCTTGACCTGATGATGCCGGTGATGGACGGCTTCGGCTTTCTGGCAGCAATGCGTGCGAGATCCGAGTGGCAGCATATTCCGGTCATAGTTATCACTGCAAAGGACCTGACCGGGGAAGACCGTCAGCGATTAAATGGTATGGTTGAGGAAGTGCTCGAAAAAAATGCCTGTACCCGTGAAGAATTGCTGGAACGTGTGCACAAGGCCGTAGCATCGTGCGGTATCCCTTGAGTATGCTTCCATGAGCCTGCGGCTGAAATTTGTCCTGCTAATCATTGCGCCACTTTTCGTGGTCTTTGCAGCCATGCTTGCATTGGGATTGCAGGCCTTCGAAGAGAACACCCGTGAGACCATAGCGCGCGAACTCGCCCAGTCCGCCGAACTCCACGCGGCAAAAATTGAAGTGCTGTTGCGGGAAGTCGCGCAAGTCGCCAGCACCACGGCCACTCATCTCAGTATCGACAGTGACATCGACGAGACAACCGCATTCGATATTCTGCGCAGCAATGTTGCATCCAACCCGCTGATATTCGGTGCTGCACTCGCCTTCGAGCCCGGGGAGTTCTCGGGACGACGGTTGTTCGGTCCCTATGTCTACCGGCAGGGCAAGGACATGGCGGAAATCGTCAGCACCGAGCTTGACTACGACTACACTGATCCTGAGTGGGACTGGTGGCACTTGCCCCGCAATGCATTGCAAGGTGTCTGGACGGAACCCTATTTTGACGAGGGTGGCGGCAATATATACATGACCACCTTCTCGGCACCTTTTTTTAAAGCGGGCCAGTTTACCGGCGTAGCAACTATCGACATTCCGCTGGAACCCCTGAAACAGTTAATTTCTTCCCTGCAGGGTGACCAGGGCCAGCGCTTCCTGTTGTTGTCCGCCCAGCAACGTATTTTGTATTCCGATAAAAACGAATATATAGGGCGGCCGATCCAGGATGTGCTCAAGGAACTCGGCCGGCCGGATATCGAGGCAGCTCTACAGCAGGCATCTGTTACCGGGGATACCCGGATGGTCCAGCTGGCGGGCTGGGATTCTCCACATAAGCAGTGGATCAGTCCGGCAATGATCGAATCCGGCGGCTGGATGCTGTTATCCATCCAGGATGAACAACGCGCACTGGCTTTCCTCAACCGCCAGAAGTCACGCGCGATTACCGTTCTCGGCAGTGTCTTCGTAGTGGGTGTGCTGGCGGTCTGGTTGTTGTTGGCCTGGGTGACCCGGCCGCTACGCAATCTTTCCCGGGCCGTGGAAGAAATCGGGAAAGGGAACCTGGATATTGATATCAAGCGCCAGAGCGAGGACGAAATCGGTGACCTGGCGGCCAGTTTTTCTGACATGGTGCGGCAACTGTCATCGCGTGAAGTTGCACTCAGGGAACTCAACGAGAATCTTGAAAAACGTGTCGAGGAAAGAACCTTCGAACTCAAGTCACTTCAGGCAGGCCTGGAGCAAGCCCGGGATGCAGCCGAGGGGGCTAACAAGGCGAAGAGTGAGTTCCTCGCCAACATGAGTCATGAGTTGCGTACCCCGATGAACGCGATCCTTGGCTACAGCGAGATGCTGATGGAGGAGGCGGAGGAGTTGGGTCAGGAAGAATTTATTCCCGACCTGAAGAAGATCAACCAGGCCGGTACCCACCTGCTTGCGCTCATTAACGATGTCCTCGACCTGTCCAAGATCGAGTCCGGAAAGATGGAAGCCTTTGCTGAAGAGATCAACCTGGACAGGTTGATTGATGAAGTCAGTGCCACTGCTCAGCTACTCATCGCAAAGAACAACAACAAGTTGTCGATCGAACGTGGCAAACCACTTGGCAGTGCCTACCAGGATCTGACCAAGTTGCGCCAGACACTGTTCAACCTGCTCTCCAATGCCGCCAAGTTTACCCGCGACGGCACAGTGACCCTGCATACTGACCGCGCCGAACAGGCGGGCGAGGACTGGTTGATCTTTACCGTCAGCGATACCGGTATCGGTATCGCTGACGACAAGATTGTGCAGATCTTCGAGGAGTTCACTCAGGCCGATGGCTCGACGACACGTGACTATGGTGGTACGGGGCTGGGGCTCTCGATTGCGCGGCGATTCTGCGAACTGCTTGGCGGCGACCTCAATGTGCAGAGCACCTTGGGTAAGGGATCTGCGTTTACCATCCGGCTTCCCGCCAATCTGCCGGGAACACAGCCACGCCATGTGTCTACGGATTCGCTGCCGGAGCCGAGGATAAGCGCCGGATCTGCAGCCACGATTCTGGTTATCGATGACGACCCGGAAGCTTGTGAGATAATCGAGCGCAATCTGGTGAAAGACGGATTCAACGTGGTGACCGCGACCAGTGGTGAACAGGGACTGAGCTTCGCACACGATTTGCAACCGGCTGCCATAACCCTGGATGTCATGATGCCAGACATGGATGGCTGGTCGGTGTTACGTGCGCTGAAGGCGAGTCCTGAGTTGCGCAAGATACCGGTGATTATGCTTAGCATGATCGACGATCGGAAACGGGGTTACTCGCTCGGCGCGGTGGATTACCTGACCAAACCCGTAGACAGGGAACATCTGCACAAGGCTCTGAGCCGCTATTACAGTGCTGATGAGGGTGGTTCGGTACTGGTGGTCGAAGACGACGCTGAAAACCGCGAGTTGATGGCGCGCACCCTCGAGAAGTCCGGCTGGGAAGTTGCCGAAGCCGGTAATGGTCAGGAGGGGCTGGATGTGCTGTCTTCCCTGGAGCCAAATCTGATTCTGCTGGACCTGATGATGCCGGTAATGGACGGCTTTGGTTTTCTGGCAGCACTGCGGGCGAAACCCGAATGGCAACATATACCAGTCATTGTGATTACCGCCAAGGACCTGACCGGTGAAGACCATGAGCGACTGAATGGGATGGTTGACGAAGTGATTGAAAAGAACGCCTACACGCGTGAAGACTTGCTGGAACGCATGAGTAAAGCCGTTGCAGCTTGCAATATCTGACCAGATGACCTTGTGGAAACTTGCCACGAACCTCCGGGATCAGCCCTGTACGGAACACGGACTGAACCAGTAAAAGTGTTGTCCTAAAAACCCGGGGTCGGCGCAATCCCAACGACCCTCGGCCAGTCCATATATAAGCTATTATGTATGTACTAAAAGACCGGTTGAACTGGCAAACGCTAACCAGCCATTCATTAGTGGTTGATGAATTGCTTGTGTACAACTACAGATCAGGGCTCCAGGTGCTTTCTTGCAATTTCAACTAAAGGCCGGGGCCAGTGTGACTCATAGAGGCGAGGCATCCAGTTGCACCAGCCATGCCTCTTCTTTACCGTCGGGATTGACTCCTTTCCCAACAATCGTCATGCCGTCGTCTGATACCGCCTTAGCCATTTTTAATGCCCAACCGGTCAATTCAAGGCCGTAGTCTTTGATCAGCACCTCTCGCAGGTTGCGCATGCCATAGGTGGCATCCCATAAAAAGGCCTCCTGGCCACGGTCACCAAGGCCGTAACCCACCACTGTACTGCCGTCGGCGGAGGTATCGAAGGCTTCGCTGTAAAAGTAACCGCTGCGGAAAGTGCCGAGATCCACCATGCCACCGTTGCGCGTCCAGCGGAACGCCTCCTGCCCCTGCTCTGAGTTCGCAAACCCCACCACCACCTGACCATCAGCCGAAACGCCCAGGGCCTCGCTTGAAAAGGCGCCACCAGGCAGGTCACCAAGGCCCATCAATCCATCGCCGGGGCGCCAGCAGAATGCCTGGGCACCCGCAACAGAGCCACTGAATCCTATTACTGCATTACCGTCAGCAGAGACGCCGCGCGCCTTACTGGGAATATAATCCTGGTTGCCAGGCAGCATCCCGAGACCTGCCATGCCACCACGCACCGGTCCACCTGAATGCCTCACCAATGAGCCCTGTCTTTGAGCTGCCGAACCCCACCACGACGTCACCATCAGCGGAAACACCGGTTGCATTACTGAAAAATGTTCCCCCGGGCAGATCACCAAGTCCAACCATGCCACTGCTGCGGGTCCAGCGAAATGCTTCACTACCGTGGACCGAGTGGCCCGTACCCACCACCACCTCACCATCAGCAGACACACCGCTCACTTTACTGAAAAATGTGTCACTGGGCAGATCGCCGAGTCCAAGTCATACCGTCGCTACGGGTCCAGCGAAAACCCTCATGGCCCAAGGCGGAGTCGCTTTGTCCCACCACGACCTCGCCGTTAGCAGAAACAGCAGTGGCGTCACTTCGAAATTCTCCGCCGGGCAGGTCACCGAGCCCCATAAAGGAAGCGCCAAACACTTGGGTGAGTGAAATGCCAAATACTGCAAAGCCTGTGCAAACCGCGATAGTCAGGCGTGATTTCAAGGATGCTCTTATCAGACAAGTAAAGTACATAGTATTCATCTTACTCTCGGTCGCATAGGCCGGGTCGGCTATATCTTTTTCGTCAACTGCGGCAACAGAAAAAAGTCCATTCGCCAGAACTGCCTTTATGCAACATAGGGACTAGACTTTGGTCCTGATCAATGCAGTACCAATTCAAGTTGACATTGGGGCGTCTGTACGAGGAAGCATAGCCGACCCATTTCGCGAGACTCAACTGAAAAGCACCTTTTAATCTATAATAAGTCCGACGAGTGGTCCCGAAAACAGAGGGCGCAGCCCAATCAAGATTGCTACTATAGTAATTCCCGCAGGAGAGTATACCAATGGATAGATCAACGAATCACACAAAGCATGTCCTCGCAACTATCCTCTGGATAACAACACTACTGGGAATACCGTCTGCCTCCTGGGCTGAAGATTTCGATGAGGCCGAGCGGCTGTATGCCGATCATTGCGCGGTGTGCCACGGGGCGGACCGCGGCGGATACATCGGACCGGCACTGAACAGCGAGCAGACCAAGCTCACCCAGGAGCAGATCAGTACCAAGATCCTGAAGGAGGAGTCACGACCTTGATGCCGCAACATCCTACGTGGCCCGGCAAATTATCGATCAAGGAAATGGATCTGCTGGCCTCGCTTATAGCACAGCGCCCGAAACAATCCATGTCCTGGGGATTGAACGACATACGGAATTCACTCGAAGTGCTCGTCGCCGATGAATCAACCTTGCCTGACAAACCGACCTACCCGATCGAGAACCTCGACGATCTGATGGCCATAATGGCACGCGGACGCTTCGCCGCCGGAGATGAAGCCAAGGTCGTGTTCTTCGACGGCAGAACCAACAAAAAGATTGGCGAGGTACCCACCGACTTTGCACCGCACCTGATGGACTTTCACCCCAAGCAGGAACGCTGGGCCTATGTTCGGGATGATATCGGCTACATCCTGAAGATTGATCTTTACTCGTTAAAGATTGTTCGCAAGGTACGGGCTGGATTGAATGGCACGTCACTCGCGGTATCACGCGACGGGCGATACCTGGCCGCGGGTTCCTTCGTGCCAAATACGGCGGTGATTCTGGATGCCGCGACCCTGGAGCCACTCAAGCTGATGGAACTGCGCGGCATCGACCCGGACGGCAAGATGGTCGAGGCTGACTCGGGCATGATCACCAGCACTCCGTTCGCAGATTACTTCGTGATCGCGCTCGAACAGGCCGGCCAGGTGTGGATTATGGATCTGAATAAACCTGACATGCCGATCACCAAAATAACTGACGTGGGCCGGCACCTGCACGATGCCTTTCTCTCGCCGGATGGCCGTTACGTAGTGGTTTCCTCTTACGATGACAATATCAACACCGTCATCGACCTGGCCGAAAAACGTATTGTCAAAAAGATTCCTGCCGGGTGTCAGCCGCACCTCGGTTCGGGTGCCGTGGTGCGGTCGCATGGCCGACTGCTGGGTATCGGCACCAATATCGGTTCACGCCCCTGCGAGCCGTACGAAGTGACCGTGTTTGACATGGATACCTTCGAGGTAGTCAAGCGCATTCCTGTGCTGGGCCCCACTGAATCGCCTGCTGCTCATCCCAAGGCCCCTTATATTGTGGTCGACATCGTTGGCACGGGACCGAATGCAAGCAAGATCCAGTTCATAGACAAGAAGAGCTCTGAAAGTTGTCAGGACCCTCACTGTCGCAGGCACACTCGGTCATTCACATTTCCCGGAATACACGGCGCGAGGCGACTACCTCTATGTCAGCTCCGGAGTTGGCGGTGACCGGATCGCCGGATATGACGGTGACCGGCTCGTGATCTACGACGCGCATACACTGAAGAAAGTGAAGACGGTATCAATGGAGGTGCCCGCCGGCGTGTTCTCACATCTACGCGCGCGTACTGTGGTGGTGGGACTCGAGAGCACGGCGCACTAGGAAGCGAGTTTCGGGCAATAGCAAGCGCGATGGCTAACCGAAGTACAAACACTCAAAAACAATGCCGGCTCTCAGTATGAACCTGCCATTGCTATTTCGGGAGAGGAAATGACTATTGCCTTTGGCCCCGTCCCATCACGGCGCCTTGGGCGCAGTCTGGGTATTAATAACATCCCCCCGAAGTCCTGTTCCTATTCCTGCCTGTACTGCCAGGTTGGAGTCACCCAAGGGAAATTGGTTGAGCCGCGGGATTTCTATGCTCCGGAAGATATTTATCAGGAGGTCAGCGAACAACTGAAAAAGGCACACAACTCAGACGAGCCTATCGATTACCTGACCTTCGTTCCCGATGGCGAACCGACTTTAGACATCAATCTTGGGAAGGCAATCGACTTGTTGCGGCCGTTGAATATTCCGATTGCCGTCATTTCGAATGCCTCCCTGCTATGGCGTGAAGATGTCCGTGCGGCGATTGGTAAGGCAGATTGGGTCTCGGTGAAGGTCGATAGCGTTGTTGAGGAAATTTGGAAACAGGTCAACCGCCCACATGTAGCGCTGCGCCTGGATGACATCAAGGATGGCATTCGGCATGGTGCTGTTTTTCGTGCTGGAGAAACTCGTTCTCTGGCGTCACTGCCACGATAGCGCGTGCGAAGTGCATGGGCGCGCCGCTCCGCTTATCCTGATCGGAGATGCCTTCCACAACTTTGTGGACGGAGTGGTGATCGCCGCCGCCTTCCTCACCTCGATTCCGCTCGGGATCGCCGCATCGCTGGCTGTGATCGCGCATGAGATTCCGCAGGAGGTCGGCGATTTCGCCATCCTGCTCGACAATGGGTACGGACGTACGAAGGCGTTAATTCTCAATGGACTCTCAGCCGCCGCCACACTGCCGGGTGCCTTGATGGCCTATTTCTGGCTCGGTGAGACGCGCGTAGCAGTGCCTTACATCTTGGCGATCTCTGCCGCGAGCTTCATTTACATCGCTTCAGCCGACCTCATCCCGGGGCTGCATCGGCAGGTGACCGCCGCTACTTCCCTGCGCCAGCTCGTGCTACTGCTCGCGGGGATCGGCACGATCGCTATTTTTCACCACGGAGGATGAATCATGAATCCACTGACCGAAGCAGAAATCCATGCGCTCAGCGAGGCGCTCAACGACGAGTACCTTGCCTGGGCAACTTACGATCAGGTGATTGCCGACTTCGGCGAGGTGCGGCCATTCAGCAATATCCGTGAAGCCGAGGCGCGCCACATCAAGGCGCTTTGCACTCTGTTTGCACGCTATGGGCTACCCGTGCCCGAGAACCCCTGGCCGGGAAAGGTTGCACGCTATGCCAGTCTGCACGTAGCCTGTGAAGCGGGTGTCGCCGCCGAGATTGCCAATGGCGAAATGTACGAGCGGCTGCTCGGGGCAATCCAGCGCCCGGACATTCTCACGGTGCTGCGCAATCTGCAGGCGGCTTCGCAGCAGCGACATCTGGTTGCGTTTCAGCGTTGTGCCCAACGTTCTGGAGAGGTGGCGGTGGCGGCGCGGGGCACTGGTGAGCTCGTTCATGAGTGCACCTGAAGTCTGCTGCCAGATTCAGGAGATTGCCGCGCTGCTTTCGCAATGACGAGGATATATTAATCAATCAGCGCTTCCCTGGATAAACGTTTCCGTTTCCATGGCGGAACTGTATTCACCTGTCCGTGCGGCACCGTTAAGAAAAGCACGCTGGTACAGTGCCTGTTGCGTCGCGGCTGCATTCTCAGTATTCCCCCGCCAGGCCTTCAGTGCCGGTTCCTGCAGTGCACGTCCATAGGAGAATGACAGTTCCCAGGGTGCATCTGGAAACATCGCATTCATGGCATTGAGGTTGGCTGTTGCCTCTTCCGGGGTCTGACCACCGGAGAGGAAGTTGATGCTTGGCACAGCTGCCGGGACCGCGCGCCTGAATACCTTGAGCGTGGCCTCGGCTACCTGTTCAGGACTGGCCCTGGACGGAAAGTCCTTGCCCGAAGTCACCATGCTGGGCTTGAGCACGATGCATTCGAGAATCACCTTGTGTCGGTGCAGGGCGTGGAATACGGCATGCAGGACCGCCTCGATGACTTCCGCGCTGCGTGCGATGGTGTGGTCGCCGTCGATCAGCACCTCGGGTTCCACGATGGGTACAAACCCTTCCACCTGGCAGATGGCGGCATAGCGCGCCAGCATCTCCGCATTGGCCTCAAGGCCGAGTACAGTCGGGTTGTGGTCGCTGATCGGGTACACCTCGCGCCACTTAGCGAAGCGCGCACCCTGTGTCTTGTAGGTCTGCAGGCGCTCTGCAAGGGCATCCAGTCCCTGCGTGATCTTGTCGCCCGCTGCGTTGGCAAGAGGTTGTAAACCCTTGTCTACCTTGATGCCCGGTACGATACCCTGTTTTGCAAGTACCTCCGGCAGAGGTGTGCCGTCATCTGACTGTTGTGTTAGCGTCTCCTCGAACAGGATAACGCCACTGACAAACTCATTCAGTCCCGGCGTGGTGAACAGCAGGCTGCGGTAGCTGTGCCGCAGCTCTTCGGTTGATTCGACATCAATGGCGGCAAAGCGCTTGGCGATTGTTGGCGCACTTTCGTCAGCGGCCAGAATACCCTTGCGAACCTGTACCATGGCGCTAATGGTTGCTTCAAGTTCGGCTGTTGTATCCATGGCCCTGTCATCCTTTTGCGTGTTTCAGAATGGTGCTTCTTTATTTTAGCAGTCTTAGGCCTTGAGTCTGCGCCTGCGTTGACACATATCAATAACAGCGGGGGTTTTCTGCGTCAGGGGAGCAGTGACTCTTGGCCGGCAGTCGAGATACGATTGCAATACGTGAACGTCCGGACTTGCTGCATTTTCACCGTTCGCATTTCGCCCGGGAAGGTCTTTTTCTGGCCGAACTTCCCCGTACACAGCTGAGCCAGGAAGTAGCTTCTTCCCAGCCACGAACGGCAAGTTACCAGCTGAATCCGGAACTACATGAAATCCTTATATAAGGTTTCACTAATCGGCAGGAGTCGACCCAAGTCGGAAGTTCAGCGTCATGGATTAAATCTGTCTAGTTGGCGACCAATATTAGTTGAACCTATCTATGGAACCGCTGCCATCTTGTGCAGAGAAGTCACGAACTGGATATCACATATCTTCAAAGCTCCAGCGTTTCAATAAATCAAACATGTCTCATTACATAGTTTGATAATTACCAACATACTGATTGTTAGCAGTTTCTTTCAGTTACCCACTCCACTGTGGCTGCCCATTAATATCTCATGTTTAACAACCAGTTATAGTAATTTCGTTGTTTTCTAAATAGGTTGGCATGTCTCCTGCAATCGTCAACATGTGAGCGAAACAACTTAACCATTCAATTAAGGAGAAGGGAAATGAGTAACTTAGTGATTAAAGACTTAGATGTGGAAACCGTATTGGATCGGAAGACCATGGCATCCGTGACCGGCGGCTTCTTCATGCGCATCCTCAGCCCTTACCGGATAGCAGCAACGCTAGCAGGGGCCCAATCTGGCGATAAAATCAGTGTTGCTTGGAAGGATAATAGTGGTGAAACCGGCGGCGCCGATAGCGTCATGAAATAAGTATATCGATACGGAAATGATCAGGTCACATCCATGTCGACCTGATCCTGACTGCCAGGAGGAGTGGCGAACAAGTTGGCTCTGGAGTGTCTCCGGAACAGGTATCGGGCTGTCTAAAGGCGTGCGCATCCTTGACGGTGAGGCTCTGCATGTGTCGCATGAAACGATTTGTCGAAGCATTTACGTACCCAGCACAACCGTTACAATACTATCAACAGCGGCTCCTTCGGAGGCCGTTTCGTATTGGTGTGTAGGTCCGTTTGTGGCCGGACTTACCCCTTCGCGCCAATCCCAACGTGTGGGCTTTCCCTGACTTTGAACGGCAGGAATCTGGTCAAACCCAGACCTAGCAGACTGATTCCATATAAGCATCCGCTAACAGGCGGGAGACGACCCAACCCGGTCTTTTAGCCAACGCTTATATTCATAGCCACTAAACGGGGAATAACGACCCTTTTCCACCTTTCCTGAAAAGGAGTATTTATGCTAAAAGTGAAGCCTGAAAAGGAGGCCGACCGTGTCAAAGCGAGATAAATTTATCGCCCGAATGAAATTGCAACTGGAAGAAGGAAAGGCAGAGTTACACAGGCTGGAATCGGAGGCGGGGAACGCGCAGGCAGGCATCAGAGAAAAATACTTGCAAACCATCGATGAGCTTCGCGAGAAACGGGTAGCGGCTGAAACGAAGCTCGAGCAAATCGAGCGTTCCGGCGAAGAGGTCTGGGAGGACCTCAAGGACGAAGCCGAAAGAACTTGGACGGCATTCAAGGCTGGCATGGACGTGTTTCGTGATTTTTTAGACCATTCCTAACCAGAAGGTAGACCAGGATTCATCTTCAAGGGCCGCTTCTGGCCGAACTCGGTCCTACATGAAATCCTTATATAAGATTACGCTAACCTGCAGGAGCCGACCCTGGTCGGACGTTTAGCGACAACCACAGAGAAAATAAATCTGCCGCTTTATCTGTTCCAATAAGTCCCCAGCTTATCTCTCTGAAATATGATTTGTATTTCCGGCTATCCCGGAGAGATTCCAATACAGTTTATCAGGGTACAAATATTGTTATTGGCAGTTTCGGTTGTTCCATCCGTGTGACCCCCCGAATTCCTCGTTTCATTTCCTGTATACAACACACCCAGTTATTTAATTATTAAGGAAGGTCTGAATAATTGATGTTATTTCGTTGCACTTGCCATCCTCGATCAAACGACTATAAAAAAGCGTGCATTTGCGCCTGAATTAACCGTATTTTTGGTTAATCCAGGGTTTCCAGGCGCAACTGTCCTGTCAAACGGCTAATAATTTCTTCTTCGCCAGCACCAGATTCACCAAGGCGCACTTGGTAAACACGCACTGCGCATTTTTATCCAGGCCGCGGTACCGGACCTTGGTAAAACCGAAGTGGCGCTTCATCACACCAAACACATGCTCAACCCGGGAACGGATTTTCGACTTGTAGCGATTCGCCGATTGTTCGGCCTCGGTCAGTTTGTGGTAACGGCTGCCTTTCTTCTGTGTGAAGTCTTTCGCGTTCGGAGCCTGTTCATACAGCAGTTTTTTCTGTCCGGCATACGCGGAATCGCCCCAAACGTGCGTCTCATCACCATGCAATAAGTCGCCGAGCAGCTGGGAGTCATGCACATTGGCCGCCGTCACCGCAACCGAATGAATCAGCTTCGTTTGGTTGTCCACGCCAATATGCGTCTTCATCCCGAAGTACCATTGATTGCCTTTGCGCGTCTGGTGCATATCGAGATCACGGGCTTTGTCTTTGTTCTTCGTCGACGTGGGCGCATCAATGATCGTTGCATCCACAATCGTGCCACGGTTTACCTTTAATCCGTTCTCGGCCAGATACACGTTGACCAACCGGAACATTTCATCGCCCAGGTTGTAGCGCTCCATTAAATGTCTGAAGTTGAGGATGGTGGTCTCGTCCGGCACCGGCTCCTTGCCCAAATCAATCCTGACAAACTGGCGCATGGCGCGGGAATCATAGAGTGCTTCTTCAGCGCCCGGATCAGACAATTCAAACCAATGCTGGAGAAAATGGATGCGCAGCATCCGTTCTATCCCGATCGGCCTTCTGCCGGCACCTTTCGGCTTGGGGTAATAGGGCTTGATGACCTTGCTCAGTGCTTTCCAGGGAATGATCCGATCCATCTCTTCCAAAAAGACTTCCTTGCGGGTCTTTTTGCGGTATTTTTCGAAATCATCGGTGGCAAAACTCTGTTGGCGCATCGTTCGCTTCCTAATTGAATGACTTTCTGTATTATCTCAGATTCAGGGAATTAATCAGAGTGCCCCTAGCATATAAACTCTTCGGGCTGCTTCTATATGGAGCAGTCCCCACAATACATATGTTACTGCACCAAGCTTGGCGAAAAAATTCATAGTCTAGTCTCCAACAACACCTAACGGTGTGCGCCAGCGGCCGCGCGCGGTTTGCGCGGTCCGAGCCCCGTAGGGGCATACTGGGCGCATTGGTTATACGTTTTCATCAACCGGCCTGAGTGGATAACCCTCTGGTTGAACAATGTGGTTTGTTTGCGGGAATTCCTTTTCTGGCCCCAGGACAAACACACTACCGTCTTTCTCGATCTGAACTTTAAACAGCCAGTGAGAGAACCGCCTCAATTTCCCAAATTCGTGGCTTATGTGCTTCGGTTTGTAGTGCCACTGCTTGTCACCGGCAATAATCGTGAATTGCACATCGCCGTAAGCGTCCCAGTTTTCAAGGGTTATTGAGCTATTCGCGGCCAGATCGAATGATTTTTGATCTTCAAAAAGTACTTGAATGATGCGCACCTCAATACCTGTGTTGTTAAATACTTCAAATTTTGAGGGTAACGTGCACCCAGACAACAGTAGTAGCACAACGCACAAAACCCAAGTACTTCTTTCGCTGCTAGAATATCTCACTTCTTCTCACAAAAACGTATAACTACTATTAGACGGCGTACGCCGTGTAGCACGAAAAGTACTGCACAGGGTCGTTAATCCGGTTAACTTGCACTATTTGACGGCGCCTGCCGTGTATCCTTATAGAGTCCATAGTTGCATCCTTCTGTCATTCTTATGTTTTTTGCGCGGATCCGCTGGCTAACAAATTAAGCAGCGTAGGCCGTGATATCAAGTCATTTTTCCAAATACACAGCGTATGCTGTGTATCATCACCAATATTATGGCAAACCCACCATACACAAGCGACTGTTATTTATAACGAAATAGAAACTTGCCGTGTTTTTTGATCAATTGACACAGCATAGCCCTTGATCTGTCATTTTTTTCCGGTTTTAATACACCTGTATATATTTACAGTCATCAGCCAGGGAGAGGTCTATGACTCAAATACGCCTTATGGACAGGGTTGCACATACTATACGGGCTTTGCATTACAGCCGGAAAACCGAGAAGTCGTACTGCTACTGGATTCGTTCGTTCATACGTTTTCACAAGTACAAGCACCCATCCGACATGGGCGCTCCTGAAATATCGCAGTATCTGACCTGGCTGGCGGTCGAGCGGCAGGTTTCGGCATCTACACAAAATCAGGCGTTCAATGCCATTGTGTTCTTGTATCGCAAAGTACTGGATATTCAGCTGGAACACATAGACAACGTCATACGCGCCAAGAAGAGTCGGCGTATTCCTGTCGTTTTCTCTCGCCATGAAGTAGCCGCCATTCTGGAGAATGCGCGGCAGCCATACCGGCTGATGATTGCACTCATGTATGGCAGCGGGCTCCGCATGATGGAGGTACTGCGGCTGCGTTTGAAGGATATCGACTTTGACCGGCTGGTCATTCTTGTACGCCAGGGAAAAGGAAACAGGGACCGTGTCACTATACTCCCGGAAAAACTGGTTCCGGATATCCAGCACGCCATGGAACGTGTACACAAGCTGCATGAACTGGATGTGGTCGAAGGCTACGGCGAAGTGCAAATGCCATATGCGCTTGCCCGGAAATATCCAAACCAGGCGAATGGCCTGCACTGGCAGTTTCTGTTCGCTGCCAACAAGCGCTCTGTTGATCCAATCTCTTCAAGAGAAAAACGCCATCATATCTTCGAAACAACGCTGCAACGCGCGGTCAAACACGCCATGCTTGAAGCCGGCATTCAAAAGCATGCTTCATGCCACACTTTCCGCCACTCGTTTGCCACGCACCTGCTTGAAGACGGCTACGATATTCGTACCGTCCAGGATCTTATGGGACACAAGGATGTTAAGACTACCCAGATTTACACGCACGTACTCAAACGTGGCGGCCACGCAGTGCGCAGCCCGTTGCAGGCACTGGGCTAAACTTCACCATAACGCGGTGCATGCCCCAACCAGCGTCGCACAATCGGATTGATGCTGTCGGCCTGCTGTTCGATCAGGTAAAGGGCCGCCTGCTCTACCTTGTCCAGTAAATCCTGGTCGCGCATCAGGTCTGCGATACGGAACTGCAGCATGCCGGTCTGCCGGGTGCCCAAGACCTCCCCGGGACCGCGTAGCTCGAGGTCTTTGCGGGATATTTCAAATCCATCATTGCTTTCGCGCAGTACCGCAAGACGCTGACGCGCCAGTTGCGATAGTGGTGCGCGGTACATTAGCACGCAGCTGCTTTGCGCTGAGCCACGGCCCACTCTGCCACGCAGCTGATGCAGCTGCGACAAACCCAGGCGCTCGGCGTTCTCGACAATCATTAACGAAGCATTTGGCACATCTACCCCCACTTCGATTACCGTGGTCGCCACCAGAAGATCAACTTCGCCCGCCTTGAATGCAGCCATGCAGCGCATTTTCTCCTGGCCTTTCATTCGCCCGTGCACCAGTGCGATTTTCAATTCCGGCAATGCTTCAGCTAACAAGGTGGCGGTATCTTCAGCGGCCTGACATTGCAGGAATTCAGATTCCTCGATCAATGTGCATACCCAGTAGGCCTGGCGGCCCTCTCGGCAAGCATTTCGAACCCGCAGGATCACTTCTTCTCGGCGGCTTTCGGGAATAGCGACTGTCTGCACTGGTGTCCTGCCGGGTGGCAACTCATCGATCACCGACGAATCCAGGTCTGCATACAGCGCCATGGACAGGGTTCGCGGTATCGGTGTCGCAGTCATGATCAACTGGTGTGGCACGCACTCGTCATGGCGACCCTTGTCTCGCAATGCCAGGCGCTGGTGCACACCGAAGCGGTGCTGCTCATCGACAATAACAAGACCCAGGCGCTTGAAGGCCACTTCTTCCTGAAACAGCGCATGAGTACCAACCACCAACGGTAGATCGCCGTTGGCCAGCGCCTGCAGGACCTGTTTACGCGCCTTGCCTTTAACCTTGCCGGACAACCAGCCCACTTCAACACCCAGCTCGCCGAACCAGCTTTTAAAATTAGCCAGGTGTTGCTCGGCAAGCAATTCTGTTGGCGCCATGATGGCGACCTGTCGCTGACTGGCAATAGCCTGAATCGCTGCCGCCGCGGCAACCACTGTCTTGCCCGAACCCACATCGCCCTGTACCAGCCGCATCATTGGGTGCGGTCGGGCAATATCTTCGAGCAGTGTTTTAATCACCCGCTGTTGCGCGCCAGTCAGTTTGAAAGGCAGGGATTTCACAAAAGCGTTGAGTAGTTGATGTGAGCTGTCCAGCGGACTGGCTTCGAGATGCTGTGCACGCAACCGCACACGACGCAGGCTCAGATGGTGTGCCAGCATCTCTTCAAACGCCAATCGCTGCTGACTGGAATGCGTACCGGCTTCGAGCGCATCGCAGTCAGCATCCGGCGGCGGCCGATGAACATAGCGCAACGCGGTGATCAGATCGCTGAAGCCCAGTGAAGCCAGCAAGTGTTCCGGCAGCCATTCCGGCAAACGTCCCGGCTGCAATAACGCCACCGCCTGATCAGTCAACTTGCGCAAAGTAAGTTGATGCAGCCCTTCCGTTGTCGGGTAGATGGGTGTCAAACGGTCTTCCGTGGCAACTTGCTCACCGTCAGCCAGTCGCTGGTATTCGGGATGAATCATCTCCAGCATGGCGGGACCGCGCCGTACTTCGCCGTAGATGCGCAAACGCACACCGCGCTCGAAATTCTGTTGCTGGGTCTTGTTGAAATAAAAAAACCGCAACATTAACTTGCCGGTGCCATCGCTGATGTGCACCAGCAGACTGCGGCGCTTGCCGAACTTGATCTCTGCCAGGTCAACGTCAGCCTCGATAACGGCATGATCGCCGGCACGCAAACTGCCTAGCGGCGACACACGTGTCCTGTCCTCATAGCGTCGCGGCAGATGAAACAACACGTCCTGCACAGTTTCCAGGCCAAAGCCTGCCAGCCGCTCTGCGGACCTGGGACCCACACCGCGCAGTGTCGAAATGGGTAGCTTATCGAGCGTGACGACGGATTCCTTCAATGTATTGCAGGCGTGCACTGTTGTTTATCCATAAACATTCAGGAACGTTCTTCTACCAGGACGAATAGAACGCGGCTACCCGAGCACCATCACTGCGTCCATTTCCACCTGTGCTTCCTTTGGCAGTGAAGCAACGCCCACCGCAGCGCGCGCCGGGTAAGGCTCCTGAAAATAGTCCGCCATCACCTGGTTAACCAGCGGGAAATGACCAAGATCGGTGAGAAATATATTCAGCTTGGCAATATCCGCCAGGCTGCCGCCGGCAGCAACAGTGACTGCAGTCAGGTTATCGAACACCCGGCGTATCTGCGCTTCCATGTTGCCTTCCACCATCTCCATGGTTTCGGGTACCAGCGGTATCTGGCCAGACAGATAAACGGTGTCGCCAACCTGCACGGCCTGTGAATAGGTGCCGATGGCGTGGGGCGCCTCATCGGTATGAATAACTTTGCGTGACATACTTTCTCCTTAGTGCTTGCTGCGGCTGATGCGCATTACGGGCGGCAGCTTGCGAATGCATCGCATGACTCGCGCCAGGTGTTGGCGACCACTGACGGTCAGGGTAAAGTTGAGCGCTGTATCGAGCCCGTCACGTTCTTCAATCGAAACGTTTTCAATATCCGAACCGGTTTCGGCAATTTCCGCTGCGATAGTAGCCAGCACACCTTTCTGGTTACTGACATCGACACGGATCTCGGCAACAAACTCGCCTTCGATATCCGGCTGCCACTCCACATCAATCCATTTGTCCGGGCGGCTGCGAAAATCACTGAGGTTGTTGCAGGTCTCGGTATGTATCACCAGGCCGCGACCGGAACTGATAAACCCGACAATCGCATCACCCGGTATAGGACGGCAACAGCGCGCAAAATGCACCACCATGCCTTCGGTTCCACGAATAGCCAGCGGCTGGCTGTGGTCTGCATCGGCCCGCCTGTCTTCACTATCTTCATCTGCCGGTGCCAGGCGCCGCGCCATCAACATGGCCATGCGGTTGCCGAGACCAATGTCGGCATACATCGCGTCACGGCTTTTAAAACCACACTCGCTCATTACTGTATCAATCTGTTGATCGCCGATCTCTTCCAGACTGCTGTTAACGTCATACAAGGCCTTGTCGAGCATGCGCCGCCCGAGCTCTGTAGCCTCGTCGTTCTGAAGATTTTTCAGGTAGTGACGGATATTGGAGCGCGCTTTGGCTGTGGTCACAAAATTCAGCCAGGCAGGGTTGGGATGCGCACCCGTGGCAGTAATAACTTCGACGGTCTGCCCATTAAACAAAGGGGTGCGCAACGGCGCCAGACGGCGGTCAATCTTGGCGGCAATACAGGTGTTACCAACATCCGTATGCACTGCATAGGCAAAGTCGACTGCTGTAGCGCCGCGTGGTAATTCAAGGATATCGCCGGCCGGCGTGAACACGTAAACCTCATCGGGAAACAGATCGATCTTGACGTTCTCGAGAAACTCCAGCGAATTTCCTGCATTGCGTTGCATTTCCAGCAGTTCGCGCATCCACTCACGGGCGCTTGTCTGGGCATTGGTGCCGGCACTGGTTTTCTCGCTGCTCTTGTATAGCCAGTGTGCAGCGATACCAGACTCGGCCACACGATTCATATCGTTGGTACGAATCTGCACTTCTATCGGCACGCCGTAGGGGCCGAACAACACCGTATGCAGTGACTGATAGCCATTCGCCTTGGGAATAGCAATATAATCCTTGAATTTGCCGGGCACGGGTTTATACAAACCGTGCATCATGCCCAGCACCCGGTAACAGGTGTCCACTGAATCAACAACTACCCGGAAAGCATAGACGTCGAACACTTCGGTGAATGAACCAACACGGTCACGGATTTTCTTGTACAGGCTGTAGAGATGCTTCTCGCGACTCAACAAGCGGCATTCCAGTGTTTCCTCTGCGAGCCGCTGTTGCACGGCAGACTCAATCTTGTTGAGTATCTCCTTGCGATTACCGCGCGCTCGTTTCACCGCATTGGAAAGCACCCGGTAACGCAGCGGATAGAGGGTGGCAAAACCCAGCTCCTCCAGCTCCAGGCGTATCTGGTTCATACCCAGGCGGTTGGCAATAGGCGCATAGATATCGAGCGTTTCGCGCGCAATGCGGCGGCGCTTGTCGGCACGCATCACACCAAGGGTGCGCATGTTGTGCAGACGGTCAGCCAGTTTCACCAGGATGACGCGGATATCCTTGACCATCGCCAGCATCATCTTGCGGAAATTTTCGGCCTGCGCCTCGGCCTGGCTTTCGAACTTGATCTGGGTAAGCTTGCTGACACCATCTACCAGCTCAGCGACTTCTTCACTGAACTCGCTGATCACCAGTTCCTTGGGTGTGCCGGTGTCCTCGATAACGTCATGCAGAATGCCCGCAATAATACTTTCGGCATCCATGTGCATGCCGGCAAGAATGCGCGCCACTTCGATGGGATGGTAGATATAAGGCTCACCTGACTTGCGGTGCTGACCTTCATGCGCCTCGGCGCCAAACAGGTAGGCGCGGTAGATTTCCCGCACCTGATCGGGCTCAAGATAGGAATCCAGCAGATCCATGAGATCACTGATCAGGTAACGCGGTGCGTCATCATCAGGTATGGGTGCGGGAGTTGCCATTCGGTTCATAGAATCATCATCAGCGACCAAATCATAGGCGAAATCAGCCACTCCGCAAACAAAAAAGCCGTTTCAGGCACCCCCGAAACGGCTTTATCATTATTTGTCAGAAACTTCTGGGATCAGCTTTGTGCAGCTCCAGGTAAGAGCGGTGCCCCGACATCCATACCTTCCGGTAGCACCAGCTTCACATCTTCGAGCTCTTCCTCAGGCTTTTCATCAAGAATCGCGGGAGTTACAAAGTCTTCCTCGATTTCGCGCAGCGCCACCACTGTCGGCTTGTCGTTTTCCCATTCCACGAATGGTTCAGCACCCTTGGACAGCTGCCGGGCGCGCTTGGAGGCAACCAGAACCAGCTGAAAACGGTTATCAACCTTGCCGAGACAATCTTCTACTGTGACACGTGCCATTGTTCATCCACTTAATATAGGTATGGGCGCGAAAGTGTACTCGAATCACCTTTCCGATGCCAGCAAGCCCGCCAGCGCCGCGGCGTGCCTCTGCTGCTGAGCGTTATGGCGCAGACGCCGGGCCCGGAACAGTGCTTCGAGCTCAGCCAGCGCGATATTAAAATCATCATTAATAATAAGGTAGTGATACTCGTCGTGGTGGCTCATCTCGCTGACAGCGTCCGTCATACGCCGCGCGATGATTTCCTCGCTATCCTGTCCGCGGCCGGTTAACCGATCACGCAGTGCGCCGAGGCTGGGAGGCAGAATGAACACCTTGACCGCCTCCGGAAAAGCTTCATGCACTTGCCGGGCGCCCTGCCAGTCAATTTCCAGAATCACGTCTTCGCCAGCTTCCAGCTTGTCGAGTACAGCAGCGCGGCTGGTGCCGTAATAGTTATCAAACACCTTGGCGTGCTCGAGAAAATCTCCAGCCTCGACCAGCCCTTCAAAGCTGGCCTTATCAATAAAATGGTAGTCGACACCGTCAACCTCACCGGGACGAGAGGCTCGCGTGGTGTGCGAAACGGAAACGCTGATGCCGTCCAGACGCTCGATCAGAGCTTTCACCAGACTGGTTTTACCGGCGCCGGAGGGGGCTGAGATAATATATAGGGTTCCTGACATTCTTTGCACTCTTTTGTTCGTTAGTTGGGGTTACGTACCGAATATACCCTGGTGGTAACGGATGCTTTGATTGCGTTGGCGTGGGTAGTTCGATTGCCGCTTCGGGTGCGGCATGCACAGGCACGTCAATCGAACTACCCACGCCAACGCAGCCGACTCAGTAAAAAATCCAGCCTGTTAGTGCACCTCTACTGCCAAAGCGCCGGGTGTGTGGTGGGCCAATTGATGTGCCTGTGCATGCCGCACCCGAAGCAGCAATTGGCCCACCACACACCCGGCGCCTGCACCTAAACACTACTCCACGTTCTGAACCTGCTCCCGCATCTGCTCAATCAACACCTTCAACTCCACAGACACGGCCGTAGTCTCGCCATCTGCCGACTTGGAGCCCAGCGTATTCGCTTCGCGGTTGAATTCCTGCATCAGAAAATCCAGCCGCCGACCCACCGGTTCGTCACGCTCCAGAACCCGTCGTGTCTCCGCCACGTGACCGTCAAGACGATCAAGCTCCTCGTCAATGTCCAGTTTTTGCGCAAGGATAACCAGTTCCTGCTCCAGGCGATCGTTATCCGCCCTGGCGGCCAGATCGGCCAGTTTCGTTTCCATCTTGGTACGCATTTTCTGCTGCACTTCAGGCAAGCGGGCGCGGGCTTTGGCCACCTGCGTATCGATGCCCTCCAAGCGTACGCCAAGCAAGCCCTTGATCTGCTCGCCTTCCCGCTCCCGGGTCGCCACCAGTTCATCCAGCGCCTCATCCAGCAGCGCCAGCGCATGCTGCTGGGCTGCGCCAGTATCCGGTTCGGGTTCACGCACCACGCCGGGCCAACGCAGCAGCTCCATAACACCCGGTGAGGTCGCTTCAGACGAGCGCGTTTCTATTTCCCGGCAAGCATCCAGCACCGCTTTGAGCCGTGGCTTGTCTATCTCGAGCACTGTGGCCTGCGCGGGTGCCCAGCTGCAGCGCAGCACACACTCCAGCTTGCCGCGCCCTAGTCGCGCTGTTACCCGTTCGCGAACCAGGGGCTCCATGGCACGCAATTCTTCGGGCAAGCGAACGAAAGCTTCGAGGTAGCGGTGGTTGACAGAACGTAGCTCCCAGGTGAGTTCGGCACCGGCCTGCTCACCGCTGGCGCGCGCAAAGGCTGTCATACTGCGGATCATCTCAAGTCACCCTCCATCCCTGCCGCTAATGTCATATCGCAACAATCTGTTTTTCTGAAAGAATTTTGATATCCAACATGATATTCCTGGAACGACAGTCTAGAGGATCATGCGCAAAAAGCTAGACAGCCTGAAACCCGGTACACAACTGGATGGGTACCTGCTGGAGAAAACGCTGGGCGGAGGCGGTTTCAGCGTGGTCTACCGCGCGCAACAGATTAACAACGGCCGGCGCGTGGTCATCAAGGAATACATTCCGGGCAAACTCGCCAAACGCGGCCGCGACGGCCAGGTCCGTGCGCGCAATGAAGAAACTGAAAGCCGTTTCAACCGCGGCCGTAAACTGTTCTTCCAGGAGGCCAGTACGCTGGCTACCCTGAAACACACCAACATTGTCGACGTGTTCAATTTCTTCCAGGAAAACGGCACCGTGTACATGGTGATGGAGTACCAGAAAGGTGAGAACCTGCAGCACTATTTACTCCAGCGGCGCGGTGGTTTGAGCGAAGTCTTTCTGCGCACCGTATTTCCGTCTCTGCTCCATGGTCTGGAGCTGATTCACGCCAACGACCTGCTGCATCTGGACATCAAGCCCGGCAATATCCATATTCAGCTCGGCGGTCAGCCATTACTGCTCGATTTCGGTGCCGTGCATGGCTTCCCCCAAAGCCGCCAGGAACAACCGGGGCAGATAATCAGCCCGGGCTTTTCGCCTATCGAACAGTATGACAGCAACGGCTACGTCGGCCCCTGGACGGACCTCTATTCACTCGGCGCCACCATGCGCGCCTGCATTGAAGGCAAACCACCGCTGAATGCCAGGTCACGCCATGAGCACGATACCCTCAAACCGGCACAGTTCGCCTACCGTGGGCGCTATGCGGATAACCTGTTGCGCGCTATCGACTGGGCCATGGAGGTCGACCCCTTGCTGCGCCCCCAGAGTGTCGCCGCATTCCGGGCAGCACTCACCGCCGAAACAACCCCCGAACCCGAGACCTCGCGTTCTGCACTGGGTCGGCTGACAGACGCATTGCTGGGCAGGGGTTGAATATGCGCATCATTACCGCTTTTACCAACCGGCTGGGCAACCGCAGCAACAATCAGGACCGCTGCCTGGTACTGGAACGCCGCAACAGCGCGTTGCTGGTCGTTGCCGACGGCATGGGTGGCCATGCGCGCGGTGAGCTGGCGGCACAGACCACCATCGACAGCTTGAGCCGTAGCTTTCTCAGCCACCGCGGCACCATCAGCGAGCCACACGACTTCCTTGAGCACGCGATGAACCATGCACACCTGGAAGTGGTCGATGCCGGCCGCAGCCAGCAACCCCGCATAGATCCGCGCACCACTTGTGTGGTTTGCCTGGTTCAGGGTGACCAGGCCTGGTGGGCACACGTTGGTGACAGCCGTCTGTACCTGCTGCGTGGCGGAAAAATCCTGATGCGTACACGCGACCACACACCGGTAGAAGAGCTTTTACAGCGCGGCGCGATCGCAGAAGAAGACATCCGCAAACACCCGCTGCGCAACAGCGTCAGCCGCTGCCTCGGTGGCAAACCCATGCTGCCAAAAATCAGCTTTGACCAGGCGCAACTGAAACCGGACGATATTCTGCTGCTCTGTTCAGACGGCTTCTGGTCAGCGCTACCCGAATCCCGTCTGGCCAGCCTCCCCGCCTACGGCGATTTCGAAGCCAACATCAACCGCGTCACCGATGAAGCCGAGGCAGACAGCTACCCGCATAGCGACAATATCAGCCTGGTCGGCATGCGCTGGCTATCAGCAGACACCACTCAAAAAACGCCCGCCAGCGCTCCCGCCCCTGAACGGAGTGCCACGACCAGCCCATCTGACTCGGAACCCGACCCGGTCAAAAAGGCCATTGATGATATCCATCGGGCCCTGCTCGAGTACTCCTCGGAAATGAAAAAATAGCCTGCCAATACCCGGTGCTGCGCCTTGATGGAGCCGCTATAATGCGCGCCTTATCAAGACTACCGAGGAATTCGCATGCGACCCAGCAACCGCGCTCCGGACGAAATGCGTCCGGTCACCCTGACCAGCAACTACACCATGCATGCCGAAGGCTCGGTGCTGGTGGAATTCGGCAATACCAAGGTGCTTTGCAATGCCAGCGTTGAGGAACGGGTACCCGGATTTTTGCGCGGCCAGGGCAAGGGCTGGGTAACCGCCGAGTACGGCATGCTGCCGCGCTCAACCACGGAGCGCATGGGACGCGAGGCCGCACGCGGCAAACAGGGCGGTCGCACCATGGAAATACAGCGCCTCATCGGCCGCTCATTGCGCGCCGTCATGGATCTGAAAAAACTCGGCGAGCGCACTATCACCGTCGACTGTGACGTCATCCAGGCTGATGGCGGCACCCGCACTGCCAGCATCACCGGTGGCTTTGTCGCACTGGCCGAAGCCATACAGAAAATGCTGGCCGACGGCGTCATCGAGGAAAGCCCACTGACCGGTTCCGTCGCCTCGATCTCTGTGGGTATATATAAAGGTACCCCGGTGCTCGATCTCGATTACCCGGAAGACTCCAACGCCGAGACCGACATGAACATCGTCATGACCGACACCGGCGAGTTCATCGAAGTACAGGGCACCGCCGAAGGCCACCCCTTCAGCGAACAAGAAATGCACCAGATGTTTGCCCTCGCCAAGAAAGGTATCGGCGAACTGAGCGCACACCAGAAAACCACCCTGGAAGGCAGAACAGCGTGAGTCAACGCATCGTTCTCGCCAGCAACAATGCCGGCAAGGTCCGCGAGTTCAATCAGCTCCTGACCGGCAGCGACTTCGAAGTCCTGCCCCAGTCGGAATTCGACGTCATGGAAGCCGAAGAAACCGGCCTCACCTTCGTTGAAAACGCCATCCTCAAGGCGCGGAATGCTGCCGCAACACACCGGCCTGCCCGCCATCGCCGACGACTCCGGCCTCGAGGTCGACGCCCTCGACGGCGCCCCCGGCATCTACTCAGCCCGCTATGCCGGCGTCGGCGCCAGCGACCTGCAGAATCTGGAAAAACTGCTCGCCGACATAAAAGACGTACCCGATGCCCAACGCACGCGCACGCTTCCAGTGCCTCATGGTCTACATGCGCCACGCCAAAGACCCCACCCCCATGATTTTCCAGGGCACCTGGGAAGGCCGCATCCTGCACACCCCCCAGGGCGACAACGGCTTCGGTTACGACCCAATCTTCTTCGTCCCAACCCACGATTGCTCTTCCGCCGAACTGGAACCCGACATAAAAAACAGCCTCAGTCACCGCGGCCAGGCCCTGACACAATTAATCGAGGCGCTGCGTTGAGCTCAGCGGTTCACCTGTCGTCGGCCACGCACAGACCCCAAAGCAGCGGGTACGGTGACTCAATTGACGCGCCTGTGCACGCCTGCGCCCCAAAGGAAGTGCCCTTGGGGTACAAGCCGAAGCGGCAATTGAGCCACCACACCCATTGCCACCACCATCGTGTTTCGGTTTAAAGCGCCTCCCCCCCTATCCCTGTACATCCACTTCCCGTGGTGCATAAAAAAATGCCCCTACTGTGACTTCAACTCCCACGCAGTAAAAGACACCCTCCCCGAAGACGCCTACATCCAGGCACTGCTAAAAGACCTCGACAGCGAACTGCCACACGTCTGGGGACGCACCGTACAAAGCATATTCATGGGCGGCGGTACCCCCAGCCTGATCTCACCCGCCGCCATGGAACAGCTACTCAGTGGTATCCGCGCCCGCCTGCCACTCAAACCGAACGCTGAAATCACCCTCGAAGCCAATCCCGGGAGCGCCGAGCAACAACGCTTCACCGGCTACCGACAGGCCGGCATCAACCGCCTGTCCATCGGCATCCAGAGCTTCAGTGATCAACAACTCAACAACCTCGGCCGCGTGCATAACGCGGCAGAAGCCAACCGGGCCGCGCAAGCAGCACGCGATGCCGGCTTCGACAACTTCAATCTCGACCTGATGTTTGGCCTGCCGGAACAGACCGAAGCCCAGGCGCTGGATGACCTGCAACAGGCCATAAACCTGCAACCGACCCATCTTTCCTGGTACCAGCTGACCCTGGAACCCAACACCCTGTTCCACGCCAGACCACCAAAACTGCCCGACGAAGACAGCAAATGGTCCATGCAGGAGGCTGGCCAGTCACAGCTCGCGGCGCACGGCTATACTCAGTACGAGGTTTCAGCGTACGCGCAGCCCGGCAGGACCTGTTATCACAACCTGAATTACTGGGGTTTTGGCGACTACATCGGTATCGGTGCGGGCGCCCACGGCAAGATTACCGATGGCGGTCATGGCGTTATCCGGCGGCGCTGGAAAAAACGCCACCCGCAGGAGTATCTTGGCACTGCCGGCAGCGAAGCCGGTATCGACGGACAGCGGACACTGACTCCTGACGAAGCCGTGTTCGAGTTTGCTCTTAACAGCCTGCGACTGAGACAGGGGTTCAGTCTCGACGCATTTGAATACAGCAGCGGCTTGACACGCGAACACATCATGCCACTGCTGAAGAAGGCACAAAACGACGGGTTACTGACAGTTGAGCAGGATCGTGTCATACACAGCGATCAGGGCTGGCGGTTCCTCGACAACCTGATCGAACGCTTTTTGGCGGAGGAGGCTTGATATGCTGGAAGCCGCAAGAATTTCCTGTCCCTACTGTGGTGAAGAATTTGAAATCAGCGTCGACTGCTCCATGGGAGGTCAGCAATACGTTGAAGACTGCTCGGTGTGCTGCCAGCCCATCGACATCAGCAGCGAAGTCGACATCGAGGGCAACCTGCTCGGCATTTCTGCACGGCGCAACGATGAGTGACTACACACCCATCGATTGCGGACTGCACAGTGAGTATGAGCTGGCAATTATGCAACATAACAACCTGCGGCTATCCTGGCAGGACATCGACGGTCAGACACATCTTGAAACCGTAATCCCAACCGACCTCCTGGTACGCCAGCACGAAGAATTTCTCGTAGTGCGCAATCAAAATCAGCAAATTTGTGAACTACGCCTGGATCGTATTCTGTCAGCTACCGTCCTGCGCTAACAAACTGCGCGGGTTTTGCTACCATGCCCGGCATGGAAAGCAGCGTTAACGACCTCGAAGTCCTCGTCCGCTCACGCGTACCCCTCATAATTCTTGAAACCGGCGACGAACCGCGGGCACTTGAAGTATTCAAACGCCTTGCCCTCAGACTCAATCTGCCTGTCATGCGCTGGTCAGTCACTACCGGCCTGCAGCGCATTGACCTGGATCTTCAGCCACAGGCACACGCGAAAGAACCGGCGCAGGCACTTGGACAGATCAAAGCCACCGGCACAGCCGGCATCTACCTGTTACTGGATTTTCACCCCTATCTCGAAGATCCCGCGCACGTGCGCCTGCTCAAGGAAATCGCGCTGGGCTATGGTGACGCCGCGCATACGCTGGTGCTGATCAGCCACAGCTGCGACTTGCCCGACGAACTGCACGCCTTCAGCGCACGCTTCGAACTCAAGCTGCCGGATCTTGATGCGCTGGAAAAACAGGTTCACCTGGAAGCGCGCGCCTGGGCTGACGCGCACCCGGGCAAAAAAGTCAAAACCGACAACCAGACTCTCGCGCAACTGCTTAAACAGCTGAGCGGTCTTGGCAACAGCGATGCCCGGCGCCTGATCCGCAACGCGATTCACGACGACGGCGCCATCACCGAATCCGACTTGCCCGAAGTGATGCAGGCCAAGTACCGCCTGCTCGATCAGGGTGGTGCCCTGTCCTTCGAACTGGACACTGCCAGGTTTAGCGATGTCGGTGGACTGGAGCATCTCAAGCGCTGGCTCAAACAGCGCAAGGACGTCTTTCTCGAGCAGGATACGACGCTGGACCCACCCCGGGGTATCCTGATGGTCGGCGTTCAGGGTGGTGGCAAAAGTCTCGCCGCCAAGGCGGTGGCCGGACTTTGGCAGCTGCCATTACTCCGGCTCGACTTTGGCGCCCTCTACAACAAATTCTTTGGTGAAACCGAACGTAATCTGCGCAGCTCGCTTGCCACCGCGGAAGCCATGGCACCGTGCGTGCTGTGGGTCGATGAAATCGAAAAAGCCATTGCCAGCGGTGACTATGACAGCGGCACTTCCAAGCGGGTACTAGGCACCCTGCTGACCTGGATGGCGGAGCGTGACGCCCCCGTTTTTCTGGTCGCCACCGCCAATCGCATCGACAGCCTGCCGCCGGAACTGATCCGCAAAGGCCGCATGGATGAGATTTTCTTCGTTGACTTGCCTGACCTGGCCACCCGCCTGAAAATTTTTGATATCCACCTGCGCAAACGCAACCATCCGCCTGGTGACTTTGACCTGACCCGCCTGGCCAGCGAAAGCGAGGGGTTTTCGGGGGCCGAGATCGAGCAGGCGGTGGTCGCAGGTCTCTACCTGGCACGCGAGCAGGGCACCACTCTGGATACCGACCACCTGCTGACTGAATTATCACAAACCCGCCCGCTGTCCGTGGTCATGTCAGAATCCCTGACAGCATTGCGCGCCTGGGCCAGGGGACGTACCGTCCCCGCCCATTAACCACACCCGAACAGCCGGTTGCGTCGAAAATTCGACGCGTTCAAAATTAATCCCGGTAAGTGGTTGAAGATACATGTGCTGGAATTTTGACTAGTGACGTCTAGGTGGCCACAGTTTTGTAAGAAATTGGCGGTATATTAGCACTTCAAACACTTATATATACCCAAAAATGGAAATAATATATAGTAAATACATATATTTAAGTGTCCTCTAATGTTGATTCAGACAACCCGGATATTTGTGATACTCTCGTAGTCCAAACAACAATAAACAGATTATAAACGGCATAGCAGTCGGCGGAGGTTGTAAACAATGCCAGAACTTAAAACACAACAGTCAAAATCTCGTAAGCCCGTGGTGGATTTCGATCAGTGGTCTGAACTCGCCAAAGCCGACCCGGCAGCCTTTGAGGCCAAACGCGTGGAGGCTATAGAAGACATGATTCAACGCATGCCGGAACACAAGCAGGAACGTATGCGTTGCCTGCAGTGGAAAATCGACCAGGTACGCAACCAGGCCAGCAACCCCGTATCCGCCTGCATCAAGCTCAGCGAAATGATGTGGGACTCCCTGGTGGGCCCTGGTGGCCTCAAGGATGTACTCGAACGGGTTGGTGATCGCAACTTCGAGCCCATGCCCAAAGCCAAGGTGCTGGATTTTCAGTCACCCCGCTGAGCGGCGGCCACTTGCCGGCCACTCTTGTTTGACGTATTATTCCCGGCCTTTCGGCAGGCGCCTGCTTTCGCAGCGTCGCCGCCCGGTATTTTTTTGAGGCTATAGGCATGAAAGCAGACATCCATCCTGCATACGAAGACATCAACGTAACCTGCAGTTGCGGCAGCAGCTTCAAGACACGCTCTACGGTCGGCAAAGACCTGACCATTGAAGTGTGTGCGCAGTGCCACCCTTTCTATACTGGCAAGCAGAAGATGCTTGATACCGGTGGTCGTGTTGACCGTTTCCGCAAGAAGTACGGTATCAACAAGTCTGCCTGATGCGGTTTCTCAGGCTGATAAAAAAGGCGCCACTGGTTGGCGCCTTTTTTGTGCTCGGCGTATGGCTATCGCCGGTCAGCGCCGACAGCTGCGAACCTTCCGCCAACACTACCCTGGTCAAGGTGCGTCACGTCCAGGATGGCGACACCCTGCTGCTGGCTGACGACACGCGTGTGCGCCTTATAGGCATTAACACACCGGAGCTCGGTCACGACAACCTGCCCGCCCAGCCACTTTCCATTCGCGCTCGTGACCGTGTGCGGCAGCTGCTGTTCCAGTCAGGAAATCATGCGCAGATCCTCGTCGGCCAGCAACCGAAAGACAAACACAAACGCCAGCTTGCCAACCTCTGGTTACCGGATGGTCGCAACCTGACCGCAGTATTGCTGGAAGCCGGTCTTGGCTGGATGGTCGCCATACCGCCCAATGTGCGCTTTACAGCGTGTTACGCAGCCGCTGAATCTACCGCCAGGCAAGACGAAAAAGGCGTGTGGCAACAGACTGATTTTCACGACAGGCCGTCTGCCGGCCTGAGCCTGCGGGATACCGGGTTTCAGCACATTAAAGGTCGCATCATCCGCGTCAACCAAGGTGGTGGTGCGACCTGGATCAATCTCGAAGGCCGCTTCGCCATCCGCATCCCCGATAAATCACGACAATGGTTCAAGCAGCTACCCGACAACAACTGGATCGGCCGCGAGCTTGAAGTCCGCGGCTGGGCCTATCAGACACGCGGCGAATTACGCATGACTATTGAACACCCGGCAATGCTTGGCCTGACTTCAGGCCCCTGAAGTGTTGCCAGTCCCTTGGTACAATCCGACAGTCATTTGAACAACACGCCACAATGCACTTCAAAATAAACTCTATTTTAATCACCTCCCTCTTGCTACTGCTTGCCCTCGCCCTGCAGGGCTGCGCGACCAATCCGGTAACCGGCAAGCAGGACTTTGTGCTGATGTCAGAGGACGAGGAGGTCAACCTGGGCCAGAAGTATCACCAGCAGATCACACTGGAAATGCCGGTGTACGACGATTCCGCGCTGAACAGCTATGTCAACGAAGTAGGGCAGCGAATCGCCAAAGCCAGTCACCGTCCCGGGCTGACATTCAGATTTACGGTAATCGATAGCGACACAGTTAACGCCTTCGCCTTGCCCGGCGGCTATATTTACATCACACGCGGCATTCTTGCCTACCTCAATTCCGAGGCCGAACTGGCCGCCGTGCTCGGCCACGAGGTAGGCCACGTCACTGCGAGGCATTCGGTACGCCAACACAGCGCCGCTACCGCAACCAATGTCGCCGGAGCGATTCTCGGTGCAACGACCGGAATAGCGGCATCCCAGGACCTGTTCAATGTATTTGGCAAGGCGATGCTGAGTGGCTACGGCCGTGAACACGAGCTGGAGTCAGACCGCCTCGGCGCCCAGTACCTGGCGCGTACCGGTTACGACCCTCAAGCCATGATTGAAGTGATCGGCGTTCTCAAGAACCAGGAATTGTTTGAACGCGAGCGTGCGCGTGCCGAGGGCCGTGAAGCCCGTGCCTACCATGGCGTATTTGCCAGTCACCCGGAGAACGATCGCCGACTGCAGGAAGTGGTGGGCGAGGCAGAGGCGCTCAAAACCACCACCAGGCCGCGTGTGGGGCGCGAGATTTTCCTCGATCATGTTGATGGCATGGCGTTTGGTGCCAGTGAAAACGATGGTGTGGTGGCAAATAACCGCTTCTACCACAAACCACTGGATTTTCGCCTCGACTTCGCGAAAAGCTGGACGCTGAGCAACCAGCCGGATCGGCTGGTCGCTGTAGCGCCCAATCAGGCCGCAATTATGGAAATCATGGTAGCGGAACGCCCGCCAGGCGTTACCCCGCGGCAGTTTATGCAACAACAGGGCGTCAAAAAACCGCTGCGGGGAGAAACACTTAAGCTAAAGGGCTTTGACACCTATGCAGCAGTCAGCCCGTTAAAAACGGGCTTCGGCCAGCGCAACGCAAGATTCATTGTGCTGTTCGATAAGAATCATGCCTACATGTTCACCGGCGTTTCACGCAGTGCCGACAACCAAAAGCTGTTCGACGGCCAGTTCAAGGATGTAGCGCGCAGTTTTCAGCGTCTCAGCGCCGAGGAGAAAAAACTCGCTACCGGTCTGAAAGTTCGCCTGACCAAAGCCACTGCCAAAACCCGATTTGCAGCGCTGGCGTCGAAATCGCCGATACGCGAATTCGCTGACGCTGAACTCCGCCTGCTGAATGACATGTATCCCAGCGGAGAACCCAGCGCCGGACAGACGTTAAAAGTGGTGCGCTGATCACCCGTACCGTACAAAGCTTGCTATCATGCAGCGCGCACTCCATGCACGGAAATCCGAAGCCATGTTTGAAGATTTAAAAAAAGAAGCCCTCGAATACCATGAACACCCGACGCCCGGTAAAATCGCTACCCACGTCACCAAGCCCTGCAGCACCCAGCAGGAGCTCTCGCTGGCTTACACGCCGGGTGTCGCTGAACCGGTTCGTGCAATTGCAGAGGATCACGATCTGGCCTATCGCTACACCAACAAGGGCAATCTGGTTGCCGTAGTCACCGATGGTACTGCGGTACTGGGTCTCGGCAACGTCGGCGCTCTGGCCGGAAAACCGGTAATGGAAGGCAAGGCAGTACTGTTCAAACGTTTCGCTAACATCGATGTATTCGACATCGAAGTCGATGCCGAGGATGTCGATACACTGGTCGGCACCGTGGCCCGTATTGCCAGCGGCTTCGGCGGCATCAACCTGGAAGATATTGCCGCACCGCGTTGTTTCGAGGTCGAGCAGGCGCTTATGGAGCGCCTGGACATACCCGTGTTTCACGATGACCAGCATGGCACTGCCATTATCATTTGCGCCGGCTTGCTGAACGCACTTGAACTTAAAAACAAGACACTGGCTGATGCACGGATTGTTTGCCTCGGTGCCGGCGCTGCCGGCATTGCTTCGATGCGCCTGCTAAAAGAGCTTGGCGCAAACCCGGATAACATTTACATGATCGATCGCAAGGGCGTTATTCGCACCGAACGCGACGATCTGAACCGCTACAAACAGGAATTTGCCCTGCAGACAGAGGCCGTTACCCTGGACGATGCGATGCGTGGCGCCGACGTGTTTATTGGTGTATCCGGCCCCGACCTGGTCAGCGAATCCATGGTCGCCAGCATGGCAGACAACCCGATCATATTCGCCCTCTCCAACCCTGACCCGGAAATCAGCCCGCTGCTTGCACACCAGGTACGCAATGACATCATCATGGCAACCGGACGCAGCGACTACCCCAACCAGGTCAATAACGTACTCGGGTTCCCGTTTATTTTCCGTGGCGCACTGGATGTCCGCGCCCGCACCATTAACGCCGAGATGCAGAAGGCCGCCGTGGAAGGGTTACGCGTGCTTACTCATGAGCCGGTGCTGCCTGATATCCTCAAGGCATACAAACTGCAGCACCTGGAATTTGGGCCTGAGTACATCATTCCCAAACCATTTGATCCGCGCTTGATGGACTTTGTACCGCCAGCGGTTGCGCAGGCTGCGGTTGACTCCGGCGTGTCGCGGTGTGATTTTCCCAAACACTACAAACCGGCGCCGAATCTGTAGAGAGCCTGTGCCACGGAACAGGTTCGTGTCGGCTGTGCTTAAGCTGATGTCTGCACCGCAGCAGCAGCCTGCCGGGCCCGCTCTCTGGCGACCTCAACATCCTCTGCCTGCGCCAGCGCCACACCCATGCGGCGTCTTTGGAATGCTTCCGGTTTCCCGAAAAGCCGCAGTTCACTGCCCGGAACCGCGAGCGCCTGTTCAAGATTGCCGTAACTGATACTCGCTGTATCCAGACCACCGTAGATCACCGCACTGGCGCCGGGATTACGCAACGCTGTGGATACCGGGAGACCCAGAATAGCGCGTGCATGAAGTTCAAATTCGTTCTGCCACTGCGTCATCATGGTGACCATGCCAGTATCATGTGGCCGTGGACTGACCTCACTGAACCACACCTGTTCACCTGCCACAAACAATTCAACACCAAACAGGCCGCAGCCTCCAAGATTATCTGTGACCTGGCGTGCGATCGCCTGAGCCTTTTGCAGCGCAGTATTTTCCATGGCTTGTGGTTGCCAGCTTTCCACGTAGTCACCCTGTTTCTGAATATGCCCAACAGGCGCACAGAACTGTGTTTCCACTTCACCGGATGGCGCCAGCGCACGCACCGTCAACAGGGTGATTTCATAATCGAAACGGATCATCTCCTCGACGATTACGCGGCCGCGGTCGACCCGGCCACCACTTTTCGCATACGCCCAGGCTGAAGCCAGATCGTCGGGTCCTTCTACCAGCGACTGCCCCTTGCCGGAAGACGACATCACCGGCTTGATAATGCACGGATAGCCGATACCGTCATTTATCGCGGACTGCAGCTCCTCAAGACTCTCTGCAAAGGCATACGCAGAGGTCGGCAACCCCAGTTCCTCTGCCGCCAGGCGGCGTATGCCTTCACGATTCATGGTGAGTTGCGTAGCACGGGCAACCGGCACTACCACGGCCAGGCCTTCACGCTCTATATCAGCCAGTGTGTCCGTTGCAATGGCCTCGATTTCGGGAACAATAATGTCCGGCCTTTCTTGCTCAACGATGGCCCTCAGTGCATCAGCATCGGCCATGTTAACGACATGCGCACGGTGTGCGACCTGATGCCCCGGCGCGTTGGCGTAGCGGTCTACTGCAATCACTTCCACACCCAGACGCTGCAGCGCAATTATGACTTCCTTGCCTAGCTCGCCGGCACCCAGCAACATTACGCGGGTTGCCGACTTGGAAAGCGGTGTTCCCAGCTTCATTGTTCCTCTGCCTCCATAATCAGCACTTCAAGTTCCTCAATTCGGGCACGCTGCATAGGCTTGCCATCGACTGGACTGCGTGGCGCTTCGCGCCATTTTGCAGCAGGAAAAACCACCAGCTCGACAGGATAATCGCCAGCCATAAACTGGTAAGACGGGTATTCCTCCCACTGCTCGCGCGCCACGCGCAAACGTTTCATTGATGGCTCAAACGGGATTTTGTTATCCATCAGGAACACGCTGACTTCTTCTGGCGTATCGGCAAACAGATGCAGATTGACATCAGCGTGCAGGCCGGCGGTGCCACTCAGCACCGAGCCCACCAAACGGGGATGGAAATCAGCCAGAAACTGCATCGCCTGCACCGCCGTCGCGCGCAATGCGCGCAATTGCCCGGCTTGCTGCTCGCCCATGAATAGACGCTGGTACTCCTGCAACGCTGCTTCGACTTCCTGATTGCGCGGCATATTGCGGGTATCGGGTGCACCCAGATGCTGCGCAGCCTTGCGCTTTGCCGCATAGAAATCCTGTACGCCTTCCTCGGACATCAAGCGTGCAGCTTCCTGGGCAATACGTACACGCATCTGTTGATCACGACTCACAAACCAATCACTCTCGCCTAGAACAACGGTTCAACCGCATCATCTCCGCTTACACCGGTACCGGTATCCGTCCGGGGTTCACTGTATCGCTCGGGTACATAATCCGGCCGGAAAAATTCGAACAGTCCACCGGCCTGCCCGGAGGGCAGGCGCAAACCGGTTTTCTCATCAATGCGCACCGTTACCAGTCCCGGAGGGGGCGGCAGGCTTGATTCAGGCTCCCCCTGGAGTGCCTGTCCCATATAGTCCATCCACATGGGCAACGCTGCACGACCGCCAGTCTCGCCATTTCCCAACGGCTGAACACGGTCAAAACCAACCCAGACCGTCGTCACCAGTCGCATATTGAAGCCACAGAACCAGGCATCGCGCTGATCGTTGGTAGTGCCGGTTTTTCCTGCCAGATCATTGCGGCCCAACGCCATTGCGCGACGCCCGGTGCCACGTTTAACGACATCCTTCATCATGGCATTCATTAAAAATATGTTGTCATAGTCTACTACCCGCTTGGCATAAACAGGCTTTACCTCAGCACTTTCCGCATGTTCCGGCATTGCCGCATCACCTTGCGCTTGCAGCTGCTCGCCGTCCGCCAATTCGCTAACCACCCCGGATACTTCATCCCCGGACCCGGGATCTGCACACTCGAGGCAGGCTATTGCGGGATTTGCTGCCAGAACCACTTCACCATGAGAGTCCTGTATCTGTTCAATAAAATAAGGCTCGACATAGAAGCCGCCATTGGCCAGCACACTATAGCCACGCGCCATCTCCATCGGGGTCGCGCTACCACTACCGAGCGCCAGAGACAGGTCTCGTGGCACCTGATCCTGGCGGAAACCAAAACGCAGTGCATAACGTGCAGCGTAATGCGGGCCGACAGCCTGCAATAAACGAATCGACACCAGATTGCGAGAACGCGTCAGCGCCTCGCGCATACGGGTTGGTCCATAAAACTTGCCACTGTAATTTTCCGGGCGCCAGGTGGTTTCCAGGGAAGGGTCATCGAACACCACCGGTGCATCATTGAACACACTTGCCAGCGTATAGCCCTTGTCGAGTGCCGCCGAGTACACAAAGGGCTTGAAACTCGAACCAGGCTGGCGTTCAGCCTGTGTGGCGCGATTAAATTTGCTGTTCTGGAAATCGAATCCGCCTACCAGCGCCTGCAGCGCCCCGTTTTCCGGCGCTAGCGACACCAGGGCACCTGACACACGCGGCACCTGCGCGAGCATCCACCCCCCTTCCTGCAGCGATTCGACCCGGATCAGGTCGCCGGGTGCGAGAATTTCATCCGCGCGCTTGATCTCCGAACCAATCTGATTGTTATTCAGGAACTTACGCGCCCATGAAAGTGCCTCCCAGGGAAGCTCGGCGAATCCATGGCCGGAAATGAACACCCGCACCGTCAGCTCCGCCACCTCAATAACCAACGCAGCATCCAGTCCGCCAATAGCGCGGGAGCCGCTGAGCAATTCCTGATAGTCATCCTCGCTCGCGTCAACGGGTAGTTCAACATGGCTTTCGGCACCACGGTAGCCGTGCCGCCGGTCATACGCGAGCAGCGCATTGCGTACGGCTGCGTTGGCCGCTCGCTGCCGCCGACCGTTAAGCGTCGTAGTCACATTGTATCCGGCCGTGTAAGCGTCCTCGCCATAATGCTCGACCATGTAGGCACGCACCATCTCGGCCACATACGGCGCCTGTACACCAATGGTTGCCGTGTGTCGGCGAGCATTGTCCACTTCTTCCAGCGCCAGACGGTACTGCTCGCTGTCGATCATATCCAGCACGTACATCCGGCCGAGAACGTAGTTGCGCCGCTGCAGGGCGCGCTCGGGATTGCTTACCGGGTTATTCGTCGATGGCGCCTTGGGCAGGCCGGCGATCGTCGCAACCTGTGCCAGACTCAATTCATCAATTGGCAAGCCATAGTAAACCTCTGCGGCCGCGCTCACACCATAGGCACGCTGCCCGAAATAAATCTTGTTCAGATACAGCTCAAGTATTTCCTGCTTGCTGAGATAACGCTCAATTTTCAGCGCAAGAAAAATCTCCGTCAGCTTGCGCAAATAGGTTTTCTCGGTGCTCAAAAAGAAATTTCGCGCCACCTGCATGGTGATGGTGCTGCCGCCCTGGCGTTTCTGGCCAGTGCGTATCAGCTCCACAGCCGCACGCAGCAGGCCTTGATAATCCACCCCTGGGTGCTCGAAAAAACGGTCATCCTCGGTCGCCAATATGGCGTCGACGACAGCTTGCGGCAACTCCGCGTAACCAACCGGCTTACGGCGCTGCTCACCAAATTCAGCGATCAATTCGCCGTCTGCGCTATACACGCGCAACGGCACCTGAAGTTGTACGTCTTTCAGCCGATCAATAGGTGGTAACTGCGGCGCTATATAGAAATAGGCTGCGATTAGCACAATCAAACCCGCAGTAAAAAGTGCGAATCCGGTAGCCAGCAGATAGCGGAAAGACCTGAGTATCAGTGTCATAAATTTGGCGGGGTTGTGACCCGGTTCAAATTAAAAAGCTCAACGATTTCTAAACTTCAGTATAAAGCGTCCGATAACTCGAATCGAACCATGGGGATAAAGAGACCTTTGTTGACAACAATTTGTTGTTGCTCTCTAATCCATAACAGTATCAATCACTGCAATAGCGGTGAATTAAAAGGAAATTACGGTGCAAATCGCGCAACTGTTTACACGGAATACACCGCAAGTTGTGGGACTGGACATCAGCTCCTCGGCGGTCAAGCTACTCGAACTCAGCCGCAATGGGAACCGCTATCGCGTAGAAAGTTACGCTGTAGAGCCATTGCCACCGAATTCTGTGGTTGAGAAGAACATTACCGATGTCGAGGCCGTGGGCGAAGCGGTACGGCGCGCGGTAAAACGCTCCGGAGCGCGGATCAAGGGTGCCGCTGTCGCCGTGGCCGGCTCCTCAGTCATCACTAAAGTGGTGCTGATGCCAAACAGCCTGTCTGACGACGAAATGCACAGCCAGATCGAGCTGGAAGCCGATCAGTACGTTCCTTACCCCCTTGAAGAGGTGAGCCTGGACTTCGAAGTTCTGGGCCCGACCGACAATAACCCCGACACAGTCGATGTATTGCTGGCCGCCTGCCGCACCGAAACCGTCGAGATGCGCACCGCGTCTGTGGAAAGCGGCGGCCTCGATACCAAGGTCGTGGATGTTGAAGCCTACGCCACCGAGAACGCCTTTCAGTTGCTGCTCGATCAGACACCTGAACACGGCATGGAAAAAACCATTGCCGTCGTCGATATCGGCGCCACCATGACGACCCTCAACGTCCTTCATGACACCAGATTGATCTACACCCGCGACCAGGTATTTGGCGGCAAACAGCTGACCGAAGAAATTATGCGTCGCTACGGCCTGTCCTATGAAGAAGCTGGCATGGCAAAACGCCAGGGCGGCCTGCCGGAGAACTATGAACCTGAAGTGCTGGAGCCTTTCAAGGAAGCCATGTGCCAGCAGGTCAGTCGTTCACTGCAGTTTTTCTTCGGCTCCAGCCAATATAACAGCGTCGACCAGGTTATCCTCGCCGGCGGCAGCGCCTCGGTACCCGGAATTGCCGAGCTTATTCAGGAACGTCTCAGTATCGAGACCCTGGTCGCCAACCCGTTTGGCTCCATGTCGCTATCATCACGCGTCAAGCCGCAGTCATTGAGTAATGACGCGCCCGCATTGTTGATTGCCTGTGGACTGGCCCTGAGGAGTTTCGACTAATGGCACGTATTAACCTTCTACCCTGGCGCGATGAGCTGCGCAAACAAAAGCAGCAACAGTTTATCGTAGTCACCGCTGGTACTGCTGTCGTTGGTGGCCTGCTGGTTTTACTGGCACATATGCAGTTCTCCGGCCTGATCGACAAACAGAATCAGCGTAACCAGTTTCTTGAAACCGAAATTGCCACCCTCGAAAAGAAGATTCTCAAGATCAAGGATCTTGAGAAAACCAAGACGGCATTACTGGCGCGCATGGATATCATCCAGCAGTTACAGCACAGCCGCCCGCAAAGCGTTCACCTGATGGATCAACTGGTGCTCACCCTGCCGGATGGACTCTATCTGAACAAAATAACCCAGAAAGGTAACGCGCTCACGCTAAGCGGCTCGGCACAGTCCAACGCCCGGGTATCTGCCTATATGCGCAACATCGACAGCTCGGAATGGATGGCTCAGCCCAAGCTGGAAGTCATTAAAACCAAGGATGGCGATAGCCGCCGATCGGCTGAATTCATATTGCGCGCCGGCCAGGCAACTCCCGCCAATGAAAGCAAGACAGGGGAGGAGAAAAGCTGATGAATCTCTCTGATTTAAACGAACTTGATATCAACAATATCGCCGGCTGGCCTCTTCCAGCACGTATTTTTGTGGTGGCAGTGGTATTTGTCGGTGTTCTGGGACTGGGCTACTGGCTGGACATCAAAGACCAGCGCATCAACCTGGAGAAAGTTGAAGCCAAGGAACTCGATCTTCGCCGGACCTTCGAAGTAAAAGCGAAGAAGGCTGCCAATCTCGCCGCTTACGAGCAGCAGCTTGAAGAAATGAAAGCGTCTTTCGGTGCCATGTTGCGTCAGCTGCCCAATAAAACAGAGGTAGCAGAATTGCTGGTGGATATATCGCAGACTGGCCTGGCCAGTGGCCTGGAATTTGAACTCTTCAAACCCCAGGCAGAGGTCCCCAAGGATTTCTATGCAGAGCTACCGATCAGTATTCGCGTCAAGGGCGGTTACCACGAGTTCGGCAACTTCATCAGCGGTGTCGCTGCACTGCCCCGCATTGTGACGGTACACGATGTAAATGTTGCACCTAACAAGGACGGCGAACTGACCATGGATCTGCTTGCCAAGACCTATCGATATATGGAAGACGACGAAGGGGGTGCCAAATGATCCGCCTCAAGAAAGCAGCCCTGGCGGTAACCACATGCGTGCTGTTCACCGGCTTGACGGCCTGTAGCGACAGCAACACGGAAGACCTGACTAACTACGTGGAAGAAGTCAAATCACGCCAGCAGGCGCGCATTGAGCCTCTTCCGGAATTTATCCCGTACGAAACACACCTGTACCAGGCAGCCGGAGATCGCGACCCGTTTACAGCGCCGGTTTACTCTGCACCCCGGTCAAATGTTGCGCAGGCATCAGGCGACGGTATTTCACCGAATTTTAATCGCGCCCGCGAGCCCCTGGAAGCTGAACCGCTCGACAGTCTGCGCATGGTCGGGACACTGGAGCGCAACGGGAATTCATGGGCACTGGTGCGCATGAGCGACAGTACAATTCATCGCGTCAAGCCTGGCAATTACCTCGGTCAAAACCACGGCAAAATCATCCGTGTTACCGAATCAGCATTGGGAGTAACCGAGATCGTACCTGATGGCCTCGGGGGATGGATGGAACGTCAGGCAGCACTGGCACTCAGCGAGTAACTGGAGAGAAAAAACGATGAACGCAAAACTAACGACATGGACCCCGGTATTGCGGAGTGGGCAAATGACACACAGCTTGTTCAGACATGGACTGATGCTGGCAGCCGCTATGCTACTGGTTAGCTTCTGGACAGTAGCTCAGGCAGCTGAGCCACAGCCGCTGAATGCGCTCAAAGCAATTAATTTTGCCGGCCTGCCAGGCGACCAGGTACAGATCACCTTTGAGATGAGCAACTCGGCTGAAAATCCGGCGAGCTTTACCATCGACAACCCCGCGCGCATTGCATTCGACCTGCCCGCCACCAAAAGCGAGTTGGCCAGTCGTTCTCAGGCGATCGGCATCGGCCCCGCTAAAAGTGTTACTGCCGTGGAGGTCAAGGGACGCACCCGTGTCGTTCTAAACCTGTTCGAATTGGTGCCCTATGAAACCCGAACTGAGGGCAATAACATCGTCGTCGTTTTGGGTGGTACTCAGGGTGCAACTTCATCGGCTGGCGCCAGCGCCTTTACCAATACGCCGCCTGCAACGACATCCAGCTCAAACAGCGGCGCTGCGCAGGGCATTACAAACATTGATTTTCGTCGTGGTGACCAAGGCGAGGGACGTGTAATCATAACCCTGTCCGACCCCTCTGTTCCGGTTGATATGCGCCAGGAAGCAGGCAAAGTTGTTGTCGATCTGAAAGGTGCCCAGCTGCCTGCGGAACTGCAGCGCCGTCTGGACGTAACCGACTTCGCCACACCGGTAAAACTGATTGACACCGAAATGACCTCTCGTGGCACCCATATGGTGATCACCGTTATCGGTGACTATGAACACCTGGCTTACCAGGCTGATGACCAGTTCACGGTTGAAATTCGCGAGACCACCAAGGAAGAACAGGAAGAGCGCAGGAAACAGGAATTCGGCTATACCGGCGAACGCCTGTCGCTCAACTTCCAGGACATCGAAGTCCGCTCCGTATTACAGCTTCTGGCCGATTTCACCGGCACCAATATCGTGGTTAGTGACACGGTGTCCGGCAGCCTGACTCTGCGCATGCAGAACGTCCCCTGGGACCAGGCACTGGATATCGTACTCAAAACCAAAGGATTGGCGAAGCGCGAAAATGGCAATGTCATGCTGATCGCACCCAGTGAAGAAATTGCTGCGCGCGAAAAACTTGAGCTGGAATCACAGAAGCAGATCGAGGAGCTTGCGCCTCTGTATTCTGACTTCATCCAGGTTAACTACGCCAAGGCCGCCGATATCGCCAGCTTGCTCAAGAGCGCAGACAGCTCGATGTTGTCTGAGCGTGGTAAAGCGACCATCGATGACCGCACAAACACATTACTGGTTCAGGACACCGCCGAAAAACTGGGCGAAGTCCGCAAGCTGGTCGCGTTGCTTGATATACCGGTCCGCCAGGTATTGATCGAGTCACGCATTGTCATCGCCAACAATGACTTCTCGCGTGATCTGGGTGTGAAATTTGGCCTTTCCGGCAATTCCAGCAAAGGCAGGGACTTCATCGTCGGCGGCGGCACACGCCCCGGTGATACCGATTTTGGCACCACCCCTGGCTTTGAAGTACCAGGTGGCAGCGGCAACAATGGCCTGTTGGTCGATCTGCCGGTCGCCAACCCGTCAGGTGCTCTGGGAATCGCGCTTGGCAAGGTCGGCAGCAGCCTGCTGCAACTCGAACTTAGCGCCATGCAGCTTGAAGACCGCGGTGAAATAGTCTCCAGCCCACGCGTGATCACATCCAACCAGCAGCAGGCCACTATCCAGCAGGGTGTGGAAATTCCCTATCAGGAAGCCTCATCCAGCGGTGCAACGTCTGTCAGCTTCAAGGAAGCCGTACTGCAGCTGCAGGTAACACCGCAGATCACCCCGGATGACCGCATCATCATGGATCTGCAGGTTAACAAGGATAGCGTTGGTGAAATCTTCGGTGGCGTGCCGAGTATTGATACCCGCAACGTTTATACCCGGGTACTGGTCGAAAATGGAGAGACCCTGGTTCTGGGCGGTATCTACGAGCAGGAAACCGGTAAACAGTCAGAACGTATTCCGTTCTTTGGCAGCCTGCCGGGCGTTGGCTGGTTGTTCAAAACCGAGGCTAAAACTGACCAGAAACAGGAACTGCTGATTTTCGTAACTCCGAAAATCATCAAGCAGGGTATAAGTCTCAACTAACGACTTGTACCTGTAGCCGATTTCTGGCAAAACTGCCCGGATGAATAATCCGGGCAGTTTTTTTTTGATCGGTCCCATGGGGGCAGGGAAATCCACCATTGGACGCCAGCTGGCCCGCGCGCTGCGGCTTGAGTTCATCGACAGTGACCGGGAAATCGAGGATCGCACCGGCGTGGACATCCCGCTGATCTTCGAACTGGAGGGAGAAACCGGTTTCCGCAAGCGCGAGCAGGAAGTCATAGATGATCTTACCGCCCGCAGGCGTATCGTCCTTGCGACTGGCGGTGGCGCCGTACTGGATCCACTAAACAGGCAGCACCTGGCAGCCCGTGGCACCGTGATCTACCTGCACACATCGGTCGAACAACAGCTCAAACGTACTGCACACGACCGTAACCGCCCACTGCTACAAACCAGCGACCCTGGCGGAAAACTCCGGGAGCTGATGGCAACACGCGACCCCCTGTACCGTGAAATCGCTGACTGGGTTGTCGAAACCGATGGCTGCCGGGCACGCGATGTCGTCCAGAAAATACTCCAGCAGACAGAACAACCCACTTAAAGTAAACGTTTTTTGGTCTGAGCCACCGATTCCTTTATGCTTAGCACCATGAACAAGACTCTGCACCTGGATCTCGGTGATCGCAGCTACCCGATTCACATCGGCGCCGGCCTGCTGGATCAGCCATCACTCTACACTTCACACATTCGCGGCCGTCAGGTCATGATCGTCAGCAACGAGACTGTTGCACCTCTTTATCTTGAACGGGTACGCACTGCACTGTCAGCTTACCAGGTAGAAACTGTCATCCTGCCGGACGGTGAAGAATACAAAACTCTCGACATACTCAATCGAATCTTCACTGCACTGCTGGAAAAGCGCTTTAATCGCAGCTGCTGCCTGGTAGCACTGGGTGGCGGCGTCGTCGGTGACATGACCGGATTTGCCGCGGCCAGCTACCAGCGCGGCGTCGACTTCATCCAGATACCCACCACCCTGCTCGCCCAGGTCGACTCGTCGGTTGGCGGCAAGACTGGCGTCAACCATCCGCTGGGTAAAAATATGATTGGTGCATTCCACCAGCCACGTTGCGTACTCGCCGACATCGAAACCCTCAACACACTGGATGATCGGCAACTGGCTGCCGGTATCGCGGAAGTCATCAAGTACGGACTGATCGAAGATGCTGAGTTTTTTGGCTGGCTGGAGCAGAACATGGACCGCCTGCTGGCGCGCGAACCGGAAATACTGATATACGCGATTGAAAAATCCTGCCGGTGCAAGGCGGATATTGTCGCTGCCGATGAACGCGAAAGCGGCAAACGCGCGCTGCTCAACCTCGGCCACACATTCGGGCATGCCATAGAGACCGGCATGGGTTATGGCAATTGGCTACACGGTGAAGGTGTTGCGGCCGGCATGGCCATGGCCGCCGACCTGTCAGCGCGCCATAAATGGATGCCAGCTACCGACGTTGAACGTATCCGCGCCCTGCTGACACACACCCGGCTGCCAGTTGACCCGCCACCTGAACTCAGTCGTCAACAGTTTCTGGATCTGATGGCGGTAGACAAGAAGGCGCTTGATGGCGGCCTGCGGCTGATCCTGATGGACGCCATAGGCAAGGCCAGGGTTAGCGATGATTACGACGTCACCCTGCTGCATGCCACGCTCGACAGCGGGCTTTCCCTCACCGGATCATGAATACACAACCCCACGAACTGGACTTTGGCGGCAACCTCGCACCTTACGCAGTTGTCGACGCCATTTCCCGGGGCCGACGCTTTGAGGAACCGTCGCCCAGTTACCGCAGCGAGTTTCAACGCGACCGTGACCGCATTATTCACGCCGCGGCGTTTCGCCGACTGGAGTACAAAACCCAGGTTTTCGTCAACCACGAAGGCGATTTATTCCGTACCCGGCTTACGCATTCCATTGAAGTCGCCCAGATTGCCCGCTCCATGGCACGCGCCCTGCGACTTAACGAAGACCTGACAGAAGCCATCGCCCTGGCACACGACCTGGGCCACACGCCCTTCGGGCATGCCGGCCAGGATGCGCTAAATGCGTGCATGCATGACTTTGGAGGGTTCGAACACAACCTGCAGTCGCTGCGCGTGGTCGATGAACTTGAAGAGAAATATGCGGACTTTCCTGGTCTTAATCTATGCTTCGAGACCCGCGAAGGTATTCTCAAGCACTGTTCGGTTAAAAATGCGGCCGACCTGGGAGACATTGGCGAACGCTTTATCAACAAGCAACAAACTAACCTCGAAGCTCAGCTCACTGACCTGGCCGACAGCATCGCCTATAACAGCCATGACGTCGATGATGGTCTGCGCGCCGGTCTAATCAGTATCGACCAGCTACAGGGCGTCCCGCTGTTTAATGAACAGTATGAGGATGTTCGCCGACTCCACCCCGAGCTGTCATCACGTCGCAGCATCCACGAGGTTGTACGCCGGCTGATCAACTGCCAGGTTGTCGATCTGGTACAGACCAGTACCCAACTGCTCGCAGACTCGCAGCCTGCCAGCCTGGATGCTGTGCGCCAGCATCCCGGGCCACTGATTGCCTTCAGCGACACCATGCGCGAACGCAACCTGGAGCTGAAGCGTTTTCTGCGTACCCACCTCTATCGGCATTACCGCGTCCATCGCATGAGCGCAAAGGCTGCGCAAGTTATTCGCAACCTGTTTAAGGGCTTTTTTGAAGATCCCCGCCTGATGCCGGACGAAGCGCAACAAAATGTCTGGACGCTGAAGGAAGAACAGGGTGAAGCCGGGCAGGCTCGTGCCGTTGCAGACTATATCGCCGGAATGACCGACCGTTACGCCATTAAGGAGCACCAACGGGTATTTAATCCGGAGGAGCTGACTTGACCGTGCACGTCATGTCATTAGGATGCTATGCGTATTTACATGCAAATTCCGCCCAGCGATACTGGCGCACCGAAATTTTATCACCTGCTTCTGCAGGAAGACCTGCTGGAAGGCTGGACACTGGTGCGTGAATGGGGCTTCCAGGGCGCTGGTGGACGCGTGGTGAAAGACCATTACCCGGATCGCGACAGTGCTGAAGCAGCGATGTTGAAACTACGCGATGCGCAACTCAAGAAAGGTTACCAGGTCGTGTTTATGCAGGCACAATTATGAGCAACGCCAATTTGCTGGCACAACCACCTGATTATCTGCAAGCCTATTCACTGAAATGCGAGCCGTTCGCCAACACGCTCGACGGCCGTTTCTTCTATGCAGGTACGGCGCTCATGCAGCGCCTCGACCTGCTCATCCACCTGACCCAGTTTGGCGACTCTGTTGTTCTGGTCAGCGGCCCCGATGGCAGCGGCAAGACCACCCTGCTAAGCCGCTTTGCGGCGCAGGCCAACAAGCAGTGGCGGTTATGTCCTATCAATGCCGACGAGTTTGAGCAATTCCCCCGGCTCATGGCAGACGCCCTGCGTACTGATGATGCAAACGACGAGCTGGAGATGCTGAGTCGCTGGGCCAGCAAAACCGATAATTCACAACTTTTAGTCATTCTTATAGATAGAGCCGAGGCACTCGCCGGGCCAGCTGTCGATCTGTTATGCAAGCTGCTGGCATGCCCGGTGAGGGAACGCTTGCGTCTAATTCTGTTTGGCACCCCTGCAGCGCAGAAGGCGCTGAAAAACACGCTGGACAGCAGAAACCTTCCGGGTTCCAGCCAACTGCTGGAAGTACCGCGCCTGTCCGAAGAGGAAACCTCTTCTTATCTGCTGTACCGCCTTGCAGTTGCTGGCTACAGTGGTGAAAGCCCGTTCACGGCCACCGAAGTCCGCGGTATCTGCAAGGCAGCCGAAGGACGGCCCGGTGCAATCAACCTGCTGGCACATGACACCCTGGTGGAACGCCAGGCACGCAAAAGCAGCAAACGTGTTTCGGCAACATCCGGCAAACCAAAACTCGGAACTGCAGCCTGGGCTCCATTGACCCTGGTGATTGTCGCGCTGGCTACTTATCTCGGCTGGCAACGCCTGCAACCGACACCGGAACCGGGGGCACCAACAGCTGGACCGGGTGCTGAAACTCAACCAATACCGCTCGCCATACCAGATCCTGTGCTCGAACCTCAACCTGAACCAGTGGCAGTACCACCACCAGCCGTAGCGTCAAATGCCATCGCGCCAGCCACACAACCGGTGGCGAAAACTGCTGCGCGGGCAGAACCTGGGGCAGTCAGCTTACCGCTACCGGATTTGGTCACCCCCCCTGTGGACGCTGGAAAGAAAATTGAAGTCGAAGCCTCTGGGCCGGTTATCGCCAGGATACCAGCGAGTCCGGCACCGCAAGCCACCCAACCACTAGCCGCACCCGGCACAATCAGCGCCCCGGAATCACCGGCTAAGCCCCCCATCAAAGCAGTTGCTGTCACCGCCGACACGGCACCAGCGGCGCGCACCGACGATACGAAACCGGCGATCGTCGAAAAAACAGTCCCTGCACCCGAGTCTGGCACGCAAGGCCCGCACCGCGAAGCCTGGTTGCTGGCGCAACAAGGTGAGTTGTATAGCCTGCAATTACTTGGCTCTCGAAGCCAAAAATCTGTCATTGACTACGTGAACCGATACCAGCTGGACCTTTCCCGGACCGCTTACTACCGAGGCAATTACCGCGGTGGCGAATGGTATGTATTGATGTATGGCGTCTATCCTGATCGACAGGCGGCGCTGGAGGCTCGCGCCAGCCTGCCTGCAGTCATCCGCAAGGGCAAGCCATGGCCACGTGACCTGGAATCGGTGCACAAGGCGATCAACGACGCCAGGCGGTAGCGTTATGCGGCAGGCCAGCACGCCTTATCCATATCTAAGATAAGGATATAAATCTAAAATACTGGCGAAAAAGCCTCTTCTCCATTATCCTTTCGGGCCCAAATTTCAGTCATCGGGTATCACCACCGCGCCGGGGCGTGGGTGGCCTTGTGTGCGTGCGACGCATGATTTTCCCGTAATTAGAGCAAGTTACAGAGGTCGGACATGAGTCACGGTGCTTTTCCGCACAAGCAGGGCCTGTATGATCCCAAAAACGAACACGACGCCTGTGGCGTCGGTTTCGTCGCCCATATCAAGGGTGAGCAAAATCATGCCATTATCCGCGAGGGCCTGCAGGTCCTCGAAAACCTGACTCACCGCGGCGCCGTGGGCGCTGACCCGTTGGCCGGTGACGGCGCGGGCATCCTCATTCAACTCCCTGACCGTTTTCTACGTGAAGAGTGCGCCAGCGCCGCTATCGAACTGCCGGCCGCCGGCCACTACGCCGTGGGCATGCTGTTTCTGCCACAGGAAGACCGGACCCGTGCCGAGTGCGAGGCGCTGATCGAACGCACACTCGAAGAAGAGGGCCAGGTACTGCTTGGCTGGCGTGATGTGCCGACCGATAACAGTGGTCTCGGCCAGAGTGTGAAAGATGTCGAACCTGTCGTACGCCAGCTGTTTATCGGCTGTGGCGAAAACTGTCCCACGCAGGAAGATTTTGAACGCAAGTTATTCGTTATTCGCAAGCTGATCGAAAATGCAGTGCGCGATTCTGACTGGGAAGGCCGCGAGAATTTCTATATTCCGTCCTTCTCCAGTCGCACCCTGCTGTACAAGGGCATGCTGCTGGCCAACCAGGTCGATAGCTACTACCAGGACCTGAGAGATGAGCGCATGGTCTCGGCGCTGGCACTGGTACACCAACGCTTCTCGACCAACACCTTCCCGTCCTGGGATCTGGCACACCCGTTCCGCATGATCGCCCATAACGGCGAGATCAATACCATGCGCGGCAACGTCAACTGGATGCGCGCGCGCCGTAACTCCATGGCCTCCGAACTGTTTGGCGACGACCTGTCCAAGGTCTGGCCGCTGATCCCGGAAGGCCAGTCTGACTCTGCCTGCTTTGACAATGCCCTGGAACTGCTGGTCGCCGGTGGCTACTCCATGTCACAGGCCATGATGATGCTGATCCCGGAAGCCTGGGCCGGCAATCCACTCATGGATGATAGCCGCAAGGCATTCTACGAATACCATGCTGCCCTGATGGAACCCTGGGATGGCCCCGCTGCGGTAGCTTTCACCGATGGTCGTCAGATAGGCGCGACCCTGGATCGCAATGGCTTGCGCCCTGCACGTTACCTGATCACCGATGATGACCTGGTAGTGATGGCTTCGGAAATGGGTGTACTGCCCATCCCCGCCAGCAAAATTGTTAAAAAATGGCGCCTGCAGCCAGGCAAGATGTTCCTTATTGATATGCAGCAGGGCCGTATCATCGATGACGCCGAACTCAAAGCCGAACTGTCGGCCAGCCACCCCTACCAGGAATGGCTCGACAAGAGCCAGATTCACCTCAAGGATCTGCCGGCCGACATCGACAGCAACGGCGACAACCCGGACACGCTGCTCGACCGCCAGCAGGCCTTTGGCTATACCCAGGAAGACCTGAAAATACTGATGACCCCGATGGCCGTGACTGGCCAGGAGGGCATCGGCTCAATGGGTGCCGACAACCCCATCGCGGTGTTATCGAACAAGGCCAAACCCCTGTTCAACTACTTCAAGCAGAATTTCGCCCAGGTGACCAACCCGCCGATTGATCCGATTCGTGAAGAACTGGTGATGTCACTGGTATCGTTAATCGGTCCACGCCCGAATCTGCTCGGCATTCATGACGGCGGCGAACACATGCGCCTGGAAGTCAGCCAGCCGATCCTGACCAACAAGGATCTGGAGCGCATCCGCAACATCGAGAAAACCACCGATGGCGCCTTCCGCACCTGCACGCTGGACATCTGCTACCCGGCTGACCAGGGTGCCGACGGCATGAAAGCCGCGGTGGAGTCCCTCGACACCGCTGCCGAACAGGCGGTCTCCGAAGGGTACAATATCCTGATCCTGTCGGATCGCAGCGTCTCCGCTGACCGTCTGCCGATCCCTGCTCTGCTGGCCACCTCGGCGGTGCATCACCATCTGGTACGCCACGGTCTACGCACAGAAACCGGCCTGGTCGTCGAAACCGGTGCCGCGCGCGAAGTACATCAATTTGCTGTACTTGCAGGTTACGGTGCCGAAGCCATCAACCCCTACCTGGCTTTTGAAACCCTGTCGGCCATGAAGGATGATCTTCCCCATGACCTCGACATAGCCGAGATCAACAAGCGTTACATCAAGGCGATTGGCAAGGGTCTGCTCAAGGTCTTCTCGAAGATGGGGATTTCAACTTACCAGTCTTACTGCGGCGCGCAGATTTTCGATGCAGTCGGCCTGAAGACCTCCTTTGTCGAGAAGTATTTCACCGGTACCGCCAGCATGATCGAAGGTATTGGTATCGAAGAAGTCGCCCAGGAAGCAGTGCGCTGGCATCGCGATGCCTACGGCAACAACCCTATCTACGCCAATGCACTGGACGTCGGTGGTGATTACGCGTTCCGCATCCGCGGCGAGGATCACATGTGGACGCCGGATACCATTGCCAAGCTGCAGCACGCCACGCGCGCTAACAATGCGCAGACCTTTGCCGAGTTTTCGCAGCTGGTTGATGAGCAAAATGAACAACTGAAAACGTTGCGCGGTTTATTTGAGTTCAAATTTGCCGACACACCGGTTCCGCTTGATGAAGTCGAACCAGCGAAGGAAATTGTCAAACGTTTCGCCACCGGCGCCATGTCCTACGGCTCAATTTCACGCGAAGCACATACCACGCTGGCCATCGCCATGAACCGCATCGGTGGCAAATCCAACACCGGCGAGGGTGGTGAGGAGCGCGAACGCTTCAAGCCGAAGGAAAACGGCGACTCGGAACGTTCCGCCATTAAGCAGGTGGCCTCGGGCCGCTTTGGCGTGACCACCGAATACCTGGTGAATGCCGACGACATTCAGATCAAGATGGCACAGGGCGCCAAGCCCGGTGAAGGTGGTCAGCTACCCGGCCACAAAGTTGACAGCGTTATCGCCAAGGTACGCCATTCGACCCCGGGTGTTGGACTGATTTCGCCGCCACCGCACCACGACATCTATTCCATCGAGGATTTGGCGCAGCTGATCCACGACCTGAAAAACGTCAACCCCAAGGCCCGCATCAGCGTCAAGCTGGTTTCGGAAGTCGGTGTCGGCACTGTTGCTGCGGGCGTATCCAAGGCACACGCGGACCACGTCACCATTGCCGGCTATGACGGCGGCACAGGCGCTTCGCCGCTGACATCCATCCGTCACGCCGGCAGCCCCTGGGAAATCGGTCTGGCAGAGACCCACCAGACACTGGTGCTCAACAAGTTGCGCGGTCGCATTGCCGTGCAGGTTGATGGCGGTATGCGTACTGGCCGCGACGTGGTGATTGGCGCCATGCTTGGTGCCGATGAAATTGGTTTTGCTACTGCGCCGCTGATTGTCGAAGGCTGCATAATGATGCGCAAGTGTCATCTCAACACCTGCCCTGTCGGCGTCGCCACCCAGGATCCGGAATTGCGCAAACGTTTTACCGGTAAACCGGAACACGTGGTGAACTACTTCTTCTTTGTCGCCGAGGAAATTCGCCAGCTGATGTCCAAACTCGGCTTTCGCAAGTTCGGCGAAATGACCGGCCGTATGGACATGCTCAACATGCGTACTGCGGTCGACCACTGGAAGGCCAAGGGACTGGATTATTCGCGCATGCTGCATATGCCCGAGGCCGGTCCGGATGTATCAATCTTCAATAACGAAACACAGGATCATGGCCTCGACAAGGCACTGGACAACAAGCTCATCGAGCAAGCCAAACCGGCGCTGGAGCGTGGTGAGACGGTGAAAATCGAAACCCCTGTCACCAATGTAAACCGTACCGTTGGCACCATGCTGTCGGGACGCGTAGCCGAACGCTATGGTCACGATGGCCTGCCAGACGACACCATCCATATCAAACTTAATGGTGTTGCCGGCCAGAGTTTTGGCGCCTGGGTCGCCCGCGGCGTAACCCTGGAGCTGGAAGGCGAGGGTAACGACTACGTCGGCAAAGGCCTGTCGGGTGGCAGACTGGTGGTGTATCCACCGAAAGACTGCCCGATTACCCCGGAAGAGAATATTATCGTTGGCAATACTGTGCTTTACGGTGCAATTTCAGGGGAGTGTTACTTCCGTGGTGTGGCGGGTGAACGCTTTTCAGTGCGCAATTCGGGTGCCAGTGCGGTTGTTGAAGGCGTGGGTGACCACGGCTGTGAATACATGACTGGCGGCATTGTCGTCGTACTGGGTGAAACCGGACGCAACTTCGCAGCTGGCATGAGTGGTGGTATCGCTTATGTGCTGGATGAGGCCGGCAACTTCAAGGATCGCTGCAACCTGGCGATGGTCGAGCTGGAACCCATCCCCGAGGAAGACGAGGCCCTGGAAACCCTGGATCATCAGGGCGGCGACCTGGAAACGCACGGCAAGGTCGATATCAGTTCCGATATGACACGCTACGATGCCATGCGTCTGCGCCGCCTGATCGAAAAACAGGCTCACTACACCAACAGCGGCGTCGCGCACAAGATACTGGATAACTGGAACGATTACCTGCCGAAGTTCGTCAAGGTCATGCCAGTCGATTACCGCCGGGCACTCGAAGAAATGAAACAGGCGCAGACAGCCGAACTGGCTACTGCAGCGAATGCCTGATCACACATCAGGTTATCTAGAACTCACTAAAGACTGATTAAATACGCTATGGGCAAACCAACCGGATTCATGGAGTACGCACGCGAAGACCGTGCCTACAAACCCGTCGAAGAACGCATCAGGCACTACGACGAATTTGTCATTCCGCTGAGCGACGAGGCCGTTTCAAACCAGGGCGCGCGCTGCATGGACTGTGGCATTCCGTTCTGTCACCAGGGCTGTCCCGTGAACAACATTATTCCGGACTGGAATGACCTGGTCTGGAAAGGTGAGTGGCAGCGTGCCAGCGAGGTACTGCACTCCACCAATAATTTCCCGGAGTTCACTGGCCGCATCTGCCCTGCACCCTGCCAGGAAGCATGCACCCTGAACCTGACTGATGAACCGGTTACCATTAAAACCATTGAATGCTCAATCGTTGATAAAGCCTGGGAAAATGGCTGGATAAAACCGCAGCTTGCTGAACACAAGACCGGCAAGAAGGTTGCCGTAGTCGGCTCTGGCCCTGCCGGCATGGCCTGCAGCCAACAACTGGCGCGTGCCGGTCACGACGTTACGCTGTTCGAGAAAGCTGATCGTATCGGCGGCCTGATGCGTTACGGCATCCCTGATTTCAAAATGGAGAAGCGCTTTATCGACCGGCGCGCCGAACAGATGGCGGCCGAGGGCGTTACCTTCAGGCCCAACACCCATATCGGTGTTGATATCAGCACCAGTCAGCTGCTGGACGAATTTGACGCTGTTGCCCTGACGGGTGGTTCCGAACAACCGCGCGACCTGCCGGTTCCGGGCCGCGATCTCGACGGCGTGCATTTCGCCATGCATTTTCTCCCACAGCAAAACAAACGGGAGGCCGGCGACACTGTACCTGCTGACATTTCCCTTGAAGCAACTGGCAAACATGTCATTGTTATTGGTGGTGGTGACACAGGCTCCGACTGTATCGGCACTTCGATACGACAGAACTGCAAGTCAGTTACCCAGCTGGAAATCCTGCCACGCCCGCCGGAAAAAGAAGACAAAGGCCTTACCTGGCCTTTATGGCCCAACAAAATGCGCACTTCTTCCTCGCAGGAAGAAGGTGCCAGGCGCGACTGGTGCGTGGCCACCAGGGAGTTGATTGGCGAGAATGGCAAGGTCAAAATAATTCGTTGCATACGTGTCGAATGGAACAAGGATGACAACGGCGCCTGGCAGATGAGTGAAGTCGAGGGCAGCGAATTTGAACTCGATGCCGACCTCGTCTTGCTTGCCATGGGCTTTGTACACCCTGTGCAGGAAGGCATGCTCAACGAGCTTGGTGTCGATTACGACGGTCGTGGTAATGTTAAAGGTGACACAGAGGGAACAACTGCCTACCACACCTCTGTTAGCAAGGTATTTGCTGCCGGCGATATGCGCCGTGGTCAGTCACTGGTTGTCTGGGCAATCCGTGAGGGCCGCCAGTGCGCGCGATCAATCGATGAGTTTTTGATGGGCTCTACAGAGCTGCCGCGCTGATAACGCGATCATCCGGTTAGCGGCTCTTTTTAACGACGGCATTAAAAGCTGTTTACCCATCCAGGGAATTCATCCAACGAACCGGGCCTGATACATCACCATGACCGAACTTAAAAATGACCGCTTTCTAAGAGCCCTGCTACGTCAACCCGTAGACGTCACCCCCGTGTGGATGATGCGCCAGGCCGGCCGCTATCTGCCTGAGTACCGCGAAACCCGCAAGAAAGCCGGTAGCTTCATGGATCTGTGCACCAACCCCGAACTGGCATGCGAAGTGACGCTGCAGCCACTGGAGCGCTTCCCGCTGGACGCTGCAATTCTGTTCTCGGACATCCTGACTATCCCGGATGCCATGGGTCTCGGTCTGTACTTTGAGGAAGGTGAAGGACCGCGCTTCAAGACACCGCTGCGCGACGAAAAACAGATCAAGGCACTGGGTGTGCCCGACCCCGAACAGGAATTGCGTTATGTTATGGATGCAGTCCGCACCATCCGTCGCGAACTTGATGGCCGCGTGCCTCTGATCGGTTTCTCCGGCAGTCCGTGGACACTCGCGACCTACATGGTTGAAGGTGCATCCAGCAAAGATTTCCGTACCATCAAGGCGATGATGTATGAACGTCCCGAACTGGTTGATCAGTTACTGGATACCGTTGCCGAGTCCGTCACCCTGTACCTCAATGCCCAAATCGAGGCCGGCGCCCAGACTGTGATGATATTTGATACCTGGGGTGGCGCTCTTACACCCGGCGATTACTGCCGCTTCTCACTCAAACCCATGGAACGCATCATCCGCTCACTGAAACGCGAGAATGAAGGACGCAAAGTTCCGGTTATTATGTTCACCAAAAACGGGGGCCAGTGGCTTGAAGCCATGACTGACACCGGCGCCGATGCACTCGGTCTCGACTGGACAACAGATATAGGTGATGCGCGGCGTCGTGTTGGCGAACAGGTTGCGTTACAGGGCAACCTTGACCCATCAGTGCTTTATGCTTCACCTGAACATATCCGCGAACAAGTTGCCCGGGTTTTGGCCAGTTACGGCAAAGGCAATGGACACGTTTTCAACCTCGGCCATGGCATACACCCTGGCATAAAACCCGATCATGCCGGCGCAATGATCGAAGCTGTGCACGAACTCAGCCGCCCGTACCATCAATAAACCTGCACTGCGGACATAACGCTCCCGGTTAACGCACCTGACTTAACAAGTCAGCCATCATGCCTTGTGCCTGGGACAAATAACCGCCACCAAACATATTAAAGTGATTAATCACGTGATACAGATTGTAGAGCGTCTTGCGTGTTGCATACCCGGAATCAAGGGGCCAGCTATCACGGTAAGCTGCATAGAACTCGCGGCCGAATCCGCCAAACAGTTCTGTCATCGCAATATCTGTTTCGCGGTCACCATAATAAACAGCGGGATCAAAGATTGCCGGCTCACCGGCGCGTGTATACGCGTAGTTTCCTGACCACAGGTCACCATGCAGCAACGATGCCTCCGGCATATGACCATCCAGCAATTGCGGTAACGCTTCCAGCAGCTGTTCGCCCTGATTGCGAAATCCCGAATTACCAGCCTTGTGATTAGCCAGGTCAAGCTGGTAGCCCAGGCGCTGTTCTCGCCAGAACTCGCACCAGTTATCGGTATGACGATTACGCTGTGGTGTTGAACCAATGGTGTTGTCGCGATACCACCCGAAACTGTCGGCGTTAACCTGGTGCATGGCTGCCAAGCCGTGACCCAGTGCCACAGCCGAGCCTGAACCATCAAGCTCCATGCATTCCAGCACCAGGTAGGCCTGTTTGTCAGCCAGCCCCCAGGCCAGCGGCGCAGGCACTTGCAGAAACTCTGCCTGCTGCAGCTCCTCGAGGCCTTCGGCTTCGGCGTTGAACATCTCCACACCATTCGCCGAATTCAGCTTGACGAAAAAAGGTCCCCGGTTCGACTCCACCCGGTAGGCCCGATTGATACTACCCCCACCCACGGGGCTATTTCCCTGCAGGTGTACCGTCTTGCCAAGAGTTGCCGTCAGGCTTTGTTCAATTTCTTCCCACAAATTCATACGTAACTTACCTGGAACACCTGGGATGGGCGGCGTACTTGCACGGGATACGAGATCTCCACAGAGATCCCGCACAGAACCAAACTACATCTTCAGCCGTTCATGGATTGGGCTGCTACGCGGGAAATGTGCGCGCAGGAATTCCATTTGGTCGGCAAGCACCCGCTTGCCCTGCAGATAGATGTATTCAGCATGCGTCGGTGTGAACGGGACGGCCAGCAATTCCATCCTGGCCTCTTCCGGACGCCTGCCGGCCTTGTGATTATTGCAACGGCGGCAGGCAGTTACTACATTGGTCCAGATATCCATGCCCTTCTGGCTGATAGGTGTGACATGGTCACGCGACAGCTCGCGCACCTGGAAGCGCTCGCCGCAATACATACACAGGTGTGCATCGCGCTTGAATAGCGCCGGATTGTTCAGCGGCGGCACATAATGGTTATGCACCTTGCGCAGCAGCTTGTTGCCGCCGTAAGTCGCAATAATGGAGTTAACATCGATATAGCTGCGCAGACCGGTAAGCGCACATATCCCGCCGTGCACGCGGTACAACAAACTGCCACAACTGTAAGCCACCTGACCCAGGTGATAAAGCCGAACGGCATCCTGATAGTTGACCCACTCCAGCGGCATTCCCGCTGCGTCGGTTCTCAGTACCTGATGATGCAGATCGTACACGCTCTACCTCCCCAACCAAGGGTTTGGCTAGTTATCCCAGATATTCCGCACCATGTAAATGGTTAGGCAACAGATTTCATGATTTTGTCATGCATCCGGGTCGTTTCCTCACTGCCTGTAATCCAGTATCATGCCGCTTTTGCCGCGTATACGAAGTACATACCGGTTTTAAAGCCAATAATAGCCAGGCTGCGTCAGGCACTAATGCCGGACGCGCTGGAGCAGGAGAAAGAGATGCCAATACGTCTGGGCGTCCCGAAAGAAACCGAAGACGGCGAACGTCGCGTAGCCATTGTCCCCGCTGTTGCCGAACGCTTCAGCAAACTGGGTGTCGAGGTACTGGTGGAAAGCGGTGCCGGGGAAAGCAGTTATTACTCCGATGCCAGCTACACCGGCGCAACAATCGTTCCCTCGGCTGCCGAGCTCTACGCCCAGGCCGACCTGATTGTCAAAGTCCAGCCACCGACCGAGGCCGAAATCGGGCAAATGAAAGCCGGTGCCACTGTTGCCGGCATGATGTTACCTCACCGCTTTCCGGAACGCGTAAAACTGCTGCGTGACAAAAAACTGCTGAGTTTCGCCATGGAACTGGTACCGCGAATTTCGCGCGCCCAGAGTATGGATGTGCTGTCCTCGCAGGCTGCCGTCGCGGGTTACAAGGCTGCACTCATGGCTGCTGACCGCAGCGGTGGCTTCTTTCCCATGCTGACCACCGCCGCCGGCACCATACGCCCGGCCAAGGTGCTGGTCATCGGTGCCGGTGTCGCCGGCCTGCAGGCCATCGCCACCGCCAAACGCCTCGGCGCCATGGTCGAAGGCTACGATGTACGCGGCGCCACCCGGGAACAGGTCGAGTCACTGGGCGCCAAGTTCGTCGATACCGGTGTATCCGCTGAAGGCAGTGGCGGATATGCCCGCGAGCTCACCGACGAGGAAAAACAGCAGCAGCAGGAAGTGCTCGAAAAACACATTGCCGCCGCTGATGTCGTCATCACCACTGCCGCGATACCCGGCAGGCCTTCGCCGAAGATCATCCGCAAGGATGTCGTTGAACAGATGAAACACGGTGCTGTCATTATCGACCTGGCTGCCGAAGGTGGCGGTAATTGTGAGGTCACTGAACCCGGCAAACAGATTATCCATGGCAAGACAATTGTCTATGGCCCATTGAACGTACCGAGCGAACTGCCAGTCCACGCCTCGGAGATGTACGCCAAGAATCTGCTCAACTTCCTGACCCCCATGATAGAGGATGGTGAGTTCAAGCCTGACTGGGATGACGAAGTAATTGCCGACAGCACCCTGACACGCGACGGCGAAATCAAGCACACCCCGACACGCGAACTGGTGGGATAAGCTCATGATCGAAGGTTTTACCGCACTCTATATATTCATGCTGGCCGCTTTCACCGGCTACGAAGTCATCGCGCGCGTGCCGGTCATCCTGCACACACCACTGATGTCCGGCTCCAACTTCGTCCACGGCATCGTGCTGGTAGGTGCCATGGTCGCCATGGGGCATGCCGTGACCGACATGGAAAAAATTGTCGGCTTTATTGGCGTCATGTTGGCAGCGGGTAACGCGGTCGGTGGTTATGTCGTCACCGAGCGCATGCTGGAAATGTTCAAGAGCAGCAAGGGGGCTGATCAATGAATACCGTGATCCAGCTTAGCTATTTCCTTGCAGCCGTACTGTTCATTCTCGGACTGAAACGTATGAGCTCGCCGGTCACGGCGCGCGGCGGCATTGTCTGGGCGGGCGCCGGTATGGTGGTCGCCACCCTCGTTACCTTCTTCTGGCCGGGCATGCACAACTACGGCTGGATGATGCTTGCCATTGTTATCGGCGGCGGCGCCGCCTGGTATACCGGCAAGAAGGTCGCCATGACTGATATGCCGCAGATGATCGCCATTTATAACGGCATGGGCGGTGGTGCAGCCGCCGCGATCGCTGCTGTCGAACTGATGCGTGGCGAGTTTTTTTCCACCACTTTCCAGGTACTCGCGGTACTTGGCGCACTGATCGGCTCGGTGGCTTTCTCCGGCTCCATGATTGCCTTCGCCAAACTGCAGGGAATTATCAAGAAGTCCCTGGTATTCCCCAACCAGCAGTTGCTCAACCTGTTGGTGTTCGGTGGTGCGCTGGTATTCGGCCTGATTCTGATGGGTGCTGACCAGCCGGGCGATTCCAGCATTTTCCTGTTCTTTCTCCTGGCACTGGCCTTTGGTGTGATGATGACCGTGCCTATCGGCGGCGCCGACATGCCGGTAGTCATTTCTCTCTTTAACGCTCTTACTGGCCTGGCAGTAGCCTTTGAAGGCTTTGTGCTGGGCAACGCGGCAATGATCATCGCCGGAACCGTGGTGGGCTCGGCCGGTACCCTGCTCACCCAGCTGATGGCCAAAGCCATGAACCGTTCGCTAGCCAATGTGCTGTTCTCAGGCTTCGGATCGGGCGCCACGGCGGTGGCGGAACAAGGTGAAGAAGGCATCATGAAGGAAGTCGATGCCACCGATGCCGCCGTGATGATGGCCTACGCTGATAAAGTGATTATCGTGCCCGGCTACGGCATGGCCGTAGCGCAGGCACAGCACAAGGTCTGGGAATTCACTAAAGCGCTGCAGGAGCGTGGCGTGACGGTGAAGTTCGCCATCCATCCGGTGGCAGGGCGCATGCCCGGACACATGAACGTGTTGCTGGCCGAAGCCGGTGTGCCTTACGACATGATCTACGACCTTGAAGAGATCAATAACGAGTTTCCTCAGGCCGATGTCGCGCTGGTCATCGGCGCCAACGACGTGGTCAACCCGGTGGCTCGCAGCAACCCGGAAAGCCCCATCTATGGCATGCCCATCCTCGATGCCGACAAGGCCAAAAATGTCATCGTTGTAAAGCGTGGCCGCGGCAAGGGCTTCTCGGGTATTGAAAATGGCCTGTTCTTCCTCGACAACACGCGCATGCTGTACGGCGATGGACAGGAAGTTGCCGGCAAGCTGATTGCTGAACTTAAGCAGCTTTAAAGCCCGGAAACCTCTGATTACTGCCTTTATCGTCATACCGGTGCATGCCGGTATCCAGGGTTCCCTATATATACATCAACGCGTTAAAACCATGGCGTTACCTATGCCCTCCTGTTGACGCTTTTCCCTACTGGGGTAGTAACGAGACAGCTATGCCATCATTCCAAATAAGTGATGCTGCGAAAGAGCAGATTATTCAAATCTTTAAAAATAGAAGATGCACTAGTCCAGTGGCTCGGTTGTGTGAAAGAGCTGATGCAGGCGAATTATTTGGTGATATTAGGGATTCCCTAATTAATGCGACGAATGGTGACGAAGATATCTCGGTTAAAGTAGGCGAGAGATTTAGAGAAGTAGAAGGTAGGCTTAAATCATTTCTTACGATAGATGTCCTTGAAGAATCGTATTAGGGCTTACTGCTTCCTCCGCACCGCCGAAATTATTTGGTTGTGCGATAACTATCAGACTTATTGAGCAATAGTCTGGATTTGCCGCGCCCCCATTTAGTCTGCATAAGATTGAAAACCGGGGTCAGAACGCAGTTTTTACTAATATGGTCTTAACGATTTAGATCATTCACATGTAGAGGTGGTACATGTCACGAAAACCCCGTTTTAATCTTCCGCGAGTCCCTCAACATATTATCCAGCGCGGCCATAATCGTGAGCCGTGCTTTTTTCCGAAGAAGATTACCACCGTTATCTACATGATTTCCATGAAGCAGCGCTGAAGAAGAACAGGCTTATTATGGCGTCACGTAGCACGTAGAATATTAGTGGAAACTGCGTTCTGACCCCGGCTTTCATTTGACCCCGGTTTTACAGTAGTAAACGGGATACTGGACGCATACAGTTCATTGAGCACCCGCCGCCGCACTTCTTCAAACCCAATGCCTTTCACCCATACTGTTCTACGGCCTTGAGGACTGCGAACCCGGTAGCGCCACAAAGCGATCCTTGCGCGCTGTTCTGCCGCATCCAAATACTTTGGCGCCACTTTCACAATAGGGTGCAACGTCGGGTTTCCTTCACCGAAGGTCTTTGCGTAGTCCTTCTCCAGTCCCGCCAGCTCTTTGGCCCTGCCGATCTTTATGTTTTCGCAGTTAACCTTGAGCGCGGCAGCCTCTCGGCGCGCATCATGCGCCTGTGTTGAGATCAACTCGTCACTCGCCAGCGTTACCAGATAAAGCCCTGATGATTTCATCGCGTCTGCTCCAGGTATTCCATCAACAAAAAAACCACGCGGGTACTCTATACGAATGGTATTTTTCTGCCTGTCCTGCAACGCCTTTCGATTATCCCGACGCGCCCATATAGGGGGCACGCCCAAAACTATTTGGGGTCAATCCTTACTGGCAGGTGTGAAGAATATATAGCCGTACCAGG
>CAVWAK010000009.1:0-10808 GCA_963752745.1 uncultured Gammaproteobacteria bacterium
GTTTACCGGCAAGGTTGCCAGCGCGATGACCTGGTCGGCCGTGGCGATGGGCTTTGTTGGCCTGATGGTGCGCTGGCGGGAAACCTACCTGCTGGGCACTGACATCGGCCATATTCCCGTTAGCAACCTGTACGAAGTGTTCATTCTGTTTTCACTTATCACGGCATTGATATACCTTTATTACGAAGCGCGTTACCAAACCCGTGCCATGGGCGGGTTTGCCCTGCTGGTAATTTCCGCGGCGGTCGGCTTCCTGCTCTGGTATGCCTTTAGCCGCGATGCTGCTGAAATCCAGCCACTGGTGCCAGCGCTGCAGAGCTACTGGATGAAAATTCACGTTCCGGCCAATTTTGTCGGCTATGGCGCTTTTGCCCTGGCTGCCATGATCGGTGTCGCTTCGCTGATACGCGGACGCGCCGAACGCAGTGATCCAAACGGTTTTCTGGCAACACGACTGCCAACGCTCGAACTCATGGATGATGTCATGTACAAGTCCATTGCCCTTGGCTTTGCCTTCTTCACGGTGGCTACCATTCTTGGCGCGCTGTGGGCGGCGGAAGCCTGGGGGGGTTACTGGTCATGGGATCCCAAGGAAACCTGGGCGCTGATCGTTTGGCTTAACTATGCCGCCTGGCTACATATGCGCCTGACCAGGGGCTGGCGGGGTGCGCCGATGGCCTGGTGGGCAGTGATCGGTTTGTTTGTCACCCTGTTTGCCTTTCTCGGCGTGAATATGTTTTTGTCGGGACTGCATTCCTACGGCGAACTCTAAAACAAATAACGGAGACTACACATGAAGAAGTTTTTTGGTGTACTGGCACTGGTGCTGGTAACGCAGTTCAGTCATGCAGCTGTCGACGAAGGGGTCAAGTACCAGACTATTGCCAACCCCCAACCAACGGCTGATACAGGAACCATCGAGGTGCTGGAACTGTTCTGGTATGGCTGTCCTCACTGTTACCACATGGAGCCGGAAATAGAAGCCTGGCTTGAGACCAAGCCTGACGACGTGACCTTTGTTCGCATGCCGGCTGTGCTTGGTCCTACCTGGGAGTTGGGCGCGCGTGCGTTCTATACTGCGGAACTGCTTGGTGTCACCGACAAAATTCATGCTCCGCTGTTTGAGCGTCTCCACAAGGAAAAGAAGCAGTTGCGCAGCGCTGCCGATATAAAGGCATTTTTTGTCGAGCAAGGCGTATCGGCGGATGATTTTGATAAAACGTTCAGTTCGTTTGCAGTCATAACCAAGACTAATCGTGCCAAGCAGGCACGTGACATGTACGGCATCACTGGCGTGCCCACGCTGGTGGTAAACGGCAAGTACCGCACCACGGCGACGCTGGCTGGCGGTGACAGGCAAATGCTCGAAGTTGTCGACGTTCTGGTTGAACAGGAACGCAAGGCTGGGCAGGCGGCGGCAGCTCAGTGAATTGAACGCGGCACAACTTTTTATTAAATGCCTTGAAAACGAAGGTGTTGAGTACATCTTCGGCATTCCGGGAGAAGAAAATCTCGACCTGATGGATGCCTTGCTGGACTCCAGCATTCAATTCATTACCACCCGTCACGAACAGGGCGCGGCATTCATGGCGGATGTCTATGGCCGGCTTACAGGTCGGGCCGGGGTTTGTCTTTCGACGCTTGGGCCAGGCGCGACCAACCTGGTAACAGGTGTCGCCGATGCCAATATGGATCACGCTCCGGTAGTTGCCATCGCCGGCCAGGCCGGTACCAATCGCCTGCACAAGGAATCTCACCAGGTGCTCGACCTGGAACATATGTTCCGGCCGATCACGAAATATTCTTCCCGCATTCTGGCGCCGGATGTCATACCGGAGGTGATACGCAAGGCCTTCAAAATTTCCCAGTCGGAAAAGACCGGTGCGGCGTTCATCGAGTTTCCGGAAGACCTGGCCAAATTGCCGACAGTGGCGCGGCCCTTACCGGTCAATCATCCGTTTCCACCCGAGCCAGCCAAGGCAACAGGTGGAGCGCGCAGCCAAGCTGATTTCGGAAGCGCGTAATCCGATGATTCTCGCCGGAAACGGTGTGGTCCGTGCCGGTGCGTGGAAGCACCTGGCCGAGTTTGCCGAAGATCTGAACATCCCGGTTGCCAACACGTTCATGGCCAAGGGTGTAACGCCGTTCAGGAACCGTACTACGCTTGCCAGCGCCGGTTTGCAGTCCAACGACTATATCAGCTGTGGTTTCAGCCGTGCCGATGTGGTGATTTGCGTGGGCTATGATCTTGTTGAGTACCACCCCTATCTATGGCACCCGACCCGGGATCGCACCATCATCCATATTGATCGCACCCAGGCTGAAGTGGATGAGCACTACAATATCAGTGTCGGGGTTCTCGGCGACATCAAGCACAGCCTGATGCGCATTGCCAAGCTGACAACGCCACACCAGGGGCATTTAATGCGGCCGCTGCGAACCGCATTGATCGAGGAAATGAATCAACACCGCGATGACAAGGGATTTCCGGTCAAGCCGCAGAAAATCATTTGGGATTTACGCACCGTCCTGGAGCTGGATGACATCGTGGTCTGCGATGTTGGCGCCCACAAAATGTGGATGGCGCGTATGTTCCGCTGCGAACAGCCCAATACCTGTATTATCTCCAACGGTTTCGCCAGTATGGGCATTGCCGTGCCGGGTGCGATTGCTGCCAAGATGGTCGCGCCTGATCGTGCCGTGGTGGCGGTTACAGGTGACGCCGGTTTTCTGATGAATTCCCAGGAAATCGAAACTGCCATGCGCCTCAAGGTACCGATTGTTATCCTGATCTGGAATGATACCGGCTACGGGTTGATTGAGTGGAAACAGATGAACGAGTTTCACCGTACCTCGCACGTTAACTTCGACAATCCGGATTTCGTCATGTACGCTGAATCGTTCGGTGCCAAGGGTTACCGTATCAGTGAACCGGGTCAACTTCAGGATGTGCTCAAGGATGCGCTGTCACAGCCGACCGTTAGTATTATCGACTGCCCCGTCGACTATAGTGAAAACCTCAAGTTAACCGAGCAGTTGGGCAACCTTGTCTGCCCCATATAAATTAAGTATGCCAGAGTCAGCCAACGCCAAGCAGATACAGCCCGCCCACCAGCGGACGCTGCGGTTGCTCAGCTACAATATACAGATTGGTATCAAGACCCGGCGTTATGGCCAGTATCTGACGCATAGCTGGAAGCATCTCCTGCATCACCCGCAGCGCTTCGATAACCTGGATCGTATTGCCCAGTTGATGAGCCAGTATGATGTCGTCGGTGTACAGGAGGCAGACGCCGGTAGTGCACGCAGCGGTTTTGTGAACATCACCCAGTATCTGGCCACTGCTGCCGGGTTTCCTTACTGGGACGACCAGACCAACCGGCGAATCGGGCGACTTGCCCAGCATAGTCTTGGTGTGCTGAGTCGTTACAAGCCCTCGGGTATCACCGAGCACAAATTGCCAGGACGTATTCCCGGGCGTGGCGCCATGGCTGTGCGCTACGGCAAGGGTGCGGAGTCACTGGTAATATTGATTGTGCACCTGGCGCTGAGTCGGCGTGGACGCCTGAATCAGTTTGACTACATCAGTGACCTGGTAAATGATTATCGTCATGTGGTGCTTATGGGCGATATGAATTGCCGTTCTGACAGTGACGAGATTGAGCTGCTGTTAAACAAGACGCTGATGAGTGAACCGCTGCACGGGATGAATACCTTTCCCAGCTGGCGGCCACGGCGTAACATTGACCACATTCTGGTGACACCCACGGTGGAAGTCGAACGTGCCGAAGTGCTTGATTATCCATTATCAGACCACTTGCCGGTGGCCATGGAAGTGGTATTGCCGAAGAGCATTGAGTTACATACCGTATAACGGAGCGAAGTGACGTGGATATCGATAAAGACGCGTCGGACGACGAGCAGTGGAAACGCAAATACTTCAGCCAGCTTGAAGACGCCGAGGGCAAGGAAAAGCAGTGGCAGCAGGCTGATGAATTGCTGCGCAAAACCATCTCCCGCCTGACCCTGGCCGCAGATGGCCAGGACGCTACCCTGGACAAACAACTCAGTGATTTGCGCAACGCCATTCGCGATCGCGCGAGCAGTGCACAACTCCGGAAAGCTATCGACGCCATGTCGGCTACCATGGTCAAGCTTGAGCGTGGGCGCAAGCAAGATGATGCCGACACCGGGAATGACAGTGTGTTGCTGAAGTTGCTCGACCAGCTCCAGTTACCCAAGGGTACCGGCCGCAAAACCAAGCAATTGCGCAAACTGCTAAGTGATTCGGCAGCGTCTGAAAGCGAACAGGCCGTAAGCGCATTCGTGGAACTGTTTCAGTCAGCCATGGAGTTGTCTGTCGAACCGGAAAGCGGTGAGACGACAAGCGCTGAACGCGGCGGTCTGTTCCAGCGTTTGTTTGGCGGCCAGGAAAAAGAGGCTGATAATGATGCGCCGGATGACCGGGACAGCCCGGCGCCGAATGACCGGGACAGCCCGGCACCGAATGCGGTGGAAGGCGGTAATAACACCGGTGTACGGGAGATTCTGATCCGCCTGCTGGAGCGGTTGTCGCTGCCCGATGACCTGATGAAGCAGGTCGATGCGATTCGGGAGAAAATCGAGGTAGCGAGCAGTAATTCCTCATGGGACCAGGTACTCGAACAGATCGCCGACCTGGTGCAGGCCATTCGTACCCAGACACAAAAAGAAAAACAGGGTATCGAGGATTTTCTCCTGCAGTTAAGTGAGCGTCTGCAGGAAGTCGACCGCCAACTGGCGGACAGCGATACCTATTACGATGACAGTTTCGCCGCCAGTGGAGATCTGAATAGTGCCGTCAAGGAGGGCATGGACGATATCCAGAACAGTGTGCGTGAGGCTACTGATCTCGACCAGATCAAGGAACTGGTGCAGACCCATATCGACACGGTGCTCTCGCACATGGAGACGCATCGGGAAACAGAGCAACTGCGTTATGATGCCGCAAAAGCCGAGATAGCCACCGTGACTGCGAAGCTGAACGATGTGGAATCCGAGGCTGACGCATTGCGCACACGAATTCATGAGGAGCGCAGCCAGGCGCAGACTGACGCGCTGACGGGTATTCCCAACCGGCTGGCCTGGGAAGAACAGCTGGAGCAGGAAATTGCCCGCTGGAAGCGTTTCAACACACCGCTGGTGCTGGTGATCTGGGACGTCGATCATTTTAAAAAGGTAAATGACACCTTTGGCCACAAGGCCGGTGACAAGGTGTTACGCACCATCGCGCGAAACCTGGCCGGATCGATACGCGAAACAGATTTTATCGCCCGCTATGGCGGGGAAGAATTCGTCCACCTCATGACCGGCGCAGAACTCGAAGACTGTGTCGCGGTGGCCGACAAGTTGCGTGGCAAGATCGAGGCGACCGGTTTTCATTTTCGCGAACAAGCGGTGACCATCACCGTATCCTGTGGTGTGACCCAGTTTCGTGACGGTGACAGCAGCGAGTCCTGGTTCGAGCGAGCCGATCGCGCGCTCTACAAAGCCAAGCAGGCTGGCCGTAATCGTTGCGTTAGTGACTAGGCGCTGCCCACTGCCCTGCACTGGATCCGCAGGTCGAAAATCGTGCTTTTTCAGTGCTTACCTTTCCCATGGCGTTAATAGAATTTTATCGCTCTTCGCAGTACCGGGGATGAAAATCGTGCCCGTAGACAGTATCGATAGATTGTATTAATTTGATATTGCATATAAATAAGTAACTATCTAATTTTAGATTGCTAAATAGATTACCGTAAGGCTGTATGCTGCGATTACCTACAGCTTGGATAAATATTCGTTGAATATATAATAATATAGCCTACTATAGAATTACATGAGCGATCTCAGACAGCGCAAATTTGCCCGCACGCGACTCAATCTGGCGCGAGTCCTCGCGGATGCGCTGGGGCAACAAAGCTTCGATGAAGTGTCGGTAAAACAATTGTGCCGCAGTGCCGAAGTCTCCGAGGCTACGTTCTTCAATTACTTCCCCCGTAAGCAGGATCTGCTTTCCTACCTGGTACATCTCTGGGTAATTGAGCTGGGTTGGCATGTACAAAAGGCGACCGCAGAACTACGTGGCCTGGCGGTTGTTGATGCCCTGTTTGCCGAAGTGGCCCGTACCTGTGAGAGCCGTCCCGGTGTGCTGGCGGAAATGCTGGCCTGGATCGCCCGTGGTGGCAGCCTGGACAGCGACCTGCAGATAGGCGAGCTGGAAAAACAGCTGGCTTATCCGGACCTCGATGGAATTGGCTCAGTTCCCGTCAAAGGTATTGATGCCTGGCTGTTGCCGCCTCTGGAAGCCGCCATCAGCAACGGTGATCTGCCGGAAAATACCCTGGTACCGTTGATGCTCACCACGCTTCTAAGCGTGCTGTTCGGTGTGCCCCTTACATTGCTGGCCTCGGACCCGACCCGCATTGCCACAGTCTATCGACAACAGCTGGCACTGGTGCTGGCGGGTATCCGGGCAGCGGCTGGCAGTCAATGATGGCAGCTTCCCGGCGCGGGTGGCAGTATTCAGCCCGTTGCCCGGAACATGGCAGGGCGCGCCCTGTTTATTCCGTGATTTTATTCGTGCCGGCAAGCAGGAGGTTGTTCGCGGTACTGCCGGTTCAGAAAATCCAGGCCAGTCCGTTTTAGCCCTGAAATGATCTACACCAACAAACTACCGGGCGATGCCAGGCATTTGCACACTTCGCGATTCACATTGCGCTGGAGTGATATGGATGCGTTTGGCCATGTCAATAACGCAATGTATTTTACTTATTTCGAGCAGGTGCGCGTGGACTGGCTGCGTACTCTGGATGTCGGGCACGAACTGGTATTGGCGAATGTATCCTGTACGTTTATCAAACCTCTGACGTTTCCGATGGATATCGAAGTAGCGTTGTACGCCGGGCGAGTCGGGCGCAGCAGTCTGGATACCTATTATGAGATCAGGCTGGCGCCGGACTCGCAAGATCTTTACACGCTAGGGCATGGCACGATCGTCTGGTTTGATCACGCCGCAGGCCATTCTGTAGTGATTCCCGAAGCCGTATGCCGGCAGCTCGAAGAAAGTTGCTGATCAGGCAACATCCCCTGGTTACCCGGCAGAACCGTTATCACGGTGCGCCGGTGCCGCGGTTATAATGCCGGTATGGAACTGATTGATACCCATTGTCATCTTGACGTCGAGGCATTTGATGTCGATCGCGAAGCGGTACTGCAGCGCGCCCGCGCTGCCGGTGTGACACGTTTTATTGTACCTGCTATCGATGCGGATCGATGGGACGATGTCGTTCGGTTGCGGCAACAGGAGGCTGATATTTCAATCGCTCTGGGAATGCACCCGGTGTTTATGGACAGGCATCGCCCGCCGCATTTGCGCGCGCTTGCGGAAGCGGTCGCCAGCTCCCGGCCAGTTGCGATTGGCGAGATAGGGCTGGATTACTATATGGAAAATGTCGATCGCGAAGCGCAGCGAGATCTTTTAGCGGCCCAGCTGGATATCGCTGTTGACGCCGGCCTGCCGGTCATTCTGCACGTGCGCAAGGCGCACGATGATGTCATCGGCTTATTACGCAAGCATCCGGTCAAGGGTGGCATCGTCCACGCATTCAACGGAAGCATTCAGCAGGCGGACAAATACCTGGAGATGGGTTTCAAGCTGGGCTTCGGTGGCATGTTGACGTATGAGCGATCACGCAAAATTCGCGCCTTGGCCAAAGCCCTGCCTGTCGAAGCGCTGGTGCTTGAAACCGATGCCCCGGATATGACGGTGGCTTCGCACCAGGGCGGGCGCAACAGCCCGGAATATCTACCCGAGTGTCTGCAGGCTTTAGCCGATGTGCGGGACGAATCTATAGAGAGCCTGGCGCAGCAAAGTACAGCAAACGCATGCCAGGTGCTGTCGCTTAACTGAAAGCATGAGCGACGAATACCAGCAACGTTTCGGTGGCATTGAGCGCCTGTACGGAAAACAGGCCTTCTCCTGGCTGCGCGATATGCGCGTCTGTGTTATTGGTTTGGGTGGTGTCGGTTCATGGGCGGTTGAAGCGCTGGCGCGTTCCGGTGTCGAACATCTTTTATTGATCGATTACGATGAAATTGCGCTGACCAATATCAATCGTCAGATACACGCGCTGGAGAGCACGGTTGGCGAGAAAAAAGCACAGGCACTGCAGCAGCGCGTAGCGGAAATCAACCCGGCCTGTCAGTGTGATGTTATTGATGATTTTATTACCGACCGCAACCTGTTTGATCATCTGCCGGCAGATGCCGGTATTGACTACGTTATTGATGCTATAGACAGCATCAAGTTCAAAGCAGCACTGATATATTACTGCAAGCGAAACAAGATACCGGTAATTACCACAGGCGCGGCTGGCGGCTTGACCGATCCGACACAGATCATGATTAAAGATCTGACGCGCACATACAACGACCCTCTGGCAGCGAAAGTGCGCGCGCAGTTGCGTGCGCAGCATGGCTATACCCGCAACCTTAAACGTTACTTCGGTGTGGAATGTGTGTTCTCGGCCCAGCAACAGGCATACCCCAGGGAGGATGGCAGCATCGGTCACCAGAAGCCGGGTATTCATGGTGTCCACCTCGACTGTACGATGGGTTACGGCTCCGCAAGTTTTGTAACAGCAACCATGGGATTTGTTGCAGTATCCAGAGCGATAGACAAATATCTCAGAGCCTGCGAACGGCGCGCCCGGTGATTCCCGGGCAGGTGCGGGAAGTTACCTCCGGGACTATTGTGATTTCGTAGCTGAAGCCAGAGTAGTTTGCGTTTAAATTCCGAGTATTCCACCAGGAATGTTATGTACCACGGAGAACGATTCAACAGTATCAGCCATCTGGTTGGAGCCGCAATGGCCCTTGCCGGTCTGGTGGTGCTGGTAGTGTTTGCCTCCTTGCAGGGCGACCTGTGGAAAATAGTCAGCTTCAGCGTGTACGGCGCGTCTTTGTTCCTGTTGTATACGATATCGACTCTGTACCACTCGCTGCGGGGGCGCGCCAAGAAAGTCTTCATGAAGCTGGATCACATAGCGATCTACCTGCTCATCGCCGGCACCTACACCCCGCTTACCCTGGTAACCTTGCGTGGATTATGGGGTTGGAGCCTGTTCTGCATCATCTGGGGACTCGCTGTCGTGGGCATTATCGTAGATAGCCTGCACAAGAAAGGCTCGCGTGGCATACAGATGGCGATCTATCTGTTGATGGGATGGCTGATACTGGTTGCCATGTACCCGTTAATCCAGGCCTTGCCCAGAACAGCCCTGGTGTTGCTGGTATTGGGAGGCATATTTTATACCAGTGGTATTACCTTTTACATCCTCGATGAAAGAATGAAGCACGCTCACGGTATCTGGCATTTATTCGTATTGGCAGGGAGCATTTCGCACTACCTGGCAGTGCTGCTTTACGTTTAGTAGACATTGAATGGACGTGTATGTTTTTCTCTCGTGCGTTTAACATACTGTTTATATATACAGGTGTATTAAAGATGAGAAAAAGTGGCAAATCAAGACCTATGCTGTGTTAATGGTCGAAAAAACACGGCAAGTTCGGGTTTTGTAGTAATTAACAGGAAGTTGGGTATGGTGGGTTTGACAAAATAATGGTGGTGATACACGGCATATGCTGTGTATTCGCAAAAATCGCTTGATATCCGAGCCTACGGTGCTTAAGTTGGTTATCTGCAGTTCCGTCTAAAAAACATAAGAATAACGGAGAGATGCAATTGTGAACAAAAAGGGATACACAGCAAACGCCGTAAAAGGCACCCAATTCCCGGTGTTAACGACCGTACGCAGGTTTTTTCGTGCTACACGGCGTACGCCGTCTAATAGTAGTTATGTTGCAAAGGGTGCGCAGTGAGTAGAATCACGACAAGCAAAATATTTATGTGGTCGGGGTTGTTGGCGTGCATACTCAAGTACGCCATATTTATTTTGTTTGTATATCTTGCCTTGCTTCAGAAGCAGCTTGTTAATAGTTATTCATTATTTGGCGTCAATCTTGAGCAGGATGGATTTATTGTTATTTTTAGCCTTTTTGGGGTGGCTATTATATTTGGTTGGTCGGCGGTTTATGCAGGCTTTAAGCTGCTGTGTGCTAGTTGCGATGAACCAGTGCTGGCTAAGAAGGGGTTCTGGATTAAGGGCCTTAATTGCCGTTTGGTATGGTCTGCCATTCGCGGTAGGCAATTATGCGCCAATTGTGTGAGAGAAAACGCGTAGTGTTGCAACATAACCATTGCGCCCAGTATGCCCCTACGGGGCTGGGACGCTCGCTTCGCTACGCGCCCCTGGCGCAAACCGTTAGCCATATAAATGTAATGAGTGATGCAGTAGAAAAGCGTTAATGAAGAACCTCTGCTTGGGTTCTCATTTCATACGGCAAATCAGGTAGGAATAGTAAAGTCCCTCGGTACTGAAATAATTGAAATTTTGGATCGTCAGTGTCTGAAGCTGCAGATGGAAGTGTACGCGTTGAAAAATTTAGTAAGGTATATGGACTATTCTGGCTGTGGGTCTGGGGCGTTTGAGGTGTTAAGGACTATGGTATCTGCAAAGGTTTGTTTTTCTGGTCATGCGCATAGGCAGCTTTCACTTTATAAAGATAAGTTAGTGAAACTCAGAATACCTTTTGCAAAACAACAACTCGCTGGTCGTAATGAAGCAATCCGAGGAGAGGCATCAGTTTCGGGGTTCGATGGAAAGAAAAAAGATTTCCATTTTGTAGTTGGGGAAGAGGAATATTGGGTAAGGGTGTTGATTATGGAA
>CAVWAK010000010.1:0-98209 GCA_963752745.1 uncultured Gammaproteobacteria bacterium
GCAAGTCGACGCACTGGTCCGCGAGGAGTGGAAATATCCGTCAGTTGGCGGTACATGACGGTGCACGTGTCAGGTTTGATCGTCAGCCTGGCGCACCGGTCGCGAGGGGTAGGGATGGCTGACCTGCAGATTTGGCAGCATCGATCGACAATTGCGCGACATAAATCACGGATGGACTTCTTGGGGTAGGACTTTTATCCTTTCCCTGTTCGAACATACTGTTACAGAAAGTTGACAATAAATCCGCGTAACGAGCAGGGTGTCAATCGTATTGCATACGCATTTATAAATTCATTCGAGAATTCAGTAATATGAAAGACAAGAAGAAAATAATTATCGTCACGGTCAAGAAATGGAACATTGATGAGGCCAAAAAGTTTGTTAAATCTCATCAAAATTTGAATATAACCGTTATAACACGAAAGAAAGATCTGACTTCTGCATTGATAAAAGAAATAGACCCGCACTACATTTTCTTTCCGCACTGGTCATGGCGTATTCCAAAGCATATTTATGATCAGTATCCATGTATCGCTTTTCATATGACAGATCTGCCTTTTGGGAGAGGGGGTAGCCCACTACAGAACTTGATTGCCCGTGGAATAAAGAAGACGAAGATTTCAGCGATCAAGGTAATTGAAGCGTTTGATGCAGGGCCTGTATACATGAAGCATCCGCTTTAATTAAAGGGTAGCGCGCAGGAAATATATTTAGATTGTGCGAAAATTATTTTTAGTAAGATGATTCCGCAAATCATTAAAACCGGCTGTTTACCAAAGCCTCAAAAGGGGAAAGCTGTTGTTTTTAAGCGGCGTGCCCCAGAAGAAAGCAAAATACCTGCTGCCGGAATCGATCTAAGTAATTTTTACGATTATATTCGAATGCTGGATGCAGATGGGTACCCCAAAGTATTTATAGAGACTGAAAATTTCAAGATTGAATTCTCAAATGCAGTCAAGAACAGGAATCAAATTGAGGCAAAAGTCACTATTAAACCCAGGAAGGCGAAGTAAGAAAGGACATATTAGCTGTTGCAGCGCATCCTGGGTAATGAAATTCCCGGCAGTGCAGGTATTGTTGCCTTAATAGTTCATGCGTTCTAATACCGTAATCTTCTTCACTTCAATATTTCCTCTAAAACCCTGCTTTCACCTGAGGCATCTACAATCCTGCTTGCCCGTCGGGACATATCGCGTAGCTTGTCAGGATCCATTAGCTCATCGAGTGATTCCGGTAGTTTTTTCTCTATATCTTCTGTTCCACCCATACTAATTGCGGCCCCCTCGGCATGCAGATGATTTGCAATCAAATTCTGATTGTCAGCGACTGTCAGCGTGATTGTTGGCAGACCAAGCATTGCTCTTTCCCATGAGGTTGATCCAGCAGACCCTATAGCTATGTCACTCTTTGACATAATTTCAGCCATATTTGAGATATTATTTAATACACGGGTCTTAAAAGGCATTTTATGTGCCTGCTTCTCAATCATGCTTGCATAAGGAGCTGTAGCGCCCATAACCACGACAATTTCTAATGATCCTGGCAAGTCGCAGTTTTTTAGGCTATCAAGCACTAGACTTGTGATGTTATCCGGATCAGCCCCGCCAAAAGTAATTAAAAGCTGCTTCAGCTCAGGTTTTTCCCTGCGCCCTAAACTATACTCGCGCCACCTGGAAAACTCAGGCCTTAGCAAAGCATAATGCGAGCCTAGCAGTAATTTTGTGCTTTCCGGAGCATACGATTTATAATCGCTTGCCCTTCGCCCAAAAGTTTGATCAAGAAGAACATCACACTCATGCTTCCTGTCCGCAAGGTCGTCAATAACCATGAGTTTATTGCACGTACTCATAACAGCCGATTCCCAGCGGATATCTAATGAATAGTGGTCCACTATCAGCCAATCGGGGCTATATTCATTTAGAATGCGCGCCGTCAATTCTGCATCAGCTTGCCAGCTATCTCCCAACCAATGGCTATGAGAAGGCAGGCCCTCATTATCTGTCACACCATTAAGATCCTGGTCGTTTTTCTCCTTAAAAGTAAGGCTTTTCACAGGATAGTCATGCTCCATTATCTGTGCAATCAGGCTTCCAGGGTGATCACGGCAAATAAAATGGCATTCACCTCCTTTTAACTTCAATGCATCAGCCAGCGTAAGGCAACGCATAACATGGCCTGACCCCATGGCAATGGACGAGTCAACACGAAAAAAGACTTTCACTAACTTTACCTATCTTTTTTCAAGCAAGAACCAGGTAAGATCATCTTGGGGAAAGTTAGGGTCTCTTCTCCATGCAAATCCATAGTCCACTAAACTAAGATTATTATACTGGTCGAGAATTTCTCCTGCGAAGTCACGTTTGAATAATTTTCCTGAATGACCTCTATAAACAACTTCAACCGGATTAGGGTTATAGTATTCTGCAATCAGAAGGTAGCGACCACATGAACGATATAAGTTCTCATAAACCCTTTCCAGTTCATCTGGATTAATATGAATTAGAACGCCCTTAATTAGGGTTAAATCCCATGTTTTACCATTCGGGTCAAAATCAAGTATTGATTCATGGTATATCTGTTCCAGGCCACCCCATTCTTGCAGTGCTTTTACCGCAAAAGCATTTATCTCCACCGCCGACAGCCTTGACTTCGGTAGTAAGTGAGATAAGGCCTGAAGGTTAAGACCAATATTAGAACCAAACTCTATCACTGACTCTACATTCTCAGTCCGCTTGAGTATTCTTGAGAAAAATGCAGAGTTGCTTGCCACCCATTCACTTCCGTCATTTCTCTCGGAATACGCATTACCAAACTCACCTGACCAAAAAGTTTCTTGTTCGGTTTTAAATGTCATATTTATACCTAATCGATATCGTGATTTAACATTAGGCCGTAAAGCATTTCTGCATACTCCCAGTCTTCCATGGTATCAATGTCCTGCACTTGACTTCGCGGCAGAATCACAGGAATCGAAACATTAGAATACATTACAGCTTCTTCCAGAAAGGCATTAGCTTTACCCCAATAAAATTGGCCTGCATCGTGGTACGCTTTTTCAAGATCCTGTGATCGAGTAGCGATATATTCAGGCCAAAAAGCATCCGCCTCACCATTCTCTGTAATACGCAGCGCACGCTGAATCGGGAAAGAAAAGTCTGTTACCGAAAAAGCAAACAGCTTCCCGGAATTGATTAATTTATCGTGGCCATCCCGTAAATATTTGTGCTTAACAAAAGGCGCGGTAGCATAAATACAGCACGCCAGTGATACTGGCTCACCCTGTTCCTGGTACCATTCTATAGCATGCTTTACGACTGCATTTGTGCCCGTATAATCGTCAGCTAATTCTACCGGTCGAATAAAGGGCGTTTCGGCACCATATTCTCTTGCAACAGAGGCAATAGCCTCGTCATCGGTTGAAACGATCACATGATCAAACAGGCCAGAAGCAAGTGCCTGCTCGATAGAGTAGGCAATAATCGGTTTCCCGAAAAAACTGCGTATATTCTTATGTGGAATGCGTTTGCTTCCACCTCGAGCCGGAATTACAGCCAGTTTCACCTGACCACCTCATGAAGGGCGTCTACAACACATGAGAACTCGTCTTCTTGCAGACCTGGATATATTGGCAGACTGATTGCTTCGCTATAAAACCTTTCCGCCTCAGGATAGTCTCCGGTTTTAAATCCCATTTGTTGATACCAGGGCTGGGTGTGAACAGGTATATAATGAACATTCACGCCAATCCCTTTGTCGCGCAATTCATTTATAATCTGAATGCGCGATTTTTCCAAATGTTCCTTTCCCAGGCGAATCACGTAAAGATGCATCGCAGAAGAACGGTCTGCAGGGCAATGCTGAGGTTGCAGAGAAAGGTCTGCCAGAAATTCGTCATAACGTGACGCAATGTGAGTTCTTCGGGAAATAAAGTCACTGAGCCTCTCAAGCTGGCTTCTGCCCAATGCAGCCTGGATATCCGTCATTCGATAATTGTAACCAAGTCCTATCTGCTGGTAGTACCAGGGGCCATCTGGTTTATGGGTCATTCTATCCCTATCACGGGTAATACCGTGGCTACGTAGCAGAGCCATCTTGTCCGCCAGTTCTTTCCGCCTTGTTGTCGCCATCCCCCCTTCACCCGTAGTGATAGTTTTTACTGGATGGAAACTGAAGACAGTAATATCTGAATAACGACAACTGCCTGTTGACGCTCCCTGATAGAGGCTGCCAATTGCATGACAGGCATCCTCAATAATGTAGAATCCATATTGCTTTGCAAGCCCGGCAATGGCATCCATATCGCATGGCAATCCACACATATGTACTGGAACAACCACCTTGGGCAATTTACCGGTTTCTTTTGCCTTCTCCAGTTTCTGTTCCAGCTCTTTTATACTGATATTGTAGGTTTGTGGATCGATATCCACAAAATCCACTTCTGCCCCGCAATAAAGCCCGCAATTAGCTGATGCGACGAAGGTGATTGGTGAAGTCCATAAAATATCACCCGGCCCGAGCCCGAGGGCCAGGCAAGCCAGATGTAATGCAGAAGTTCCACTATTTGTTGCAACCGCATGTACAGAATCGGTGTACTTGCAGATAGCTTCCTCAAACCAGGATACGACAGGACCTTGTGTTAGATAATCCGATCGCAGTACGTCCACTACAGCCTGGATGTCTTCTTCGGATATTGATTGGCGCCCATAAGGGATCATAATTCAGACTTGATAGTGCAGTTGACTTAATTCTTCAACACTCATGAAATGATGGTTTTCTCCTGAACTGTATTCAACTCCCTGGGCCACAGCGGTACCTTTTTCGCCAATATTATTCGTTTCGTATGTTTTGGAATGCGACATCTGGATACTTGGCTGGATCACAAAATGATCATCAAATTCCAGGGTCAAATGTGAATCATCAGCAGGACACATGGTCTCATGCAATTTCTCGCCAGGCCTGATGCCGATAATATGGGTATTTATCCCCGGCAATAAGGACTCTGCAAGGTCAGTGATATGTATAGAGGGTATTTTGGGTACGAAAATTTCTCCGCCGTGCATACGTTGAAAGTTTTTCAACACGAAATCGACGCCCTGTTGCAGGGTGATCCAGAACCGTGTCATACGTGGGTCTGTAATCGGTAACGAAGTCGCCCCTTCCTTAATTAATTGTTTAAAGTAAGGAACAACAGAACCTCTGGATCCAACGACATTGCCATACCGTACGACTGCAAAACGTGTTTGACGGCTACCTGCAATGTTGTTTGCTGCAACGAATAATTTGTCTGAGGCGAGCTTTGTGGCGCCATAAAGATTAATCGGATTGGCGGCTTTGTCGGTGGACAAGGCAATTACTTTCTCGACATTGTTCTCCAAAGCGGCTTCGATAACGTTCTGGGCGCCATGGATATTTGTCTTGATACACTCCATGGGATTGTATTCGGCCGCGGGTACATGTTTGAGGGCCGCAGCATGTATTACATAATCGATACCCCGCATGGCCTGCTTAAGGCGGTCTTCGTCCCGGACGTCACCAATGAAATACCGCATGATGGGGCCGCTGAATTTCTGCTGCATCTCATACTGCTTGAGTTCATCACGCGAGAGAATCACCAGGCGTTTGGGTTTATAGCGCCTGAGTAGCGTGTCTACATACTGCTGCCCAAACGAACCTGTGCCGCCGGTAATCAGAATCGACTTATCGTCAAACATTTGCCACCACACCAATTTGATAACACTGGAGTTAATAATGAGTACAACATGAGTAACTTATGGACCTGCATGATGCTGTTTTAATGCATAAAGTGTACCAGTGGTGATATTTACCCTGCTGGAGACGGCTTCATGGCACATCCGTATGAGGTTCGCGGTTATTTCCCGTTACCAGTCCTTATCGATCGAACGGCAGACTCCTGCCATTCCAGGCCGCTCAGGCAACCCCTTTCCGCGTATCTTTCAGGCTCGTGTCCCTCCATAAATGCTAACGCAATGAAAAAGAATAAGAATTATGAAGCATTCAGATAACAAAGTTCTAGTGATTTTTCTGCCATATTCCTCAAGCAATTGAGAACAAAGGAAATACAAAAACCATCGAAGGTGACACATGCGCACCAGGTGCACTGACATGGCCAGTCTATTCGATTTGATCGAGATGAATACTATGTATTCTGTCTTCCTGCCGGAGCGTTTGGCGTATTTAAAGTTTCCATCCCCCTGAACGCTAATTCCATCATAAGCGGTGAATACTAAACTGATGCTATATCCGCTCAGGTATCAACAGACGTCGATACCGATGACCCAGGCAAAGACGCAGTCGCAGACCGCTCTGGAATTGCCGCAGTAAGCGCAAACAGTTTTTATTGAACCATGGATGGGTGGTGGCTAGGATGCCCCGCCTGTCTGGCTTTGAAAAGTAGGTGAGTTATGTCATCCAATTACATTACGCCTGTGCAAACACAGGAGGCCGCCAGGCTGCAGGGATCGCAGCAAGTGTCGCGCGCGCCGGAACCGCTTAAAGCTCAACCGCTGGCGGAATTGCCGGATCTCAAAGGGAATGATTCTGCCGCAAGCGGAGAGAATCTGCCGCTGAACGGGATGGATGAATCGGGTGAACAGACACGAGCCGGGCAGGTTGAGTCAGCGGTCAGCAAGATCAGCGATTTTATACAGAACTTCCAGCGGGATCTGGTGTTTACCATTGACGAGGAAAGTGACCGACTTGTCGTCAAAGTGGTTGATTCTGTAACACAAGAAGTGATTCGGCAGATTCCTGAGGAAGAGACGTTAAGCATCGCAAGGCATCTGGATTCTCCGGATAGTCTGATTATTAGCCGGCAGGCGTGAGTTGGCACCACTTTTGCCTTGTAACAGTTATCCAGTTTTTTTGAGGGAGTAGTAGAGCATGAGTTCAGCAGGCGTGGTTCGAAATGCACTGGACCAATACAGCCGCAATGCGGTACAGACTGGCATTGAGTCGGCCAGTCCGCACCGGTTGACCCAGATGTTAATGGAAGGCGCACTGGGTAAAATTGCTGCTGCAAAAGGGAATATGGAGCATGGCAATATACAGGCCAAGGGTGACCAGATCGGTAGCGCCATTTCCATTCTGGATGGATTGAGAAGCAGCCTGGATATGGAGAAGGGTGGAGAGATCGCCCAGAACCTGGATGATTTGTACACATATATGGAACGCCGCCTCCTCGATGCGCACAGGAATAACGACCTCGCTATCCTTGACGAGGTATCGGATCTGCTGCGACAGATCAAGGATGCCTGGGACGCCATCGCCGATGACCCCGCCGCGAAGCATAACCCGGCCGGCTGAGACTGGAACAGGAAAACAGACATCATGCACACTGTGCATCGCCAGCAACTCGGTGAAATCATCCACTTGAGTAGAGAAATGCTTGAGGCAGCCAGACAGCTGGATTGGGATAAGGTTGCTGAATTGGAAGCGTGCCGTAAACAGCTCGTCATGGAATGTTTCCGGGAACCTGCGCCAAAACAGGACGCAGCGGAAATTGCGGCGGTAATCAAGGAAATCCTCAACCTGGACCAGCAGGTCGCCGAGCTTGCCAAGCAATGCCAGACGGCGCTGGGAAGCGAAATTCATACCCATAACCGCGGTCACGCAGCGACCAGCGCTTACCTTAGCCACACCGACTGATTTTTCCCGTTTTTTCTCTCCACCGGGTTGTTCTACACCTTCCCGCGAGGGTGATGCGGGTGTATTTTGTCCGGTATTCTTGTCTTGAGGTAGATTTCTCTTTTAAATACAGTAATATGAGAGGCATTTGTGGCTCAGGGCCTATTTACGACAAAATTTTGACATTCTTGACCAAGAGTGCTTAACTATTAGTGAAAGACTGGCTCCAGCCGGTTTACCAAGTAGCAAACAAAAGCAGGAATACTATCGATGGGGGAAAGTCAGGTGCCAATGAGTGAACCCAAGGTGCTCATAATCGAGGCAGATGCCGCGCGCGGCCATGAGCTCGAGTCGGTATTGCGCTTCATCAACCATGAGCCGGTACTTACTACCGACTGCGGCAACTGGAACGCCAGTATCGATGATGTTCGGGATATTCTGGCCGTTCTGGTGGGCTCATGCAAAAGTGACAATGCGCTGCAGAAACTTCTCAAGGAAGTACACGATCTTGATGAGCACCTGCCTATTTTCCTGCTATCAGAAAAGAACAAAGAACTTACGGTAGCTATTGAACCCAGTTCCTGCATTCTCGGCCGGGTGGAATTCCCGGTGCACTACACTCAGTTAACCAGCGCGCTGCACCAGGCCGAAGTTTATCGTGAAACCCAGGCCGATGGCGCCAATCAGCGTCCGGTTGACCTGTTCCGCAGCCTCGTGGGTACCAGCCGCGCCGTGCAGACGGTACGCAAGATGATTCAGCAGGTGGCCAATTCCGATGCCAATGTGCTGATCCTGGGTGAATCAGGTACTGGTAAGGAAGTGGTTGCGCGAAATCTCCACTATTACTCCAACCGGCGCGACAAGGCTTTCGTCCCGGTTAATTGCGGCGCTATTCCCGGGGATCTGCTCGAATCCGAACTCTTTGGGCATGAGAAGGGTGCCTTTACCGGGGCTATCAGTGCCCGCCAGGGACGTTTTGAGCTGGCTGAAAACGGCACGCTGTTCCTCGACGAAATCGGTGATATGAGTTTGAATATGCAGGTTAAGCTGCTGCGTGTTCTGCAGGAGCGCACCTTCGAGCGCGTAGGCAGCAACAAAAGTATCGTGGCGGATGTGCGGATTATCGCCGCTACCCACCGCAATCTTGAAGAAGCTATAACCGAAGGCAAATTCCGTGAAGATCTGTTTTATCGCCTCAATGTGTTCCCCATTGAGATGCCTCCGCTACGCGATCGTGTTGAAGATACCCCTTTGCTGATCAATGAGTTAATTCGCCGCATTGAACACGAAAAACGGGGTTCGGTGCGTTTTACCCAGGGTGCGATTCTTGCGCTTTGCCAGTACAACTGGCCGGGTAATGTACGCGAGCTGGCAAACGTGGTTGAACGGATGGCGATTCTGTATCCCTTTGGTGTGGTCGATGTTGGCGACCTGCCAGAAAAATTCCAGACCGACACCATCACACCGGAATCGACCAGTTTCAGCGAGGAGATGCTTAGCAGCGTCCAGCCAATGCAGTATCAGATGGATGCTGAACCACGTCTGCCGCGTGGTGGACTGGATCTCAAGGAGCACCTGAGTAGCCTGGAAGTGGGTTTCATCAAGCAGGCACTCGACGACGCCAACGGCGTTGTCGCTCAGGCAGCCAAGCGTCTCGGTATGCGTCGTACAACGCTGGTAGAAAAACTGCGTAAATACGGTTTGCATCGCTCGGATAGTGCGCCGGGAGTTTGACGGCCGTTTTCCTTGCCAGTTATAACCTTCTGATTAAAAATACAATTTAAATCCAGGCACACTCCTTGCTTTATTCAACGTGGACGTCCCCGTCCATTTTGAACAACAACAGGAGTAGGCCGGTAGATGAGCCAGACGGCTGCCAGCAAGCAACAGCTTCAAGACGCATTCGAACTGTTTAGTCAGGTTTCCGAAGAGTTAACCAGCTCCTATACGTCGCTGCAGCAGCAGGTCGCCACACTAAACGGCGAGCTATCGGCAGCGCGATCTGAACGCGTGGAGTTGTTGGCTGAAATACGTCGGCTGCAGCAAGAGTCTTCACGCGGCCAACGTCTGTCCAGCATGGGCGAGATGACCGCACGCCTCGCACACCAGGTGCGGACTCCTTTATCGACAGCCCTGCTCTACGCATCCCAACTCAAGCAAACACCTCTGCCCCGGGAACAGCACGATTGTTTCGTTGATCGTTTGCTGGTCGGCTTGCGGCATCTCGATCACATGGTTAACGATATGCTGGTCTTTGCGCGTGGCGGGCAGGGTGGTGATGACCTTGTCACTGTTAACGCGTTATTGATACAGGTGAAAGCTTCTTTGCTGCCGCGCCTCGAAAGCGTAAAAGCAGAATGGAATGTAGCCTGCGACGATCTGGCCATTGCTGTAAAGGGGCATAGCGAAGTGCTCGCGAGTGTGTTGTCGAACCTGGCCAGTAATGCACTGGACGCGGGTAGTGACAGCCCGAGACTGAATTGGCAGGTAGCTGTCGAAAGTAACAGCGTCCGTATCGTTCTGGAGGATAACGGCCCAGGTGTAGACGCAAGCTTTCAGGACCAGATATTTGAACCCTTTTTTACCACGCGTACCAACGGGACCGGTCTCGGTCTTGCCGTGGTGCGCGCTGTTATTGTCGCGCACCAGGGAGAGATTGAACTGGATGCAGACTACCAGGACGGTGCACGGTTTGTCGTTCGACTGCCGGTGTGTCGCACGCAGCAACACCTCCCCAGCGAGATGTTACAGAACCAACAAAAGGCCACAGTTGCCAGTTCGAGGTATGTGTAATGAATCAACCCACAGTACTGATAGTAGAAGATGACGCCGACCTGCGTGACGCTCTGTGCGCCACTGTGCAGCTGGCAGGTTTCGATGTGGCAGCTGCTGAAGATGGCCAGCAGGCTCTTCAGATGCTGGATGCAGCAGGCGTTCGGACTGGTTGTCAGTGATGTGCAGATGGAGGGCATGGATGGACATGCCTTGTTGAAAAAACTGAAATGTCGCGTCCCGGAACTTCCTGTTGTACTGATGACGGCCTATGGCACGATCCAGAAAGCTGTTGATGCCATGCGTGCTGGCGCTGCCGATTACCTGGTAAAGCCCTTTGAAGCAGAAATGCTGGTGGATATGATGCGCCGTTTCCTGCCACATTCTGACGATGATCCGGAGGTGGTCGCCGAGGATCAGGCAACCCGGAAGCTGGCCAACCTTGCCCGCCGAGTTGCAGCAACCGATGCCACAGTAATGATTAGTGGCGCCTCGGGCGCCGGTAAGGAAGTGTTTGCCCAGCTGATCCATCGGAACTCGAAACGTGCTGATGGACCTTTCGTAGCTATTAACTGCGCGGCGATTCCGGAGAACATGCTGGAAGCATCGTTGTTTGGCTATGAGAAGGGCGCATTTACCGGTGCTTACCAGGCACGGCCGGGTAAATTCGAACAGGCCCAGCATGGCACCCTGCTGCTTGATGAAATTTCAGAGATGGACCTCGGGTTACAAGCCAAGTTATTGCGTGTGTTACAGGAACGTGAGGTTGAACGGCTCGGCGGCAAGGAAGTGATTTCGCTGAACGTGCGCGTGCTGGCCACTACTAACCGCAACATGCGCGAGGAAGTCGCGGCCGGACGATTCCGTGAAGATCTGTTTTACCGGTTGAATGTATTTCCTCTGCATCTGTCGCCTTTACGCGAACGGCCAGCCGATATCCTGCCACTAACTGACCGATTGATTCGCAAGTACTCACCTGAGGGGCGCAGTGCTCCGCATTTGTCAAAGAATGCCCAGCAGGCACTGCTGACACATGGATGGCCGGGTAACGTGCGTGAGCTCGACAATATTATTCAGCGTGCCCTTATTTTGCTCAACGGCGATCTGATCGAAGTAGAAGATCTGTGTTTTGAGCAGGATGTCTCAATTCTGCATAGCAGCCCTGCAACAGCGGTTTCTGAAGTAGCTGCTGCAGGTGCCGGGGATGATGTCCTTGGCAGTGGCCTGAAATCGCGTGAATCCGAATTAATTCTTGATGCGCTGCGTGATCAGGGCAGCCGAAAGGCAGCAGCAGAACGCCTGGGAATCAGTCCGCGTACTTTGCGATACAAACTGGCCCGCATGCGTGAGCAGGGCATTGCCGTACCGGCCTAGGGAGAACAGATATGAGTGAAATAAACGGTATCGATCAAGTGTTGTCGGAAATGAGGCGTCTTGCTGCAGCGGCACAGGCCAGTCCGGTTGTTGAGACCAGGGATGTCCAGTCGCCCGGCGAGGATTTTTCCAGCTTGTTGAAACAGTCCATTGATCAGGTTAACGACACCCAGAAAGCTGCGGCCAGCCTTTCAGGCGCCTTCAGCGCTGGTGATCCAAATGTCGATGTGACTGAAGTGATGATTGCACTGCAGAAATCCGGTGTCGCATTCCAGGCGATGACTGAGGTCAGAAACAAGCTGGTACAGGCCTACCAGGACATTATGAGCATGCCGGTTTAAAAAATCAGATAAAGAGTAGAGCAGACAAATGGCAATGGTGAAAGCAGAAACAGTACAGGGGTTTCAGGGTCTACCGGCACTACGTCAGATAGGTTTAATGATCGGTCTGGCCGCCAGTGTGGCGCTTGGCGTCTCGGTGGTGCTCTGGTCGCAGAAACCAAACTACACCCTGCTGTACGCTAACCTGAGCAGCAAGGATGCAGGTCAGGTTATCGATGCACTGCAAAGTTCGGGGATCCAGTTCAAGGTTGATGAGGCTACTGGTGCAGTAATGGTTGAAAGCAGCAAATTACAGTCAGCCCGTATGGAGCTGGCCAAAGACGGTCTGCCGGAAGGTAATGCCATGGGCTTCGAAATGCTGCAGAAGGAGCAGGGATTTGGAACCAGCCAGTTTATCGAGACTGCCCGTTTTCAGCGTGCACTTGAAAATGAGTTGGCGCGTACAATTTCCGAACTGCGCAATGTTAAAAGTGCGCGTGTACACCTGGCTATACCAAAGCGTTCGGTGTTTCTGCGTGACCGATCGGAGCCGACAGCATCTGTGATGGCGGACCTTTACTCGGGTCGAACCCTCGATGAAGAACAGATCGCCGCCATAGTACACCTGGTTTCTTCCAGCGTGCCGCATTTGAAACCCGAAAATATTACGGTTGTGGACCAACGTGGTGAACTGCTAAGCAGCGGTGCATCTGATACGGGTATGGCACAAACCTCCACGCAATTTTCCTATAATCGAAAGCTGGAACAGAATTATGCAGACCGGGTCCGCCAATTGCTGGAGCCTATAGTTGGTTCTGGCAGAGTACGTGCCAGCATCAATGCGGACCTTGACTTTACTGTCACCGAACGGACTCAGGAGACCTTTAACCCTGATCTTCCGTCGCTGCGCAGTGAGCAGGTCAGCGAGGATAGCTCGCAGAATTCAGCGGGCGCATCCGGTATTCCCGGGGCCCTGAGTAACCAGCCTCCGGAAGCCGCCGAGTTGCAGGCGCCCGGTACAGCGGCTGGCGTTGACGGAGAAGCGGCGAGCACGCCGCGCAACAGCAGCAAGCGTAGCGTACGTAACTACGAACTGGATAAAACTGTAAGCCATACCAAGCTGGCGACGGGCACTATTCGCCGGTTATCGATTGCTGTTGTTATCGACAACAGGCAGGAGCTCGACGAGAATGATGAGCTTGTCAACAAACCCTGGACTCCAGACGAACTTGAGCGATTTAATACACTTGTCAAGGAGGCGGTTGGCTTTAATGGTGCGCGCGGGGATACCGTCAACATAATCAACTCGTCCTTTATACCGTTGCCTGAAGCCGAGGCAGTGCCTGAACCCTCCATGTTGGAACAGCCCTGGGTATGGAACGTTGGCAAGCAGGCTGTGGGTGCCATCGGTGTACTAATCCTGATCTTTGGTGTGTTGAAACCCATTCTGCGCAGCCTTGCGGAGAAAGGTGGTCATAGCAATGCCATGGTTCCGGCGGTAGCCGGTGCGCAGGGTGGTGCAGGTTCCGAGGATCAGCTCAGTCTTTCCGGAGCTGGTTCACAGCAGGCCCAGCTCGAAGGGCCGAAAGTCGGTTATGAACAAAATCTGGAGACAGCCAAGGGCGTCGTGAGTGAAGATCCCAAGCGTGTTGCACAGGTTGTCAAAAACTGGGTAGGCGAAGATGGCTGACGCAAAACTTAATGGTACTGACCGCGCGGCTGTATTGCTGCTGACTCTCGGCGAGGCAAGTGCTGCCGAGGTGCTTAAGCACATGGGCCCGAAAGAGGTTCAGAAAGTCGGCTCGGCAATGGCGACCATGACCAATGTGGGCCGCGAACAGGTTAGCGAGGTGCTGTCGAATTTTTCAGAGACTGTAGAGGAGCAGACTGCACTCGGTGTAGGGGCAGAAGATTATATTCGTACGGTAATGGTTGAAGCGCTCGGCGAAGACAAGGCTAAAGGCCTTATGGATCGCATCCTGCTGGGTAGCAGTACAAAAGGCCTGGAGGCTCTTAAATGGATGGATGCGCGGGCCGTGGCTGAGCTTATACGCCTTGAGCACCCGCAGATACAGGCTATTGTATTGTCTTATCTGGATAATGATCATGCCGCCGAAGTCATCAAATTCTTCCCTGAGCGTACTCGCCATGACGTGTTGCTGCGCATAGCCACGCTGGACGGTATCCAGCCATCTGCATTGCAGGAACTGGACGAGATACTTGAGCGTCAGTTCCAGGGTAACCAGAACGTACAGTCCTCAAGTGTAGGTGGCATCAAGGCTGCCGCAGATATTCTTAACTTTGTTGATAGTTCTCTCGAAGGCGAGATCATGGATTCCATCAAGGATGCTGATGCAGAACTTGGTCAGCAGATACAGGACCTGATGTTTGTCTTCGACAACCTTATCGATGTCGACGATCGGGGTATCCAGTCCCTGCTAAGGGAAGTCTCCTCCGATACATTGATACTTGCACTTAAGGGTGCCGATGAAGGTATGAAGGAAAAAGTCTTCGATAATATGTCCAAACGTGCTGCAGAAATGATGCGTGACGATCTGGAGAACAAGGGTCCGGTACGTCTTAGCGAAGTCGAAGGTGCACAGAAGGAAATACTGGCCATTGCCCGACGTATGTCGGAGTCTGGCGAGCTGGCACTGGGTGGCAAGGGAGCAGAGCAGTTTGTCTAAGGTGATCCGCGCCGACGAAGTGACCGACTGCCAGGCATGGCATGTTCCCGAGGTTCAGTCACCTGGTAGCGCAGGAAATAAACCGATGACAGCGCGTCAGCTTGAGGAGATTCAGGAACAGGCGCGTGCAGAAGCCTTCAATCAGGGCTTGCAGGAAGGCAGGGAAGCCGGCCAGCAGGAGTTCGTTGCCCGTGTACAGATGCTCGAGAACATGCTTGGCGGTTTGGAGAAACCGTTTGAGGAGCTGGATAGCTGTGTTGAACAGCAACTCGCCCAGTTGGCGATGCTGGTTGCGCGGCAACTCGTGCGACGTGAGTTGGCGACCGAGCCCAAGCAGGTTATTGCCGTGGTGCGTGAAGCGCTGGCGGCATTGCCTGTTGCTGCACGTGATGTACGTCTTGCACTACACCCCGAAGACGCTGTTCTGATTCGTCAGGCGCTATCGATGCAGGATGGCGACCAGTCCCTGCAGATAGTCGAGGATCCGGTGCAGAGCCCTGGAGGTTGTCGCGTATACACGGATACTTCCCAGATTGATGCCACCGTGGAGTCAAGACTTAATGCGGTGATTGCCAGGGTGCTCGGCGGACAGCGCAGTAGCGATGACGGGGCATAGGCTGGCTGATGTTAAATACGCAGCGCAGTGCAATCTGGTCAGGACGTCTGGCGCCCTATCTTCAGCGGGCTGAGGAGCCATCACCGCTGGTGGTGGCTGGCAAGCTGACCCGAATGGTTGGATTGACGCTGGAAGCAATCGGTTGTCAGGCATCCATCGGAGGTCGTTGCCTGATCGAAACCAGCCAGGGTCAATCTATTGAAGCCGAAGTCGTCGGATTTCACGACGACAAGATATATTTGATGCCAATTGGTGAGTTGCACGGGCTGGGCCCGGGTGCACGTGTTATTCCCACCAACGATGTGTGCGAAGTGCCCGTGGGAGACCATCTACTGGGACGTGTGCTCGACGGCGCCGGACATGCGCTGGATGACAAGGGTCCGTTAAACGCTGAACAACATGTGCCTCTAACCGGTCGTGCCATTAACCCGCTGTCGCGGGAGCCTATCCGTGAACCACTGGATGTTGGTGTAGGAGCGATCAATGCCCTGTTAAGTGTCGGGCGTGGTCAGCGAATGGGTTTGTTTGCAGGTAGTGGTGTCGGCAAGAGTGTGTTGCTTGGCATGATGACACGCTATACCAATGCCGATGTCATTGTTGTTGGGCTGATTGGTGAACGTGGCCGCGAAGTAAAAGAATTTGTGCAGAACATCCTCGGAGAAGAAGGCCTGGCACGTTCCGTCGTTGTTGCTACCCCGGCTGACAATTCACCATTGATGCGAATGCACGGTGCCATGCTCGCTACTCGTGTTGCGGAGCATTTTCGCGACCAGGGCAAGCAGGTTCTGTTGCTAATGGATTCCCTGACACGTTTTGCCCAGGCACAACGTGAAGTCGCGCTGGCAATTGGTGAACCACCGGCGACCAAGGGTTACCCACCATCGGTATTCGCCAAACTTCCGCAGTTGGTGGAGCGTGCCGGCACCGGCGACCGTGGTGGTTCGATTACAGCTTTTTATACAGTGCTGGCAGAAGGTGACGACCACAATGACCCTATCGCCGACGCAGCGCGTGCCATTCTCGATGGGCACGTGGTGCTGTCGCGGGAATTGGCCGAAGCCGGTCACTACCCCGCTATCGATATCGAGGCGTCAATCAGTCGTGTCATGGTCGACGTTGTCGCACCGGAGCACGAGCAGGTGGCACGCCGCTTTAAACAGATTTACTCCACTTATCGCCAGAACAAGGACCTGATCAATGTTGGTGCCTATCAGGCGGGTAGTGATCCGCAGATCGACGAGGCCATCGTCATGTATCCACAGTTAACCGGCTTCCTGAAGCAGAATATGCGCGAACAGGTTACCTGGAATGACAGTCTTGCCGGGTTGGTGGGAGCACTGGGTGGAACCATCCCGGAGCCGGGATCGGCCTAACGCCGGAGCGGATGCGGCCGACAACAGTTAATAGAGAGAGTATGTAGTGCAGACCATGACCAGATCCAAACGCATGCAACCGGTTCAACATGTCGCTCAGGGGCGTGAACAGGATGCGATGCATAAACTTGGCCAGAGCCAGCAGTTTCTGGACGCCCAGAAGGCCAAACTCGAGGAGTTGCGTGCCTACCGTGACCAGTATGCGAATGACTTCGCAGTGAGCGGAGAAAATGGCGTTAGTGCTACGCGTGTGCAGGACTATAGAATCTTTCTGGGCAGGCTCGGCGAGGCGGTTCGCCAGCAGGAGGCGTTAATTGCCCAGTGTGAAGCCCAGCACGAGCAGACGCGTCAGCAGTGGGTCGCCAGCCGCAGTCACAGCCAGGTTATCGGTAAGGTTATTCAGCGCTACCAGGCCGAGGAGGTTGTCGTCGAGGAGCGTCGCGAACAGCAGGAACAGGACGAACGCTCCCAGCGTACGCCAAAAAAGTAAATCTGGCACAGCCATTGCTCTAACACCTTGTAAGCGAATTCATTCAACGCAGGAGTTAGAGGATGAATACATCCTTGCCAATATTACCGGGTACCGGTGCAGTTCCGAAAACAGTCCAGGGGCTGGGCGATAATATATCGATAAATCAGCATGATATGGCTCAGGAAAGTGGGTTTGGGGAGTTGTTAGGTAACTTCCATTCAGCGCTTTCAGAGTCACTTTCCCCGGTCCTGCCAGGCGAAGCCGTTGCCGGTGAGCTGCTGGCCGAACTGCAAGAATTGCCGGAAGGTGGCAAGCTGTTGCCGCTACTGCAGGGCACGCTGGATGCAGCTGCCGCCCTGGGCCTGGATGGTAAGCAGTTGCTGGACAAATTGTCCGCCAGTCTTGAGGCATTACAGCCAGCCGAAGTCGAACAGATGGCCCAGTCCCTTTCCGGTCTGATGCAGCAGCTTAACGGCAAGCTTTCGGCGACAATGGGGAGCTTTGCAGGTGAGGGGACAGTATTTTCCCTGCCGGGAAAAATTGACACGGTTGCTCCCCAGGGCAATTTGGCAGAAATTATCCAGCAACAGCTGCGCCCGCAGACTGCCGGATCCCAGCTGCCTAACACGCCCGACTCAGCAGTTCTGAAGCAGTCACTCAGTGAAACATTACCCCAGGCTTCACAAGCCGGTCTGGACAAGGCTCTGGAACAGTTGCAGCAGCAGTCACAGACATCCGAAGGACGTCAGAGCGATCTGGCATTATTGATGGCAGCATTCAGACGCCAGCGCACGGAAGGGGCTAATCGTACCGCTGGCGATAGCCATGCACGCCCGGATCTTCTGCCTGCCGGCGCGGCAACTGTCGCTACTGTAGCGGTTGGCAACGCAGCATCTTCTTCGGCGTTACCGACAACATCGGTACAGACACCCTTAGGTCAGGCGAATTGGGATCAGGCAGTAGGTGAACGTATTCAGTGGATGGTCGGCCAGAAAATGCAGGGCGCCCAGGTGAAGCTGAACCCGGCCAATCTGGGACCGATGGAAGTTCGTATTCAGGTTCAGAATGATCAGGCCAGCGTGCAGTTTACGGCCCACCACGCGGTGGTCAGGGAAGCGCTGGAAGCGGCGTTGCCGCGCCTCAGGGATATGTTTGAGTCTTCAGGGGTGGAACTTGTCGATGTCGACGTATCCGGGCACTCATTTGCCGAGCAAAAGGCGGCCGGTGAGGAGGGGGACCGGAACGTCTGGGACGGGGGAACTGGCGACGCCGATATTGCGCCAGAAATGGTGCTGGAATCGGAAGTCGCGTCGCTGGAACACGCAGGTCGCCTTGACCTGTTTGCCTAAGTCTTTCGAAACTAAGAAGATGCCTTAGAATCGGTCCAAAGTGAATGGACCCGGGTATAAGGTGGACTTCGTAACAGATTGATTGTGTTTAGGGAACTGGCTGTGTTACCTTTCAGCGACAATTATAACAACAGCCGGACTGTGGGCGATGGCACCTCCAGTAAAAAAACGCGGCCGACCGAAGGAGGACAAGCGGGCGGGCGTAAGAAGGAAAAATTCCGCTACCATGGTAGGGAAGGAGTTTAATTACGTCCTGCAATTGACTGCGGCCGATACCGAGCTTCTAAAGCGATACCAGGATGTGCTCACCCAGGGCGCTGCCGGTTTCGCTGAAACCAGTTATAATTACCTGTTTGACAATCCTGATATCGCCGACGTTATGTATGCCTTCGAGCGTGACGGTGGCAATGTGGGCGAACTCGTCCGGGGGATGTTGGGGCATAAACTTGGATTGCTGAGTGGTGATATAGGTGAGGCCGCTGCGCAACGATCCAATCACATTGGCCGAGCGCACTATCGAGGTGGTGTAAAACCTGTCTGGACGCTGGGCGCCTACCGGTTGTTCCTTGACCACTTGCAACATCTGGTGGCAACTGATCCGCAGATTGAGCACGAAGACCGCGATGTGGTCGAATCTGCGTTGATCAAAATGATTTTCCGTGACCTGGCTATTATGACCGAGGCTTACTGGCGAGCCGCTGTCGATCAATTGACTGACCAGCGTGATGTGCTGGGCGAGGAACAATCGCTGGCCAGTGAGATTCTCAGCAACATTCCGCAATTGTTGTGGACTGTGGATATTGAAAGTAACCGCATCAGTTACGCCAGCCCGGGGACCAGGGCCTTCTGCGAGAATGAGCTGGAAGCGCCGATTCCCTGCCTGTACAGGGTTCATGGTAGCGAACGCGAACGTGTGCTGACAGCCTGGCAACAGGTGATCGATGGTGAATCGGTACAGCTGGAAGTGCGCCTCAGTCCGGACGGTGCTTCCGAGTGCTGGTTCCGCCTGGCTTTCTACCCGATGGCCAACCGTCGTGGCCGCGTACTGCGCGTGCATTGCCTGATGGAGAATGTCACTGACCAGCATACGGATCGTGAGCGCCTGGAACAGTTGTCAACAACGGATGAGGTGACTGGTCTGGCCAACCGCGCATTGTGGTACGACCGTCTGGGTACGGCGCTCGCAGTAGCGCGCCGTAACCCCGGTTCATCAGTTGCCGTGATGATGCTGGATATCAATCAGTTCAAGATGTACAACGATTCGCTGGGTCATGAAGCCGGTGACGAATTGCTGCGGCAGATCGCCAGGCGCCTGCAGAAAGTGCTGCGCGATACAGATACCCTGGCTCGTCTCGGCGGTGATGAATTCGGTATCGTGTTGTCATTCCTGCAGGATGCAGAGCGTGCGGTCGAGCGTGTTGCCAGTGAAGTCATGAACGCCTTGAGTGCTCCATTCTCATATCAGCACCGCGAACTCTGTCTCAGCAGTGCTATAGGCATTTCAATATTTCCACAACATGGTGACGATGCACATATCCTTGCAAGCCACGCTGACAGCGCAATGTATCGCGCCAAATGGAATGCAGCGCCCTATCTGTTTTACGAGTCGGATGCCATGGAATCGTCTGCCAGCGAACATCTGCAATTTTCCGGTCAGCTGCACGGTGCTCTCGAGCGGGAAGAGTTTGAGCTGCACTACCAGCCAAAGATTGATCTGGTGAGTGGCGAAACCTGCGGCGTTGAAGCATTGTTGCGTTGGCAACATCCACAGCAGGGACTGGTGCTGCCCAAGCAGTTCATTCCGGTTGCTGAACAACTGGGCATGATTACGCCGATCACCGACTGGGTTCTGGAGACGGCGCTTGCGCATAGCAAGCTTTGGTCGGTTGATGGTAAACCCATGCCGGTGTCTGTCAATGTATCTGCGCGCTCATTTCAGTCTCCGGGCCTTGTTAGTCGCATCAGTCAGTCACTTCAAAAATCAGGCTTGCAGGGCGAGAGCCTGGAAATCGAAATTACCGAAGGCACGCTGATGGCCGACCTTGAGGAAGGCGCGCGCATTCTGGATAGTTTGAAAGAACTGGGTGTTTCGATTGCTATTGATGATTTTGGCACAGGTTATTCGTCGCTGTCCTACCTGAGTCGTTTGCCGATAGATACGCTGAAAATCGACCAGTCATTCCTTGAGGGTATGGGTAGCAATCCCCGCGATGCTGCAGTAGTGCGTTCCATTATCGAACTCGGACACAACCTGAATTGCAAGGTTGTCGCTGAGGGTGTTGAGGATGAGGTTGTGCATAGCTTGCTTCAGTCGCTCGGCTGCGATCTTGTACAGGGTTTTCACATCAGCAAGCCGCTGCCAAACGAAGGTTTTGGCGAGTGGTTGTCACACGCCGCGCACTAGTTGCTCTTGATTTGCCGGTTTCAGATTTTCCTGTGTTGCCCGGTTCAGTCTGTGGATTCGGCGTCAGTCTTGCATTGTGCTTATTGATGCGTGATCATCCCGGCAACATGCCTGATCGAAGAAGGTGAATCACATGACACTTAACGGATTGTTTTCCCGCGTTGTGCTTGGCGCCAGTGTGCTGGCTTCCTCTGCCTGCACCACATTGGGCCCGGACTTTGAAACTCCGCCGGCAGACCTGCAAGAGACCTGGGACGAGCAAAGTCAGACGCTGGATGCCGGCAAGTTGTCCGCCGAGTGGTGGTCAGTGTTCAATGATCCGACGCTTGATCGCCTGATTGAACTTTCTTACCGGCAGAATTTGCCCCTGCAGATTTCCGGTTTGCGCATTTTCGAAGCCCGGGCACAGTTAGGTATCGCTGTTGGCCAGCAGTATCCGCAAAGTCAGCAGTTAAACGGCAATCTAACCAAGGTCGGGCTGAGTGAAAATTCGCCAAATTTTTCCTCGGCATTTACCGATGACAGCTATTCCCAGGCGGATATCGGTTTCGATGCCGCCTGGGAGCTGGACTTCTGGGGACGTTTCCGCCGCGGTGTTGAGTCCGCCAGCGCCAACCTGGGGGCTTCCATAGCTGACTATGACAATGCCCTGGTGTTATTGACGTCCGAGGTGGCGCGTACTTATGTAGTGTTGCGTACGCTGGAAGAGCAGTTAGCCATAGCCAATGACAATACCGTTACCCAGCGTCGTAGTTACAAGATCGCCGATGTGCGTTTTCGTAACGGCGCAGTGAGTGAGCTTGACCCATCGCAGGCACTCAGTCTGCTGAAATCTACCGAGTCAACGGTTCCACTGCTGGAAAGCCAGATCCGCCAGGCGAAAAATGCGCTGAGTACTCTGCTCGGTATGCCTCCGAGTGACCTGCAGGGTATCCTGGTTGGCACCGGCAAGATTCCGGAGACGCCCGATGTGTTTGATATTGGTGTGCCAGCGGATTTATTGCGCCGTCGCCCGGATATCCGGCTTGCGGAATTACAGGCGGCTTCTCAAAGTGCGCTCATCGGTGTGGCCAAATCCGATTTGTATCCCCGCTTTGCATTGATCGGTTCAATTGGTCTGTTGACTTCGGATACCAACCAGAGCGATTTCAACGACATGTTTAATTCCGACAGTGTTGCCTATAATTTTGGCCCGTCTGCCTCGTGGAATATACTTAATTACGGCAGATTGAAGAACCAGGTGCGTGTGCAGGATGCACGGCTTGAGGAATTGATCGTCAACTACCAAAACACTGTTCTGGAAGCGGCGCGTGAAGTGGAGGACGGTATCAGCAGTTATCTGGGAGGCAAGGATCAGCGTGGTTACCTTGACGATAGTGTGAAGGCCGCCCAGCGTTCGGTGGATCTGGCGCTGGTGCAATATCGTGAGGGTGCGGTTGATTACCAGCGTGTACTCGATACCCAGCAAACACTGCTTCGTGTACAGGATGCATACACCTCGGTGCGTGGTGAAGTGGTGTCATCTCTGATCGCTATTTACAAGGCGCTTGGTGGCGGCTGGGAAATGCGTGCCGGCAATGCTTTCGTGAATGAGCAGCGCCAGGAAACCATGATGGAGCGCACCGACTGGGGCAAACTGCTGGATGATGAATCCCAGCCTGAAGAGTTGCCGTCACCACCCCCTACGGGCAATGATCAGCCCTTATTGAATTCGCCGGACTGGTAAAGCCTTTCGGAAGTTCTGCGTTACATGCTTTTAAGCAGTTACCTGGTAACCGGCATCCCTGACTGCGGCGGCGAGTGCGTCAGCAGCCACCGTACCTTCGATGGTTGCGATACCGGTTTCAAGTGAAACATCCACGACTTTTTCCACTCCCGGGACACCGGAAAGCGCCTTTTCCACTGCGGCCGTGCAGTGGCCGCAGGTCATGCCTTCAATTTTTATCTGTACAGTTCCGTTCATGATTTACTCCACGGGTTTGAATAGTCGCAGTCTGTTGGCATTGCTGACGACTGTGACAGAAGACAATGCCATGGCAACGCTCGCGAATACCGGGTTTAACAGCCAGCCAGTTAGAGGATAAAGAACCCCGGCAGCCAGGGGGATGCCCAGTGTGTTGTAGGCAAAGGCGCCGAACAGGTTTTGCTTGATATTGCGTAATGTCGCACGTGAAAGTGCAATTGCACTGACAGCGCTGGTCAATGAGTTGCTGGCCAGTGTTACATCGGCACTTTCGATGGCCACATCGGTGCCGGCGCCTATGGCAAAGCCGACATTGGCCTGGGCCAGTGCCGGCGCATCGTTTACGCCATCTCCAACCATGCCAACTTTATAGCCTTCGCTTTGCAGAGCCTTTATGATTTTGGCCTTGCCCTGGGGTAATACCCGACTATGTACATTTTTGATGCCTAGCTCCCGGGCGACGGACTGGGCGGTGCCTGGATGGTCGCCGGTGCACATCACCAGTTGTATGCCCCGGGATTTTAACGCTTTCAACGCCGATGGGGTGTCGCGACGTACGGGATCGCGCAGTCCAAGAACAGCGAGGATGTGGCTGTCATTCGCTAACCAGACGGGTGTGGAGCCGCGGCGGGCCATGTGCTGTTCGTGATCGAGCAGGGTGGCGTCAATCTCAATGCCCGTTTCAGCAAACCATTCCTGTCGTCCAATGTAGAGTTTCTGATCATTGATCGTAGCCGAGACTCCCTGTCCCGGTTCAGCCTGAAAATTGCTGGCGGGTATCAATGGCAGGTTACGCTGTTGCGCAGATTCAAGGATCGCCTGCGCCAGCGGGTGTTCAGACAAGTACTCCAGGCTTGCGGCCCAGCTAAGCGCCTGTGCTTCACTCAGACCGTCGCGGCAATACAGTTCGGTTACTTGCGGGCGACCCTCGGTTAGCGTGCCGGTCTTATCGACTACCAGGTGGGTGATACCAGCAGCAGATTGCAGTGCATCGCCGTTACGGATCAGTACGCCGAACTGGGCGGCGCGACCCATGCCCACCATTATGGCAATAGGCGTTGCCAGGCCAAGCGCGCAGGGGCACGCGATAACCAGTACCGCAATGGCTGTGGTAAGGGCATAGGGTAGTTGAGGTTCAGGGCCGCTCAGATACCATGCAGAGAAGGTAAGAAAGGCAATCACGAGCACAATAGGCACGAATACAGCGGCGATCCGGTCAACCAGTCGTCCGATTGGAGGCTTGCTCATTTGAGCCCGTTTGACGGAGTGGATAATACCCGCCAGCGTGGTGTCGTCACCAACGTGCGCAACCTGCGCTGTCAGCGCACCCGACTGGTTGATGGTGCCCCCGGTAAGGAAGTCGCCATCTTGTTTGGCGACCGTTAGTGGTTCACCGGTAATCATCGATTCGTCGACCCTTGAGTGTCCTTCCACCACAGTGGCATCAGTGGCAATCGCTTCGCCGGGTTTGACCAGGAAAAGATCGCCGGGCGAGAGCAGTGATACAGGCAATGTCCACTCATGACCGTTACCTATCAGTCGGGCAGTTTTGGGTGACAGTTCTACCAACGCGCCAATCGCCCGGCCAGTACGCGCCCTGGCGCGGATTTCCAGTGCATGCCCAAATTGCAGAAAGGCAAGAATCAGCACAGAAGTATCCAGGTAGAGGTGTCGATGCGCAGAAGGTACGAAGTCCGGCGCGAGTATCAGTAACAGTGAGGCCAGCCATGCAGCTGCGGTTCCGACGGCAACCAGCGTGTCCATATTGGCCTGTCCATGACGGAGCTGTTTCCATGCGCCGAGGTAATAGCTGTGGCCACTATAGATCATGGTCAGCAGGCAGATCAGTGCGGTTACCAGCCAGAATCCGCGGCCGTTGATATCGGTAAGCGGTGATGAGGCCGCAATACCGGGTAGTACACCTGTCATCATGCCGGCCATAAGGCCCAGGCCCACGACACCGGCCAGCGAGGCGCGTTTGATTGACAGGTGTACCTGATGTTGCGCCTGTCGGTCCTGGACTATGTAGGGGTCTTCGGTATCTTCTGTAAACTTTGCCGCGTAGCCCGCCTGTTCCAGGATCACCAGGTAGTCGACGGGGTGGGCGCGGATTTCGAGTTCACAGTGGTGATTGTCCAGCCAGTTGGAAATTGACTCGGCTGCTAGCGAATTGAATAGCGAATCGATCCTGGCCTTGTCAGCATTGGACAGCAGATTTGTAAATGCCAGCCGGGCCTTGTTGTGACTGTGCGGGGGTGCCGGTCGGGCCGGGTAACCCTGGTCGATTATGGCGTTTGCGACGGTTTTGGCATCGCCGCCCAGAACATAGGCTGCGCCTTCAACCAGGTTTACCGATGCATCGCTGACGCCATCGACAGCGAGAATAGCCTTCTCGACACGCGCCACGCAGCTGGCGCAGGTCATGTCATCGATCTCAATTCGGTAACTGCCTTTGGCAACGGGCGCTATAGATTTTGCAGGGCTTTCCGTTATGTCGCAGCTGTCAGGTGTTTCCGCTACGGGGCGCGCTTCATAACCGGCGGCTTTTATGGCCTCAATCACCTGATAAGGTTTGCCGCCGGTGACGCTAGCTTGCCCTGCCTCCAGTTGTACATTTGCGGCGCTGACCTGATCGACGGCGAGGATGGCTTTCTCGACGCGCGCCACGCAGTGCGGACAGGTCATGCCGCCGACAGTCAGTGTGAAGCTGTCGGCTATGCGGGTGGGGTTGTCATCTTGGCTGGGCACAGCGCCAGTATACGTCATCCCTCAATTGCAATTTAACCGGACCCTTCATACGTTGACACGTTAATCGCGCATAAAGGCTTTTCGTATCCAGTAGTCCATGCTGAAGAAACGTCCGGCACCGATAAAGAACAGGACCAGCAGCATAATGAAATAGGTGGCCGCGAATTCGATACCATTATTCAATACCACGAAGCTACCGTTTTCTGTCAGCCATTCGTAATTACTGTTTTGTTGAAGAATTTCTTTGGCGCGATCAAGACGTTCGACAGCACCTTCAGTGCGCGGCGTGGCAAACAATCCGCCACCTTCGGCGATGGCCAGCCAGCCGTTTTGCATATGCACAGTCACCGCGGCAACTACCATCGTGACCATCAGCGGGATGGTTATCCAGCGTACGGCAAAGCCAACCAGTAACATGATGGCGCCACCGGCCTCTGTGAGGGTTGCGGCCCAGGCCATCACCTCGGGAAATGGCAGACCCAGCCCCCAGTCAGGGTTACCGAACCACTCGATAATACTGTCCATGTCGCCCAGTTTCTTGGTGCCTGCCATCCAGAATATCGGCACCAGGTAGAGTCTGAGCGCCAGTGGGCCGAGAAAATCAAAAATACGAAATGTATCGAGCAGTTTTTGTAGCTGGATGAGGGGATACATGGTGCTTCTCCTTCCTGGGGATTGTTAGTTATTTGTTTAGAGGCAGGTGCCGAGAACAATGCCTCGTTGTCGCCATTCGTTGAGTATTTCCTGTCCTCCAGCGATGACCTGCGCGGGGTCAGGGTGTTGCAGCTCTGCAGCGATCTGCTCGAGTATGCTGCGACCTGTTTTGCCGGGATGTTCCTGTAATAGTGAAAACAAACGGGCGCTGACAGGGTTCAGTTCCAGAAATCCCACTTCATCGTCGGCATCGCGGTAGACGAGCAAATAGGTGGGCTGCTCATCTGCTTCTGCCGGTTGAAAATCCGGGCTGATACGATGCACCGGGTACCGGTAAGAAAGAGGCCAGGCCAGGCTGGATAATGCCGGTACGCTGTGAAGCAGGTCGCCACCTTCGTCAATATGCTGACTGGCGTCGCTTTCTGCCACAGACAGTGCAAGTTCCACCCACTCATAATGCGCCAGTTCGCGCATGAATGGCGGATCATCATCCTGGTCGCCGCGTTCTATGTCCAGATAATTCAAAAACTCGCGCGGAATCTCCAGGAATAACGGAGTGTGGCAATGGTGACGTGAAAAAAAATCCCGCGCTATTGCATGCCAGTGCGTATCGTCCAGCAGTTCTCGCAGTACCGGAAAGCCGTTGCTCAGGAAGCCTTCAACATTGTTGTAGAACAGTTCGCGGTATATGCCCATGCGCCGGTCTTCAATACCGGCAGGTGCTGCATTCTGTTCCGGATTCCGGATATGCGCGGCAAACGCATACTGCTGCTGCATAAATTCCGGTTTAGCCGTGCTGTGCATGGCGGGGCTTCTTGCCTTCATTGTAGTTTGACTGGATGTCGACAATGCGATCTATCTCGGTCAGTAATTCCGGTAATGGTGGAATATTGAAGTCACGTTCCAGCAGAGTGGGTACCGCGCCACAGTGCGCGTAAGCTTTGTCGAGCAGTTCCCAAACGGGGTCGATAACATCGGCTCCGTGAGTATCAACAATCAGGTCTTCGGCCTCATCGTAATGACCAGCGACGTGAAAATACACAACCCTCTCTGCGGGCAGCGCGTAAAGAAATTGTTCCGCGTTATAGCGGTGATTGATGCTGTTTACGTAAATATTATTGACGTCGAGGAGAAGGTCGCAGTCGGCCTCTTCAAGTACGGCATTAATGAACTCGATTTCTTCCAGTTGCTTGCCGGGCGCAGCGTAATAAGATACGTTTTCCATGGCTATACGACGCTCGAGGATATCCTGGGTGCGGCGTATGCGTTCAGCAACGTATTTTACAGCTTCCTCTGTAAAGGGAATGGGCATGAGGTCGTACAGATGCCCGTTGTCGCTGCAATAACTCAGATGTTCGGTGTAGGCGCGTATCTGGTGTTCGTCCAGAAAACGCTTGAGGCGATGTAAAAAGGTTTCATCCAGGGGGGCCGGGCTGCCAATCGATAACGACAGTCCATGGCTTACAAACGGATGCCGCTCGGTAAAGGCACGGAACTGTTTACCGTAACGGCCACCAACTCCGATCCAGTTTTCCGGTGCGACTTCATAGAAACCGACCTGGGCGGGTGAATGGTCCGCAAGCGGACCCATAAGGGTCCGCCGCAGGCCAAGACCAGCACCATGTACGGGATAACTTTTATCCGTCACGGCTAAAACGGTTTATTTCTTTTCGCCGCCGCACTTACCTTCGCCACATTTGCCTTCTTTGGCTTTCTTTTCGCCGCCGCACTTACCTTCGCCACATTTGCCTTCTTTGGCTTTCTTTTCGCCGCCGCACTTACCTTCGCCACATTTGCCTTCTTTGGCTTTCTTTTCGCCGCCGCACTTACCTTCGCCACACTTACCTTCTTCGGCTTTCTTTTCGCCGCCGCACTTACCTTCCTTGCTATCGGCAACCATGTAGCCGCTGGAAAGTTCGGTCATGCTGAAAGGGTTATCCGCAGCGTTGGCAATTGAAGTGCCTGCCAGGGAAGCGACGAAAGCAGCACCAAGTGCAATGGACAGGGGTTTCATAACAGTAGTTTTAGACATTGATATCGCCTCCTTAAGGCTTCATTTACTATTGCGGTAGCGATGCACCGCAAATTTACCGGCATTTCATGCCATCACCCGTCATGGGTGACAGCCACTACGACCAGCCGGGGTTGGGAAAGTTTCCGGAAATTCGGTATTCCGGAAACTGAATGGGTTCCACAGCGCGGGGAAAGTGGTTTTCACGATGCGTTTTCAGCCTTTCTCCGCGAGATTCTTCATACAGCTCAGGTAGCGCGCTTCGTCGGGCATAGTGCCGTCACGTTGTGCCTGCCAGATCATTTCTGCGAGGCATTCCATCAGCTGGTGATCCAGTGCATGCAGGTCATTATTGCCCATTGCCAGCTGCTGATACAGTGTGCGAACACCCTCCGGCCGGTCGGTACCGACCTGTTCGCGTATGGCCAGGTGCATTCCCATGTGCAGGAACGGGTTGGTCTCTCCCAGTTCCGGCAGGTATTCCTTGCCGAGTGCCTGATCGGGATTTTCCAGCAGCGGATGGTACTCCGGATGCTGCTCGATAACTGCAACAATTTCAGTTTGCAGGGGTTCCATGGGCAAATGCTGCCGATGCCTGCTCCAGGCGTCGCAGTACATACTGCGCAGTTGGTTGCGATCCTGTCCGAATAGCATAGTCTAGTCCAAGTTGCCGAGATTACTGGATTTCCAGGGTATTAGGCAAATTTTAGTTGTCTCCGAATTGCGTCAGTTTTCGGTCTTCTGGCGGTATTCGCACAGGTCTTCGATGATGCAGCTGCCACAGCGTGGGGTGCGCGCGACGCAGGTATACCGTCCGTGCAGAATCAGCCAGTGGTGCGCATCCTGCTTGAATTCGTCCGGAATGAACTTCAGCAGTTTACGTTCGACTTCGTTCACATTTTTGCCCGGTGCGATGCCGGTGCGGTTCGATACGCGGAAGATGTGTGTGTCGACGGCGATGGTAGGCTGGCCGAAGGCGGTGTTGAGAATAACATTGGCTGTTTTCCGCCCAACACCTGGCAGCGCCTCCAGGGCCTGGCGTTGATCCGGAACTTTACTCTGGTGTTGTTCGACCAGGATTTGTGCGGCAGCAATGACGTTTTTTGCCTTGGTGTTATACAGGCCAATAGTCTTTATATGGCCCTTTAGGCCTTCTTCACCGAGTTTCAGCATTGCCTGAGGGGTTTTAACTTTCCTGAAGAGTGTTTTGGTGGCTTTGTTGACGCCTACATCTGTGGACTGTGCAGACAGCGCGACGGCGACCAGCAGTTGGTAGGGGTTGCCATAGTTGAGTTCGGTTGTGGGCGCAGGGTTTTCGGCGCGTAGTCGGGTGAAGATTTCTGTGCGTTTTTGTTTATTCATTATGAGGGTTTGGGGCTGAGGCGGCGGGGAGGGGAGTCTGATTGCAGCTTCGGTACCTTGCGGGCATACTCCAACGGCACTTCCTGTGGGCGCAGGCGCCACAATCAACTTCCCCTCCCCGCCGCTTGCAGTGCGCTGGTATCTCCAGTGCTTACAGTGCAATCCTACCCGGCGTTCGCCGGTGTTTGTTTCAATTCCAGTGCGCTCGTTTGAATTTGCTGCTTGCGATTATCAATCGCGTTCTTCATGGCAATCAGCAAACCGAGGCCTATAAACGCACCGGGTGGCAGTATTGCCAGTAGAAAACCGCTGTAGTCATCGATGAGCGTAATGGTTAATACGCGCGCGGCTTCTCCGAACATCAGGTGGGCCTGGGCGAACAGGGTGCCCTGGCCGATAATTTCGCGTAAGCCGCCCAGTGTGACGAGAACCAGCAGAAAACCCATGCCCATACTCAGGCCGTCAATAAATGAGCGGCCAACGCTGTTCTTGGAGGCGAAAGCCTCTGCACGTCCGATGATCGAACAGTTGGTGACAATCAGGGGTATGAAAATACCCAGGATCTTATAGAGGTCGTAGAACCAGGCGCTCATCACCAGCTCTATCACGGTGACCACAGAGGCGATAACCAGTACAAAGACCGGTATGCGGACTTCCTGGCGTACCAGTGTGCGGATCAGCGATACAATAACGTTTGAGGCGACCAGCGTGATAAGTGTCGCCAGGCCAAGACCAAGACCATTGATGAAGGTGCCGGTTACGGCCAGTAACGGGCACAGGCCCAGCAGTTGGACCAGGCCGACGTTATTCGACCAGAAGCCGTCGCGGACTATCGTTTTATAGTTATTCATGACTGTGGTTTTTCATGCGGGTGTTGCTCAAACAGGGTTTGACCATAGGCCTTGTAGTATAGCAAAGCTTCCTTAACGGCTTTCACGACAGCGCGAGGGGTAATGGTGGCGCCGGTAAACTGGTCAAATGTTCCGCCGTCGCGTTTGACTTTCCAGTTATTTTCCTGCGGATCAAGCAATGACTTGCCATTGAACTCGAGAACCCAGTCCGAGCGTTCGGCTTCGATCCGGTCACCTAGTCCCGGCGTTTCCCGGTGCTGGATGACGCGCACGCCTGCCAGCTTGCCGTTAAGCTGGATTGCTACCAGCAGGCGAATGCTGCCGTTATAACCATCCGGTGCAACCGGTGCGAGTACGGCGGCCACGGGCCAGCCGTTCTTGCGGGCTCGATAGACCGGAACCGGTGCATCGGTACCCAGCAGTTCGCTGTTCTGTACGTAGAGAATGTCAGCATAGATATCGTTATCGTAGAGGTCTTCGGGTACCAGTTCATTCAGACTCTTCAGCAAGGCCCGGCGCTGATTCTCGGCGATGCGTTCTTCCGTGCTTTCAAATATATAGGCGACGATACCCGTGCCAATGATCGCAAACAGGAATAGAAATATTGCTGAAATCAGGACCGGCCGGTAACTCATGGCTATTCTTTCTCATGCCCGAACACCCTGGGCTGGGTATAGTAGTCAAGAGTAGGCGCGGCCATGTTCATCAGCAGCACGGCAAAGGCGACACCGTCCGGGTAACCACCCCAGGTGCGGATGATGTACGCAATAATGCCAATACCGGCGCCGTAGTAAATTCGCCCGCGCGGCGTCGTGGCTGCAGACACCGGGTCGGTGGCAATAAAAAAGGCTCCCAGCATGGTGGCGCCGCTGAACAGGTGAAATATCGGTGAACCGAAGCTGTCGCTGTCAGCAACATAAAACAACAGTGAAATGACAAACATCCCGCCCAGCATGCCTGCCGGTATCTGCCAGTGTATGGCGCGCTGGCGCCACAGCCAGATACCACCCACAAGAAATGCCAGATTGATCCATTCCCAGCCGTGACCGGCGAAGCTGCCGTACACCGGATTGTTTACGATTTCACTCCAGGTGTAGTTGAGACCCAGCTGGGTTTTGGCCGTATCCAGCGGTGTCGCCATAGTGAAGCTGTCGAGTAGACTGCCGGCCGGCACAACACCGGTAAAGATCAGCTGCAGTGTATCCGTAAATGCCAGGGTTTCTCCCGCAACACCGCTTGGCGGCGACCACAGGGTCATTTGTAACGGAAAAGAAATTATCAGAACGACAAAGCCAACCATGGCAGGATTGAAAGGGTTATAACCGAGACCACCATAAAGTTGCTTGGCGATGACAATGGCAAATGCGGAGCCGATGAAGGGTATCCACCAGGGCGCCAGCGGCGGCAGTGCCAGCCCCAGTAGCAGCCCGGTCAGGACGGCGCTGTAATCGCCAAGGGCCGGCGCTACCGGCTTGCCGCGCAGGCGTAGCATGGCCGCTTCAGAAGCTGCAGCCGTAGCAGTGGCAATTAACAGGTTGGTGATCACGCCCCAGCCAAAAAACAGGAACAGGCACAGTGCCCCCGGGATCAGCCCCAGAATGACCTTGAGCATGAGACGTGACAGGTCATTACTGACCGGTAGATAGGGTGAGGTGCCGGTTTTGAATTCCATTACTCACCCGTCGTAGTGTTTTGTGCTGCGCGGCGTTTGTCGATCTCGGAAATTTTCGCCTGTTGTTCGGCGGACAGACCATCGATATTCTTCGCGTTTGCATCCTGCTCGGCTTTTTTGGCCTTGACGCGATCCAAAGCCGCAGCGATCTCCGCCTTCTTGTCATCGGCATCGCCGACTTTGGGCTTGTTCAGGGCTTTTTTGGCCTTGGCGCGACGTTCTTCAAGGGCTTTCTTTTCGCGTTCCAGACGGTCGAGTCGGAACTCGTGACGCTGGCGCGCAATATCCGAACTTTGCCGTTCGCGCTCCTGATCCCAGATCTCGGTCTTGGCGAAGCGATAATACTGAACCAGGGGTATATGGCTTGGGCAGACCTGTGCACAGCAACCGCATTCAATGCAGTCAAACAGGCTATGGTCCTGAACCTTGTCAAAGTCGCGCGCGTGAGCATGCCAGTATAACTGTTGTGGCAGCAGTTGCGCCGGGCATACTAAAGCGCACTCACCGCAACGAATGCAGGCACTGGCCGCCTTTGGCGGCGCTATATCTGCCTGACTTGCAGCCAGCAGACAGTTGGTGGTTTTGATCACCGGCAGGTTGTCGCTTGCCAGTGAGATTCCCATCATCGGTCCCCCCATGAGCAGACGTTCGATATCCTGGGTATAGCCGCCACAGTCCTCGATCAGATCGGCTATCGGTGTGCCGATGCGTACTTCCAGGTTGCAGGGCTCGGCAACACCGGCTCCGGTTACAGTGACCACCCGGGAGATTAGCGGTTCACCGTTGATCAGGGCGCGTGATATGGCGGCGGCAGTGCCAACATTGTGGCAAACAATACCCAGGTCAGCTGGTAGACCCTGGCTGGGGACTTCCTCGCCGGTGAGTGCGTAGATCAGTTGCTTCTCACCGCCTGCCGGGTACAGGCTGGGAACCGGAACAACACGTATATCGTTTGCACCGCAGGCTTCGAGGCTTTTGCCGAGACAGTCGATGGCGCGTGGCATATTGTCTTCTACGCCGATAACGACCTGCTGTGCGCCGAGTGCATGTCGCATTATGCGGATACCATCGATCACATCCTGTGTACAGCAGCACATCAGCGCCTCGTCACAACTGATGAACGGTTCACACTCGGCACCATTGATGACCAGTAACTCTACTTGTCGGTCAGGCCCGGGATTGAGCTTCACCGCGCTGGGAAAGCCGGCGCCACCAAGACCAACAATACCGGCTGCCCTTACTTGCTGGCGTATGTCGGCGGGGTCAGCTTCCAGTACCCGGTCAATTTTCAGGCCGGTATCGGCAGCACGGTCTTCGCCGTCCGCGATAATCACTACACAGCTGGCGTTCAGGCCGGACGGGTGGGGTACCGGGTAATCAGCGATATCGGTGATTGTCCCTGAAGTCGGTGCGTGTACCGGAGCGCTGATGTAGTCAGTGGAGCGGCCTATGAGCTGGCCCTTGAGTACCTTGTCTCCGGGTTTTACCAGCGCTTCAGCCGGCACACCGATATGCTGGCTGAGTGGGACAATAAGGCGTTCGGGCAGGCGCGCCTGACGCACGGGTGTACGTAGCGACTGCGACTTGTTGGATGCCAGGCGCAGGCCACCGGGAATAGCGAGAGGTTGTTCCAGAATGCTGACCATTGAGGCCGCATTGTACAGTGTCTGTGGCCAAAAATACGCCGGCTACACAGGGGGATTGTTGACCTGAATCAAGCCCTTTCGCGGCTTTCGGCGGGTTCCGGGTAAGGCCATTTCCAGTTATCGATAGCCTGAGCAACCGCTACCATGTCGATACAGTCTACCGGGCAGGGCGGTACACACAGGTCGCAACCGGTGCATTCGCTTTCGATCACGGTGTGCATCTGTTTGGCAGCTCCAAGAATGGCATCCACCGGGCAGGCCTGAATACAGAGGGTGCAGCCAATGCAGGTTTGTTCATCAATTACCGCGACACGTTTTACTTTATGTTCGCCGTGTTCTGCATTCAGTGGTTTTGGCTCTACGCCGAGCAGGTCGGCCAGCGCCTGTATGGTGGCCTCTCCGCCGGGAGGGCACTGGTTGATGTCTGCTTCTCCGGCAGCAATGGCTTCGGCATAAGGTCGGCAGCCGGCATAGGTACATTGGCCACACTGGGTCTGGGGCAGGATAGCATCGACCTGATCAGCGATCGGGTCGCCCTCCACCTTGAAACGGATGGCGGAAAAGCCCAGCAGCAGCCCAAAGCAGGCAGCCAGGATTCCAATAGCGAGCATGGCGGTGAGCATGGCGACTCAGCCCTTGATCAGACCGGAAAAACCCATAAACGCCAGCGACATCAGTCCGGCAGTAACCAGTGCAATGGCGGAGCCTTTGAACGCTGCCGGCACGTCAGCGACGGCGATACGCTCGCGCATGGCCGCAAACAGGATCATGACCAGGGAGAATCCGACGGCGGCGCCAAAGCCGTAAACGGCGGACTGAAGAAAGCCGTGTCTTTCCTGCACGTTTAACAGGGCTACGCCCAGTACCGCGCAATTGGTGGTAATCAATGGCAGAAAGATACCCAGCACCTGGTAAAGCAGGGGACTGGTTTTGTGCACCACCATTTCAGTGAACTGCACTACCACTGCGATAACCAGAATAAATGTGATGGTGCGCAGGTATTCCAGCCCCAGCGGCGCCAGCAGGTATTCATTCGCCAGGTAGCTGCAGACTGACGACAGCGTGAGTACAAAGGTCGTTGCCAGTGACATGCCGGTGGCAGTTTCAAGCTTGCGTGATACACCCATGAACGGGCACAGGCCCAGGAACTTCACCAGAACGAAGTTGTTCACCAGGACGGTGCTTACTAGGATGAGGGCAAGTTCGGCCATGGGGTTCTATATTACCTGTTTTCCGTTGCGCTTCATTTAACTTTCATGCCCGGTTGCGCACCTTGGTGCGGTTCAAGGATGAACAGGTCCTTGCCACCAGGGCCGGCCGCAAGGACCATCCCTTCAGAAACACCAAAGCGCATTTTGCGTGGTGCGAGATTGGCGACCATTACGGTGAGTTTGCCTTCCAGGTCTTCAGGCGCATAGGCACTTTTTATACCTGCAAAAACGTTGCGCGTTTCACCACCGATATCCAGGGTCAGCTGGAGTAGTTTGTCGGCTTTTTCCACGGCCTCGGCCTTGACGATTTTTGCAATGCGCAGATCTACCTTGGCAAATTCGTCGAATGTTATGGCATCGGCAACCGGGTCGTCAGCCAGCGGACCACTGGCAGGTTTGGTTTCAGTCACAGTTAAACTCTCTCTGGATGCCTCGGTCATAGCGTTTACAGCGTCTGTTTCGACGCGCTTGGCGAGGTGTTTGAATTTGTTGATGCGCGCTGGGAAGTGTTCCAGGTCGTCCCAGCTAAAGTCGCGTTCCATGCCGAACAATTCGCGCGCTACGCGCCCTGTCATGGCAGGCAGGATTGGCGTCAGGAAGATGGAAAGGACATGGAAAGAGTGCAGGATGCGTGAACACACTTTGTGCAACTTGTCTTTCTGCTCCGGATCCTTGGCAAGTTTCCACGGTTCGTTTTCGTCAAAGAACTGGTTGGTGCTGTCAGCCATACGCATGATTTCCCGGATAGCACGGCTGTACTCGCGTTGTTCAAAGGCCTCGGCGACAAGCTGCTTGCCACCTTCTGTTTCGTGGGTGCCATATTCCTTAACCGACAGCAGTTCACCGTCGAAGTGTTTAATGATGAAGTTTGCGGTACGACTGGCGATGTTCACATATTTGCCGACCAGGTCGCTGTTGATACGGGCCACGAAATCGTCCAGGTTGAGATCAATGTCATCGACGCCGCTGGAGAGTTTGGCCGCGTAGTAATAGCGCAGGTATTCAGGATCAAGATGGTCAAGGTAAGTGCGGGCATTGATGAAGGTGCCGCGTGACTTGGACATCTTCTGGCCGTTGACGGTCAAAAATCCGTGGGCGAACACCCGGGTTGGTTTGCGATAACCGGAACCGTCGAGCACCGCGGGCCAGAACAGCGTGTGAAAACGCAGGATGTCCTTGCCGATGAAGTGATACAGCTCTGCGCTGGAGTGCTTGCCCCACCAGTCATCGAAATTCAGGTCATTTTTATTGCAGTAGTCCTTGAAGCTGGCCATGTAGCCCATGGGCGCATCCAGCCAGACGTAGAAAAACTTGTTTGGCGCATCAGGAATCTCGAAGCCGAAGTAGGGCGCATCACGCGAAATGTCCCAGTCCTGCAGGCCGGCTTCCAGCCACTCGTTCATCTTGTTGGCCACTTCTGCCTGGGTGGCTTTGTGGAGATAGTCGTGCAACATATCGGTAAAGTCGGACAACTTGAAAAAGTAATGCTCTGATTCCTTTTCCACGGGTGTCGCGCCACTGATCACTGACCTGGGGTTTTTCAGTTCTCCGGCATCGTATGTCGCACCACAAACTTCGCAGTTGTCGCCATATTGATCGTCGGCGCCACATTTGGGGCAGGTACCCTTGATGAACCGATCTGGAAGGAACATGGCCTTTTCGGGGTCGTAATACTGGCTGATGGTGCGCTGGTCGATGTGCCCGGCGTCGCGTAGTTTCAGGTAGATGGATTCGGCGAACTCACGGTTTTCTTCCGAGTGCGTGCTGTAATAGTTGTCGAATTCGATATGAAAGCTGGCGAAATCCGCCTGGTGCTCGGCGTTCATTTTTTCGATCAGCGCTTCCGGCGAGATATCTTCCTGCTGGGCACGCAGCATGATCGGCGTGCCATGAGCATCGTCTGCACAAACGTAGATGCAGTTATGGCCGCGCATCTTTTGAAAGCGAACCCAGATATCTGTCTGGATATATTCGACCAAATGTCCCAGGTGAATTGAGCCATTGGCATAGGGCAGGGCGCTGGTGACCAGTATGTTGCGATGTTGTTGTGACATTAAATTGCCTGACAGAACCTGTAGATAGCGCGCCATTATGCCAGAAACGGGTTTTCTTAACCGTACAAACCGGGGTGAAGACCCGCCACCTTAAATTGTGTACAATCGCGCCTCAATTTTTTCAGTGGAATCAAGGCCAAATGGCCCGCGACCAAGCTTGATGAGGAAATGACCATGGCAGACCTGTCCAGAGAGCAGATTGAAGCGAAGCTCAAGGAATACATCGATCCTTTCATGGAAAAGGATCTGGTAACCGCCCAGTGCGTGCGCAATGTCATGATCGAGGGCGACCAGGTCGTTGTCGACGTGGTCCTCGGTTTCCCGGCAGAAGGCTATAAGGAAGAGCTTGCTGCGAGGCTGAAAGAATTGGTCGAGTCGATTGACGGTGTGGGTAAGGCCCGCGTCAATGTCAGTTTCGCCATCCAGGCGCACTCTGTACAAAAAGGCGTGAAAACGATCGACGGCATCAAGAATATTATCGCTGTGGCTTCCGGTAAGGGCGGCGTGGGTAAATCCACTACGGCAACCAACCTGGCCCTGGCGCTGTCCGCAGAGGGTGCCAGTGTCGGCATGCTGGATGCAGACATCTATGGCCCCAGTCAGCCACGCATGCTGGGCATCAGTGGCAAGCCGGAGTCGAAGGACGGCAAGACCCTGGAGCCGATGGTCAGCTATCACATTCAGACCATGTCGATCGGTTTCCTGGTTGACGAGGAAACCCCGATGATCTGGCGTGGCCCGATGGTCACCCAGGCTCTGCAGCAGCTGCTTGGTGACACCAACTGGCATGGACTGGACTACCTGGTGATCGATCTGCCGCCGGGTACCGGTGATGTCCAGCTGACGCTGGCGCAGCAAGTGCCGGTCTCCGGTGCTGTGATTGTCACCACTCCGCAGGACATTGCCCTGTTGGATGCGCGCAAGGGCCTCAAGATGTTCGAGAAAGTCGAAGTGCCGGTGCTCGGTATTATCGAGAACATGAGTATCCACATTTGCAGCGAGTGCGGTCACGAAGAACACATCTTCGGTGAAGGCGGTGGTCAGCGGATGTCTGACGATTACGATGTCGATTTCCTCGGGGCACTCCCGCTGGACAAGGCTATTCGTGAGGAAGTCGATTCCGGTCGCCCATCCGTGGTCGCTGAACCGGACGGTCGAATTGCCCAGATCTACAAGGATATCGCCCGTCGCACTGCCGCCAAGCTGGCACTGCAGTCGAAGAACTACGCTGCCAAGTTCCCGCAGATTGTGATTCAGAACAACTAGGCTTTATAACCGCCAGGATGCCTTGGAACCCCCGGTTCTTCTGCGTTATATTCAGGTGAGGTCTGTCTGGCGTCTTGGCGGTTAAGAGTTTCCCCGGTATCTTTGGCGTTACCATTTTCAACAGGACAAGCAATGTCGATTAAATCCGATCGGTGGATTCGCCGCATGGCGGAGCAGGAAGGCATGATTGAGCCCTTTGTGGCCGGGCAGGTCCGCGAGCGTGAAGGTACCGGTCGGGTGATTTCTTACGGAACGTCCAGTTATGGCTACGACATCCGCTGCGCCGATGAATTCAAGATTTTTACCAATATCAATTCAGCGGTGGTTGATCCAAAAAACTTCGACGACAACAGTTTTGTCGATGTTAAATCCGACGTCTGCATTATCCCGCCGAATTCCTTCGCGCTGGCGCGTACGGTTGAGTATTTCCGTATTCCCCGCAGTGTGCTGACCATTTGCCTGGGTAAGTCTACCTACGCGCGCTGCGGTATTATCGTCAATGTCACGCCACTGGAGCCGGAATGGGAAGGTCACGTGACCCTGGAGTTTTCCAATACCACACCGCTGCCAGCGAAGATCTACGCTAACGAAGGTGTCGCCCAGGTATTGTTCCTGGAATCAGATGAAGTGTGCGAGACGTCTTACGGAGATCGGGGTGGCAAGTATCAGGGGCAGACGGGCGTCACATTACCCAAAGCCTGATTTGGGCTTCAGGGGTTCAGCGGTTCGACTTCCAGGCTGTTACCGTCGCCGAAGGGTGCAAAGTCAAGTTTGCGCAGTACCAGCTCGATTTTGATGCCGTTCTGTTTTTTCTTTAGAAACCGTATCGGGAAATAATCCAGCTCCGGCGCGCTCCAGACCCAGCTCTGGTCGCGGTCGTCGTTGGTGCGTCCGACTTTAAGTGTCTTGTACATGCCCGAGGTGAGTTCGATTTCATCCTCGCCCAGCAGTTCAAAGCTGTAATTCTTTATGCGGCCCTGACGTGGTACCTGGTAGTTAAATTCTGTTTTCCCGTTGCGTAATTCGAAGAGCATGGCGAGTTGCATAACCAGCCGATCCAGAGTGTTTGCGGGTAGCGGAATTTCCCAGTGTTCGCCAACACCGATATTTCTTACCGTGGTATTGTCCCAGTCGAACAACAGGTGTTCGTTATCATCGTCGTCGCCACCCTTGTGCTGTGACGTATATTCGAGCACCTTGATGCGGCCATCGTCGAGTTGCCAGAGGCTGCTTTCAATTGACTTGTTGTCACCGAACAGCGCGGCAATACCGCTGCTGTGTGATTCCTGCTGGTACAGATATTTATCGTTGCCATTGCGCCGCAGGCTGATGGTTACGCTGCCGATGCCGAAACCGTTGGCCATGGCATCATATTGCGCCACAAATTCCGGGTAGGGCTGACTGCTATCAGCACCGGCGAAGTTGAATGGCATCACTGCGAACAGCAGGCCTGCCAGTAGCAGGGCATTAAGGCGAGAGTAGTACGGCATATCTTCCTAGCAGTTTGAATTCAGTAGCAGCGGTTCCTGCAGTGGCCGCTCATCAAACAGCAGCTGCCCCCTGGACCATTGTATACGATCAGCGGCAAGCCATTGTAGCGCCTGCAGGTACAAGCGGTGCTCTTGCTTCAGAACACGCTCCGCCAGCTTTTCGGCGTCGTCGCCTTCAAGTACCGGTACGCGTACCTGTACGATCACCGGGCCGCCGTCGAGTTCCTCAGTGACCAGATGAACGCTCGCACCATGTTCGTGCAGACCTTCGTCCAGGGCGCGCTGGTGAGTGTTCAACCCTCGCAGGGCAGGCAACAGGGATGGGTGGATATTGATCATTCGACCCTGGTAGTGGCGCACTAACCCGGGTGTCAGAATGCGCATGAAGCCAGCCAGGACTACCAGATCAGGGTTGAAACGATCAATGAGTCCCTGCAGGGCCCGGTCGTAGCTTTCACGCGTCGGGTAATCGTTGCCATCCAGGGCCAGGGTATCAACCTGGTGCTGTCTGGCATGGCCGAGCCCGGCAGCATCCAGCCGACTACTGATAACAGCGCGCACCTCGGCGTTAAGTTCGCCGCTGCTGATTGCATCAAGAATTGCCTTTAGATTGGAACCGCGTCCGGATATCAGTATGACGAGGGACAGCGGTGGTCTGCTGTCAGTCATTCAGCTCGACGCGCGCCTCGCCTTCGTCCGCAGCTACTCTCCCGAGTACCCAGGCTTGTTCGCCTTGTTGCTGTAACACCGACAGACAGGTGTCTACCTGGTGTTCTGCGACACAGACGACCATGCCGACACCGCAATTCAGGGTGCGGTACATTTCGAAGCTGTCAACATTGCCCTGTTCCTGTAACCAGGAAAAAACAGCTGGCCATGTCCAGCTGCCTGTATCGATTCGGGCGACCATGCCATCCGGCAGCATACGCGGCAGGTTTTCCGGTAAACCGCCACCGGTGATATGGCATAAACTGTGTACTTCAACGGTTTCCAGTAGCGCCAGTAACGGTTTAACGTAGATCCGCGTTGGTGCCATCAGCCAGTCGAGCAGGGGCTGGCCATCGAGCAAGGTATCCGTGGTAACGCCGCTCACTTCGATAATTTTGCGGATCAGCGAGTAGCCATTGGAATGCGGGCCGGAAGAGGCCAGACCGATGAGTACGTCACCTGCCGCTACCGACTGGCCGTCAATAAGTTTGTCTTTCTCCACAATACCTACGCAGAAGCCGGCGAGGTCGTAGTCTTCAGCCTTGTACATGCCGGGCATTTCAGCGGTTTCTCCACCGATCAGGGCTGCACCGGCCTGTTCACAACCCTGTCCGATCCCCTTGACAACATCGGCGGCGATATCGACATCAAGCTTGCCGGTGGCGTAGTAATCGAGGAAGAACAGTGGCTCGGCACCCTGCACGATAATATCGTTGGCGCACATGGCAACCAGATCGATACCAATGGTGTCATGGCGGCCACTGTCGATGGCCAGTTTTAGCTTGGTGCCGACACCATCGGTGCCGGAAACCAGCAGTGGCCGGCGGTAACGGTCCAGTGGCAGCTCAAAGAGTGCGCCAAAGCCACCCAGACCGGTAACCACGCCTTCCCGATGGGTGCGCGATACCACGGGTTTGATGCGTTCCACCAGGGCATTGCCGGCGTCAATATCGACACCGGCGTCACGGTAACTGATGGAAGTACCGGACGATGAAGGTTGCTGTCCTGACACTTCGGACTCCGTCACTTGGAAAAGCGCAATAGTACCCGCAAACGCCGCCGCTCTGCTATAGCGACACAGGTCCAAAGTGGCTATGGTATGGTAATAGTCTATGTTTGCACGCATTCTCTTTTTATTTGCTCTGCTGGCTGCGGCAAGCCCCTTGCAGGCTGGCCGGGTGCAGACGCTTTTCCAGGCCGAAGTCGAAGCGGCTGGTCGCGATACCGCCAGCCGTGACGCGGCCCTGTCTCTGGCACTGGAAGAAGTGCTGTTACGTTTGTCAGGCAGCACCGATAGCCTGGCGACCCCGGAGGCCCGGGGCCTGCTGAAGAAACCGGGCCGATTCGTAGAACAGTTTCGGTTTCGAGAAACATCCGCTGATGCCGGCCGGCCGGAGCAGCTCAGCTTGTGGGTTCAGTTCGACGGTGTTGCGCTGGCTCGCGAAGTTCGCGCTGCCGGTCTGCCTTACTGGGGGCGTGAACGGCCCGATCTTTTGTTGTGGCTGGCGATTGATGACCGTGGTCAACGCTACCTGATGTCAGAGACCGTTGAACCAGGCGCGACCGGTGCGCGTGCTGCCGGTAGGCACCATGGCTTGCCGTTAACGCTGCCGTTGATGGACCTTGAAGACCAGCGTGCCATTCAGTTCACCGATGTCTGGGGCGGTTTTATGGGCACAGTTGCTGCAGCATCCCGTCGCTACCGCCCGCAGGTGGTGCTCACCGGGCGACTGGAGCGCCGTAGCAGGTCTGGTGACTGGCGAACTGCCTGGCAACTCACGGATGGCAATAATAGCCAGTCGTGGAAAGGACACGCCGCATCGCTGGATGACGCGGTGGACAGAGGTCTTGGCGATGCCGCTGAATGGCTGGCCGTGCGCTACGCAGTGGTCTCCGGAGACAGTGGCATGCACAGCCTGGTGGTCGAGGAAGTCTCCAGTCTGGAAGACTACGCACGGGTATCCGCTTATTTGGGTTCGCTCAGCCCCGTCGACCAAGTCAACGTCTTGCGTGCCGAAGACCGGGAAGTCGAGTTCAGTCTCAAACTGAGTGCAGATGCCAGCAGTCTGCAACAGCTCATAACCCTGGGGCGCGTGCTGCAGCCGATCGAGACAGATGTCCCCTGGCGCTACCGCTTGAATCCGTGAAACGCAGCGATATCCCCAACCTGATCACTGTCATTCGTATTCTGCTGGTGGTGCCTGTCGCCTGGGTATTGCTGCAACAGCAGTACCTGCTGGCCCTGGTGCTGTTTTTCGTTGCTGGTGCATCCGATGGCCTGGACGGATTCCTGGCCAAGCAATTTGGCTGGACCAGCCGGCTGGGCGCCATCCTCGATCCGCTGGCCGACAAGGCCCTGCTGGTTACCTGCTACGCGGCATTGGCCTGGGTGGGGTTACTCCCCGTCTGGTTACTGGTGCTGGTTGTGGCTCGCGATCTGGTGATTGTGGCTGGGGCTGTCGCCTATAATTTTCATATCGAACGCCTTGAAGCAGACCCAACCCTGATCAGCAAACTTAATACGCTGTTGCAGATACTGCTGGTTTTGATTGTCATTACACAGCAGCTGAATGACTGGTTTGCACCTGTCTGGGTGACAGTACTGGTTTATGCTGTGACCGTAAGTGTGGTCTGGAGTGGTCTGGACTACGTCATCACCTGGGGCCGACGCGCGCGCCACACATCATGAACGACCAACTGGTGCTGGGCCTGCAGCTGCGGGATTCGGCACGCTTTACCAACTTCGTTGCCGGAAATAACCAGGAGCTGCTTGGGCAGCTGCAGCGGCTGGCCAGGTTGACGAACAGTGGTCAGTTACTGTGTTGGGGGCCGCCCGGTACCGGAAAAACCCATCTGTTGCAGGCCGTTTGCCACCAGGTAACTGAAGAAAACCGCACGGCGGCTTACCTGTCGCTGGATAACACTGCCGGATTACCACCAGGACTGCTGGAAGGCTGGGAAACCCATGCGCTGGTCTGCCTGGACAACATCCAGGCAATTGCCGGCCAGGCCGACTGGGAAGAGGCTGTGTTTCATTTGTATAACCGGCTGCGTGACAGCCGGCACAGTCTGGTAGTTAGCGCCAGTCTTGCACCGGCACAGCTGCCACTGATCCTGCCGGATTTGCGCTCGCGTCTCGGTGCCGGACTGGTTTACCAACTACAGGCCCTCAATGACGAACAGAGCCTGGAGGCGTTGCAGCTGCGGGCCCGATTACGAGGTCTCGATCTGCCGGACGACACCGGGCGCTACCTGTTAAAGCGGATGCCACGTGATCTACCTGCACTGATGGAGTTACTGGAGCAACTGGATGCTGCGTCACTGGCAGCACAACGCCGACTTACCATCCCGTTTGCGAAAACCGTGCTCGATTTATAATCCAATTGACCGGGCTGCTATAATCCTAAAGCATCGTTGCCGGGATGTTTTTGCGGTGCCTGTGCCTGCACCGAAGCCGCAAACAATCCCGGCAGAGTGCCTGCACCCGATATAGCTATTGCAACCTGTTGCTGTAACGAAGATACAAAATGCCGCCCACCAGCCAGCATAGTGACAACCCGATCTCTATAAATGCCAGCCAGCGAGCATCCGGATTACCCCAGGCTTCCATACAGCCGTGGCTGAAATAGAACATGGAAAGAAACAAACTCCATGCAATGGTGTGTCGGCGCACGTGCAACAGGCCGCGCAGTGGCGTGAAGAGTGGCAGGCCCAGCAACACCAGTGCCAGCTGTGCTGGAATCAACTCTGGCGGCGCCAGCCAGCCGTACCACACTGGCAATAGCAACATAATACCGAAGTACCCGGTCAGGGTCAGGCTGTACAGCAGGCGTTGAACCAACGTGCTAGCCGGCCAGCTTGCGAGCCGTTACTGCCAGTCGGCGTCCCAATGCCCGGCAGAGCTCCAGCTCGATATCAGTCAATGGTTTCTTGCTGTCAGTCCCTGCCAGGTGGCTGGCGCCATAAGGCGTACCGCCCGCGTCAGTATGCATCAATCCGGTTTCAGCGTAGGGAATACCAATAATGCACATGCCATGGTGCAGCAGCGGTAGCATCATCGAGAGCAGCGTGGTTTCCTGGCCGCCATGCATGGACGAAGTGGACGTAAATACTGCAGCCGGTTTACCGGCCAGTTCGCTGCCCAGCCACAGGCTGCTGGTGCCATCGATAAAATATTTTAGTGGCGCCGCCATGTTGCCAAAACGGGTTGGGCTACCAAGTGCCAGCCCGACGCACTCGCGCAGATCAGTATCGCTTGCATAGGGCGCACCACTGTCGGGGATGTCATCTTCACTGGCTTCACATACTGTAGACACCGGCGCTACGGTGCGAATACGTGCCTGCATGCCGTCAACTTCCTCTATGCCTCGCGCAATATGCTGTGCCATGCTGGCAGTGGCGCCGTGGCGACTGTAGTAAAGAACCAGAATGTCAGCCACTTCAGAGGATCTCCAGCACGCTTTCCGGCGGTCGTCCCAATGCGGCCTTGCCATCGTTCAGAACAATTGGTCGCTGGATAAGTTTGGGGTGCCCGGCCATAGCCGTAATCAGCTGTTCGCGGCTCAGGGATGCATCGTCGAGTTTTAGCTCGGTGTATTCGGCTTCGTTAGTGCGCATCAGCTCGCGAGGTTCCAGCCCCAGCAAGTCAAGAATGCGCTCCAGCTCGGCGGCATCCGGCGGTGTCTTTAAATACTCGACAATATCAGCATCCAGGCCACGCCGGTTCAACAACTCGAGTGTCTGACGGGATTTGCTGCAGCGCGGATTGTGATAAATCGTGGTTTTGGTCATTGGCGGGTCCTCCTCTGGCGGGTTGCGCATTTTCCGCTATCTGCCAGCGGGCGTCCATGCTATTGGCATCACAGTTTCTTGACCGCCTCGCAGTGCAGTGCTAGCTTCATGTCTGAAATCATCATTCGCGTCATTTATGCAGCCAGCCGAAACGTGTTCGTCGAATTATTGCCTGTTTTCCTGCCGGTCGGTTGTATTATTGGTTGCGGCGTTGATTCTGGGTTCGTTGCTTGGCTGCGGCTCAGCGCCTGTTCAGGAAATGAGCGAGGCCCGGCAGGCAATTGAGGCTGCGCGTGTGGCTGGGGCGGAAGAGCTTGCTCCAGAGCCGTATGAAAAGGCGCAGGAACACCTGAGAGCGGCGGAAGAGATGCTGGATAACCGGGATTTCCAGGACGCGCGGGAAAATGCTGCGCTGGCACGCGATGAAGCGATGTCAGCTCGCGAACGGGCGCAGAGAGCGGCTGAGAGATAAGAGTTCAAGAACGGGTCGGCGACGATACCCGGAAAAAGGAATTTTTTTCTGACTGGTTGCGTCTTTGTCTTTTAAACCGGGCTGCGGTAATGTCGCAGTCTGTCAGCCTGTTGCTTGACACCCGGATCGAACGGATGTTAGCTTCAATAAGGATGGAAGAGACGCAAAAAGTCTCCACGGAACAACCACTAGCGGAGTATTTTCATGAAAAGAATGTTTTTTGGCAAGCAACTGGTTCTTGCGGTTCTGGTGCTGGGTTTGGTCGCAGGTTGTGCGTCGACTCCGCCCGCAACGACGTCAGACCAGAGTGCTGAAGTGACTCAGGCTATCGATTCGGCCAAAGCGGCCATTGCCAAGGCCAAGTCCGTAGACTGGATCTGGCGCGATACGGAAAAAATTCTCAAGTCTGCGGAAGATGAAGCGGCTTCTCCTGAGGGAAGCAAAACACTTGCCATCAGTTTGGCCAACAAGGCCCGCACCCAGGCCGAGCTCGCAGTTAACCAGTACTATCTGGAAAAAGCCAAAATCATGTTTGACGAGGCCAGCAGTGTTTCTGGCATGAGCGCAAATCAGCAGAATACCCTGACCGATGCAGGCAATGCGATTGCTAACGCAGAAGGTCGCAAGGCTTATGATCTGCTGACGCCGCTGATGACCGAGCTGCATTCAGCCAACGTTCAGTACGACGTGGTTGGCGGTGACAGCCTGTGGTCGATTTCCGGTAAATCGGAAATCTATGCCGACCCCTACCAGTGGCCGCTGATCTACAAGGCTAACCGTGACAAGATCAAGGATGCTGATTTGATCTACCCCGGTCAGGGTCTCGCTGTAAACCGCAACCCGACGGCCTCGGAAACAGAAATGGCCATTGATCACGCCAAGAAGCGTGGCGCCTGGTCAATCGGTGTAGTTGAAGAATCAGACCGCAACTACCTCGGTGGTGGAAATCTGGACCTGCAGTAGGGCCTGATATCAAGACGTAGAAAAAGGCCCTGAAGGGGCCTTTTTTGTATCCGGGGTAAGGGTTTGTCAGGCTAAACGTCGGCAGGCGTGTAGATAAAACGCTGAAAACCCGGGTAGTCATCCAGTTGCTCAATGCAGCGAATATGCTGCTGGTTACCATCTTCGTAGACGGTGAGCTGCGAGCCGGTCCGGATTTCGCCACTACGTGTTATCAGTGTATGCACCGGTTCCTGCCCGCGTTTCTGTATAGCTGCGATCGCTGGCTCATAGTTCTTCCCAAGGCCTGAATCATCCACCAGGCGGATAACCACGGGTCGTGGGTCGTGGGTGAGATATTGCACCCCCATTTCGAATCCATTGCCGTTTTCTGATTCAATCAACCATCGGCATGCAGCGACTACCCAGCGGTTTCCGGGACTGGCTTCCGGACGCCGCAGGGCAATCAGTTGACCAACCCGGGGGCAGGATTTTTTATTCCCCCGGTAACTTACTGCCAGGCCACCACTGCTGCGATTCAGGCTGGTGCATGAAAAGATTTCGGCCGGATCCAGCTTCTGTGGCTCTGCCATGGACAAGTCTGCTGTTAACTCAATGTCGTTTGCATGCCCCGGAGTCAGAAACAGCGTCGGATTAAAAGGTCGCTGGCGGTTGGTCATACAATAAGTGGCGTGTAATCCGTACACCAGCTCGATGCGGACATGGGTTTCCTCTCGCACGGCGATACGCGTGGGGTGTTGGCTCCAGTGCTCCATGGTTTTTTTCAGGCTATGGAGTAACGGCTGTGCTGGTACTTCCGATGGTATGCCGATAGCCCACGACTGATTGGTTTTTTCCAGTTTGTCGATATCGAGTTGTATCCGTTCCAGCAAGTCATCCACTTGTAGATACAGGTGTGGATTCTGTCCCTCTGTTACCTGCTGCAAGGCGTCCTTGAGCTGAAAACAGTTTTTGTCCGCGGGTGGGCTTTCGTGAATGCAACTAAGTGCAATGTGTTTTTCCAGGTACTGGCGTAAAGGTTTGATCATGCCTGCGGGTAACTGGTAGGGGTCCACAAGCCGTATCAATGCAGACAGGCGGAAGCTGGCATCGATCTGTTGTTTTCCGAATCCGGGTAACGGAGCCGAGTATTGTTCGCGGCCGCTTTGCCAGGCATAGGCATACAGCGACAGGCACTCGCTCCAGAGCGCGCGAGGGGCATTTTGATAAGCGCTGTAACAGTCGAGAAGTTGCAGGCCGAGAGTATGGATACTGCCTAGCAGCGCCAGTGGCAGGCTGCGGCCTTCCATAAAGCCGCTGCGCTGGTTGACCAGTTGGTTGACGACAATCTTGTAACCAAAACCAATGTCCTGGCAGAGTCGCTTCACCAGCGGCAGCAGTATATCAGCATCGTGGTGCTGTGCCGACAGGGTCTCAACCAGGCGCTGATAGGTGGCAAGAAACTGGCCGAGAATTTCCAGCCGGGTGCTGGCTGGAATGGCCTGACGGTTCATGAGTCGTAGTTGCTCGCGCGCCAGGCGCAGGGTTCGCTGAAGATCAAGGAAAGGCAGGTTGTCCAGCCATGCCTGAACCTCGCGCGGCTTGATTCGTAACCCGGCAGGATCATCGCTCTGGGCGGGAATTGTCAGCTGTAAAGTTTGCACTGTATTCAGATAAAGGGACTCGTTAACTGACTGTTTAGCGGTCAGTTGGGATAAATCTGGACTACTCGGTCTGAATCGGGATATCGGCGATACGCTGCCGCCATTCCTGGGGGCCACGCTGGTGAATGGACTCACCACGCACGTCTACAGCCACGGTGACGGGCATGTCCCGTACCTCGAATTCGTACACGGCCTCCATGCCCAGTTCCGGGTAGGCAATAACCCTCGCGGCCTGGACTGCCTTCGACACCAGATAAGCCGCACCACCGGTGGCAATGAGGTAAACGGCTCCATGCTCCCGAATACTGTCAATGGCTGCCGCCCCGCGTTCAGCCTTGCCGATCATGCCAATCAGACCGGTTTTGTCGAGCATGACGTCGGTAAACTTGTCCATACGAGTAGCAGTGGTAGGGCCGGCTGGCCCCACAGCCTCACCTTTAATCGGGTCTACCGGGCCTACGTAGTAAATAAACCGGTTGCTGAAATCCAGGCCCTCGGGCAATGCCTCGCCCCGGGCAAGACTATCAACAATGCGCTTGTGAACTGCGTCGCGGCCGGTCAACAGGTGGCCGCTCAGCAGCAGGGTTTCGCCGGGTTTCCAGTCGCGAATGGCCCCTGAGTCGAGGCTGTCAAGGTCGATGCGGCGAGCCTGGGCACCGGCGTCCCAGTGCAGTTTCGGCCAGTCGTCCAGGGACGGCGGTTCGGGGAATACCGGACCGCTGCCATCAAGATCAAAATGAATGTGTCGGGTGGCGGCGCAGTTAGGAATGATGGCAACGGGCTTGGACGCGGCGTGGGTCGGGTAGTCCAGCACCTTGACGTCGAGCACCGTGGTCAGACCGCCCAGACCCTGTGCGCCGATACCCAGCTGATTGACGCGAGCATAGATTTCCAGACGTAACTCTTCAGCACGGCTGGCAGGGCCACGGGATTGCAGTTCATGCATATCTACCGGGGCAAGTAACGATTGCTTGGCGAGCAGCATGGCTTTCTCGGCCGTGCCACCGATGCCGATGCCGAGAATGCCCGGCGGGCACCAGCCAGCACCCATACCGGGTACCTGCTCTACCACCCAATCCGCGACATCATCACTGGGATTGAGGATGGAAAACCGTGCCTTGTTTTCCGAGCCGCCGCCCTTTGCGGCCACGGTGACCGAGACCCGGTCTCCAGCTACCGTGGACATATGGATTACTGCCGGCGTATTGTCTCCGGTATTGCTGCGTTTGCCTGCCGGGTCGGCGACGATCGACGCGCGCAGAGGATTATCGGGATCAAGATAAGCGCGTCGTACAGCTTCGTTGACCATGTCTTCAACGCTCATGTCGCTTGCCCAGCTGACATCCATGCCAATATCCAGAAATACGGTGACAATGCCGGTATCCTGGCAGATGGGGCGCTTGCCCTCGGCGCACATGCGGGAATTCACCAGAATTTGGGCTATCGCATCCCGTGCCGCAGGAGATTGTTCTTTTTTGTACGCCTCGTGCATGGCATGGACGAAGTCGATCGGGTGATAATAGGAAATGTACTGCAGTGCATTCTGGATCGACTGAATGAAATCTTCCTGACGAATTGTGGTCATACCTGTGTCCTGTTGATTGATCCCTGTTTAAGGGAGCAAATGCGTCTGCCGCTGAGGTCCACTGTTAGTTTAGAGCCTGCGGCGGCTGGCGACCAACTGTGTTATTGAAATCAGAGACTTTTTACATGCGATTATTAGCAATATTGACCACCACAGCTTGCTTCCTGGCAGGAGCAGCTGTTGCCGAACCGGTGGATTACAGTTTGCCGGATCTGTCTGGCAAAACGCGCTCGCTGGAGGACTACCGTGGCAAGTGGGTGATTGTGAATTACTGGGCAACCTGGTGTCCTCCCTGCCAGGAAGAGATTCCAGACCTTGTCGATTTCCATGATAGCCACAAGGATACTGATGCCGTGGTGCTGGGCGTCAATTTTGAAGATATTGGTGCGGAGCAGCTGAATAACTTTGTTGATTCATTCCTGATTTCATACCCGGTACTCCGTTCTGAACCGCTGGCGACGACCCCCCTGGGCGCCATACCCGGTCTGCCAACGACCTATATTATCGCTCCGGACGGATCACCGGTGGCCCGGCAGGTGGGTCCCGTTACCCGCAAGCAGCTGGAAGATTACATCGAAAAGAAGCAGAAGCAGAAGCAGGCCAATCCCGGCTGAGACTGCCACTGCTCGCCCCGTTGTTAGCGCGCTGCGCTTGCAGTGACGAATTGATCAGTTTGACTGTTGTGACTCGGGACGTCGTCCGGTGACGACGGTGGCTTCGAACCTTTGACCGTCGCGTATGCCACGAATCTTTAACCGGGCGCCTGGACCACCTTGCGCAATCTGATTCATTGCAGAGCGCGCATTTTCGATTTCGTCACCATTAATCGTTTCGATTACATCACCGGGTTCGATGCCTGCCGTGTCTGCCGGTCCGCCGCGCAGCACGCCCGCGATGAGCATGCCGTGGGTATCATTGAGCTGGAAGCTCTCAGCCAGCTGTGGTGTCAGGTCCTGTGCCTCGATACCCAGCCAGCCCCGCTGGACATGGCCCTGTTCTATGATCTGTTCCATCACGTTGGCGGCGAGACTGGCCGGGATAGCAAAGCCGATGCCCTGTGAGCCGCCGGAGCGGCTGTATATCGCCGTGTTAATGCCAATCAGTTCGCCGTAGGCATTGATCAGTGCGCCCCCGGAATTGCCGGGATTAATGGCGGCGTCAGTCTGGATAAAGTCTTCATAGCGATTAATGCCCAGCTGACTGCGGCCGGTGGCACTGATGATACCGAACGTTACTGTCTGGCCAACGCCGAAGGGATTGCCGATGGCCAGAGTAATGTCGCCAACACGCAGTTTGTCTGTGGTACTGATTGCAATCGAAGGCAAATCATCAAGATCAATCTGCAGCACAGCCAGATCCGTGTCCTTGTCCACGCCCGCCACAGTTGCCCGGGTACTGCGTCCATCCTGCAACAGTATCTGTATCTCGTCAGCGCCGGCGATGACATGATTGTTGGTTAGTACGTAGCCTTGCGGGGAGACAATGACACCGGAACCCAGGCTCGTCTGGGTGCTTTTGCGCGGCTTATCGACTTGTTCGCCAAAGAAGTGACGGAACAACGGATCGTCGAGTAGCGGGTGTCGCTTGCGGGTAATTACCTTGCTGGTATAGACATTAACCACCGCACCCGCCGCGCGTTCCACCGCGTCGGCATAAGAACTGACTTGCCCTGAGGGCAGTTTTGCAGGTTCAATGGCTATATCGTGTTGTGGCGCATGGCGCACCTCGATGATGGATCGGCCGGCTGCAAACCATTCCGGTTTGAACATGAGCAGCAAAAAGGCGGCGACGATACCAACCGTGGCAGCCTGCAGGAAAAACGAAACGGTATCACGTATATTCATTGCCAGTTCTTGGTCTGTTTCCGAGTGTGAATTATCGCCAAACCTGGCGGCGATAGCGAGTCACACAAGTCCGTAAATACACCCAGAGGTTTAGCAAGTCGTGGTAAAAACACAGCTACTGGTCGATTATTGTGATCAATTGCTCGAGGCGGATCGGTTTCACGATTACTGCCCGAATGGCTTACAGGTCGAAGGTCGAGGAGATGTCACAAGGCTCGTCAGTGGTGTCACGGCAAGTCAGGCCCTGATTGATGCCGCTTGTGAGCAACGGGCCGATTTACTGCTGGTACATCACGGTTATTTCTGGAAAGGCGAGGACCCCACCATCACAGGAATCAAGCGGCAACGCGTAAACGCGCTGCTGGAAGCCGGTGTCGGTCTGCTGGCCTACCATTTGCCGCTTGATGCGCACCCGGAGCTCGGCAACAACGTGCAGTTGGCCAGGCGACTGGGGCTGCTTGAGGAAGGACGATTCGGTGATGGCCACGGGCCGGAACTGGCCTGTTTCGGCAAGATAGAGGAACCCAGGTCGGCACGCGAGCTGGCGGCCCACATTCTGGCCGTGCTCGGTCGGGAGCCTCTGGTGGTGGGAGAGGGGCCGGCGATCATCGATTCGATAGGGTGGTGTACTGGCGCAGCGCAGAGCTATCTGGAAACCGCAGCCCGGCGTGGGCTGAATGCCTTTATCAGTGGCGAGATTTCGGAACCCAGTGTGCATATCGCCCGCGAATACGGGATCCACTATTTTGCCGCCGGACATCATGCCACTGAGCGCTACGGAGTCCAGGCGCTTGGGGAGCATCTCGCTGCCCGGTTCGGGATACAACATTCTTTTATCGATATAGATAATCCTGTTTGAGATTTCGGCCCGATTCAGGGAGTTTTACTCGGCTATCACTTGACCTGAATGGGCAGTTCCGACATGCTAAGCCCGCTATTCAAGCGTGAGTTTGAATTTCAGAATATTCTAATGTTCATAAGCATCGGCGGACCAGCTAAGTAAGTGAGCGCCGGTGATTTTCAAGGTGGAGACCATTAATGAGTGGCGACGGTGTAGATACCAGTAAACGCCGGTTTCTTATAGCTGCGACAACTGTCGTGGGTGGTGTGGGTGCCGGGTTTGCCATGGTGCCTTTTGTAAAGTCCTGGATGCCTAGCGAAAGAGCCAAGGCAGCGGGAGCACCGGTAGAAGCCGATATCAGCAAACTGGAAGACGGTCAGATGATTCGTCTGCAGTGGCGAGGCAAGCCCGTGTGGGCTGTCAAACGCACTGAAGAAATGCTTCAGGCATTGCCGACACTGGATGCCAGTTTGCGTGATCCGGAATCGCTTGAACCTCAGCAGCCGTCATACGCCCAGAACCCCACTCGTTCCGTTAAACCGGAAGTGCTGATTGCTGTAGGTATCTGTACTCACCTTGGTTGTTCGCCAACCTATGAGCCCGAGGCAGTGCCGCAGCCATATGATCCGGACTGGAAGGGTGGTTTTTTCTGCCCTTGCCATGGTTCGCTATTCGATCTGGCAGGTCGTGTCTACCAGGGCGTCCCGGCACCGCTTAATCTGGAAATTCCACCGCACCAGTACATCAGTGACACGCTGATCCTTATTGGCGATGATGGAGGAGCTGTCTGATGGGTATGTTAGTCAACCTGCGAGACTGGGTAGATGCGCGCTTCCCCATGACCAAGATGTGGGAAGAACATCTTTCCAAGTATTACGCGCCCAAGAACTTCAATTTCTGGTACTTCTTTGGTTCGCTGGCGCTGCTGGTGCTGGTACTCCAGATCGTTACCGGTATCTTCCTGACCATGAACTACAAGCCTGATGCCGAACTGGCGTTTGCATCGGTCGAGTACATCATGCGCGACGTCGACTGGGGCTGGGCAATTCGCTACATGCACTCCACAGGTGCCTCGGCATTCTTTATTGTGGTCTACCTGCACATGTTCCGCGGCTTGATCTATGGCTCTTATCGAGGTCCGCGCGAATTGATCTGGATCTTCGGCATGCTGATCTATCTGGCCCTGATGGCGGAAGCATTTTTCGGTTATCTGCTGCCCTGGGGGCAGATGTCCTACTGGGGCGCGCAGGTAATCATCTCGCTGTTCGGTGCGATCCCTGGTATCGGCGATGACCTGTCGCTGTGGATTCGCGGCGACTATGTTATTTCCGACGCGACCCTTAATCGGTTCTTTGCCCTGCATGTGATCGCAGTACCACTGGTGCTGCTAGGCCTGGTTGTGGTGCATATCCTGGCACTGCACGAAGTCGGCTCCAACAATCCCGACGGTGTTGAAATCAAGAAGAACAAGGATGAAAACGGTATTCCCAAAGATGGTATTCCGTTCCATCCCTACTACTCGGTAAAAGACATCGTTGGTGTGGCGGTATTCCTGATATTTTTCGCGTTCGTTATGTTCTTTGTGCCGGCCGGTGGCGGTTACTTCCTCGAAGCGCCGAACTTTGAACCGGCAGATCCGCTGAAAACGCCGGAACATATTGCACCAGTCTGGTACTTCACGCCTTACTACGCCATGTTGCGCGCCGTGACTATTGATATCGGTCCGCTCAGTGCCAAGTTCCTGGGTGTAATCGTCATGGGTGGTGCTATCGTAATCCTGTTCTTCCTGCCCTGGCTGGACAAGAGCCCGGTCAAGTCGATTCGTTATCGCGGACCGATTTACAAGATCATGCTGACCCTGTTTGTCATCTCATTCTTCGTCCTGGGTTGGCTGGGTACTCAAGGGCCGACCGACATCAAGACCATGATGGCACAGGCGGGTACGATCATGTACTTCGCCTTCTTCCTGCTGATGCCAATCTATACAAAGCTGGAAGCGACCAAGCCGGTACCGGACAGGGTGACGTTCAAATGAAAAAACAACTCTTCGCTATTCTGTTGCTTATGTCGCCGGCACTGGCTCTGGCCAGCAGCGGTGGTGTTCACCTGGACAAGGCTAACATTGACCCGACCAACAAGGGATCATTGCAGCGTGGTGCGCGAACTTTTGTGAACTACTGCATGGGTTGCCACTCGGCAAAACACCAGCGTTACAACCGCGTGGCGCGTGATCTTGGTATGACTGACCAGGACGTGATTGATAACCTGATGTTCACGGGTGACAAGGTCGGTGATCACATGGATATCGCCATGAGTCGTGCGGCCGGTAAAGTTTACTTTGGTGCAGCGCCGCCGGATTTAACTCTGGTTTCGCGTGTGCGCGGTAACGACTGGTTGTACACCTATCTGCGTACCTTCTACCTGGACAGTTCACGGCCGTTTGGTGTGAACAACGAAGTGTTCGATAACGTTGGTATGCCCAACGTGATGTGGGAATTGCAGGGCTGGCAAAAGCCGGTTTATAAAACGGTCACCGATGATAAAGGCCACGAGCACGAGGTGCTCGAAGGTGTTGAATTGGTCGAAGCTGGCTCACAGACACCCGCAGAGTTCGATCGAACTGTCCGCGATCTGGTTAACTTCCTGGACTACATGGGTGAACCAATCAGGCAGGAACGTCAGGCAATGGGCGTGAAAGTGATATTGTTCCTGTTCGTATTTTTCATTGTGGCTTACCTGCTCAAGAAAGAGTTCTGGAAAGACATTCACTGAAGTAAGGCACTGGTGGCCGGTCGATATGACCGGCTGCCGGTTGCACAAACCGTAGTTACTGGAGAAAAACCATGGCTGTAATCGCCAATCGCCGTTCGGTGATGACCTTGTTTTCAGATGCCACCTGTCCGCAGAGTCATCGTGTACGGATGGTACTTGCCGAGAAGGGGATTACAGTCGAAATTGTCAATATCGATCCAGATAACCTGCCGGAAGATCTTATCGACCTGAACCCCTACCAGAGTGTGCCAACGCTGATTGATCGCGAACTGGTGCTTTATGATCCTCAGGTGGTAACAGAATATCTTGACGAGCGTTTTCCGCACCCGCCATTGATGCCGGTAGACCCGGTATCGCGTGCACGCAGTCGGCTGGCGCTGTATCGGATAGATAAAGACTGGTACTCACTGCTCAGCGAGCTGGAATCAGGCAATGACAAGGCAGTAAGCAAGGCACGCAAGGCGCTCCGCGACAGCCTGACCTCCAGTGACGAGGTGTTCGCTGCCAAGCCTTTCTTCCTCAGTGATGAATTTTCCCTGGTGGACGCAACCGTCGCCCCGATTTTGTGGCGCCTGAAGCACTACGGTATTGAATTACCGGCACAGGCCAAGGCAGTGACTCAATATGCAGAGCGCATATTTGCGCGCGATTCATTTGAAGCCAGCCTGACAGAAGAAGAAAAGGAAATGGGTGAGTGAGGTTGCACTGGTCAGTGCATTGCCGTCATGACATCCAACCGTCCCTACCTGATCCGAGCCATAAACGAGTGGCTGCTGGATAACAACTGCACTCCACATTTGCTGGTCAACGCCGAGGCTCCGGGTGTAGCGGTGCCGCACCAGTATATTCAGGATGGCAAGATTGTCCTGAATATCGGTCCGAATGCAGTTGAGGGCCTCCGTGTAACTAACGAAGAAGTCACTTTTCTTGCGCGCTTTAGTGGCGTATCACAGTTGGTGTCCTTGCCTATCAACGCCGTTTTGGCAGTCTATGCAAAAGAAAACGGCCGCGGCATGATGTTCAATGAAGAGGACGATTCCGGTCCTGAGCCTGAAGCTCCTGAAGATAAGCCTTCACGGCCATCGCTCAAAGTCGTCAAGTAGACCGGCTCTTGTCGTTGCCGGCCGCATAGCTGGCAAGTCCCTTCAGACTAACATCTGTACTGCATATGACCTGGACCTTGATGGCCTCCAGCAACGGACGCATACGTCCCTTGTCCAGAAATGCGCGCAGAAAAGTGCTGTCCTGAAGCGCGGGCAATATCTTTGGTGCAATGCCACCACCCAAAAACAAACCGCCAGCGGCATTTAATTTTAACGCCAGGTTGCCGGCTTCACGGCCATATAGCTCTACAAACCAGCTTAGTGCTTCGATGCAATGCGGGTCACTGCCTTCGAGGGCCTGCCGGGAAATGATTGCAGCAGGGTCTGTGTCAGGGCTGTTTCGCCAGTCAGGTGCCTCGCGCCGGTTATGTTTTAGAATGAAATCGAACAGGTTGATCAGGCCCTGTCCGGACACCAGGCGTTCCCAGCTGACATGCCCGTATTTTTGCCGCAAATACTCGAAGAGTTCCTGCTCCAGTCTGGTGACGGGACTGAAATCGGCGTGACCACCCTCCGTGGCAAACGCAATGTGCTGTTGGCCATCATAAAACAGCCCGGCCTGTCCCAGGCCAGTGCCTGCTGCAATAACGGCCTGATTGCCTGCATCGCTGCCGATACCCTCTTGCAAGCACACAAGTTCCGCATCCTCAAGACTGGCAATTCCCCAGGCCAGCGCCTCGAGGTCGTTAAGCAAAAACACCTGTTGCATGCCAAGTTGGTCGATCAGCTGTTGCCGCGAGATCTCCCAGGGCAGGTTGGTAATCCGGCTGACGCCCTGTTTGACGGGGCCGGCTACGCCAAAGGCAGCAGCTTCAGCTGTGCTCGCGGGTGTATAGTCCTCGATCACTGCCTGCAACGACGCATAGTCTGGGCTGGAAAACGTCTGGTGATTTGAAAATCGGAGCTGTCTGTCTGTCAGTTCGCACATCGACAGACGCGTATGGGTGCCGCCTATATCTCCGGTTAGAATGTGCATATTGTTGTCCTTGTGCTCCAGATGCTCGCTCGGTCAGACTTGATCTGGAAAAGAAAACTGCTTTAATTAAAGGTGAGTTGCAGTACCCGGGCAAGTCGCTGAGCTCGTCGTTGATAACAATACTATAGGGGGGGCGATTATGAATCCAACGAAAGTATTGGTAGCCGATGACGACCAGGATGATCTGAGCGCTATTTGTGGTGGCCTCAAGGACGCGGGGTTTGAGATTCTAAAGGCAGCGGATGGTGTACAGGCTGAAAGTCTTGCGCAAGAGCACCGTCCCGATCTGACGATCCTGGATCTGCGTATGCCACTCAAAGACGGCTTCGAAGTCGCTGCTGCGCTGCGCGAGGCCGATCTGCCATTTATTTCGCTGACCGCTTATGGTGACGAGGAAATGGTGCAACGGGCAACGGATGCCGGTGCGTTGGCTTACCTGGTCAAGCCGCTTGACGTCGACCAGCTGATACCTGCCGTACAATCGGCGCTGTGCCGTGCTGAGGAAATGCGTCAGCTCAAAGAATCCATGGAGCAGATGGACAAAGCGCTGTCCCAGGGGCGCGAGATAAGCATGGTCGTGGGCGTTCTCATGGAACGGTGCAATTTGTCAGCTATCCAGGCTTTCGATGCCCTGCGTGACGAGGCGCGCTCTCAGCGGCGGAAAATTGCCGACATCGCCAAGGAGTACCTGGCTGCCGCAGAGACCGTACACACGATGAGCAGTCGCCTGTCCGAGCGTGCCCACGAGAAGACCCAGCGTGCCAGCAAGCGCGTTGCCAAGCGCTTCCCGCCCCGCGTCGTCCCATAGCCCCGATTGCAAGTTCAGGGCATCTGGTATAACCTGCCGCGTTTTCCGGAGGGGTGTCCGAGTGGTTGACTCGAGGCGTTAGCCGAGAGAACGCCGCGAAGCGGCGGCCCCGAAGGGGTGAGCCTGCGGCGCAGGCGAATAACGAGCACGCATGCGTGCTCCGCTCTGTGAGTACACCAGGTGTTTAACGGAGTTGAAATTGTGAGTTATCCGGAGGGGTGTCCGAGTGGTTGAAGGAGCACGCCTGGAAAGTGTGTATACGTGTAAACGTATCGAGGGTTCGAATCCCTCCTCCTCCGCCATATAAAAAAAGGCCCCAACAGGAGGCCTTTTTTTATAGGGCGGAATTAGTTTGATAGTACACAATCAGCGCATTACCTTGTTTGAACTAATCCAATTATTCCTTCGCACGGAAGTCAATCAAAACTGTGTTCCCAAAGTTCAATTGCCTGATACAGCGCCCTGCGCCACATTCTGCAGTGACTCGGGGTAGGGGTGCAGAAACAGCTGCACAGCGTTGTCGGGTTGCGGATTTCGGCAAACCAGCTGGTTTAGTATCTTGATGACTGAAAAAAGGTCATTTGATCCTGCATGGTAACCTTCCACGCTGGCAACCAAAGATGCGTGCTCTATGGAAGATAGCTCCTGCTTCAGATCGTTAGCAATGCGTTGCAGGACACTGCTGCATTGGCGTTGTTGCGAGGGGCGTTTAAGTGTTTGCATTAACCTCGATATATACGACTCGGATATAGCCTTGAGTGGCTGTTCCGGCAGATCGCCGAGCAGTTTCCCAAGTTTGTGGCATGCGGCCTGTGAGTGAGCCATGATCAGATACCTGTGGGTCGCATGGAAGTCGAGCAGCAACTTGGCGGTAACACCAGAGGCGGTCAATTCCTGCCAGCGGCGATAGGTATAAGCCTGCTCCAGGAAATGACTGCGTTTTTTCGGGTCATCAAAGCAATCTTCTTCTGTAACCGGAAGCAACGGTGCGGCATGAACCAGAGTGTCGGCATAAACCCCGGTACCCTTGCGCTGCATGTCATGGCCCGGCCGCTTAAACAGTTTAACCTTGCCAAGACCGCAGCTTGGCGAGTCTTTCTTGAATATATATCCGCTTATGGTTGTTAATGTTCGACACTGTTGTTGTGCGTAGCCTTGCAGACGGTCAGTTACATCCATGGCGGGGTTGTCGACACCGAGAGCACGGACTTTCCCGGGCTGGCCAACAAGTTGTATCGGTGGCCGTGGGATACCCATACCGACGCCGGCTTCCGGGCACACAGGAAGATAGTCAACGTACGCGGCGAGAACATCGGTCAGAAAGCTATGGCGTTTGTGGTTGCCATCATAGCGCACCGGTTCACCCAGCAGGCAGGCGCTGACGCCGAGCTTGATTTTGGGAGAGTCGGGTTCTGTGATGGTGCCCATAATGCGTGCAGTATCCGGCATAAAAAAAGCCCCGTGAAGGGGCTTTTCTAAATGCGCTGTATCCGGTACGACTCAGCTGCAGCCTTTTGGGCGCGGCAGGCCTGCGACCTTGTTGGCGCATTTGATCAGACCGGTAGGAAATAGCGAGTAGATATACTTCTGGTCGCTGCGATCCTTGCCGAAATTTTTCTTCATGATCTTGGAGAAAGCGCGTGGTTCACAGACCATGCCGTTGTCCTGGAAGTACTCGCGTGCGGTATTGATGATATCCCAGTGCTCTTCGGTGAGTTCAGGGATCCTTTCGTTCCTGGCAACTTCAACCGCCAGTTCCTCACTCCATTCATCTAGATTTTCCAGCCAGCCAGCTTCACTCAACTGGATGACCTTGCCATTTACTTCTGCTTGCATGGATTAGTGCTCCTTCCCGAAAATAGTCTTGCCTGTAACAAAAATAGTTGAGTAATTTTATCAGGTATTTGTTGGTAATGCATAATTCTCTAATACACTCGACAATACAAGGGATTAGGATCTAATTTTGGTTGCTGCTGGAAAAATATGCGCGTGGCCGTGACCGTCGGGAGTTGCTACAATGCCGCCTCTTCCGGCCAGGGGGCCGGAATTATCAAGCAGTTTATGGTGACCCGTATCGGTTCCCTCGCGACAACAAGCTGTGAACCCGGTCAGGCCTGGAAGGGAGCAGCCGCAGCAGTGGATTTGGGCGCCGGGGTGTGGCTGGTACGGGCCGCCTCCATCTCCTTCCGCGTCATCCGCCAGCTTCTGTATAATCCAGTTTCTTACCCGGAGGCAGCGGATTATTCATGAGTTATCAGGTACTGGCGCGTAAGTGGCGGCCGCGTAAATTCGCCGAAATGGTCGGCCAGGAGCATGTCCTAAGGGCGCTGATCAACGCACTGGATAACGACCGTCTGCACCATGCTTATCTGTTCACCGGTACCCGCGGTGTGGGTAAAACCACGGTTGCACGTATATTTGCCAAATCGCTGAACTGTGAAAACGGAGTCAGCGCTGAACCCTGTGGTGAATGCAGCACTTGCATGGAAATCGATGAAGGCCGTTTCGTCGATCTGATCGAAGTCGACGCTGCCTCGCGCACCAAGGTCGAAGATACCCGTGAACTGCTCGACAATGTGCAGTACGCGCCGACTCGCGGTCGCTACAAGGTGTACCTGGTCGACGAAGTACACATGCTTTCTGCGCACAGTTTCAACGCGCTGCTGAAAACGCTGGAAGAGCCGCCGCCACACGTTAAATTTCTGCTTGCAACCACTGATCCGCAGAAGCTGCCGGCGACTGTGCTGTCACGCTGTCTGCAATTCAATCTCAAGCGGATGCCGTTGCCGCTCATAACCGGTCATCTTGAAACACTGCTTAAAGCGGAGTCGATCGAATTTGAAGACGCTGCCCTGCGGTTGCTGGCGCGCGCCGCTGACGGCAGTATGCGCGATGCGCTCAGCCTGCTGGACCAGTCAATCGCGTTCGGTGGTGGAGTGGTTAATGAAGCCGAAGTGCGCACCATGCTCGGCAGTATTGAACAGGGCCATGTGGTGGAATTACTGCGTGCCCTGGCAGCAACTGATGCACCTGCATTAATGCAGGTGGTGGAGCAGGTGTCCCAGCAGTCACCCGATTACCAGGGGCTGCTCGCCGAATTGTTATCCGGCCTGCAGCAGATTGCTATCGCACAGACAGTACCGCAAGCTGTCGATGAAAATCTCGACCAGCGTGAAGCTCTGCTCGAACTGGCAACACAGATACCTGCCGAGGACGTGCAACTTTATTATCAGATCGGTTTGATCGGGCGCCGTGATTTGCCGTTATCGCCGGATCAGCGCGGTGGCCTGGAAATGATCCTGTTGCGTATGCTGGCGTTTCGGCCAGTGGCTGTCAGAGCGGATGAAGCCGGGACGCATCCGCAGGCTGTTACTTCGACGAAACGTAAAGCTGACGTTCAGCCGGTTGGTGCCCGGCCTGCAGCACCAAAGGAAGCCGCGACGACAACAAACGCTGCAGTGAGCGATGACTGGTCCTCACTGGTTGAGTGCATGCAGCTTAAGGGCGTTGTCCGGGAACTGGCTATGAATTGTGCGATCCAGAAACGTGACGATGCGCACTGGTCCATGAGCCTGGATAGCAGTCACCAACAGCTGCTTAGCAAGGAGCGCCAACAGCGCCTGCAGGAGGCTTTATGTGACTGCCTGCAGAAAAGTGTGAAACTGGATATTGAGATCGCAGGCACCGACGATACGACTCCGGCCCGCCGGCAACAACTGGAAGCAGCTACACGCCAGGCTGCGGCTGTGGATACCATTGAGGCTGACTCCAATGTTAAGGCGATCCAGAAGGCATTTGATGCGACCCTGCATCCAGACAGTATCCGGCCGCTGGACAGTTAATTTTATTTTATGAAAGGAAAACCGTTATGAAAGGTGGACTCGGCAATCTGATGAAACAGGCCCAGGCCATGCAAGCGAATATGCAGAAGGCCCAGGATGAAATCGCGAAAATGGAAATTACCGGTGAATCCGGTGGTGGTCTGGTAAAAGTTACCCTGACTGGCAAGCATGAAGCGCGCCGTGTAGAGATCGATGACAGTCTTGTTGGTGAAGACAAGGAGATGCTCGAAGATCTGGTGGCGGCAGCAATCAATGATGCAGCGCACAAGCTTGAAGCGACTACCCAGGAACGTATGTCGGGTATGACGGATGGACTCAATCTGCCGCCCGGCATGAAACTGCCATTCTGAACGCTGTAATCCGATGCCTGCTTCACCGCTGATCAGTCAGCTTATGGATGCCTTGCGCTGTCTGCCCGGTGTGGGGAACAAGACTGCCCAGCGCATGGCTTATCATCTGCTTGAGCGCGATCGGGAGGGTGGACGTGCATTGGCGCAGGCGCTGGAGCGCGCTATGCAGAATGTCGGGCGTTGTAGTGACTGCCGTACGCTGTGTGAGACTGAACACTGTAGTCTGTGTAGCAGTAACAGCCGTGATGTCAGTATGCTCTGTATTGTCGAGACACCGGTGGATGTAGATGCCATTGAACAGGCCACAGACTTTCGTGGCCGTTATTTCGTGCTGATGGGGCACCTTTCACCATTAGACGGTATTGGCCCGGCCCAACTGGGTCTGGATCAGCTTGAACAACGCTTCGCAGCCGGTGAACTTGAGGAAGTTATCCTCGCAACCAATCCAACAATAGAGGGTGAAGCTACCGCCCAGTACATCAGTGAGCTGGCAAGCGAACACGGCATTCGCAGCACACGTATTGCCCATGGAGTGCCCATGGGCGGTGAGCTGGAGTACATCGACAGCGGAACGCTGTCGCACGCTTTTTCCGGCCGCCGGGAAATACTCTAGGTGGTCGATCTACAGTATATTTGAATAGCTGTTTTATCTATTTGAAAATAAACGCGTTTTGCAAGTCGTCCCAAAGGCCTTATCGACAAAAAATTGTCAGGGTGCAACAACACAAAAAAGATGTAAACTTTTCGGTAGAAGTTACGCTTTAACAGAGCGAAACATTAAAGGACTGGGCCCTGTAGATGGATATCAGCCGGTTGCCAGTGGCGCCTTTCGGACGTCCGGCCAATCTTGCAAGCACACCTTCGGTGACATCGCGTAATGTCGAAGTCGTGGAGTCCGTGGGTCCGGCTGCCAGTCACCGACGTACCGGGGAAGTGTTCGAACGCGTCGTGCAGGGCGAGTTGCTGGAACATGAACGCGGTAGCTATCAGTCTACGCAGGGCTTCATCAATGAACGCAGTGCCGAACAGGCACAACCGGGTGAGCGCCAGGCGGGTGGAAGTTATTTGTCGCGTTCCGCAGTTTCGCTCTACCTGAATAATACCCGGCCGGAAGCGGCAACTGATCTGACCCAGGGGCGCTCGGTCAATTTCTTCGTTTGACTAACCCACGCACTAACAGCGCTGAATACGGTGAACCTTCTGGCGCGCCTGCGCTCGCGCCCGGAGCGCCAGAAGGTTCACCGTATTCAGTGTCTTCTCAATCCACTCCGGTCCAGTAAAACCCGAATTGATCACCAGGGGTATTGCCATTAGGCTTGCCATTATCAGTGAACAAGAGGAACCATCATGACCGATTGCCTGTTCTGCAAAATGGTATCCGGCGATATAACTCCGGATACAGTCTATGAAGACGATCAGGTGCTGGCGTTTCGCGATCTCAATCCACAGGCGCCGCTCCATGTACTGGTCATCCCCAAGCAACACATCTCAACGTTAAACGAGCTCAATGACAGTAATGAACAACTCGCCGGCCACCTGTTAGCGGCAGCCGCAAAAGTTGCTGCGCAGGAAGGTTATGCAGACAGCGGGTACCGCGCAGTGATGAATTGTAATGCCGATGGGGGGCAAACGGTGTTTCATCTGCACTTGCATCTGCTTGCAGGCCGTGCAATGCAATGGCCTGCTGGATAATCGGGATTTTCTGCCGCTACCTTTATTTGGAGGCTGCAGTTCGCAGCGTTCCTCCGGTCAGGATTATTCGCTGACGGTGTAAGCAGTGCGTTGTTTTAGAGCCAGGCAGAGAGAGAAGCTAACTGAACTGCCGGAATTAAAGGCGCATAGGATACCAGTAGCGGCAGCTGGGGCTTTCCCTTTATTACTGTTTCAGAGGGACCTTTCTGCCAGATAACAGGCAGGAATAAGTTGCACATTTTTTGCATCGTACAGGATAACTCAAAGGGGCTTGGCTAGTCATGCCAAGGTATTATAGCAGGTGTAATCCGGGAGGGATTATGGAATATCCTTTAAAACGCATGAACACTATTCTTCGGGGTATTTTAATACCCTTGTTTCTTCTGGCAGGGTTACAGTCGCCATTGCTGGCAGATGAAATGTGGGAAGAATTATTTGAAGAACACCTGGAAAACGCCGAAGCGGGTGATATCGAGGCGCAGTATGAGCTCGGTGTCATGTATCTTAAAGGTCAGGGGGTTGAGCAGAATCGAGAACAAGCGCTGCAGTGGCTGCAAAGGGCTTCTGATGGCGGTAATGAGCAGGCGAAGAGCAAGCTCACTCGTGTCAGACAACAACAGGACAAGTTTGAGGCGTTGGCCGATAAAGCTCAATCCGGCGATGTTGACGCGCAGTACGAAGTTGCCATGATGTACCTGAAAGGCAGAGGCGTAAGCCAAAGCGGAAAGCAAGCCAGAATATGGCTGCGTAAAGCTGCTAAACAGGGTGATGCCAGGGCAATTACCCGGCTTGGTATAGTCAACTACAAGGGTGAGGGCGGTCCCAAAGACTACCCGCAGGCGTTGGATATGTTCAATCGTGTCAGCGGTACAAGTGCGTTGGCGCAGTATTACCTGGGTGAGATATATGCCAATGGCGCTGGTGTGAAACAGGATTACCCGGCGGCTATCGACTGGTATAAACAGGCTGCCGAAGGCGGATTTGAGCGTGCGCTGGGCAAGATAATCAACCTCGAGGAGGAACTCCGGGTTCAGGATTTGCGCCAGCGTAATCGTTCACAGGCGAAGTTGCGCAAGCAGGAGGCCGAAGCTGCCGCTGTGGTGCAGCAACAGGCGGCAAAAAAGGCAGCAAAACAGACGTCAGCCGCAAAAACCGAGCGTAGTGCGCCGGCGAAGAAGAAGCCGGTTGTAACCAGGGTAAAGCAAAGCCCGCTGGACAAGCTGGCTGGTCAGCAATGGTTTAGGGGTAAAAAACCGCTTGAATACTTGCCGTCAAAGTTAACCGAATGTGATAGGGAAGATGGTGGCCTGGTCTGCCTCAGCAAGGAGCTGACACGTGAGCAGGGTGTGCAGGTTATACGGTACAGGGTTAAATCAATCATCAATTCGGAGCGCGGAACTTTTGTAATTGTTTACCGCAATCTGGTGCTCGATGTGGAGGATTTGCAGGAAGCGGACGATCAATCCCTGGGGGCCGGATACGATGGTGAAGTTGAGCACGGTTTCAAAGTCCGGACAGGCTGGACGCAGAAACATTCTGTTAGTTGTAAACAGTCATCAGGAAAGCAGCTTGACTGTATCAAGGATGAAACGCACAAAATGAAGCTGGTATCAAAATCTAAATAAACGGATATCGTTGACGTATTAGTTACCGTCGAGCGCTCTGGGACAGTTGTAATAAACTCTTTTCCAGGGCTGCTTGACTGACACATTACGTGCTTCCAGTATTCCTCCCGCAGCAGATTCTGGCGATGGTTATGAAAACAGCCTTCCCAGTCGCTTCAAAAAGTGTGTCAGGTGACGCGCTGCCTGCTGTGTATACCAGGCAAATCGGTTTGGTTTGACCCAGCTCATCTGAATCATGCGGCGCTCACCCTCGAAACTCTTGTATCCATGGTATGAGGTATTACAGCGCCGGAATGCCAGCATGGTGCCACCCAGTGGAGGCACCTCGGCTCTGTAGTCTTCGATATCAGTCGGTGAACGCAGCACGCGGAACCGGCCCCCGTCCTGGTGCCACTCCGGGCTGAAATATACCAGCAAGGTGATGAGTTTGCTCCAGTGGTCAGTATGGATGTGGCCGTCGCCGGGCTCTGAATACTTGCGGACGGTAATGGTTTTTATGGCGCCCTTCAGGTCAACACCGAACTTTCTGGCGACGTGATCCTCGAAGGCCTGGCTGTCCAGCTCTTCCAGCAATTGCTCGAAGCTGGCTCCGTATTCGAGGTCTTTGGGGTTGAAATTGGTCGGTTTGTCGATTTCCGGGTAATCTTTATTAAGGGCTTCCAGAGTTTCAGGTTTGATCGCGCCCTTGATCACCAGGAAGTCGAAAGGGTCTTTTTCCAGTGGTGCCTCGTCTATGGTTGCAAGACTTATAATAGACATCCTGAATTATCCTCAATATAAACTATCGAATTTTGCATCCGGATTGGCGGCGAACCTGCTCAGGCTGCCAGTGGGGGGATCCTGTCCAGCAGCTCCAAAGCATCATGTCGGAGGTGATCAAGAGCCATCTCCCTGCGCAACTGATCCTCGGTTACAATGCCCTGGTCGAGGCATTCACGTACCAGGCCAAAGAAAAAGTATTCCTGGTATCTGTCAGGATGCTGGCCATACCTGCCAGGCAGTCCATAATCACCAAACAGCAGGCGCCGGGTATTACGTATCCAGTGGCGTGGGGGGAAAAGCTGGAACACGTCGGCTGGACGGTAGTCAATCGGCAGACCGGTTTTCCAGGGCTGATGTTTACGCTTTGTGGTGTGCAACATTCTGGTTTTTTCGGTCAGGCGATCAAAATCATTCCATTCGTTTTCGAAGAAACCGATAGTGTCGCGATCCTCATACTGCAGGCACATCCACTTCATATAGTCACGCTTGAACTCGAACATGGCATCGAACTGTTCGTCGAATTTCCAGTGTGTCAGTTTGGCGCAGTCCAGCAGCATGACGCTGGTAGCCAGACAGCCGCGTTTTCCCTTGTTGCCCGACTTGGGTCGGCACATGATGGCTGCGCCCTGCATATCGCGGGACAGGAGGCCCCAGACGTCGGCAACGGCGAAGACATCCGGGTCAATTACTACGGCGCGTCCCTGGTAGCCCATCAGCCTGGGCGGAAGAAATCGGCTGGGTGTGAAGGATTGCAGGTCATCGCGCACCCAGACACGTTTGCCACCGCCGCGCAGAAAATTTTCACCCTCATGCCTTTGGAAAACAGGAATATCCGCATAATCCATGATGCGGATATCGAATCTGTCATTGTGTCTGGAATTACGTCGTAAAGCATATTCAGCAATGCTGGCACCCAGCATTTGTTTGTGATTGGCCTGAATGAATACGCGGTAATCCATGTTTTGATCCTCCGGATTCAGAAACGCTGAACGGTTTTTCTCATGACGCGATCGCGGATTCTCCGGTACATGTTTTCCGGGTTGGCCACGATAATGAAAACTTTGCGAAGATGGCCCTCAGGGCAGGTGATTTCGCGTACGGCATGCCAGGAGTGACGGGTACGTTGAAAAATCAGGCTATGGTTTCCCATGCAGTTGGCTACAATTTCGTTCTTGAAGTCATCAAAACCGGGTGCGGACTCGAACTCGAGTTTCCCGCCATCATCCAGTACCAGCGTATGCCCGCCCCAGGCGGGGTCCCATTCATCTTCGGAGTTAAAATAAAATAGTTGGGAACCATGTTCGCGCACTGAATCTGTGTGCGGTGATACCGAGCAGCCGTCTGGCGTGTAATGCCAGTGAAAACGGAAGTTTATCTTGCGTGCGTCATACAGCCGTGCAATAGCGCTGCGGTACCTGTCACTGCGCAGCTCATCTATGAATTCCTTCCACGGTGCCGGTACGGGCGTTTCCGAGGTATATTCGAGCGAGTATCGATCATGCGGCTTCTGACCCGCGATACGCCCATAGCCAAATTTTTTCTCGAACAGGGAAACATCCGGCATGTTGTTCAGCAGTCGATCATAACCTTCATCAGTAAGCAGTCCCTCGGGGTTTATCCAGGGGTAGGGGCTCGTGCCACGAAATTCGGCGGGGTTGATTGATTCCAGGTTTTCGAAGTTGATGTAGTTTGTCATCTTGATATCAGGCCGCCAATGGTGGCGTGCACTCCACGACCCGCAAGGCATCATGGCGGACATGGTTCTGTCGCATTTCATCCTGAATGAGTGACTCACTGATAATGCCCTGTTCCAGGCATTCGCGTACCAGTCCAAAGAACAGCTGCTCCTGTTTTGGGTCCGGGTGAGCGTGGTAATGCCCCAGCAGACCGTATTCACCAAAAATACGGGAGCGCAGGTGATTCAGCTTTGCCAGCACAGGATATTTTTTAAACTTGTCTGCCGGCGTGAAATCAACCGGAAGTCCGGTTTTCCAGGGTTGAGTGCGACGCTTGGTGTTGTGCAGCATTCTGGTGTTTTCAGTCAGCCGGTCGAAATCGTTCCACTCGTCTTCAAGTACACCAATATTATCAGGGGATTCGTCGCGCAGAACGATCCAGTCCTTGTAGTCGCGTTTGAACTGGAATAACTCATCAAACTCTTTCTCTGGCTCCCAGTGGCGTAATTTTTCGCAGTCCATCAACATCACGCTGGTGGCAATCTGCCAGGCTTTTTCCTGTTTTCCCGAGCGATGACGACCCATAACGCCAGTGCCCTGCATGTCTCGAGTGAACAACTCGTAGACATCACCGAGCGCAAAAACATCCGGATCAACGACTACTGCACGGCCTTCGTGGGCCATGAGCTTTGGCGGCATGAAACGCAAAGGCGTAAAAGACTGCAAATCTTTCATGCTCCATACACGGCTTGTGCCGCCACGCAGGAAAGTCTGGCCTTCTTTCTCGGCCAGGAAGGGGTAGTCGCGGACATGCATAATTTCGACATCAAAGGCTTCCGGATGTGCCGAGTTCCGCTTCATCGAATAGGCCGATACCAGGGCCCCCAGCCACTGCCGCTCGTTGGATTGAATGTAGACTTTCATTTTCACCAGGTTGCCGCTCCCTCGAAGTGTGTAAAACCGTTCAGTAATTCAACCTGGGAATATTAATAAATAAGCAGGTGGTTAATATTGATCTGTGTCAAAGACGGATTCCGCTGCCGGGGCACCATGCTCCGCCGTTTTCACCGGGTTGCCGGCGAGAATGGGTTTTGCTTGGTTTTGCCTGGAACTTTGCGGTTGTGTTAGTTTCGAATTTCAAATGCGTCACCGGACTCTGACTGTTTTTAATTTACGTGCCACGCGGTTTCTCGGTTTTGTTTGTCTGTGTGTCCTGGCTGTGCGGGTGTCCGCGTCACAGGTGCCGGTAGTCCCCGCTTACAGTCAGGATTATGATCCCGGGCGAGACCCTTTTGCCGACGGCAGAGCGGCGCTGAAGCTGGCAAAGGATACCCGCCGCAGAGTGCTGATTGAGGTTGGAGGGGCCTGGTGCAAGTGGTGCCATGTGCTGGACCGTTTCCTTAGCGAACGCCCGTCCTTGCAGGTTCAGTTGAACAGGACTTTCGTACTGTTGAAGGTCAATGTTGATGAGACTAATAACAACGCGGAGTTTCTCTCTGCATTTCCCAGGGCTTTGGGTTACCCGCACATGTATATCACTGATAGTGAGGGCAATATCCTTTTCTCCCAGGATACGGCTGAATTCCTTGACAATGGGAAATATTCCGAGCAGCGTTTTCAGCTGTTTCTTGATCATTGGAGGATTCCGCATGAGTGACCGTGGAGAGGCTATCAGTCGACGGGAATTTCTGAACAGGATTGCCTTGCTAGGGTCTATGGCAGCCTGTTATCCGGTTGCGGTAATCGCCCAAAAACGTTTGCAGCCCGAGGCAGGCCACTTACCGGCCTGGTGCAGTGAAGACCCCTGGAAAACACTGGCTGAAGTCCAGCAGCACCTGTTCCCGGCGTCTGACGATGTACCAGGTGCAAGCGATATTCAGGCGGTAGTGTATCTGCGCAATACCATCGAGAATCCTGCCGCCGATGGCGAAGACAAGGTGTTTCTGTTTAACGGTGTAGGCTGGCTGAACGAGCTTGCGCAAAAACAGACCAAAAAACCCTTCGCTGTTCTCGATGAGCAACAGCGGGAGATGCTGTTGCGGGAAATCGAGCAGAGCCAGGCGGGCCGGAACTGGTTGTCCCTGTTGCTGACCTACCTGCTGGAAGCACTTTTAGCCGATCCGGTATACGGCGGTAACCCGGATGGAATTGGCTGGACGTGGCTGGAGCATCAGCCGGGCTATCCAACTCCACCCCGGGACAAATCCTGGTACAAACTGGCATCTCCAGTTCGCTACCAGCGCAAGGCCTAGATTGTATGACGTATGATTTCGATATTTGCATTGTTGGTAGTGGTGCCGGCGGTGGTCCGGTGGCACTGACACTCGCAGAGGCGGGTTATTCGGTAGTGGTGCTGGAAAAGGGGCCATGGCTGAAAGAGGCGGATTTCTACAAGGATGAGCTGGCCTGCTGTCGTCGCAGTGTCTATACGCCGGAATTGAACGATGAACAGCATGTAATCGAAGATCTTGATGGCAGCGGTCACTGGGTCGCTGAAGCAACCGCAGATTCCGGCTGGGACTTCTGGAACGGTAATTGTGTTGGCGGGTCATCAAATTTTATGAGTGGATTTTTTTACCGGCTCAAACCCCGGGACTTTCATCTGCTTTCCGAATTCGGCCCAATCGAAGGCGCCAACATTGCTGACTGGCCGATCAGTTACGCTGATCTTGAGCCCTATTACACACGTGTCGAAACAGAGGTTGGCATTTCTGGCGCCTTTGTCGATCACCCGCAGGCGGAGCCACGTTCAACTGCTGATTTCCCTTATCCGCCGACACTTGAGCATCCTGTCTCCGGACAGATAGACAAGGCCTGCAGGGAGCTGGGCTATCACCCCTTACCCACGCCACGCGCTGTATTGTCGAGAGCTAAAGATAAGCGCCGTAGTTGTGAATATTCTGGCTACTGCGGCAGCTATGGTTGCTCTTCCGGGGCAAAAGGCAGTGCCAGGGCGGCGCTACTGGATCGGGCGGTCGCAACAGGGCACTGTGAAATCCGGCCGCATTCCAAGGTCTACAGGCTGGCCAGTGATGCTAAAGGGAAAGTCACCGCCGCAGAATACTTTGATATCGATGGTGAGCAGCAGAAGGTTACTGCAAAAACCTTCGTGGTTTCCTGTCAGGCCGTGGAAACCAGTCGTCTGTTGTTAAGCTCCACTGGCCCGATGCACCCCGATGGTCTGGCAAACCGCTATGGGCAGGTGGGTAGAAATCTGCTGTTTTCGGCCGGTGGATCGGGGACCGGTGATTTTGTGTATGCCGAAATGAGCGCCAGGGATGCTGACGCCATGAAGACCCGTGGCCCGTTCGTCAATCGTGGCCTGCAGGACTGGTATACGCTTGATGACAAGGCATTTGGCGGGCGCGCCAAGGGTGGGACTGTCGATTTTTTGCTGCGGCATCCCAACCCTATCGGTAAGGCCATGTCAGTCAAGTGGGATGACGATGACCGTCTGGTGTGGGGACAACCCCTGCAAAAGCAGCTTAAGTCGCTGTTTACGGAATCGCAGTACCTGCGCTATGAAATCTTCTGCGACTGGTTGCCCACGGATAATTGTTTTGTCGGCCTGGATGCCGGTGTCCGTGACAAGTGGCAGACACCGGTGGCCAAGGTTCGTATTGGTTACCATGAACACGACCTGAAAGTTGGCAGGTACATCAACGAGCGGGCAGTTAAGGTTCTGGATAAAATGGGTGCGAAGAATATACGCTCCAGTATCAGCGGTTCTCCGCCCCAGAACCTGGTCGCCGGTGGCTGCCGATTCGGTAACAATCCTGAAACATCAGTGCTGGATGCAGACTGCAGGGCACATGATGTTGAGAATCTCTATGTTACTGACGGCAGTTTTATGCCAACCGGTGGCAGTGTGCCCTATACCTGGACGATCTATGCGAATGCTTTCCGCGTGGCCGAGATTATAAGGGGTTAGGCAATTCGAAAGATGGGTATGGGGTCGTGTGTATCGCGGATTGTTGCCAGTGGTTGGCTTGTTATGAGGCAGTCATGCTGCGGACCAGCTTGCAGTAATTCTCCAGTCTGCGTTCGACTATCTGGCCTTCTCGCGCAGCCATCTGTATCGCGCAACCCGGTTCGCTGACATGCCGGCAATTATGAAAGCGGCATTGTCCCAGGTAGGGTCTGAATTCTCTGAAGCCGTGTTCCAGCTCTGCTGCCGGTACCTTGACCAGGTTGAAGTCGCGTACACCCGGTGAGTCGATGAGGTCGCCACCGTCGGGCAGATGATAGAGCATTGCTACTGTCGTGGTGTGTCGGCCCAGGCCTGTAACCTGGGACAGGCTGCCGGTCCGAATATCCAGCTCAGGTAACAGCGACTGTATCAGCGAAGACTTTCCCACTCCGGACTGACCAACCAGAACGCTGGTATGTGTCTTGAGCTGCTGGTGAAGATCCCTGAGTCCGTCAGTGCTGCGTGTGCTGGTGAACAGGAGCGCATAGCCAATGCGCTTATAGACCTGCAGCCGCTCTTCGAGTTTGCTGCGGCTGTCGTGGTCCAGCGTGTCTGATTTGTTGACGACGATGACTGGCTGTGCGCCGATCAATTCGGCCGCAACCAGGTAGCGGTCAAGCATGCCATATTCGAAGCTGGGCTTACTGGCGATGACCACCACAATCTGGTCTATATTGGCGGCTACCGGGCGCACTCGGTTGTTCTGGTCAGGACGGCTAAGTACGGTATCGCGTTCCAGCACAGTCGTAATCACACCTTCGCGCGGGCTGCTCGCCTGCCACAGTACACGATCACCACTGACTGTACGCGGCAGACTGCGGCGCGTGCTACAGCGCACTACATCGCCGTTTTCGGCCTCAACGAGACTGGTTTGTCCGTGGTGTGCCAGCACCTGGCCAGGTTGGCCATCGGTTTCTTTGGGGGGTGCTGATTTTGCTACGATAGCTGACTTGCGGCGGCTACCCACAGTGCTCAGGCGTCTCCTGTGACCAGCGCGTCAACGCGCGCTGCACAGATAAAGTCATTTTTCGAAAGGCCGCCTGCCGAGTGTGTGCTGTAGTTCACCACACAGCTGTTGTAGCCAACTGTGAGGTCTGGATGGTGATCCTCGGCGTGGGCTATCCAGGCGAGCGCATTGACGAAAGCGATGGTTTGATAATAGTTCTTGAAGTGGAAAGTCCGCTGAATACCTTTACCATCGTCGATACAACTCCAGTCCATATGGATTTCAGCCAGCCGGGCCCTGGTCGCGTTGTCATCCAGCAGGGCGGCGTCTTTCTGGCAATGGGGGGTGCTCGGTTCGCTGCCCATCAAGTTACGGAAATTTGTAGTAGGTCGTATTCAGGAAGTCGGTGACATCCGCGACGTCTTCATCAAACCACTGGGCACCTACATTGACATTACAACGCTGTACCTGGTTTTTAAGGGCATCCTTGTTCGCAATAAACCGGTCCTTGCGAGTATAGACGCTGCTATCGTGACATTTCACGCAGCTCTCATTGTGCAGCTGCTGCCCATGCTTGGCATCGACATCGGCAACGGCTTGTCCAGCCAGAAACGCCAGCGTTATTGCCATCATTGTGTACTTCATTCTCTCTGAACCTCCCGTTTAACCCATTTTAGTCGACAAATGTGCAACGCGCACCGGTGCCGGTGGATGCGAATCATAAAATGCTGAATACAGGGGGTCTGGCGTCAGTGTACTGGCGTTTTCCTTGTACATCTTCACCAGCGCGCGTATCAGGTCGGCAGCACTGGATTGCTTGGCAGCGTAATCATCTGCCTCGAACTCGTGTTTGCGTGAAAACCATGATGACAGTGGCTGCAGAAACAGTGTGAATACCGGTGTGACCATCAGAAACAGCAGCAGGGCGAGGGCATTCGAGCCCTGCTCAACCCCCAGGCCCTGGTAAAACCACGGCTGATCGATCAACCAGCCCAGCAGTGCCAGACCGGCGAGACTGGACAGCATCATGGTGACGATGCGCTTTTGTACGTGCTTGCGTTTAAAATGGCCCAGTTCATGTGCAAGTACTGCCTCGATTTCATCCGGCTCCAGTGTTTCCAGCAGGGTATCGAAAAACACAATACGCTTGTTTTGTCCCATACCGGTAAAATAGGCATTGCCGTGTCCGGAACGTCGCGAGCCATCCATGACGTAAATGCCCTTGCTCTTGAAACCGCAGCGATCCAGCAAGGTTTGTATGCGTTGCTGTAGCTGTTCGTTCTCCAGCTGGGTGAACTTGTTAAACAGGGGGGCGATGACGGCCGGATAGGCCCATAGCATCAGCAGGCTGAAACTGGCCCACAGCAGCCACAGATACAACCACCATAACCCACCGGACTCCTGCATCAACCACAGTGCTGCCCAGGCGAGCGGTACACCGAGTATCAGCATTAACAGGGTTTGTTTAAGCATGTCGCCGATATAAGTGCCCACAGTGGTCTTGTTGAAGCCGAAGCGTTCTTCGGTCACAAAGGTGTGGTAGAGCGAGAAGGGCAGATCGAGCAGTGCCATGATGGCAAACGCACTGATCATCAGTGTCACGCCGGTAGCAAGGCTGCCCCAGCCTGTTTGCTGCCACAGGCTGTCCAGCCATTGCAGGCCGCCGCCGAGCGTCCAGCCGAGCAGTAACAGGCTGCCGTATACCAGTTCAAGTCGCCCGTGACGGGTGTTGGTGAGGGTGTAATCAGCGGCTTTCTGGTGCGCATCGAGCTGGATTTTGTCGGCAAAAGCGTCGGGCACCTGGGCGCGATTGCCAGACACGCTGTTGATCTGGCGCTGGGCCAACCACAGTTTGAGCACCACCGAGGCCCCCAGGGCGGCAATAAATATCCATGAAAAGCTGTTCATACCCGGGAGGTTAGCCTTTGCTACAATGCAACACAAGCCAACGAACCATCAGGACTACGCGGGTATGTCAGACAAGAAAACCAACCTCATCTGGATTGATCTGGAAATGACCGGCCTGGATACTTTCCAGGACGTAATCATCGAGATTGCCACCATCGTCACCGACTCACAGCTGAACATATTAGCCGAGGGTCCGATTATCGCCATCCATCAACCTGACAGCCTGCTGGAAGGTATGGACGAGTGGAATACCCGTCAGCACGGCAAGTCCGGGCTGACGCAAAGAGTCCGCGAGAGCAGCGCCACAGTGCAGGATGCCGAGCGTATGACCATTGAATTTCTTGAGCAGCACGTCGACGCTCAGGTCTCACCCATGTGTGGCAATTCCATATGTCAGGACCGGCGCTTCATGGCGCGCCTGATGCCGAAGCTGGAAGACTTCTTCCACTACCGCAATCTGGACGTGAGTACGCTTAAGGAACTCGGTAAGCGCTGGGCGCCGAAGGAGACTGCCGGCTTCAAGAAAGAATCCAGCCACCTGGCGATGGATGATATTCGTGATTCCATCAATGAACTCATTTATTACCGCGAGCACTTGTTCAAACCTTTCGATGCATGAGTACCGATAACCCGGTACGCGGTGCCCTGCTGGTTACCGGCGCGGCACTCATGTTTGCATCCATGGGCGGCTTGATCCGTCATATTTCCGCCGACCTGCCCAATGAGCAGATTGTATTTTTCCGCAACCTGTTTGGCTTGCTGATACTGATTCCCGTGGTCTGGCAGCGCGGCGAACGAATCGACCTGAAAACCGTGCATCCCGGCCTGCATCTGGTGCGCAGCCTGTTTGGCCTGGCTGCAATGTATTGTTTCTTTTATGCGCTCAGCGTGTTGCCGCTGGCTGATGCGGTGCTGCTCAATTTCACCGCGCCGCTATTCATTCCGTTTGTCGCCATACTGTGGCTTAAGGAGCGGGTGAGCCCGCGGATCTGGGCGGCTATTTTAATCGGGTTTTCAGGCGTACTGTTTATTCTGAGGCCCGGTGGGGACTTGCCAGCCTCGGCGGCGTTGATCGGTTTGGCCTCAGGAGCCTTTGCCGGTGTTGCCATGGTCAGTCTGCGCAAGCTGTCAGCCACCGAGCCGGCGCTCAGGGTAGTCGTCTACTACGGGGTGATATGTACGCTGGTATCAACGGTACCGCTGTTATGGGCCTGGCAGCCGATTAATTTACGCTCGCTGGGCATTATGGCCGGTGCAGGCAGTTTTGCCACACTCGGCCAGTACTTGCTCTCACGTGGTTACGGCTGCGCACCAGCGGCGCAAATCGGCCCCTTCACCTATACATCGGTAGTTTTCGCCGCTCTTTACGGCTGGCTTTTCTGGCACGAACTGCCCGGCTGGACGACTGCGGGCGGGACGCTGTTGATAATGATTGCGGGCGCACTAGCCATGCGGCGCTGACAGGCCAGCCGTCAGCGCCAGATGCAAGACGTTATCCCGCGGGTCTTCCGCTACCAGCCTGAATAGGGAGCGCCCCATCCACCATAGCCGGGGTAGGCGCCTGGGTAACCACCGTACCCACCTGGATAGCCGCCATAGTAGCCCGGGTAGCCACCATAGCCATAGCCGGGGTAGCCACCATAACCGTAGCCGGGGTAGCCACCATAGCCGGGATGACCCCAGGGGCCGCCGCCATAGTAGTAGTCATCATCATCGTCAAACCAGTCCCAGGGTCCCCAGCCGCCAAAAAAGGCGTTGGCAGACGTCATTGGCAGTGCGGTTGCGCCTACCAGTAATAGCGAGACCATCAATTTGTTGAGTTTCATCTCTCTGTCCTCCGACTCATGTTGTAGACGTGAGTGGTGATATCTAACGTATCGCCTGTACAAGGCTAAACACGAAGAGCTGCCGACTCAATACCGGTATGCTGAAATCGCATTGGTTTTTGACCTGAATCAAACGCATGATCACGGTGCAGGTGGGCCATGAGCTGACCTGTCGGGCGCACTTTTATGAGCCATGGCGTGAACCAAAAGGAGGACCTGCGGTAACCAGGTTATTTCTAACTTACCGGTCTCTCTACAAAATTTGGTGAGACAGCTGTTGTCGGGGTTTCGCGGTTGTAGCTAATTCAGGCTGAACTGGAAGGCGGCTGAGTAGAATCCGGGTCGGTTAGTGGCGTTTGCTTATACGGTTCGATTCAGATGTGATCAGTGATCAGTTCCAGCCAGTGCTTGACCGGTACATCGGCCGCTTGTTGCAAGTGCAGAAGACAGCCAATATTGGCGGTTGATATCAGTTCAGGCTGTTTGTCTTGCAGTGCAGTGAGTTTATTTTCAAGCAACTGATTTGAAAGTTTGGGCTGAAAAATAGAATAGGTGCCGGCGGATCCACAACAAAGATGGGCATCTTTAACCATCACAAGTTTAAAGCCCAGTCGTGTCAACAGGCTTTCGACAACACCACCAAGTTGCTGGCCATGCTGCAGGGTGCAAGGTGAGTGGAAGGCGATACGCTGGCCTTTTATCGATGGCAGGGAATTAATATCCTCAACGCTTATAATTTCACTGACATCTTTTGCCAGGCTGCTGATTCTGGCCGCACGCCTGGCGTAAACAGCATCATTGCTCAGCAGGTTTCCGTAGTCCTTGACCATTGGTGCACAACCACTGGCGGTGATAACAATGGCCTCCGCACCGGCTTCGATAGCGGGCCACCATGCATCTATATTTGCACGTGCCTTATCGAGGCCGCCCTGGCTATCGCCGAGATGGTGTTGCAGTGCACCACAGCAACCTGCCTGCGCAATGGTTTGCAGTTCGATGCCAAGCTTGTCAAAAACAATACGGGCAGCGTCGTTGATTTGTGGTGCCGCGGCCGGTTGTACGCAGCCATCCAGTAACAGCATGCGGCGTGTGTGCGTGCCCGGTGACGGGTGTGGCAAACGTTTCTTTCCCGGAATCCTGCTTTTCAGGCTGGCCGGCAGTAGTGGGCGAAACAACCGGGCAGTACCGAACAACAATCTGGCGCGTTGTGTATGACTGAGTGCAGATACCAGCACGCGGCGCAGCAACGTCTGCTGGAATGAACGTGGTACCTGTTCTTCTACCAGTTCACGGCCGATATCGAGCAGGCTGTGGTAATCCACGCCTGACGGGCAGGTGGTTTCACATGCACGACAAGTCAGACAGCGGTCGAGGTGCGTCTGCAGGCTACGTGTTGCCGGCTGACCTTCCAGTACCTGTTTTATCTGGTAGATGCGACCACGTGGCCCGTCGAGTTCGTCGCCGAGTAGCTGGTAAGTGGGGCAGGTGGCATTACAGAAGCCGCAGTGAACGCAGCTGCGCAGAATGCTGTCGGCACGTTGTCCATGCGCCGAGTCCAGATATGCCTGTGTCAGTTCGGTTTTCATATTTAGATGCCCTTGTACATACGCCCGGGATTAAAGATGGCGTGCGGATCAAGGGCCGCCTTGAGGCGCTGGTGCAAGGCCAGCAAGCCGTCAGGCAGTGGGTGAAAGACTTCATCAACATCGTCATCGTGGCGGAACAGCATGGCATGACCGCCTACATCACTCGCAAGCTGTCTGATGCGAGCGGCCGGTTCGTCGCTGTACAGCCAGCGCTGTGCGCCGCCCCAGTCGATTAACCAGTCACCCTGCAATGCGAGTGGTGGTGAGGCCGGTGGTACCGATAAGCGCCACAAGGATAAGTCACGATTGAAAAAGGCATGTTGGTGATCTCGAAGGCTGGCCCAGAATTCCGGCCGTGGTTCGAGGATGTTATCACCAAGCTGATGCTGTGCCTGGCGCGATGCGGCTTCGCTGCCCGACAGGCGAACGTACAGGTGTTCATCGTGCCAACAGGCTGCAGATAATGGCAGCGGTTTTCGGTGCCACTGGCTAAATCGCTCAATGGCTTCATGCTGTGAGCATACCTGTTTCAGTGTGTAGTCCACCTCGGGTTTGGGGAGTACCTTTACCGATACATCGGTAATGAGTCCCAGTGTTCCGAGTGCGCCGCACATAAAGCGCGACAGGTCGTAACCGGCAACGTTTTTCATTACCTGGCCACCGAAACCCAGTGCTTCACCCTTGCCATTGATGATGCCGGTACCGAGCACGAAATCACGTGCCGCACCGGAAAACGGTCGCCGTGGTCCTGATAACCCCGTCGCGATGGCGCCTCCCAGCGTGCTGTTCGCACCGAAGTGTGGTGGTTCGAAGGCGAGCATCTGCCGTTGTTCGTCGAGAAGCTGTTCGATTTCGGTCAGGCGTGTGCCGGCGCGGGCGCGAAGCACGAGTTCAGACGGTTCGTAGCTGATAACTCCCTGGTGTTCTGAAATTCGCAGAACATCACCTTGAGACGCCCGGCCATAAAATGATTTGCTGTTGCCACCCTGAATACAGACCGGCTTGCCTTCAGTACAAGCTTGCCTGACCTGTTCACAGAATGTCGGGGCAAGATCCTGGTTCATGCGTTCTAGAATCGATCGAGATCGGGGAAGGGCAGTTCGCCGTTATGTACGTGCATGCTGCCAAACTCGGCGCAGCGCACCAGCGTTGGTATGGCCTTGCCCGGGTTAAGCAGACCCTGGGGGTCAAAGGCTGCCTTGATAGCGTGAAACTGCGTCAATTCGGCACTGTTGAATTGCACGCACATCTCATTGATTTTCTCCATGCCAACACCGTGTTCGCCAGTGATGGTTCCGCCCACCGATACACAGAGTTCCAGGATGCGACTGCCGAACGTTTCGGCGCGCTCCAGCTCACCGGGTTTGTTGGCATCGTAGAGAATCAGTGGATGCAGGTTACCATCTCCGGCGTGAAATACGTTCGCGACGGGTAACTGGTATTCGTCGGACCATTGGCTGATAGTCGCCAGGACCTTGCCCAGGTGTTTGCGTGGAATTGTGCCATCCATGCAGTAGTAGTCAGGTGAAATACGTCCAACTGCCGGAAATGCGGCTTTCCGGCCGGCCCAGAAGCGTTGGCGTTCCTGCTCATCCTGCGCGGTGCGCACTTCATTGGCGCCCATGGATTTTAACAAGTTGCGTACTTCACTGATTTTTACTGATACGTCTTCTTCGGTGCCGTCAAGTTCACACAAGAGTATTGCCGCTGCGTCGGTGGGGTAGCCGGCGTGTACAAAGTCTTCAGCAGCGCGGATTGCCAGTGTGTCCATCATCTCCAGGCCGGCGGGCAGAATGCCGGCCGAGATAATCGCGGCTACCGCTTCACCGGCGGTTTCAACAGCGTCAAAGGCGGCCAGGATAACCTGGGCTCGCTCAGGAACAGGCAGCAGGCGGACAGTGACTTCGACAATAACGCCAAGCAAGCCTTCCGAGCCTGTCATCAGGGCCAGAAGGTCGTAACCGGGCGTATCCAGGGCGGCCGAACCGATCGTCAGTCGCTCACCGTCGATGGTAATGACCTCCAGACTGGCGATATTTTGTACTGTGAGGCCATATTTCAGACAGTGAACGCCGCCGGCATTTTCCGCGACGTTACCGCCAATCGAGCAGGCGATTTGTGATGAAGGGTCGGGTGCATAGTACAGGCCCAGCTCGGCAACCGCTTGCGATATCGCCAGATTGCGTACACCGGGCTGAACCTTCGCCAGGCGGTTTTCAGCATCTATCTCCAGTATGCGGTTGAACTTCGCCAGGCTCAGCAACACACCATTGTCCAGGGGTAACGCGCCACCGGATAAACCTGTGCCGGCGCCGCGGGCAACCACCGCAATACCACAGCTTTGGCAGTAGCGCAGTATACCTTGTACTTGTTCAATGGATTCCGGCAGTAGCACCAGCCAGGGTTGTACACGATAGGCAGACAGGCCATCGCATTCATAGGGGCGTAGTTCAGCGGCGTCACGGATCACGCAATGCGCCGGCAGGTCCTTCAGTCCCGCAAGGAAGGTGTCTCGGTCAATGGCTGGTGTGGCGGTGTTCATCAGGTGATTACTGTTGGTGTATCGCGTTGCGTATGGTGTTTGATCCTGGCGATATCTTCTGCGATTACAATCAGGTCCGCCAGTGCATCCTGTGCATCCAGACCCTGCCGGCTGATGTCGGCTTCAAAGCGCTCCAGGTAAATACGTAGCGTCGCGCCTTCGGTTCCGGTACCGGACAACCGGAAAACAATGCGCGAGCCATCGTCGAAACCGATGCGTATGCCCTGGTGTTCGCTCAGCGAACCATCAACCGGGTCGGTATAGGCAAAGTCGTCACTGAAGTTAACGGAGTAATCACCGAAGCGTTTGCCGATCAGCGAGCCATTCAGTTTACGCAGTTTATCCATTAGCATACCGGCGCCGTCCGCGCTGACTGCTTCATAATCGTGCCTGGAGTAGTAATTGCGGCCATAGGTTCTCCAGTGACCGGTAAGAATATCCTGCACCGCCTCCTTGCGCACAGCAAGCAGATTGAGCCAGAACAGTACTGCCCACAGGCCATCCTTTTCGCGTATATGGTTTGAGCCCGTGCCGAAACTTTCTTCACCGCATAGCGTTGCCTTGCCTGCATCCAGAAGGTTGCCAAAAAATTTCCATCCGGTAGGCGTTTCGAATAATGGTATGCCAAGCTTGTCTGCTACCCGGTCAGCAGCCTGTGAAGTAGGCATCGAGCGCGCGATGCCGGCCAGTCCCTGTCGGTAACCTGGTGTCAGGTGGGCATTGGCGGCAAGAACGGCAAGGCTGTCACTTGGTGTAACGAAGCACCGGTTGCCAAGAATCATGTTGCGATCACCGTCACCATCGGAGGCTGCGCCGAAATCGGGAGCATTGCCGGCATACAGAATGTCTACCAGTTCCTTTGCATAGACCAGGTTGGGGTCGGGGTGACCACCACCGAAGTCTTCCCTGGGTTCGGCATTCATAAGCGTATCCGGTGTGACGCCCAGTCGCTGTTCGAAAATATCGTGTGCGTAAGGTCCGGTAATGGCGTGCATCGCATCGAATCGCATACGGAACAGGCCCGAGTTAATCAGGCTGTGAATGCAGTCGAAATCAAACAGTGTTTGCATCAGTTCGGCGTAGTCACTGACCGGGTCGATAACTTCAACAGTCATGTCACCCAACTGTTGTGTGCCGAGAGTGTCTACGTCGATATCATGGTTTTCGACAGTCAGGTAGCGTTCGATGCGCTTGCTTTCGGAATAAATGGCTTCGGTGGTTGTTTCCGGCGCCGGTCCACCATTACCAATGTTGTACTTGATGCCAAAGTCACCGTGCTCGCCGGCAGGGTTGTGACTTGCAGAGAGAACAATGCCGCCATAGGCGCGATACTTGCGGATCACGCAGGAGACCGCCGGCGTTGACAGTAAACCTCCTCGCCCCACCATTACCTTGCCGAAGCCGTTGGCAGCAGCCATGCGCAGAATCACCTGCACAGCGTGACGATTGTAGTAACGACCATCACCACCAAGCACCAGTGTTTTTCCCGCGAAGTCTTCAAGGCTATTGAAGATGGCCTGTACAAAGTTTTCCAGGTAATGCTCCTGCTGGAAAACTGAAACTTTTTTACGCAGGCCGGAAGTGCCGGGTTTTTGATCGGTAAAGGGCCTGGTGGCAATTTCAAGTGTGTTCACAATGCTGTTGTCCCGTTTTCTTAGTTCTAAATTTGTATTTGTCAAGCATTAAGCTTGTCTTGCAGGCGCCGATAGCCTGCCTGAATATATGAGTGTAACAGTTTGAACGAAACGTCATTTTACTATGCTAAGATCAGGCCATGAAGTACACAGGTAAATATAAGGTTCATCCAGGCGTGCGGGCGCGTGATCTCCCGGCGCTGATGGAGCTTTATGAGCTGAACTACATTCAGCTACGCCAACTTGTGCCTGATATTGACGCCATCCAGGACCACAGCACTTCGCGGGTGCCTGGAGCACTCAATCTCTACCTCACTGTACAAGAGCGCTGCAAGTATACAACCACCTTGCATCTTACGTATCTGTTTCAGGACGAAGGTGGGGAGTTTCCGGCGCCGGATATTGTTGTGCGTTTGTATCATGACGCTCAGGTCGCTGAAGTAATTTCACGCGGGCGACGACGTGGCCGGCGGAATGCCGAATATGACCGCTTTCACCACCATTATTCAATCGATACCAAGTGGCGGGCCAATCGTTTTCTGCATAAATGGCTCGGATATTGTGTCCGGTATGGTCACATTTTCTCCCCGGCGCGCGAACAACTTGTCGAAGCTTTACAGGCACTGGATAACGAGAAGGCGCTCAGCCTGGAATCCTGAGGCTTAGGTTCACGGTCCCGATCGGCGTTAAGCGCCAGCCAATCCAGGCGAGAGCCCGGGAAACACCCCCAGGCCGCACCACGCAAAATGAAGCAGCATTATCGTGAGCAGCGGCAATGCGCCCCGAAGTTATCAGTTGAACTGAATGCTGATAAATGCTGCTTATCACGAGCAGCGGTTTATAGATCATCTGCGCGTCATCCTGGCCGGTCGTTATCGAAGCCAAGAAGAATTGGCGTAATACTTGACTAATTTAGTTGGTTAATTTACGATCGTTCTATGAGACTTTCGACCAAAGGCCGTTATGCGGTTACTGCAATGATGGACCTCGCAATTCACGAACCCAAAGGGCCGGTTACACTGGCGGATATTTCCCGTTGCCAGAGTATTTCACTGTCGTATCTTGAGCAGTTATTTTCCAAGCTAAGGCGTGAGAATCTGGTCCGCGGGGTGCGTGGGCCCGGGGGTGGCTATAAGTTGGCGCGACCGGCTGGAGATATCACCATAGCTGCCATTATTGCGGCAGTTGACGAGAAAGTGGATTCGACTTGCGGCGGTGACAGTGGCTGTGATGAGGCATCAACGTGTCTCACGCACGAACTCTGGTGCGGTTTGTCCAAGCGAATCTATGACTTCCTGGACAGCATCTCACTGGAAGAGTTTCTCAGTCGGCCGTCGGTACAGGAGGTGGTTCGGCAGCAGGACGAGACCAACAGGCGTTCAGGTGTCAGCACCGTCAACGTGAGCTGAAATTACCCAATAACTTCTATAAATGTGACGTTGTTCATACACATAAGGTGAGCGCTTCACGGAAACCTTGATCCGGCCCCTGCATACTGAAACCGTCAAATAGCGTTGTACCTAAGCGGATCAGGAGTAAGGAAGATGTTTCAGTATTTAATGGTTCTGTTCGCAGTCGTCGCCGTTGTAAGCGCTCCATCACTGGAATCGCTGGCTACCGCCGGCCCCATGAAGGACTACCTTATAGCGGCAGGCATTGCACTGATGCTCAAACCCTGGCTACAGGGACATTTTGAATAAGTGTGGTCGCCGGTCGCAATCATTTTAGCTGAGTTGTGATCAGACCAGTTAGTGGTTGTTGACCGGCATTTTACGGGCGATCGCTCTGCGTCCTGCTAGCCGCGATCAGCAATACGTTATCTTTTCTCAGTTCCATCCAGGCTTTTGCCGCAACGTGTTCCAGCGTATCGTAATTCTTGATACCGCTTTCCGGATCGAGTGCTTTCAGGCACTGTTCAAATTGCGCATTATTGAACTGGTATCCCGGCAAGGGCTGGATTGGTTTGCCAAAGAAGCCTGACACGCTCGTAAAAAATTATAATTCGCCTGCCAAGACGGAACGAGTTGCAGTTATCGTTTTAATCTTGCTTTGACCAAACCAGTATCCGGTTATTGGCGGGCATTTCATAATCTTTTCTCAGTTCCATCCGGGCTTTTGCCGCAAGGTCTTCCAGCGCTTCGAAATCCTTGATGCCACTTTCCGGGTTACGCGCTTTCAGCCACTGTTCAAAACGGGCATTGCTCTCGCTGGTGAAGTGTCCGCCGTAATTGAAAGGGCCGTAAAGACAAAACACGCCTCCCGGTTTCAGTACCTTGCCAATTCCTTCAAACAGGCACTCGACTTCAGGCCAGGACATGATGTGAACAGTATTGGCGCTGAATACTGCATCAAAGGCGTTGTCTGGCCAGGAGTCTCGACACACGTCCAGCGTGAGGGGAGGGAGGATGTTGCCGGTTTCGGCATCTTCCAGCCAGGCGTGGATGCCAGGGTGGTAAGCTGATACATCACTGGTTTGCCATTCAAGTGAGGGAAATTCGGGCGCGAAATAGACGGCGTGCTGGCCGGTACCGCTGCCAATTTCCAGTAGCCGGGAGTGTCCAGCCAGTTCTGCGCGAAGAACTTTTAAAATCGGTTCGCGGTTTTGTTCGCAGGATTCGGAATAGGGTTTCATAAGATAACTCAGGCCTGGCAACGCTGTGCCAGCACGGTTTCGATTTCTTCGTCTGTTAAAACTATGGGGTTGGTTTTCATGCTGCTGCCGCGCGAGTTGGCGACAATATGTCTGAAGTCAGTGTGACTGATGCCATAGTGGTCGAGTGTGGGCAGTTGCAGCCGTTGTGTCCAGTCATCCAGTAAAGCCAACAATTCTTCCCAGGCCTGTTCCTGTGTGGCGAAGCTGCGCCTGCATAGCAGTTCAGCGACACGGGCATATTTATCCAGTGCCGGATTGTCGACTTCCCTGGCCAGCATTGCGTCGATATTGACGCGCGTTGCAGCACCGACGAGTGTACCGCAGACCACACCGTGCGGTATGGGAAAGAATGCTCCCAACGGAGAGGCCAGTCCGTGAACCGACCCCAGTCCGGTTTGCGCAAGGCAAATGCCTGAACTCAGCGCGGCATAAGCCATACCGCTACGCGCCTGCTGCTGGTCACCGTCACCTTGGTACCACGGCAGCAGACTAGCGCGTGCCGCTTCCATGCCACCCCATGCCAGGCTATCGGTCATCGGGTTGGCCTTGATCGAGACATAGGATTCGAGCAGCTGGGTCAGCGCATCCATACCATCTGCTGCAATCAACTGTGGTGGACAGCTGGCCAGGAGGTCCGGGTCCATCAAGGCGTATTCGGGTACCAGCTGTTCATCGCGGAATGATTTCTTAAAGCCATCTTTGCCGGCAACGCTGAGAACAGCGTTCTTGGTCGCTTCACTGCCGGTGCCTGCTGTAGTGGGTACAGCGATAAAAGGTACTGACGGACCCTGGTATGGCTTCTCGGGACCTACGCCCTCCAGGTAAGCCATTACCGAGTCTTCAACCTTGAGCAAGCCTGCAATCGCCTTGGCGGCATCCAGTACACTGCCGCCGCCAATACCGACAACCACCTGGATGCCCTGTTGCCGGTAACGCCGTGCAATTTCGTCAACCTGCTGTGGTGAAGGTTCGCCACTGACAGCTTCGCTCTGCCAGCCTATGCCTGCACTGGCGAGGCCGCTTTCAATACCGGGCCAGGCGCCTGCATCCTTCAGTGAACGTGCCCCGGTTATTAGCAGGGCATGGGTACCAAAGCTGCGCACCAGCGTCGGCAGTTTGGTGATAGTCCCGGTGCCAAATTCAATGCGCGGAAGTCTTGCGATCGAGAAGTTGCTGGACATGCTGTCAGTCTACAGCCGGATAGAGGCCGTTCAGAGGTATACCCTGGCGTGGTTCTGCCATCCAGTTGGCTACGGTATCGCGCCAGGCATGGTAATGCGCTGTTTGCTTGTGTGCAGCAGCATCTGCGGCGCTGCGATAGGCTTCATAGAAAATAAAGTGGTTCGGATCATCGGGCGACTGCAGAATATCGAAGCGCATATTGCCCGGTTCCTGGGTCGAAGCGGCATGATTGGCGTAAGAAGCCGCAATAAATGCTTCCCGGTGTTCAGGAATAACATGGACGTGAACGAGGGTGACGTGCATGGTGCTCTCCTCAGCGTTGCTCGTAGATGCGCTAAAATATGTCTTGCAGGGCTCAATCCGTCCCGCGGGCTGCCGAAAGCCTACTAATAGCTGCCTGAATTGCCAAGGAATTTATGAGCGCATCATCAAGTGCCGAAAACACGGAAGAGGGCACAGCCGAGAAACAACGGACTGATCCCGGGAGTTTGAGCGCCTGGGTGCAAAAACTCGGCGATTCGGGTATGCCGGTGTTTGCGCATACAGCGCGGGATATTTCTCAGATTTCCGATAGCCGCGACAGCAGTGCGGCAGAGCTGGCGCGCGTCGTACTGCAGGATGCAGCCATGACGGCCAAGCTGCTTCGCGTTACCAACAGCCCGGTGTTCAATCCCATGGGCAAGTCTGTCAGCACAGTCAGCCGTGCCGTGGTGGTGCTCGGTTTCCAGGAAGTGCGCGCAATCTGTTTGTCGATCGCCGTGGTTGAGTCGATGCTCAAGGGCAAGCAAAAGGAACGCGTAATTGAAGAAATGGCGCGCTCCTTCCATGCGGCTGTACAGGCCCGTTCATTTGCCAAAAAGCGCAAGGATAAATCGCCGGAAGAAGTGTTTATTGCAACATTGTTGTATCACCTCGGAGACATGGCTTTCTGGGCCTTTGCAGGTGAATCGGCGGGACAGCTCGACAGTGCCCTGCGGCAGCGACCGGGTCAAACGCCCGACAGTGTTCAGCGCGAAGTGCTTGGTTTTGTGTTTCGCGATTTAACCCTTGGGCTGAGCAAGGAATGGAAGCTGGGTGAATTGCTCGAACAGTCGCTGCAAGGCAAGACCGATAAAAACCCAAGAGCCGGCAATGTGGCGCTAGGTTACGAAGTGGCAGTTGCTGCTGAAAAAGGCTGGAAGTCGCCAGAGGTGACCCAGCTGGTTGAGCGTATAGCCGAAAATCTCTATCTGCCGGTAGAGCAGGTCAGTAAAATGATTAAGGCGAATGCCGAAGAGGCGGCCGATACCGCCGCGTTTTATGGCGCGGACAAGGCCAGCAACCTGATCCCTGTTCCCGGGAGCAAGTCGGAAACCGCTGAGGCTGAAGGTGCGCTGGTGGATAATGCGGTTGCGGAATTTATTGAACCTGATCCGATGTTGCAGTTACAGATTCTACGCGAGTTATCCACGCTGATGGAGAGCAAACCGGATTTCAACAGCGTGCTGGAAATGGTGCTCGAAGGCATGTACCGGGGAATCGGTATGGACCGGACGCTGTTTGCCCTGCGCTCACCGGATAATCGATTCCTGATGGGGCGCTATGCCCTTGGTAACGATAATGAAGCCCTGCGTCGTCAATTCCAGTTTGAGACCGTGGACGGAAAACCCAATCTGTTCAGCCGCGTGATCGATATCCGGCAGGCAATCTGGTTAGCGGAGAACAACCGCGCGGATCTGCAGCCGCTGATAACCGAACAGGTGGTGGCGGTTTCCAGAGGTGCAGAGTTCTACGTGACGCCTATCGAGATACACAACAAGGTCATCGGCTTGTTCTACGCAGACCGCCAGCCCAGTGGCCGGGCTCTTGATGAAGAGGGATTCAACAGCTTCAAACATTTTGCCCAGCAGGGCAACCTGGCGCTGGCTTATTTAACCGGCAATTGAGATCAGGAGATAGCCAGCCAGGTTTTCCACTGGGCAAAAATATCCGGATCAAGTGTTGCGGCTGCAGACCGTGGTTGCAGTGTCGGTTGGAAAACACTCTCACCCTCCAGTGTAACTGACAGGCCACCGGCTTCACTCAAAATCAGGCAACCTGCAGCATAGTCCCAGAGCTTTTGCTTGCCGTGCAAATACACATGACAACGTCCATCGGCGAGCCAGCACCAGTCGAGTGCGACCGCGCCGAAGCTGCGCTGTGAACTGTACGGCGGGGCCGCTGCCAGCCGACTGGCAAGGTCAGCGGGCAGGCGTTTCAGGTCTATCAATGCCACGCCTTGTGACAGGGGTGTTGCCAGTTTTTGTGGCTGTAACGGCTTGTTATTCAGCCACGCACCCTGACCACGGGCAGCTGAAAAACATTCTTTGCGGCTGGGATCATAGACTACGCCCATTTCGACCCGATTGCCTTTGAGCAGGGCGACCGAGACCGCATAGTAGGGAACACCGACCGAAAAATTGCTGGTGCCATCCAGCGGATCAATGCACCAGGTGCCGCTGTCCGCCTGGTCCAGAGCAGCTTGTTGCTCCTCGTTGCTCATTTCCTCGCCAAGTACGCCGATGCCGGGCCAGTGTTGCTCCAGTGCCTTGATTAACGCTGTCTGCATGACAATGTCCGCTTCGGTGACCAGGCTGCCGTCAGCCTTGCGGTCGGCGTGCTGACAGTTGAAACGGGGCAGCAGTTCCTGGTCGGCGAGACGGCTGACCAGTTCGGAAAGTGTTTTCAGTGAGTCAGGTAACATTGAACGAATGCGTTTAGTTGGTATGATCAATATCTGACCCCTATTGTCGCACAAAGGCATTGCATGAGCACAAGGAAAACCCAGCATAAGAAAGAATCCGGTAAATCGGGTAAGCAGGCCAGGAGCAAAAAGCTGCGCAAGGCGGATACCGAGGATAAATACGTTCTGTACGAGCAGTCAGTACAGTCTACCGAATTTGAATACGAGTTTGTTGATGAGAACTTCAAGCGTTTGCGTGGCCGCGAAGCAAAACTGTTGCGCGAGGATTTCTGCGGCACCGGTCAGATGTCCTGCGAATGGGTGCGTGGTCGCGAAGGTAACCAGGCTATCGGTGTCGACTTTGACCCGGAAGTGCTTGAATGGAGTCGCGGCAATCATATCGCCAAACTGAGCGATGAGCAGAAAACGCGGGTTACGCTGATCCAGGAGGATGTACGTGCTGTAAAGACCGATCCCGTCGATGTGGTGCTGGCGATGAACTTCAGCTGGCAGATTTTTGAAGAGCGTAAGGTTTTGCGCGACTACCTTGCCTCGGTACGCGATAGTCTGGTCGATGACGGCGTATTGTTCATGGATATCTTTGGTGGCTATGAGGCCTACCAGGAACTGGAAGAGAAGACCAAGCACAAGGGCTTCACCTATGTCTGGGAGCAGGCCAGCTATGACCCCATTACCGGGCACATGGTTTGTCATATCCATTTCAATTTCAGGGATGGTTCAAAAATGAAAAATGCGTTCACCTACGAGTGGCGCCTTTACAGCCTGCCGGAACTGCAGGAGATCCTGGTGGAAGCCGGCTTCTCCAGGGTTACTGTTTACTGGCAGGGCTGGGATGATGATGAAGACGAGCCGGACGGTAACTTTCTCCCGGCAACAGAGGGTGAGGCTGATCCAGGCTGGATCAGCATGGTCAGCGCTGAAAAGTAGGCTGCGCTCTTTACAAGATCATCCGTCATTACCGTGTCATGCGTGCAATCACGGATGCATTATGTAAATCCTTTATATAACAATCTGTTACGCTGTTTATTGCGGCGGACCTCTGTTCGGCTCTTGACATACCATCCAGTCTGTTATAAAAAGTAAACGTTCACTAACAAGAGAGGTGATGTATGTCGAATGCTGATTTGGAACTTGATGCTCGTGGTCTGAATTGCCCGTTACCTATTCTCCGGGCGAAAAAGAGTATTAATTCGCTCTCCAGCGGCCAGGTACTGAAAATCATCGCAACCGACCCGGGTTCGGTGAAGGATTTTGAAGCCTTCTGCAAACAAACCGGCAATGAACTGCTGGACAGCGCCCAGCAGAGTGGTGAATACCACTTCAATATCCGCAAGGGATAATCAACAGCGGCAGCGGCGGTCTCTCAGGCCGACGCGCATGCGGGCTGCTGCTCCGCTGTTGTAATCTGTTGTTTATGGCAAAACGACTCAAGGCCTCCGAACGCCGCGCGACCATTCTCGCGGTCGCCAAGGTGCTGTTTTCCGACAAGGGTTACCATGGCGTATCCGTAGATGAAATTGCCACCCGGCTGGGCGTCAGCCCGGCTATCCTGTATCGCCATTTTCCGTCCAAGGAGGCGCTCTATGAGGCGGTACTCAATGAGATTGCCTGCAAGCGCGAAAGTTATGTCGAGGCGGTTGTTAACAGTGACGGCAGTTTCGATACCGTACTGAAAATGATCACCCGCATCTATATTGACAGTGTTTCCAGAGACCCGGACTACCTGCGCATGGAAATGCACAGCGTGCTGGAAGGCAGCGATGCCACGCGCCAGTTTTTTGAGCACCGCTGGAAACCATTCAGCGATTTTATCGAATACAGTCTTGCCGAACTCATTGCCGGCAAACGCATCCCGGTGATTAATGCCACGGTCGCAGCACTCGGGTTCCAGGGTATGCTGCGTGAAGCATTGTATGCGAAATGCATTTATCGTTCACCGCAATATCGCGAAATAGACCTGCCCGATCTGGGCGATCAACTGGTAGAGCTGTTTGTGAAGGCAGTAGGTTATTCAGAAGCCTGAAACACGCGGTAAGTGACAGGAACTGTCATTCTGAACAGCAGCCCATAGAGGGCGTGAACGTGACGCGGTGCGGCTTTGCCTATACTGGGTGTAGGGAGGTGCCTTAAGGAAAGTGAAGGGGAGTGTGGTAGAGGTCTCGGAGGTGTGCTTCATGATGCGTACGATCGCCTGGCTGGCTGTCTTGCTTTTCGCAGGGTTTGCGGGGGTGGTGAGCGCCGCACAAGGTACCGGCTCTGCATCAGTTGAAACATTCGACTCTGAGCGCCGCGTCTCATACCAGGCACTCGAGTCCATGCTCGAACGGTACTTGCGGCTGCGCAACGCCGGCGGTTGGCCGGCTTTTTCTGCAGCAGGTTCGACGCTTGGCATGGGCGACACATCAACCGAGATTCCGGCATTACGCGACATCCTCTGGCGTACCAGTGACCTCGCCGAGAATGCGCGTGGTAGCACGCGGTATGACGGTGAGTTGCAGCGTGCGGTACAGCGATTCCAGCAGCGTCATGGTCTTACGACTGACGGCATCGTCGGGCTGCGCACACGCCAGGCATTGTCGGTAGATGTTGATGCACGTGTAAAACAGATTCGTTTGAACCTTGAACGCTCGCGGCGATTGCCCCGTGACCTGGGTAAGCGTTATATCTGGATCAATACCGCAGCGTTCGAGCTGGACGTGCACGAAGGTGACCGGGTACCGCTATCCATGCGCGTGATCGTTGGCAAGGAAAGGCGGCAGACACCGGCATTTACAGAGAGCATGCGCTACCTGGTGGTTAATCCTTACTGGCATGTGCCAACCAAACTCGCCAAACGCGACCTGATACCGGCATTACTTCGTAACCCGGATTATTTCACGCAGAAGGGCATACGTGTGTTGTCGGGCTGGCGGGATGATGCAACCGAGCTTGATCCCCTGGCAATTGACTGGCACGAGTACAGCGGCGGTCGTTATTTGCCCTACAAGCTTCGCCAGGATCCGGGACCGAGCAATCCCCTGGGACGCATTAAGTTTATGCTGCCCAACCGCTACAGTGTTTACCTGCACGATACGCCTGGCAAACACCTGTTTGAGCGTCCGGTCAGAGCATTCAGCTCCGGCTGTGTGCGACTCGAAAAGCCGCTGGAACTGGCGCGCTATGTGATGGGGGGTGAAGGGAGTCGAGGCATTAGCGGAAAGCAGCTTGAAGCGATAATCGGCACCGGGCATAACCAGACGATCAGTTTGCCTGAGCCCATACCGGTTTACATGGTTTATCAAACTGCCTGGGTTGATGATGACGGCAACGCGCAGTTTCGTAAGGATATCTATGGACGAGACCCGGCACTTGCTGCGCTGATGCGACGTAAATTGTCACCAGACAGTGACCCAAAACGTGCCGGAAAATTGTCGGTGTCTTCAGTATTGCCCGCGCTTAAATAACTGTGCGTTCATACCAGCTTTGCTAAGCTGGTGAATCCACTGGCGAATTGTCTGTGTTCGGGTATAATGCCGAGCATAAGCCTGTCTGGCACAGGCTATGCATCAATCAGGGTATATGAAACGCACACACCAGACCACTAGCCAGGCTGGCATTCAACTTCCCGCAAGACGCAGGTTTATTCAGACAGTATTCGGAGCTACGGCTGCGCTCGCAGTGCCGTCCGTTTGGGCGTCTGTACCTGAAGCTGCGGAGCGCGGTCTGGCCTTTACCCATTTGCACACCGGTGAGTCCCTGAAAACGACTTTCTGGGCGGATGGCGAGTACCTGGAAGACGAGATTGCTGCCATCAACAAGCTTTTGCGTGATCATCGCAGTGGTGACATATACGGCATGGATAAAAAACTGTTTGACCAGATGTATCTGTTACAACAGACCACGGGTGTGAAAGGCAGCTTCCAGATTATTTCCGGTTACCGTTCTCCGGCCACCAACGAAAAACTGCGTGTAAAGAGTAATGGTGTGGCCAAGCGCAGCCTGCACATGCAGGGCAGGGCAATCGATATCCGCCTGCCAGGGTGCGATCTAAAGAATTTGCGTAACGCCGCTCTGGACCTGAAGGCCGGTGGCGTGGGTTATTACGCCAAATCCAACTTTATTCACATTGATACCGGTCGCGTCCGCCGCTGGTAGATAAATTTACCTTAGTGGTTTGCGCAGGCGTTCAAAATCACGTGGCGCCACATACTGCAGCACTTCTTTACCATCCTCGTTAATGATGATATCCAGCCCTTTGTCGGGGTAGAGCAGGTGCGCGACCTGTTCGCTGGCGCGGATGATTTCAGTGGCCGGACCAAAGCGTTTGATGGCTGAGGCTTCGTCGATGTTTACGGTGGGGATAAATGTCATAGTCGCCAGGGGAGCCTGGTAGGCGACCGGCAGATCATCGGGATGCAGGGTGAATTTCCGTGCACCGCTATCCATATACCCGGCCTTGATGGCGCGTTCCGTCAACTGTGCCACCGCCTCGGGTGCCAAATCTGCGGCCAGTACCAGCTTGCCCGAGAAAACGCCTGCCTTGTAACGGCTGTAGAACATTTCCAGTCCACCGGTATCCTGGCCGGAAGCGACAATAACGGCCAGTGTCATGTCTTCGCCAAGTTGTTCGCGTGCGTCTCCAAGCGTGCTTTGACCCAGTGTGACACCAAATACTTTCGAGCGGCCTTCCGGCAGCACTTCTATCTGCCAGGGTAAACCTTTAACGCTTTCGGTGGAGCGTTCGCCGTCGGGTTTAAGCGACAGTAAAGCGAGGATGATTATCGAAAGGAAAAGCAGTAGTGAGAATATGCGGGTCATGGTGTCGATGTTAAACGTTGGTTGGCTTCTATTCTACTCTTCTCATGTTAGGATCAGTGATGGACAGGAATTAAACCTGTGATGTTCTGCCGAGGATGAAAATGGAAACGTCTCCCGACGTAATGGATGTGTTGCGCTTGCTCCTGGATCTGCGGGATCTGGATGAAATGGGAGATGTGGCCTTGCTGGATCTGGCGCAGGATGCGCGCATTGAAACGCTGGACAGAGGCAAGGTGCTCCATGCCGACGAACACCTTGACCGTCATGTCTATCTGGTTGAGGGTGAGGTGGAACTGTTTGCTGATGGCAAGATCATGCAAACGGTTACCGCTGGCACCGAACGTGCCTTGCTACCGATATTTCGAATTCATACCAGGGGTCTCAGCGCCCGCTCTTCCAGCTCAGCTCGGCTGTTGTCACTGAATGAAGCGACCTTTGAACGCTATACGGCTACTTTGCGGCCCAGGCAAGGGGCGGCTACCGGTATCAAGGTTGAGGAATATCTTGCATCGGGAGCCAGGCCGGGCCTTATTGATGACGTAAAGCAAGCGTTCTATCACAACGAAGTCGACCTTCCCAGTATGCCGGATGTGGCACTGAGAATCAGTAGTGCCATTCAGAACCAGGATGCGGATTTTCGGCAGATCGCAACTACCGTGCAGGCCGACCCGGTCATTTCGGCGCGTATCGTGCAGGTTGCCAACAGTGCCATGTATGCCGGTGTCAGCCGGGTTGATTCGGTGCAGAATGCCATTACCCGTATCGGCCTTCAGGCGGCCCGCGTCATTGTCATGACTGTCGTGTTGAAGAATCTGTTTACGCCGCAAAGCCCTGTCGTTCGCAAACGGATGAAAGACTATTACCTGCACAGCATACGCGTGGGCGCGATCTGTCACGCGCTGGCGGCACGGTTGCCGGGCTTTGATCCCGAGCAGGCGTTCCTTGCCGGTCTGATGCATAACATCGGCGTGCTGCCATTGCTGATTCAGGCGGACCGCCGTGCAGATCTAAACCAGGATCCTGTAGTGCTTGAGCAGGTGATCCAGGAACTGGCCGGGACGGTTGGCGCACTGTTGCTGAAGCAGTGGGGATTCGAATCTCAGTTCGTGACTGCGGCGCGGGAAGCAGCAAGCTGGGCACGTGAAGTGGATGAAGCCGATTACTGCGACATCGTGCAAGTGGCGCAATTGCATTCCGAGATGCTTGGTGGCACCAAGGTCGATGCGCCACCTCTGATTGAGCTGGCAGCTTTTCAACGTCTGGATCTGGGTGCAATTGATCCGGTTAAGCTGGTGGAAAACGCCCGGCAGGAGATCGGCGAAATCGTCAGCCTGCTGGCCACCTGATTCCGCAGGTGGTTTTAATCGAGCGCTGGCCCAAGAATAAAGTCCACTGGTTCGAAACCATGGTCCTCCAGTACGGCAGAGATGTCTTCCCAGCTATAGTCCGGATCCTCTTCCTCGATGCTGGCGATAAGCCCGGTGACATGACGGAAGACTTCGTGTTCTTCAAATTCATCCGGTATACGCACCAGCCGGATATCGGTGCAGTCCCTGGATGGCAAAATCATGAGCGTGTCACTCATCGTTCTCTCCACAAGTAAATTCGATTCTTCAGGTCACAGAATACACCAAGAGCAAGGATAAAGGTGGCAGTATCCTTTTTAACCACCTGCATGGATTTTGGCTCAAAAAATAAACTGGGTTTTATTTGATATAGCTCAATGTCAGAGGTGAACACAGGTATGCAAAGTGTATGCAACAAACAAGGAATACAGGGGTAATAGCTATGCACTTGATTACCGAGGAATTCCATTTGCTGGGCGACCAGTTTGTTACGCGCAATGCACCTTTCCGTCCTCCCTGGGCGGTCGCAGAGCGATCTTTTGTCCAAACGTGTGATCATTGCGGCAAGTGTGTCGATGCCTGCCCGCAACGCGTTCTCATCTATGGTAGAGGTGATTACCCGGAGATTGATTTTTCCAAAGGCGGTTGCACTTTTTGCGGGGAATGTTCGCTGGCATGCGAACCTGGCGGCTTGTGTCCACCGGATAGTCATCCCTGGAACCTGAGAGCCTTTATCGCTAATACCTGCCTCGCAAACAGGGGTACGGAATGTAATGAATGCAGACAATCCTGTCCTGCTGAAGCGATCAACTTCCGCCCGCAAGTTGGAAATGAATCTGTTCCTATCCTTGAAGAGATGCTGTGTGACGGTTGCGGTGCATGTGTATCTGCCTGCCCGGCATTAGCCATCAATGTCTACAGCCTGGTCTGAGAACAGGGTCAGTACCATCCCGACGGGATAGACCCGTAAAAAAGCAAAGCCCTGTGCATGACAGGGCTTTGCTGTAACGCAGTTAGAAACAATGCCTAGTCGTCATTTTTATCCTTATCATCATCGTCTTTGTCTTTGTCTTTGTCATCATCGGCGATAATGGTGGTAACGGCTGCATTACCGTCTTCAAGAATCGCGGTAATTGTGTATACGCCTTCTTTGTCACCAATACGGACTGGCACGTTGTAGATGCTGCCGTTCGGCCCGCTGATGCCATCACCCGAGGTGGTCAACGCATCGCTAGGCAGAATTTCTGGATCAGAGCCTGTCGGACCACTGATTGTAGTGTGGCCTACGATAGTGTCGCCATCGTCCGGGATACCGTTGAGGTTGCTGTCCTGCACCATGTGGACATGGGTTGGATCCGGAGTCTGAATGTAGCCAATGCCGGCCAGACCTTTCTGCGGAATAAAGGAGTCAGGCTGGTTGGCCAGCTTGTCAAACAACAGGAAGCGTGGGGCGTAAGGCGCACCGTCTGAAAAACTGGTGCCTTTTACCGTGTTGGTTAACGCCGTCCCGGGTGCTACGTGCTGAAAGTTCACAGACTCCACCAGTTCGGTTGTCACAGTGGCCGGACTTCCCTGGCCACCGGTTGCCAGACCGACATTGGTGGCACCAACAACCTGGCCACCTGATGCCGGGAAGGTAACAGATGCAGAACCCGATTCTTTCAGCTTGCCATTGGCTTTGTAAATCCGAACGTCCATGGTGCCGATTGTGCCGGCCGGGCCATTGGTGAACGGCGAAGTGCTTTCATCTGTGCCAGGCTGCGGACGAATATGCACAATCTTCACGCCAATTTCTTTTGCACGCTTCTGTTCCAGTCCGTTTTTGCCCTTACCACCATTCGGCGTAACGGTGATGACTTTGTTGCCATCATCGCTGATGGTGTAGTTACCATGCTGAACGCCAGCGCCTGCAGGCGCGGTAATCGGTGCCTGTGGCAGACCGGTCACCAGTATAAAGTTCGCATTACTGCCGATAGCGCGAAAGACCTTGGTGTTGTCTACGCCATTGCGTTCAAAGGTGCCGCCCAGCTCAACTTCAAGACGACCACCGGCCGGAATCTGATAGCCAAAATTTTCCGGATCCATGGCCAGGTTAGGTGCTACATCTTTTACAGCCAACACACCGATTACTTCAGTCGGTTCCCCCGCAATCGTTCCATTGGAAACCACCGGTGGACTTATGATGACTGCCCACCAAAATTGAACGTATCCAGTCTACCCGAAAAACCTTGACCTAAGTTGAAGTCTTTTAACCCTAATGGATCAACAAACGTAGCTGGATTATTCCGTGCATAGACGAATGTGTTAAGCCCTCCATCCAAACCAATTGGATCGGAACGAAGATACCGCCCTATCTACGGATCATAGTACCTGAAGTAATTGTAATCAGGGGTGCCGTGTATGGGACCAGAATTATTCTCAGGTATTTTCTATATTCTCAACAAGCTACCGAATAATGAGAGCGAATACGGGTGCCAACGAAAAGATAAAGCCCCAATTCGTTTTTCAAATTAACGAGTTTCTTTGATCTTCCCCCAGTTTCACAATTACTCTATCGGGCCTATTTTGTTAGTGCCTGAGAGATGTCTTTTTCATACATGGCATCTATCTTACTCTTGACCGGTTGCCAGAGAACGGAATCCTTTTCTTCCAAGAGAATGTGTTTATCGCCACTAATAATTTCAAGCTTGAATGGAATGCCTTTCTCG
>CAVWAK010000011.1:0-37812 GCA_963752745.1 uncultured Gammaproteobacteria bacterium
CGCCTGCCACCTGTTGAAAACGTGTCCGGCCAGGACTCGAGTTCAATACAGCAATCCGGCTAATCGGTTGCTCGGTATGGTTGTTACGAAAGAGAATTCAATGCCCGAGGTCCAGAACTCTTTCGCCCTGATTGGATGGCATCAACATGCTGCAAACCTGCCGTTCGCCGACGTTTGGCGAATGACTCCTATAGCTGCGTTTTCACCGTTCGCCAGCCGATCGGGGACGGCAAGTTCTGGCTGGAAGTACGCCTTGCCGGCCCAGCAAAAAACCCGTGCGCAAGGATCAACGCACGGCAAGTTTCGGGTTTCGGCACTTCGCGAGAACAAGTGCATCAGAAGAGAGTGCGAAACGCGTAAGTATCCTTCTGAAAATTAATGTGAAAATATTTACGCATGATATTGCGTGTAACTGCGGAATAAGGTGGCCTCCCCTTGGGGACGCCATTTTGCCTTGTAAAGAATTGAAAACTCAGAAAATAAAAAATCGGGTTTAACCTGAAAAAATGCCACTCCCATAACCTGCGGGTTTAACAAGCAAAAAAACGGGGGTTCGCGTACCCCGCCCGACGCCGCACTATTCCACTATTCCACGATTCTCAGCTACAGCGGACAACATGCTTTCGCTTAAGGGAAGATCGCGCTCACGAACAAGACTGTCTAAGTAATGGTTTTCCTGACACCATTACAAGTTCGCCACCCACAGGCCGAGGAAAGGTAAAAATGGCTCTGCAAATCCAAATCGAGTCTGACCACACTTTGCTGGTCAGGGCACTGTCGGTGCAGATTTGCCGTCGAGATTGGCTTTGACCAGTGTGCCCAGAAAGTCAGCGAAAGGCACGATATCTTCGCCGACACTAGCTGCTTCGAGGGCGGCCATATAGGCGTTACGCTCCTCGACGGGAATAACCGTCCAGGGGTAGCCGCCAGCTGCCAGCATTACATTCATGAGGAAACGTCCTATCCGCCCGTTACCATCCATATACGGGTGGATATACACGAACATGAAATGTCCCAGTACGACACGAACGGCGGGGTCCGGCTCATTCGTAAGAAGGTCGAAGAACGCGGGCATCAAATCACGCACCGCTTCCCGTTTTGGTGGTGTATGCATGGACCGACGGATATAGACCGGACCATTGCGGTAGCCTGCGAGGTCTGCAGGTTGCAGTAGACCAGCCGTGATGCTCGGTGCAAACAACTCCCGATACCAGCTACGGTGATCGTCATCGACGACGGTTCCTGGATTCTTGCTTTTAAGTACTTTTGTGACACTGTCTCGGACAACCTGAAAGGCTTGATAGTACCCGCGTGCCGCCAGGGCATTGCGATGCTCACGGTCCTCTTCGTTATTATCCGGATTCCAGTTCTGATTGCGTACGCGTTCAATTAACTCAGCACTGACACGGTAACCTTCGATCGACAGGGAGTGGTAAGCATCGGTGACATAAACACTGTCAACATGCTGCATATATCCTTCGATGTCTCTGGTCAAACCAGGTGATTTCGGGAAGTGCTCAATGACAGGCTCGCGCATCGCCTGCCAGAGAAGGCGCATGCGCGTGACATAAGGCGATTGCTCTCTATCACTTTGGATGATAGGTGGCTTCGTTTCGAACGGATCGGATTCCCTCACGTCATAACTGGCCGCGCGCATAGTTGCAACGATGTCGTCCGCAATCCGCTCCCGGCCAAGATTTCGGAAAGCGCCTGCCAGTCGCCCTGCAATCGTTGTATGGCCGCCCTCCAGCAATTTTGCCAGGAGTTCTGAGGCATCTGTTATCGTGGCAAGAGTCGCGCGAATGTCAGTCGGCTTTTGCTGGAAGAATCTTGGCGAACAGTCAATCAAGGCCGGAACCAGTGTATAGAGAGAAAGGCCATTTATGATTTCAATGTCCCGCAGTTCTGGCATGTTATACCGGACACTTAAAAGCGACGTGCCATGCGGAAGTTCCGTGATCTTGTTATCGCCTTTAGGTGATCGGACCAGGAGTTGAGGAGGGACCGTCCGGTTTCCGGCATGAAGGGAGATCGACTGCTCCGGCGAAAGGCACCAATCGGTGCCAAAGCGCTCGTTTAGATACGACGCGCAGAAATCCCAAAAAGCGGCATACCACGCGGTGCTTTCGCCGGCAATTATCGTCTGGACGGGACGGGATGTACCATCCTTTGATCACTGCCTGCAGGAAACCGTTTGCGACAAGGCGCTCCCGGTCGATGCGTCCCAGGTCGCTTGAACGAATTGCAACAACGTCGCGGTCCTGGAGGTCTTTCAAGGCTTCAAGAGATCGTGCCAGTTTTTCTGACGGAGCCGCCATGCGCTTAACTCTCTTTATAGAGGATCTTGTGTTGTGCTAATTCCAGGTTATTAAGCTGATCTAATCCTAGGTAATTATGTTGTATCATTTATAGGTTATTGTGTCGAGCGAAAAACAGGTTTTCTTGCGTAAACTAGGGGAGATGGTGTGATTAATTACTTGCTGCGTTCAAATAAGCCAATATAAAATAAGTAGTTGTAGATTTTATTGTACCCGTGACAAAGAGGGGTATCTGTTGGGAACGTCCGGAAAATTTGCCTATGAGATCTAAATACGAACCTGTATTCGCAGGTTGTGGGAGTTTTACGGGATTCAGTTGCTTTTAGTCGTGCGTTGTTGTGCAAAAATGGAGCGTATCTATCTGAAAGTTATAATAAAGATGTTACTTGAGACGTCGTGCGTAACTGGGGGATAAGGTGGCCTCCCCTTGGGGACGCCATCTAACACTCCGCCATAGATAGCGGACGCAGCATTGCTTTCTTATTCTCCGAATCATCACATTCAGGATTCTCGCTTCCCGGTTAGTCCAGACGATCCAGCAATGGCCGCGCATGGTTGGCCCGGGGAAACAGGCCAACAATTCCCCGGTCTGCTGTTACACGCGCTAGCGTACGAAATCGGCGATAAACACATTGGTTTCGCCCCTGACTTTGCCCAGTCGGTTCGAGGCAAACACCAGTTGGCGGCCATCATGGGAGAACATCGGAAAGCCGTCGAAACCTTCATAATGGGTAATGCGCTTAATGTCCCGGCTCTCAACGTTAATCATATAAAGATCGAAGTTACGGCCTTCAGGGTCGTGCATGTTGGATGAGAAAATTATGTGCTTGCCGTCCGGATGCCAGTAGGGTCCGAAGTTGGCGGCGCCGTTACTGGTCAGCTGAACCGGTGTGCGGGTTTCCAGTTCCATTATGTAGAGTTCCAGCTTGCCGGGACGGATCAGCCCATCTTTCAGCAGCGCCCGGTAATCCTGCAGTGCTTTGCCTGTCGGACGCGAGGCGCGCCATACGATCGACTTGCCATCCAGCGAGAAAAACGCACCACCGTCATAACCCGGCTGATCGGTAAGCTGTTCCACGCCGCTGCCGTCGGGATTCATCAGGTAAAGTTCAAGGTCGCCACTGCGTAGCGAGGTGAAGATAATGCGATCACCTTTCGGTGAATAGACAGCTTCAGCATCGTAGGCATCGCTATCGGTCAGGCGTCGTGGCTTTTCACCTTCGGATCCGGCGGTGAAGATGTCGTACTCGGCATGTAGTGGCCAGACATAGCCCTTCGAGTGGTCCGGCTTCGGAGGGCATTGCTGATGTTGCAGGTGCGTCGAGGCGTAGATGACAGAGCGGTTGTCGGGCGCGATGAAGGCACAGGTAGTGACCCCTTGCCCGGACGAGATCTGACGGACATTGCTGCCATCGCTGCGCATGCGGAATATGGCATCGCAAGCCAGTTCTCCACGCGTTGACTGAAAGATCAGCTCTGTACCATCGTGGGAGAAGTAGGCCTCGGCATTCTGGCCACCGAAGGTCAGTTGGCGCAGGTTTGCAAGATGGCTTTCAGCGGGTAGTGGTTCAACGCTGACACCAGGGCCAGTCCGGGGTTCTGCATGAACGGCAGGCAGGACAGACAGTATCAGCGTGGTGGTCAAGATATTGAGTGTTTTGTTGCTCATGATTCAGTCCCTGTGGATTATTGACTCAGCGTTCGTTTACCCGTGTGCCAAGTGTTTTTCCAACGCCGTCGCGCAGGAAGCGCACGCGTATTTCATCGCCGGGGTTGAGCTTTTTGAGCGCGTCAGAATAAGCACGCATGCCGTTTACCGGGCTTTTGTTCACTGCGACGATGATATCGCCTGTGCGCAACCCGGCGAGTGCAGCGGGAGTGCCGGCACGTACGTCATCCAACCGGACGCCGTCACCCGTGTAGGTAAAGTCCGGCACTGTCCCAAAGTTGACGCGGCGCGAAGATGATTGTGTTGTCTTGCTTTTTGCTGTGACCCGGAGTGACGAGTTCAATGGCTCCGGGCGTTCGCCCAGGTAGCGCACAGTTTCGTTCAACACCCGGGCTACCCGGGTCAGCCCGTCATAATCGAGCTTGTCGAGTGTATCCCCCGGGCGGTGAAAGTCTTCGTGGTTGCCACTGAAAAACTGGACTGCGGGGACGCCGGCTTCGATGAAAATGGTCTGGTCGCTGGAACCGAAATCATCTGCCACGGTTTTTACCGTAACGCCGCTGACGTAACCGGCGCCACGGAAAATGTGTACCCATTCGTCCGCGGTACCAGTTCCGAACACGATTAGCGGACGCTTGCCCAACCGTCCGACCGTATCGAGATTCAGCATGGCAATAATGCTATCCGTGGGGTAGGTATGCGTGTGACGGATATAGTGGCGCGAACCGAGTAAGCCGGTTTCCTCGCCGGTGAAGGCGACAAACACCACTGTTCGGGGCAGGGGGTTGCCATTGAGACTGCGCGCCATCTCCAGCATCAAGGCGACACCGCTGGCGTTGTCGTCGGCACCGGGGTGGATGTTACCGTGATCCTCGCGCCGGCTGCTGTGTTGACCGCGGCCCATGTGATCATAATGCGCACCGACCACCAGGCTTTGACCCGCGTAGCGGGAGTCACTGCCGGGAAGGACAGCGACTACATTCTTCAGTGTCACGCGGGCATCCAGTGCGTCGACCTGTTGCTGCCATACCTGATAATAGCTGTTGTCATCACCGCCGGGCTGCAACCCGGCGGCCCTGAACTGTTCTGCGATATAGGCTGCTGCGCGATCCAGTTCCTCCGTGCCCAGACCGCGTCCTGCCAGACCCGGGTCGGCCAGAAAGGCGATGTCCTGTTGCATGCGCTCGACGGAAAACGGCTCGGCAGGCATTACCAGCGCCTTGCGTGGCGCCAGCGAGGCCGCGTCGTAGCGTACCGGTGCGCCGTCATCCTGCACCACTGCGTATCGACATGGGTGAATTCACCACCGGCCATTGTCCTTTGAGTACATTATCCGGTTCGGTACCGGTAAACCCCAGATAACTGTAACGTCCATAGTGCGGCAGCTTGCGTGCCAGCCCGGGCAGGGCGTCAGCGGAATCAGCTGCGAGCCAGCCCAGTGCCTGGTCGGGTGCGTTCGGCTGTCGCCCCAACACGGCCAGTGAGTGGGTTTGCGCTGTCAGGGTGGTGCCGGCAATGCGCACATTGTCGCCGGTTTGCACAAAGTCATAGGCTTGCAGCGCTGCGTTTAATTGCGGCCGCAAGCTATTCTTCCATCCAAACAACCATACAGCACGGTCATTGGGCAGCACCTGCAGGGTGGCGTCGGAAACGATGTCGATCTGCCCGGGGTTTTCCTGTTGCCAGCGATCGGCGAGTTCCCGGTAAGCCAGTTTGAGCTCTGCCGGGGCCTGCTCCGGCAGCACCAGCATGACCTGCCCGGCTCCCATGGCCTGGCTTATGGCAGGGGGGATTTCGTTGCGGTGCAAACGGCGAAACACATCGAACTCCGGGTCAACTTCGAGTTTTACCGGTCGCGCCGTCAGGGTGAGAGCCAGTTTCTGCCGCCGGTTCTTTATGGAGACCCGGGTCTGATAAGCCTTTTCGACATTGTCCAGGTGGACGGCCACCGGCAGTTGCAAGGTATACGCCGGGCCGGGTTGTGTCTGCTCTATAACAGCGGTTAGCCGGTAAGAGTCACCCTCCGGTTCCACCTGCGCGTTACTGAGCCTGAATTGCGGTGCGCCTGTGCGTTGCACCCACTGACCGAAGAAATCGTCCAGCGGTTTGCCGGCCACCGCCGTAAAGCTGGCCTGCACATCAGAAAAGCCGGCGACCTTGAAACTGTTCTGCTGATAGAAAGCCTGTAAGGTCTGCTTGAAAGCATCATCACCCAGTTGCCGACGCAACATGTGAAACAGCATCAGCGTCTTGCCATAACCCACCGCCTCGGTGCGCGCACTGTGCCGGCTGCGGAAGGCGGTGAGTGGAAAGTCACCTTGCCGACTGACATAGTCGGTGTACTTCTGCAGGATATTGCGCCGGTATTCAGCGCCGGCGCCGCGCTGTTCCTTGACCAGGTGGTCGGCGAGGTAACTGGTCAGCCCTTCGGCCCAGTTGCCGCTGTCGTAGTCGACGTAAACGCTGTTGCCCCACCAGTTGTGCAGAATCTCGTGCGGATAGGATGAGTGAAGAATAAACGGAAAACGGATCACGCGTGAGCCCAGCAAGGTGAACGAGGGCATGCCATAGCCGGTTTCCCAGAAGTTTTCGACCATGGCGAACTTCTTGAACGGGTAGGGACCGATGAGGTTGTGGTAAAGCTCGATGTACTCATGGGTGGTGTCGAGGTATTTCTGTGCCAGTGCTGCATCGGCTTCTCGCAGCAACACCATGGCGGTGACACCCCGGTCGACACTTGAGTAGGCGATAAACGGGCCGGCGATCAGGTAAATTTCTTCCTGCGCGTTGGTGGCGCGCCAACGGTCGGCAGGCGTGCCGCTATCGCCTGGCAGCGTGTCGAGGTACTCACCCTGGCTCATGCTTTTCCACGCTTCCGGCAAGCGGACCTCGAGATCAAAGGTCATCAGCATGTCTTCGATGTGCGGATACCAGACACTTGCGCCGGACAGAAACACGCCCTGCGGTGAGATGATGCCCTGTGTTTCCTCAAAGCTGCGTGCGTACTCTTCGCCCCTGCTTTGCAGAGCGTGCGCGATGCTGCCGGTGTATTGCAGGGTAAAACGGTTATTTCCAGGCGGCAAATCGACTCGATAGCGGCGTGGGATAATACCAAGCGACTGGTTCATCGACGAAAGGTGGCTACTGTCGCTGGCAGGCAGTTCGGTGAGCTTTGCCGCTTCATCCTGCAGTTGCGGCTGAAGCGCAGGATGAAGCGCAAAAGTCAGTGATGACGCGTGACCCTCCGGCAGGGTGATGGTATCGCGCACCTCGACGGAGGCAGTATCAGGCTTCAGGGTCACATCCAGCTCATGGTGTACCTGTGCCGTCGCTGCCCACGGTATCCAGAGTAGCCAGACCAGCCCGAACTTGAACCATTGCAGTCTGCACATGTTATTTCAGCTTGAGTTCGTAGCTCAGTTTCTTGTCAGGCAACAGTAGGCGATTACGCGTGATATCGATACTTATGACGTCGCCAGGCTGCTTGTCCCACATCGCCAGGCGCAGGTCAGCAATACCGTTAATGTTGTTCTCGTTGATGGCAGTGATACGGTCCCCTGCTTTAATGCCCGCAGCGGCGCAAGCGCTGTCTGCATTACAGGCGGAAATGGTGACGTGGTTATCGCCGTCTTCCAGCAATGCACCCATTAATCCGGCGCGAGGGAGGGGGCGCTCGGCAGGCATCAGCAGGTAGTCAGCAAGGCCCGGTTCGATGGGGCCGTCCCAGCTGTTCAGGACGCTGGCCGCCGGCACGCTCAGGCGTCTTTGCAGGCGATGCGGAATGCCGCTGCCCCAGGCAACGTGCTGGTTGCCTGCAATAACAACCAGGTGTTGATCGGGATGTTCCTTAAGGTAAGCGGCGGCGCGTGCAGCCATGCCTTCGTCCCATAACAGCTGGGCTTCGAGGAAATGCTCGAAACGCTGCCCGTCGTGGTTCGGGTGGTGCTCGAATACCGCCTTCAGGCGTTGGCGATAGTCTTCATCAGCAGGTTCAATGTTGTCCGGAAGTTGTTGGCGATCTTCTTCATTAAGGCCTTCAAGGCCGACACGACCTACCTCACGAGTCAGTTCTGTCGGCACGTTCAATGCCACCAGCGGCAGCCGGTGTTCGCGCGCATAACGCAGTATCGGTGCATAGTGCCGGTAGTCCAGTCGCCAACGCTGGTAGTACTCGGTCGCGCGCAGCATCTCCTGTTCACTGATGCTGCCCGCGATGTATTCATCCAGGTAACGCTGGAACGGCTGCTGAAAGGTTTCCATGCCGATTGCCAATTGCGGGTGCAGTACATGCAGGCGGCGAATGATTTCCAGCTGGGTGAGGTGGTGGTCGTAACGCGTGTGTTGCTCGCCAATAAAAACCACGCGTCCTTCGGCCAGTGCGGGGATAATCTGCTCCACGGTCGAGAATGCACTGAGATTGAGTGCCGGGGAGGTTTCAATGGGCGGTAAAGTGACTGCGGTTTCCGGTGTATGTTCTATTTCCACTGCAGAAGTTAAGGTTGATTCGGCGTGGATGTACCCACTGATGAGCGCCAGGATTACGAAGAGGTTAAGTTTTGACATGACACTGTTATAACGGCTCGTGCCGTTTTGATACCTGTTGTGAGTTTCTGTTGATTCGATGATGGAACAGTGCAGCCTCCATTGAAAGCGTTACTTGATATCAATGCGAGCGGGTGGACGATGGAAGTGGTGCCACCCCTGCAGAACGATCTCCAAAACAGGATAATTACCGCCTCCCCCTGGGGACGCCGATAACAGGTATTGCCCTGCAGATTTGGTAAGGCGCCTGGATTATTGAAGGTGCACCTGAAAAGCAGGTGCACCTGAAAATCCCGTTATCGCTCTGTGCGCGCTACTCCTGGCTGCCGGTTGCACCCAGCAGGTGTAACAGGCTGGTAAACAGGTTAAAGATTGACACGTAAAGGGTGACGGTTGCCATCACGTAATTGGTTTCACCACCATGGATGATATTGCTGGTTTCATAGAGGATCAGTCCAGCCATCAGCAGCACAAACATCGAAGACACCGCCAGGGATAATCCCGGCATGTCGAGGAATACCGCGCCCAGCCCGCCGAGGAATGCAACCAGTATACCCACCATCAGGAAACCGCCCATAAAACGGAAGTCCTTTCGTGTGGTCAGTGCATACCCGGACAGCCCGAGGAAAACAGCACCCGTAGCGCCCATGGCGGTCATCACCACCTGGCCGCCGTTGGGCAGGGACAAATAGGCATTCAGTATCGGACCCAGTGTGTAGCCCATGAAGCCGGTTAGCGCGAATACCAGGCCCAGCCCGGCGGTGCTGTTACGAAACTTCGCGACCAGAAACAGTAAACCAAAGTAACCCGCAAGCGTCAGAAGCAGTCCCGGGTGCGGCAGATTAAGAGTCATTGAGATCCCGGCAGTCAATGCGCTGAACAGCAGTGTCATTGACAGCAGCATATAGGTGTTACGTATCACCTTGTTGGTGGCGAGCGCGGATGAATGGTTCCGGGTTTCGGTAACAATGGCTGGGTTGTTCATGGTGTACTTCCTCTTAATAGTTCCTGAATCTGTTTGAGTTGTTGCCTAAATAGACGGCTCCGCATCCCATACTGGCGGACGAACCTGCTTGTTCAGTTTCTGCCTGCGATTGATCTTGCGCATTACGGTGCGTGCAGCGCGATCCGCAGCACGATCGATCGCGAAATAAAGATCGGCCTGGATATCTTCAACCACAACATCAGGCAGACCGGCAAGCATGATCTGGACGTGACACCGCTTGTCGTCACCACCCTTTGGGCCATTGATGTCGGATAACCGCACAACAATCCGCCGGATATGATTGTCAGCCGAAGTGAGAGCGAAACGCAGTCGCCGTTCGGTGTAGCTGCCAAGTGCATCGGTCAGGTCAAAATTCCTGGTATGTATGGATATATGCATTATTTCGCTCTCCTCTGTGACATCGAATCCCAATGGTTGCGACAATGCTAGACACGTCAGTTGCCTGAAAAAAGTCGATAATTGGCGTAGAAAGGTTCGTAATTTACGAAGTGTTTATATTTCGGCAACGGCGTCTCCGCCGGGGGAGGGCAGGACGGTCCTTGAGGCTTGGGGTGCGCAGTTTTACCGGATTGTTCAGGGCGCGTTTCGCTGGTTTTCCCGGGTGATTATAGACTCGCCGGTCCCCAGCCAGAATCCGAGGCTTTTTTCCAGCAATTCATCCCAGGGCATGTAGTGAGATCCATCGCAGGAAAAGTTCAGGCCGACCATTCCATTGAAAATATTGAGTGAGCCGGCGCGCAGGTAGATGGTTTCATCCATGAAGCGCAATTCACGAAATGTTCTGAAGACTTCGCCGACTTTTTCCAGCGGAATCACTGCATCTTCCGGATAGGAATCCTTGTGATAGGTGAGAACAATGCCCGGATCGGTCAGGTCTTCAATATCCAGGATGCGATAGCGGAGCGGGTCATTGATGAACCAGAGTGTGGCTCGGGAGCTGGAGAAATGCAGTTTGCCATGAAAAACGCCGTGTACCGCGACCAACTCGGTGAGCAGGTCAAGTACCTCATCGATACGCTGGTCCATGGGGCTTTCGATGCGTTGCTGACTAAACAGGCCACTGCGTATCGCCGGGTCGCCCTTGATCTGCACCCACTTCTCGGGTTGTTTACAGATCTCGCGTGTCAGGGGGAGTTCGCGCAGGTCGAAATCCGCACCAAGATAGCCCTTCAAGCTGCCATCCTCATTCTCAATCCGCTGTACCGCGGTCAGCGACGGGCGCCTTGCATTGCGGCTTAAATATGCGTCGGACATGGTGAACCGCTCACCGGCGAGCGCGCCGGCCAGATAGGGGCGCTGGCTGCGGTCGCGGCCGAACTGTTCCGGCAACAGTCCATGTGTAGTCACGTTGGCGGTGATCTGGCGTGCCTGCGCATCGAGCGCGTACAGGTATTTGCAGCTCGGCAGTGTCTGCATTTGCTGAGTCAAAAGATTTTCCAGCGCATCGCGGTCGGGCCAGAGCTCGGCGCAGTGCTGCGCGAGCCGTTCCATGGGAGCATTGAGCATGCCGCCCAGCAACACGCGCTGTCGCGCCACTGCCGCTTTTAATACCTGCCCCATAACGTTCCCTACCCCCGCTCGATGTACAACACGTCGTTTATGTTTGGTTATAAAAATACCAGGCCAATCATACAGGTTGCAGGGGCTGGACTGATATCTGACTAAAATTATAAAAACCTATCTATTATGGTCATGCTTGTTTCTGGCATTGGGTTCTTCTCAGGGTATCTGGAAAATCTGCTAATTTTACTGTGGATTATACTCAATCACGCACACATTTCCTGTCTAATGGGATGTATATGATACCGGTTTCCGGTCGCGGGGCGGTTGTTACCAGGAGTTTGCGATTGCAAGCAAGGCTGTAACCAGCCTGGCATGGCATCATCATGTACCGCTTCGACCCAGGCAGACATCAATCTCACAATCGATGATATTGCACAGACTGGCCGGCTAACCAAACGCTGTGTGGGCCCGGTTACTGTATGTCAGTTGAACAACTGGTTACGCGCTGCTTCAGTGATTGCGGCGACAGCGGGGTGTTTAATGCGGCGCTCGGCCGATATTGCATAAAAGCGTTCCTTGATCTCGGTGGAGCGACCAATGACGCGTACACCGTATTTCGCGACAACATCTTTTTCAACGGCAGTGGGTGAGGTGAAAATACCGGCGCCAGCCTCGCCAAATGCTTTCATCAATGCGCGATCCTCGAATTCGGCAACCACCACCGGTTTTATGCCTTCACTCTCGAACCACTGCTCCAGCATCGATCTCAATGCACTGCTCTGTGTGGGCATCAGCATCGAAGCGCCGTCCAGGGAGTGCGGAAAACCGGCTGCATATTTGCGCGCCCTGGACCGGGCTGCAAAAAAACTGATACCGGATTCTCCCAGCAGGTGATTATAGGCACGAACGTTCATCGTTGGACTCATTGGACTGTCGGCCAGCACCAGATCGAGCTTGTGTACCGACAAATCAGCGAGTAAATCGGCCAGCGGAGCTTCCTGACAGACCAGGCGCACGGATTCCTGCATGTCCAGTACCGGCTGCAGTACACGATAGGCGAGCAGTTTGGGCACAACCATTGCTACACCTACAGTCAGGGTCAGCGCTGCACCGGGAATATGTCCCGCAAGGACATCCTGCAATTCGTTACCCAGGCGAAACATTTCATCGGCATAAGAAAATACAACGCGCCCGGTATCCGTCAACTTCAGGTTGCGGCCACTCTTTTCAAACAGTTCTGCATCGAGCTGTTCCTCGAGTTCGCGCAGTTGACCGCTGATAGTCTGCGGCGTGACATGCAGAATTTCCGCAGCGCGTGCAATGGTGCCGTTCCCAGCGACCGCCCAGAAGTAGCGCAGGTGTTTGAAGTTCAGGTTGGACATAAGTATTTATTGAGCTCTGCTTGCTTGGTTAGGAATACTATAGGCGAAAGCTATGCCAGGATGCTATGTACCATCGAACGGTGTTGGATGCCTTGTGATTGGCCCTGCACAGGCGGGACGAAACTCAGGCATGTACATCCAGTCTTGGCGGCCGGGCCGGAGCCTGCGCCGCCGCCATTTTGCGCCGCCGGTTACGCTCCGTCAGCGTATATACGAACAGGATGGCTGCGAGGCCGAGCAGCACGATTTTCAGACCGACGAGCCCGGCAACCAGGCCATAGAGTAATGAATTTATTTCGATCATTTCGTATTACTCCTTTCCATCACATATTGAGTCGGAACAAAACTCCAGGCTGATACAAAATTTGCTATCAGGCTGCACTGCGTACACCACAAGCACGATTGGCGGGCACGGCAATGTCCATCAGTTTCGGGTCATCGAGCTCTAGCCCGTTCATCATTTCGATGTAGGCCTGCTTGTCACTGACTTGCAGCCGCGGGTTGTGGCGTTTTTCCTCACCGATGGTGCTTACCGTCATACCGTTATAGTCATGGGCCGGGTACACCAGCGTGTCCTCGGGCAATGTCAGCAGCTTGCCGAACAGGCTGTCATACTGGGCGGCAGGATCCCCGTTCTGAAAATCGGTGCGTCCGGTCCCGCGGATAAGCAGCGTGTCACCGGTGAACACCCGGTCAGGCAATACGAAGCTGTAGGAGTCGTCCGTGTGGCCCGGTGTGTAAACAATGTCCAGGTGCAAATTGTCTGCACACAGTTTTTCACCTTCATGGAAATGTACCGACACACACTCGGCGTGTGTCATCGCACCCATGGCGCTGGCGCAGCCGGTGAGATTACGCAGCGCATCCAGCGCGGTAACGTGATCGGCATGAATATGCGTATCCGCTGCCAGCACCAGCTTTATTTCCAGCTCTTCGAGCAGTCGCACGTAGTGTGCTGTGTTCTCCAGCACCGGATCGATGAGCAATGCTTCTCCACCGCGGCGTTCGGCCAACAGGTAGGTGTAGGTATGTGAGGTGTGATCGAACAATTGACGAAAAATCATGATGTCATCTCCTTACCGTGTCATATGGCTTCAGGCTTTGGCGGGTTGAGTGCAGTCGATATTGCGATTCCATGGCAGATATGCGATCAGCTTGGCCATACCACACCAGCGGGTGGTACCGGCTAAAATCAGGCCGACGCCAATCATCGCTGTGAGTGCAAAAAATAACTCATGCACGCTGAATCCGAGGAATACTTTCAGAACCAGAAGACTGCCAACGGCGATCTGGACCTGGCGTTCGAGGCTCAAAGCCGCACCACAACGTTCTACCGGCAGACCAAGCTTTTCCCAGTGCTGGATTCCACCTTCGATGAGGCTGAGGTTATGGAAGCCGGCCTGTTGCAGTCGTTCGGCCGCCTGCAGCGCGCGAGGACCGGTATGGCAGGCAATGTAGAGCGTTTCCTCGCGGCCCAGCGAAGGTCGTTTGAATGCTTGTGCAAGCGCGTCTGCTGACAACGAGTCGATCGGTATCAACTGCGCGTCCTGAATATGTCCTGCGCGGTATTCAGCTGCGCTGCGTACATCCAGCACCGGGGCATATCGCCCATGACCTTTTAGCTCGTGCAGCTGCCGGGGACTGATGGTCGATACTTGAGTTGACATGTTTTGCTCCTGTTGCAGTCAGGGTTCAGGTTCGAACATGTGGTAATGCTAGCGGCATCGGAAAAATTATTAAATTCGAAATGTATTGCAAAAGACATCGAAAAAATCGATGTATCACCTGGCTTGATCATGGCCCGAAAGTGTTCGGCCTCGGGGCGAACGTCAGCCATAGTTTCAGGTAGGAGTATTCCCTGGATGTATTCCCTCACCCATGCGCACAGTGCCGCAGAGTTCGCGTTTTATGAAGTGAGGTGGAGATTGGGGAGATGTTGTTCAGTTTTTTCGAATGACCCTGGACGGGCAGGTTGCGATTAGTGGTTTCGGGGTGCGTTCAGTCACATCTTTGTTTGAAGTGCCACCACGAATGCCGTCGTGAGCACGATAGACAAGACTGAAAACAGGTATTTGAGTGTCACAAAAACGGGTTCGCTGATTGTGTCTGACTTTCCATTCAAAATATTCATGTTAAACATCCACTATTCCGATTTGCGAAGTTGATGCAACTGAGCATGCCTGCTAGCGGCACTCAATCGGGTTGGTACTCCGTACTGAGCCTGGCCGGGCGTATAGCATGCTTGCCTTGTCTGTAATTGATCGCTTTAAACTTGACTAAATTACTCAAGTATTGCCAATTCTAAATACCTGACTATTTATGTCAAGTATTATTTGTATGCCGGTGAATAGCGGGCAAAGAGAGGAACGCTACCCCGTGCGAATTCATCCATGGTCCTGGACCGCGCCGACAAAGTTTGCATACCTTATTGTTTTTAAACAAAGAAGACGTGGTATATTGGATCAATTCTATGGGTTTTTAATGGCAAGGTACCGGAACTAAAAAGTTATGAATAACATCAGCTCCGTTGGACACAAAACACTTATCTGGGTACAGGATGTCGGTCTGCTGATTATCGCGATTGCTACCATCATCGCCGTAGGGATAGAGATCTCATCGATGGTTGCAGCAATGACGGTCACCCTGGCAGACCTGCTGCTTCTCTTTATCTACCTTGAAGTGCTTGCGATGGTGGCGATCTATCTTGATTCCGGAAAGCTGCCGGTTCGAATGCCGCTGTATATCGCGATCGTCGCATTGGCGCGCTACATGATTCTGGACATGAAGAGCCTGGATACCTGGAGAATGGTTGGTGTTGCGGGGGCGGCCTTGCTTATCGCGTTGACGATATTGTTGATTCGATTTGGTCATGCGCGCTTCCCGTACGATAAACCGGATGACACTTAAAACCGGTAAAGATGGGTCGGGCTTCTGTTGTGCTGTTGTTGGAATAAATCAACTGGATTAGCGTGATATGCAAGAGGGTATCGCTGTCTGATATTCATTTGCATAATGTTGAACATCAGCCGCAATAAGCGGGTGCTATAGAAGCTTTGAAGTATCTCGAGGGCGAACCTTACCCAACGTGGCGGTAGCCGCCTTGCATCCGGCTACAACGGACACTGCCTTGTCGAGACCTTTTCAGCATAATATCCCGCGGGAGAGGCTGTTTACGCCCGGAAAAACTGTTAACTACCTGCTGAATGTTCTGGACGGCCTGAAGCCGGCGCAATCAGGACGGTTCCTGGCTTTCGATGGTGAGCGGTTACCCTGGTAAAAGTATGCGGGAATCAAACGCGATGATCAGGCTGGCGCAGATATACATGCAGGCACTAACTCCAGGTTTATCGTCTGTTGTTGGCTGGGCAGGAAAGATGCCAGATCATCGCGTAGTTTGCCAAGCCGGTTCTCGATTTTTGTTCGCTGCGTTTCGGTGAGCGCAGTAGCGAGGTTGTCCATGAGCTGGATAAATTCATGCCTGGCAATACGCCAGGATTGCTCGGTTTCAGCGGATGTCCCGTCCCGGCTCACCCACCAGTCGTCGAGGTGCTCTCGTAATGCTTCCGTGTTTGCGCCGGCCCCGAGCATAACCAGCAGTGCGTCCGTTTGTTGTGCCCGATAGGCCAGCCACGATGCGCTCAGATCAGGGATGCGCTCGAGTGCATCCCTGATCTGATGTCGCTGGCTGTCGTTCAGTTTTCCCGTCCACTTTTCGATCCGCTCCGTGATCCGTTCCTGGCGGCCAATCTTCCTGGTCTGTGGGTCCGGATCGAGGTAACGCTTGACCAATTCTTGCTGGCGCTGATTCGTGTGCCTGGCGAAGTGTCTCACCTGGGCGTCATCAAGCTCCGCCAGCAAGGGGGCTGCGAGGCCAGCGGCAAGGCGGGCATGCCGTTGGTAGAGGAGCAGAGTGCCGTCGACCAGGCACGCCGCGCCAGGCGAGCCATCTGTTTCCCTGATGATATGCCCGGCCAGGTCAAGGTAGGCAATGACAAGGGGCAGTTCCTGTTCACGGTGGTGGCGCAGCGTGGTTTGCAGTACGGGTTGCCAGTGATCGCGTTGCGCGGAGCTGGTCCGAACAGTCTTCCATGCATAGTACTCGAGCAGCACGTCCGCATTGCGATAAGCGAACTCGGTACGGCTGCAGGCGGAGCCGAGCAGGGTCAATGTTGCAATGACAATAAGGCGTATCATTAGTGGATCATCAGGTTTATTGTCCTGTAAGACAATGCCGCGCGCGACCGGTTCCAGGTTCGAACAGGCGCCGCGGTTAGATTCGGGGCAGGAGTAAGCATGGCGACTCAGTATCGCCTTGCCTGGACCGGTTTGTGATGGAACCCGGGCAGTGCTATCCGGTCGAATTAGCAATACGTCGACAAGAGGTCTCACTGTGAAACTCCTGATAAAACTTCCGCATTCCGTTCGCGAAGCTCCCGGCATGGAGTGGATTCTTTTGAAGAAGCTGCCAGTAACCTTGTTTGTCGGGACGCTGTTTCCGCTCGTCATAAGTCTGACTAACCGGTTTTTCTTACCTGACGGGGTCACCGCTCAAAACGTCAAACACGTCAAGATCGTGGATATCATATCCATCGCAACTGTGGTGACAGTCTGGACGGCAGTTTTCACGGTCGCCATCGCCTGTTTTATAGTGATAGTGATGAAGGGCCCCGCGTACGTTGCTGACGCCTATGAACTTGTGGATTCCGAGCGTCCACCAGCGCGATGAAAGTCTCATTTTGGTATGCGCCTTTAAGAGACAATGTTTCCCGCCAGGTTTTGAGAATCGTAATATGTCCCGGTCCGGGGCGAGACCTTTAAGCACTTTCGCAGGCGCACAGGTAACATGATCAAACAACAGAGAGCATCACTGGCAAGACCTTATATGGAGGTCGCGATAGAGAAGAATTTCCTGCAAATGGCGATTGTCCTGATTGCTGTAGTCTTTTCTCCGACCGGGACCTGCGCATGGGGCTCTAAACAGGAGTCAAGTGGCTTTTCGGGCCGAATCCAGGGTGGAGCTGGTTATGTCACCAGCACCGATCAACTCAACAAAAATGCAGACAAACGTGTTGATGGGTTAGGCACGAACGCGGATCGCTTCGACCGTGTGATACCGCTCGTCCTGTTAGACCTGCGTTACAGCTTTGCATCGGGACGCCAGTTTTACTTTGGCACCCCCATAGAATCGGGTGGACGCCCCGGGTTGTCGCTGGGCACGGTTATGCCGGTTAAAGATGGTAGCAAGCTCGATGTGTCTGTTTTCGGCAGGCCTTTCGAGAAGGTGTGGAAAGATCCGTATCTGCTCGGGGACAGGCGCGAAGACACGGCCAGGACGACATATGGTGCGAAGTTCGCGTTTAGCGATATTCTGGGAACGCCGACGAAAGTGACTTACTCCCTGGCCCATGTGGATGTGGATGACGACCAGATTGGGAATAGTTTTGATGACCTGGAGCGTGATGGCTGGCTCCACGAGGCGCAGGTAGAGTACGCTGTCTCCGCGGGGCGAGGGGTGTCTATCGTCCCCGGCTTCCAGTTTTCCTTGAGCGATTTAGAGGGTGATGCCAACAGCTACATTGGCTACGAGGCTAAATTGGGATTGCGGAAATTTTCTCCAGGCTACATGTTCAATCTCTTCGCGGCTATCGGACGCAATGAATACGACGCGACTCATCCGGTCTTTGATAAGACAAGGGAAGATACTACCTACTCGGTGTTTGCAGTCTTTACGCTTTCCGACCTGCTGGGCAAGGAGCAACTTTTCTCCAGTTTGATTGCCGGGTACCGTCATCGGGACTCCAATATCGGGTTCCTGGATGCAGACACCTTTCTTGGTGGGTTGACCATCGGGTATAATTTCTAGTCAGACCTGCGCCGCTTTTCGCTGCCTTTCTGTTTGCAGTAACCGGGCTTTACAGCACCAGCGGTTTTACCGGTGCCGCCATCCACGATGTGTCATTATCCCAGTCAAATTCCGGGTTGTCGACGAACAACTCGACTTCGTTGCCGTCGGGGTCGCGCAGGTAAATACTCTGGCTCACTGTATGATCGGACAGGCCATCAATCTGGTAACCCTGTTCAAGGATACTGTCCCTCGCCTGTCTCAGTTCCTGCAGGCTTTCACCGATTTTCCAGCCAACGTGATACAGGCCGATACGTTTTCCTGCGAGGGGGCCGGTTGCTTCGCCAACCTGGATCAGCAGCAGCTCGTGATGCGTGCGGCCGCCTGTCAGCAGGGCGGCGCGGCCATTGAATATCTTCCCACTGACCTCAAGCCCGACTGCCTCATGGTAAAATTTTAACGAGGCCACAAGGTTTTTAACGTAATAGACTACGTGGCCCAGTTCTGTCATTGTGCCGTACCTCCGTCTTGATTCACCTTCTGTAACCGACACTACACTCTCGCCGCCTCGATACAATTTTCATCCATTATTTCAGGATACAGGTGCCAATGGTACTCTACCGATATCGCCTCTTAGCCGGCATTCACGAGTTTTTCGCGCAGCATGGTGATGAGCTGTTCGGCGCTATCCTGCATATCACTTCTGGATTTGAGATCATGCATTTGCATCGATACCTGTTGCATGTAGGCATAGGGGTCAATTCCACTCATAATCATTAGTTCCTGTATTCTGGTGCAATCGGTTACAGGTCGGAGCCGAGCGTTTCGATGATTTCGTCGATGTCGGCGATGGTGTGGCTGGACGTAACGGTAAACCTGAGACGCGGACTGTTTTTAGGGCAGGCAGGGAAGATAACAGGCGCCACGAAAATATCGGCCTTGTGCAGTGTTTTCGCCAGACGAAACATCGTCTCCTCGTCTTCAAAAATCACCGGAATGATCGGTGTGACGCTCGACCCCGTATTCAGGCCCAGGCGGTTGAGTTCGGTACGCAGATATCTGGTGTTTTTCCACAGGCGCATGCGGCGTTCCGGCTCTCGCCCTGCAATTTCCAGTGCTTTGTCGGCAGCTGCAGCGGCGGCGGGTGACGGGCTTGTCGAGTAGATAAAAGGGTGTGCATTGGCCTTGACCAGCCTGGCTAATGCCTCGTTGGTCGCGAGATAACCGCCCATTGACCCGAAAGCCTTGCTCAGGGTGCCGGTGACAATATCTGCTTCCTGAAGACCGAGATGCTCCGCGGATCCGCCGCCTTTTGGTCCGGCAACGCCTGTTGCATGGGCATCGTCAACCATCAATTTCCCGCCGTATTTATGCGTAATGTCCAACAGTTCCGCGAGGGGCGCAAAATCACCATCCATACTATAGATGCCATCCACTACAACCAGAAAAGAAGTTGAAGGGTGTAACCTGTTCAATTTCTCTTCGAGGCGTTCAATGTTCTGGTGAGGAAAGCGATATAGCCGGGCGCCTGACAGTTTGCAGCCGTCAATAACACTGCTATGCACCAGGCTGTCAACGAACACGGCGTCGTTGGCACCAAGAACAACTGACAGGGTGCCCAGATTGGCCATGTAGCCGTTTTGAAACAGCACTACCGCTTGCGTGCGCTTAAGCTCACGTAGATGCGCTTCCAGTTGTTCGTGTGTCGGCAAGGTGCCATTAAGCAGCCGGCTGCCGCTGGTACTGGTGCCCCAATGGTGGATTGCCTCGACAGCGGCCGAGCGCACTTCGGCGTGATTACTAAGGCTCAAATAATCATTCGATGCAAACATCGACATGCTTCGTCCATCGCAAAGCACGCGACCATCTTCCATTGGCTTAACCTGGCGCATTGCCAGAGACCAGAACCCGGGATCTATACGATCAAGCGAAAGTTGCCTTTTGTGTGTAACAGCACGGTTAAAAAGATCCTTACGTTTGTTGCCACCTGGCGGTAAAGACTTCGCTTTCATTGCGATTGGTATTTTCTAGTTAATCGACCCGGTGTTCGGGTTATCCGCCATAGCGTCGTATATCTTTTTTAATCCGCTCATGTCATCAGAGCCATGTATTGGTATATCCAGGTATTCCTGCCTGTTTTGTTCAGATTCAAAGTAGATCCTGAGGGCATTGTCACCTGCTCCTTCGATAACACAGGGTGCGTTTTCAAGGTCTGTAACGTCGTTCATTGAGATAGGATCGATTGTCGCAGTAATCATGGTCATTCTCCTTTTGATGATGGAATCAGTAATCAGTGCTCGACAGGGGTGAGCGCAGGGTCTGTGGTTTGGTCAGCAGTAGCTGTATGGTACCGATGGTCTGTTGCCGAAAGCCGCCTTCGCAGTAGCACAGGTAGTACTCCCACATGCGAATGAAACCTTCCGGGTAACCAAGCTGTCGAACCTTGTCGATATTTTTAAAGAACCGTTCGCGCCATTTGTGCAAAGTAGTTGCGTAATGCGGGCCGATATCTTCGAGGTGAAATATGCGCATGTCGGTTTTTCGTGCAATGGCATCCCCAAGCGCGGCTACTGAAGGCAGGCAACCACCCGGGAATATATAGCGCTGGATGAAGTCAATCGACTTTTTCGCAACGGGGTAGCGTTGATCCGAAATGGTAATGGACTGCAACAGCATCATGCCATCCGGTTTGAGTAGTTCGCTGCATTTATTGAAATAGGCGTCATAGTAGCGGTGGCCGATGGCTTCAACCATTTCTATGGACACCAGCTTGTCATAGCTGCCGTTCAAGTTCCCGGTAGTCATCGAACAGCAGGGTAATCCGGTCTTCCAGTCCGGCATCCAGAACGCGTTGCCGGGCATAGTCATACTGCTGTCTGGAAATAGTGGTTGTCGTGACCCGGCAGCCGTAGTGTTTTGCTGCGTACAGGGCGAAGCCTCCCCAGCCGGTTCCGATTTCCAGCAGGTGATCAGTCGGTTTGAGTTGAAGCTTCTGGCAGATACGTTCCAGTTTGGCTTCAGAGGCTTCCTGCAGTGTGGTTTGCTGATGATGAAATATTCCGCAGGAATACATCATGGTCTCGTCGAGAAACAGCTCGAACAGTTCATTACCCAGGTCATAATGTGCCTCGATATTGCGGCGGCTGCCTTTCGGGGTATTTCGGTGCAAGTAACGTTGCAGAAAATGCAGTGGTTTGACGAGCCATTTCTTCTCCGAATCGATATTTTCCATGTATTGACTGTTACAGAGAAACAGTTCGACCATCAAAGTCAGATCATCACACTCCCAGTAGCCGTTTATGTAGGCTTCTCCGGCCCCGATCTCACCATACATCAGGACCCTGGTATAGAAATCTGCATCCGTAACAGTAACTGTGACCGTTTTCGGAAAAGTGTCATCCTGTTGACCGAAGATATACTGCTCATCTTTTTCATTCAGTATGAGTTCGCCATGACGAAGGTTGCCCAGGCGGGCCAGCAGGAGTCTTTTTGCATACTCCTTTACGAGGCCTGCTTGTCGGTTTTGCGGGACAGGTCTGTCGATACACAATTCTGCGGATTTCATGGTCTACTCACCGGATTCGGTGCCTCCTGTTGGTCAGGGTGTGGGATAAACGGAATTCTCTTCAGCCACAGGCGCAGGGCCTGGTAGTAGATGGCCGACACTATTTTTACTGTCATCACCGGGTAGCGGACCAGGACAGCGGCAAGGTTGATGCCATTGACGGGCCGCTGCCGCAGCGACAGCGTGGCGTCGAACAGCTTCTCTCCCTGCTGATAGTTTTTCATATGTACAACAAGAGCCTCACCTGGTGAGGTGAAGCGCCAGTCATAATCGATGTTCATGTCCATGAAGGGTGACACATGAAAGCGTTTATCAAGCAGGAACCGTTTTCTGTTTGCGCTGCCCTGGTTGTGTGATTCCGGCAGGATGTAGCAGTACTGTTGACCCCAGGGCGTGTTATTGACTTCAGCAACAATGGTTTCGAGCTTTTCACCGGTTTCGTCAAAGCAGTAATAAAAGCTGACCGGGTTAAAACCGTATCCAAAATAACGCAGGTTAGTAAGCAGTCTTACGGGACCCCTGAGTATGATGCCGGTTTCATCCTTGACGAACTGGCACACGGCTGTTTTCAGATCCATGGTTTTGGTGCCGAGATGGTCTTCGCGCCTGAAACGGGCGAGGGCAGGGCGAGTGGTTGACCAGAGCCAGCGATTGTTGAACAGCGATGGCAGTTCATCCAGGTCGAGATACAGCATGAACAACGCATAGTGAAACGCGTGCGGCGCTGGAGTATAACGGCGGTGTTTAACCTGCCCGACGTAGAGACGACTGTTCATATTCGCTGTGTACCTTGAAATCCTGCAGGGCATTCAGTGCGCTGACGACGCCATCTTCATGAAATCCATAGCGCCAGTAAGCACCGCAGTACCAGGTGCGCTGCTTGCCGTTGATTTCCTGCTGGCGCTGTTGCGCTGCGACGCCTGCCGTGGTGAAGGTCGGGTGCCGGTACTGCATGCGGCGGATTACTTTTTCGGGAGCGATATTCTGTGTGTCGTTGAGCGTTACACAGAATGGCTCAGGCGCCTGCAGATTTTGCAGGATGTTCATGTTGTAAGTGACAGATACCTTGCCGTTGTCGGTCTCCCGGCGCAGATAGTTCCAGGCCGCCCAGGCGCGTTTATTTGCTGGCAGCAGCGAGGCATCGGTGTGTAATACGACGTCATTGCACTGGTAGGGAATAGCGCCCAGTACTTCTGTTTCAGCTTGTGTCGGGTCAGATAACATTGCCAGTGCCTGGTCACTGTGACTGGCAATAAATAAACCGTCGAAGTGTTCGGTGACGCCGGCAGAGGTGCGCAATTCGACGTGCGTCGGCAACCGTCTGACTGAAACGACGGCTTCGTTGAGGCGAATCCGGTCTCGCCAGGGGGCGGTCAATCTTTTTACGTATTCACGCGAACCGCCCTTGATGACACGCCACTGCGGCCGCTCCATAATGTTCAGTAATCCATGGTTGGCAAAAAAACGTACAAAGTAGCAGGCTGGAAACGCCAGCATCTGTTGCGGATCCGTTGACCAGATGGCAGCGCCCATCGGTATGATGTAGTTATCGATGAACAAACGGCCGTAATTGCGCTCTCGCAGGTAGTCGCCAAGACAGAGTGATTCATCGTTGCTATCGAGTAATTCGCGGGATTCGCGGTTGAAGCGCAGAATATCCCTGATCATGCCGTGAAAGCGCGGTCTGAACAGATTACGCCGCTGGGCAAATAGCCCGTTCAGTGAGCAACCGTTATATTCGATGCCACTGGTTTTACACGCACTGCTAAAACTCATGTCCGTGGGCTGGGACTCGACGCCGAGTTCGTCCAGCAAGGCGATAAAATTAGGATAGGTCCAGTCGTTGAAGACGATGAAGCCGGTATCTATTGCGTAGTGCCTGTCGTTGTGAACGATATCGTGGGTGTGCGTATGGCCACCAACATGGTCCCCCGCTTCAAATACGGTAATGTCGTGTTGTTTGGACAAATGCCAGGCGGCAACGTTACCGGCGATGCCTGTGCCGATCACAGCAATTTTCATGGTTGCTCGACTCCCGTGGTTTGTTTCTGTTGGGGTACCGGGCGTATCAGGGATGTGTCGTATCCCTGTTCTGCAATAAACTTGACGATACTGGTGTAATCGGCATCGGATATTGCCGGGGTGCGGGCCATGATCCAGACATAGTCAAGCTTGTTGCGCCCTATCACAGTTTGCGTGTAATCCTCGTTGAGGTAGATCACCCGGTAATCAGCCTTGATGGGCCAGATAAACTGCATTCCCCAGATGGCATTGGAGGGGTCTTCGCTGACGAAGCCGGTAGGCCTGTAGGTCTTGACCGGGCCGTCGTAAGCACCCTTGTTGAATCGAAACGTGGTTTCAACCCGCTTGTCGCTGATGAGTTTATAAGACTCAACAGCATTGTGTGCATCGCGCTCGATGAAGGTCGGAATGTTGGCAATCACATACCAGTCACCCATGAACCGTTCGAGGTCGAGTTCCGGTACAGTGCGGAGCGGAGCTGAGGTGCTGCAGGCCGAGAGTGTCATGGCCGGGATAATGCAGGCGAGTTGTATAAACATTTTCATGAGATGCTCACTCGATGACATAGCGCAACAGGCGGCCACTGCTGGTTTCCGATTGCAGTCCCAGCCACTGGTCGTTGTTCGAATACCAGAGTTCAATATCAAGATCTTCAGCAGTCAATCTGTAGCGATTTGCCGGTACGCTTGTATTTCGAACCGTGATTGAATGTTCGCCCAGGTGATCGACGTCAACATCAAGGTACTCACCGGTTTGCGAATTCAACAGCTTTCCATGTTGCAGAAAGGACTTGTTCCAGTAAGCAAAGGTACTGATGCATTCGGGGAGAGTGACGTTTCCATCCCTGGTGGTGATTTGGAAACCGTTGTCAGTGGTTGAACCATCCACCTCGAACAACTTGCCATTCTGATCGGTTTTCGATTTGATGCTTTTAAGGCACTGGTCGCTCCATTGCTGAACATCCTGGTGTCGGTAGCTGAACAGCGGGTATTTTCAGAAATGTCACATCGAAGCGCGCGTGGGTGGTCATTCTCAAGTGATCCGACGCCTGTTCGACACTGAATTCGTGGTAACCAATCGGGGTGTCGTCCAGGTAAACCCTGAATTGCCAGAACTGTTCAGTGGATGCATTTGCAGTGGCGGGAAGCAGGGCGATAAGCGAATACGCACAGACCGTCACCACAACTGACCTTAAATGCCTGGATAAGTCGTTCATTTCTGCGTCACCGTCTTGACAGTTCCCCGGGGTATGCCGGGTAGAAAGGCGTTAGTGCGGTCGATATAGTCACCGTAGCCGGGCCGCCGTTCGACAATATCCTTTTCCAGTAACGCCACTCCGGAGACGCGCAGCAGCAGGAAGGTCATGAGCAGCGGAGACAGGATTGACCACGAGCCCCCGGCAGCGACTGCAAACAGATAGAAGCCCCACCAGACGCAACACTCTCCAAAGTAATTGGGATGTCTGGTGTAGCGCCACAGGCCCGCGTCCATGACGCGGCCCTGTGTGTCCGGTCTGGCCTTGAATGCTGCCAGTTGAGCATCGGCGATGCTTTCGAACAGAATGCCGAAAATAACCAGTACCACGGCCAACGCGTCGAGCAGATTCAGGGGACGGCTGCCGGTAATGGCGGCCAGCAGGGGTAAGGAAATAACCCAGGCCAAGACGCCTTGCAGCAGGAATACGATAAACAGGCTCTTGAGGGCAAAATTCGGTGAATAGTTGCGACGCATGGCCTGGTAGCGTGCATCCTCACCTTCGTTCCAGTTCCGCCAGGTGATATAGGCAGATAACCTCAGCGCCCAGACTGCCACCAGTGCGAGGACGATAACGCTACGCTGCGTTGGATATTCGTAGGCGATGAACCAGGTTGTGCACAAGGCAAGAAAAATGAGTGACCACAGGCTGTCGACAATGCTCACATCACCCTTAAAAAGACTCACGATCCATGTGAGTGAGGGGAGGAGCAGGGCTGGGATCAGCCCGTAGAGAAGTAGTGTCAGATCAAACACGGGCGTGGCATCCCGAGGCCGACGATGCCGCTGTCGGGTGTTCGTTGTTACCGTCCAGGCGGTTTGAAAGAGCCATCAGAACCGGCATCAGTATGGCCCAACCGAGCGCAAGCGCCGACATGGCCGGGAGTAAATCAGGTATCTCCACGCCACCGAGCCTGTAGCCAGCAAAATAGGCCGCGGGGCCAGCTACAGCGCCGAGTGCGGCCGCCAGTGCTGGTCGTTGCTTCAACCATCTCAGCGATACGTTAAGCGTGGTGGCGAACAGCATCCACATGGCCACAATCCAGTGCGGCGCCATGTCTTCAATCAGCGTGCCGGAGGGGTACTGCAGCCACCCTGCATAGACCAGCAGGCTGTCCCACACTGCACCGATAATGCCGGCGGACAGTACCAGCAGCAGTTCGTTGTGGGGGCTGCTGGCATGACTGACGTGCCAGGCCACGATCAACAGGGCAGTCAATGTGCCCAGCCAGGGAACATGATTGGCTCCGGCCAGCACGCAGCTTAACCAGCCGATTTGAAAAACAACGGCATTTATGACGATGGCTTTCATGTGCGTATCTTTTTCTCAAACAGGTAATGACTCACCCACCATTGCTGTCCACTGTCATAGCCAAACAGTTCTGCACAAGCCATGAAAAACATGCGCCAGCGCATCCACCACTGCTGTGCGGATGCTGCACCATAGGTTTCTTCCAGCACTGGCCAAAGTGCCTGCTTGTTGTCATCCATGTTTTCCAGCCAGGCATTGGCCGTTTTTTCATAGTGACTCCCGTCCCAGCGCCAGTGCCGCAGGATTGTCAGGTCTTGCTGGAAATGCAGTGGTAAGTCGTCACTGGGCATCATGCCACCACTGAAAAAATGCCGGCTCATCCAGTCCGTCGCATCCTTTTCCTCGAATGCATAGGGGGTGTCACGGTGACAGAAGATATGCATGAAAAAGCGTCCATCGGGCTTGAGCCATTTATCGATTCGGTTGAACAGCGCAGGGTAATTGCGCATGTGTTCAAACATCTCCACCGAAACGATACGGTCGTAAGTTTCCCCGCTGGCAAAATCGTTCATGTCGCAGGTCTGGACGACAACATTGTCGAGCTGGAGCTGACGAGCCAATTGCGTGATGTGTTGGTGTTGCGATGCTGAATTGGAAATGGCAGTGATCTGACTGTTTGGATAGTGTCTGGCCATCCAGATTGTCAGCGATCCCCAGCCGCAACCCAGCTCCAGGATCTGCATGCCGTCTTGTAACCCGGCATGTTCGCAGGTGATCTGCAGGGCTTCGGTCTCAGCGGTGTCGAGATTGTCGCTGTCAGCGCTCCAGTGGCAGCAACTGTATTTGTTCTGCGCACCGAGTACCTTGAGGAAAAATTCAGTCGGTACCTCGTAATGCTGCTCGTTGGCCTTGAAAGGCAGAGGGGCAATCGCGCTTTCGTACATGGATTGGATGAAGTCGGCCTTTTGCTCGGCCAGCGTCTCGCAGTCACTGGTGTGTAACTCGGCAAGGCGCTGTTTGAGGAGTCGCTTGATTCCGTGGCGAATCACCGTGTCTGGAACCAGCCCTTGCTCCGACCAGTCAATGACTTTTGTTGCAGCGTTTTGCATCTACCTGTCCTCACATGGTCCCGGTAATGTCTCGATGTACAAAACTTATACATTAAAAACGCATGTGTCAATAGGTTGTATCGAATTGATTATCTGGTGCGGTCCTTGTAAATAAATGCATAAAAAATAATATAAAACAATAGATATATAAATTATATGTGATGCTTTATGAGCTTGTTATGACCTCGAAAAGAAAAATTAAAATTGTACAAAATAGAAAAAAGATATAATTTTGTACAACATTTGGAAGAAACTGGGAAAGCCGATGATCCTGAGAAGAGGGGATACCAGGCGCTGATTGACGACATCGACGGGATACAGGGACAGCGCGTCTTTATACGTGCTGTCCAGCAGGTGTTCGTCAAACCTCTCGACCGCACCGAGCATTTTCTGCTGGTAGGTTTTCCAGACTTCGCCTGCCTCCGTAAACGGTGCCAGCTGTTGCTGACTGGAGGTCTGTTCGAGCATGGGCTTGACCTGACTGATGGAAATGCCCTGATCGAGCAGGTCGAGGACCTGTTTTATCAACACAACATCATCTTCCGTGTGCCGGTATTTTGCACCAGGAATCTTGACAATACTTATACAAAAAAGATACTTTCTTGGAGACGCCCGTGACCGGGAATTATTCATCCAGAGTCCGATATTAGTGAATACGATGTCGTCGAATGCCGATAAAGACAACGCTTGTGCTGAAAACAGCGACGTTGAATCCCAACAGCAAGCCAGGCGACTGCCTTGCAGAGGGTGCACAACAAGTTGTGGGCTGTATGCGAGCTGTAACGGTGCGCCGTGGAGAATGATTATCGAATTACCTTCTGCCGATCAGGGCGATTCCTGAATCTCAACGGTGATAATTTGAGATTCCTTGCGCTAACATTGTGTGCCTGCTTTTGCTGTGCAACGTTAATGGCCGATGAAACCCTGATAATCGACGACCGCCGCAACGATGGGCTGCAATCCACGCTGGGCAATAACTGGCGTATCGTCACCGACACTGTGATGGGCGGAGTGTCCAGCGGTGAGCTGTTACCGGCAACCATCGATAACAAGGCCTGCCTGCGCCTGCAAGGCGATGTCAGTCTGGAAAACAGCGGTGGATTTATCCAGGCCGCGCTGGATGTCGAAGGTACAGAAGCAGCCGATGCCTCCGGTTATGCCGGGCTTTTGCTGGAGGTGTATGGCAATGATCAGGAGTACAACCTGCACCTGCGCACCGATGACGTCTGGTTGCCGTGGCAGTCTTATCGTGCTTCTTTCCATGCGCACGGCTATTGGCAAACGGTGCGACTGCCTTTCGATCAATTTACCGGCTACCGCATCGGAAAAAAACTGGACCTCAGACACCTGAAGCGTATCGGCCTGGTTGCCATCGGGCGGGCTTTCACCGCTGACTTGTGTGTCGCGGAGATAGGGCTGTATCGGCACACGCGCTGAAAACGCATGTTGGTAAACGATCCCGGGTGGTCACCGGAAGTTTCCCGGCTTCGCGGACCGTTAGTGATGTACTGATCGTTCCTGCAGCACCTCAAGATGCTCGGGATTCACGCATAACCTGTTGCCACAGCTTTGTCTGATGATGGTGTCCGCGGGTATCGGCCCGACAAATGTCAAATAGCTTGCCCGGTGGGCGCTTTCCATCGTGCGCCCGTCCGCACCGGAGAGCATTATTCTTCCATAGCCACTATGAAGATCTGGCCTCGCCATAACCAGCAACCCGAATCGGGGTCGGAGGCGACAGAGTCCAGAAGTCGTTTTTGGTTAGTGCCTGCCTGTTTTTGAGCATCATCTACAACCTTCCTCGGGTGAAATATCAGGGATTGCCGCAAATCTGATCGCAGCGGCCATTCCAGCGCCAGCGTGCAAAGCGTGCATAGACCTGTTCGGCCAGCCAGAATACGCCGGGTAAGGATATCAACCATGCCAGCGGCCGGTAGCGCGGCAGGCGTTGCCACATCGCAACGAACGCAGCTGCTCCGCTGACCATGCGGCCGTTATTCTCCAGTACATGCATACGCTGCATGGCCTCGGTCAGCGATAAACCATAAGCCTGCAACGTTTCGGGGTGGGCATGAATATCTATCCAGCAAAGCTGCCTGTCACCGTCTATACGCCGGTAATGCGCGATCTCGCGGCGGCACAAAGGGCAGCCGCCGTCATAGAAAACGACCGGTTTCTGCCAGTCAGCGTGGTCAATCATGAGTGTGGCTCCGGGGGTTTGCGCCGCTCGTCTGTTCACTTGCTGCAATCAGGTTCAACACTTCGCGAAGCGCTTCGATACGCCTGTAGTTGGTGCCCAGGTCGCTTATTCCCAGCCGTGACGATGAACGCACCTGTATCAATTCGATATCGGGGTAAAAATGCAACTGCACGTCGTCTCGAAATCTCATCAGGGGCGTCCTGACGATGGCCTGAATAAAATTGCCGTCGTCAGTCACCATCTCCCAGTCCGGCTGATGGACAACCCAGGCTTTTAGTTCTTGCCACTGTCCGTCGTTGGCCGTTATCGGATCGACGGCCTGCAGCCCGCGCCCTGACTCGCTGTTCACGCAGTTGGGAAGCCAGCCACACGCGGGCAATGCCGTGTCGCCGTCGGGCCTGTCAGGCACACTGCTGCAGCCGGCTGCGACAACAAGCGCCGGCAGAAGTGTCAGAAAACGGGTTTGTAATGAGAATTTAAAACCTGACCCTCCTGGTTTGACCCGCCTTCGCCTATACCAAAGGCGGGTATCCATCGTCCGGGAGACTTCAGCGGGATAATTGCAGGGCTCGATGTACGGTGACTTCATGTCCGGCCCCGGTCAAGCTGATGCCTGATGCCTGGTGCCGGTTTCTGGCGTGTCTAATGCAAGCGCCAATAACAACTCGGGTACGGATTCGTGTTTTCCCAGGTAGTCACTCTGGTGAATTGTTACCGCCTGGTGATTGCGCATGGCTTTTTCGATTTCGGTGGGGATGTCGTTCGCTACGTGACGACCGGCCGAGAGGAAATAAGGTACTGCGGTGATGGTCGTAGCACCGCTTTCAACGCACAAGTCGATACCGGTTGGAATATCGGGTTCCGCCAGTTCAAGGAAGGCCGGTGTAACGCGATCGAAGTGGGCGCCGACGATCTGCTCAAGCCTGGCGGCCAGTTCACGGACCTCCTGGTTGGAAGCTTCCCGGCGGCTGCCATGGGCGATCAGAAGGAGTGCGTGCATAACAAGGTTCCTCGTTGGTTGGGTTGCTGTGTTAGTGGAAAGCGTCAACAGGCCGGCTAAAATTATACAAAAATTGTACGCTAAAATTTGAAATGTACAAGTATTGTGTATAGCTTTATAGCCGTGAGGCAATCCGCCACCAGATACCTTTATGGGCCCTCGATACCCGTTCGAAGGGGAAAGCCATGAATGCCACCAGTATCAAAAACCCGGAGGAAGACAAGGTGCTGGAAAGCCACGGACTGGCTGTAATGACATTCGTAATTTGATAGCTGTGGTGAAGCATATCTCGTTGAAAGTTATAACAAATGTAGTACGTCCGAGGTCGTGCGTAACCGGTGGGTAAGGTGGCGTCCCCTTGGGGACCCCATACTTGTACCAGCCGCGGCAAATAATGCCCCGGTACTGGTTTTTCTATCCACAGCTTTCTGCTCCTGTGGTATCTCTTTGGGATAGACTGCCCCAACGGAACAAACAAAAAAACGGCGGTTTTGGTGTCGCTTTGAACCTGGTTTTCGCCGCTTCAGAAGTAAAGGTGATGGCTGGCCCGGTTTATAGAGCAATTATTTTTTGAGTGATAGTCGGCCAAAAGTGAGCGCAAGCGTAACACCATAGATTACCTGCTGAACCAGAGACACAATTGGTTGTACCCAGCTGAGCTGGGTTCCGAACGCTCCTGCACCGGCGAGAGGTAATACCGCAAACCAGACAAGCAACGTTACCATCAGGCCAAAGTACAGGCCTTTTATCCAGAGTTGGCGCCCGGGAATTATTGGTTCCATGACGGCATATACCCACCCCCATACCAGGCTTCCGACAATGAAATGCCACAGCCAGCCCGCGAACGGAATCGGTAACCCCATATTAATCGCTAAACCATGGGCAATGCTGTCCAGCAAGGCGATTGTGTCGAACTGAGGCAGCCACCTTTTTGTGAGCATCAACAAAGACAAAATACATGTAGCCACGAAACCCGCAGCTACTCCTCTGAATAACACCGCAATCATTCTCACAGTCCTCGATGAAAACAAAAAAGCCGTTTAATCGTCATAATCCACATTGGAGATATAACCAGGGAAAGTATTATCACTGCGACGGCATATTGATAGCCGGTATCGTTGATAACCGATGCATGAAAGCCCGCAGCTGCGAGTACAAAGCTGAATTCGCCTATCTGCGAAAGAAGTGTACCGCCGTAAATACTGTTGCGCCAATTTTCACCAAGCCCCCTGAGTATGGCCGCATTAATTACGGTATTCAGCAGTAATACGGCGACTACCAGGGATGTAATTTTCCACCAGCGTTCGACAAAAAACTCTATATCGAGAAGCATCCCGATAGAAACAAAAAACAGTGCAATGAAAATAACCCTGAAAGGTTCAAGTGCCTGGTGTACCCAGTGTGTTTCTTTCGCGGTTGCCACCAGCATTCCGGCAATAAAGGCGCCAAGAGCTGTGGATAGCTGCATTAGCCCGGTAATCAGTGCAAAGCCGAAGCACAATGCAGCCGCTGTGAATACCTGCGTCTCGTGATCTTTTCCGAGCCAGCTCAAAGCCGGTATCCGTAACTGGTCCTTGAGTGCCAGAAATGTCGCAAAAGCAACTAAAAATACTCCGCCGATAATCTGAAGCGAAAGCGTGCCTGTGGATATTGGTTCGCCGCTCATCAGTCCAATAATTATAAGCATGGGAATTATCGCCAGATCCTGTACCAGGAGAATACCCAGCGCATTCTGGCCGGTGTCTGTATCAAGCTCTTTCCAGTCCTGCAAAAGTTTCAGGACAACTGCGGTACTGCTTATGCTGATGACAAACCCCAGGAGTACGATGCGCGAAAAAGACCAGTCCAGCCAGTACCCCAGGAGCCAGACGACGCCGATACTGACAACTATCTGTATGAGTGTGCCGATAACGGAAATTTTCCAGTTTTGAGCCAGGCGCCGAGGGGAAATCTCCATTCCGACAAAGAACATCAGCAGGACAACCCCGAATGAACCGAGGCGTGTCAGGGTATCCTGGCTGGTTATCAACGCTAATCCGTGGGGACCAAGAATAATGCCGGTAGCCAGGTAGGCGACAACATGGGGCTGGCGGGCATACTTCAGAAATATGCTCACCAGCAATATAGCCAGTAATGTCGCGACTACGTAGGGGAGTGCGGGATCTATATGCATTAATCAGTAAACCTGAAAACGTTTCTATTTATTGAGAGGTTGTATGCCGGTTTGGATGTCATCGGGCAACTTGGTCACAAGTTTGCGTAACAGGATCGGGGCTACCGCTGTGGTTAACAGGCTCATCATCAAGAGTGATACATAAAGGGGTTGCTCTATGATGCCCTGGGTCAGTGCGAGTAACGCTACAATCGCGCTGACTTCTCCGCGCGGAGTCATGCCGATGCCGACGACTATCGCTTCTCTGTTATCGAGACCTGACAAGCGCGCCGGTAAGCCGCATCCGATGATCTTTGACAGAATGCCTGCAAGGGTTAAGGCAGCTATAAACCCAATGATGTCCGGGGTTATGGCGCGGATGTCTACCAGTACGCCCAGGGAAACAAAAAATATCGATGCGAAAATTATTCGAAGATATTCGGCGCCTTCACGGAACTGTTTGCCATATGTCAGGTTGACAGTGCTCAAGGAGACGCCTGCTATGAACGCACCGACTATTGCGGACAAACCCATGAGTTCGGCAAGCATCGCGTACAGAAAAGCAACCATCATCGTGAAAATAAATACCAGCTCAGGGTACTGCCTGACCAGCGGTGAATGATCAATACGCAGCATTATGCGTGTCATTAATACCTGGCCGACAAACGCGCCGACAATGATAAAACCGAATGCTTTTAATGAAATCCAGACCAGGGTGATATGCGAGGTTTCCGGGGCGGAAAACTGGTTGGCAAAGGATAGGGCAAGTAGTGCGAGGACGTCGTCAATAATCGCTGCACCTATTATGGCTTTTGCGGCGGACGTCTTGAGCTTCCCAAGCTCTTTCAGTGTATCGGCAGTGATTGCTATACTGGTCGCGCTTAATGCAACACCCACGATAGCAGCCCGATGCGATTCGAAACCGAAAGCAGTGGCCAGATAGTATCCTGAAATCCACGGAACAAGCACGCCGAACAAGGCGATTACCAGGTACTTTATACGTGCTATATCTTTCAGTTTGAACTCAAGTCCGATAACAAACAGAAGTATTACCGCACCCAGATGACCGACACTGCTGATGAAATCGGTATAGGTGATCCAGCCGAGTACGCTGGGGCCAACGACCAGACCGACGACAATTTGACCCACGACAGCGGGTTGCCCAATGCGTGACGCAATCAGGTATCCAGCCAGAGAGACAAACAGTAACAGACTCATCTGAAATTCAATCGAAGCGGTGACGGCATGTGTGTCCATGATTGATACCGTATGGCTATTGACTAGGTAGTCGGGTTATTGGGCCGGTTATGCCCGCCAGGCAGCATTTCACGTGCATCTTCGTCCTTGATTCCGAATACACTGCGAAGATGAAGATCACGCTGCGGGAACGGGATTTCGATGCCGTATTCCTTGAGTTTGGTTTCGATTTCCCATAGATAACCGGATTGCACGGCACCGGGTCGTTTTACCGCATCCGGATTCAGCCAGACGACAAGTTCGAAATTAAGACTGCTGTCGCCAAATTCTACAAACCAGACCTGCGGGTGGCGACCTTTCTTGTTTTTCAGGGTCCACGGGATCAGATCGGCAGCTTCCAGGACAGCCTTCCTGACAAGTTCTTTGTCCGTGCCGTAAGCGACTCCGAAAGGAACGTGGGTGCGCCGATAGACCTCTCTCAGCGTCCAGTTAATCACCCGGCCGCCAACGAACTCGGAATTAGGTACGAGGATGTCGATATTGTCATTGGTTGTAATCAGGGTGCTGCGCATATTGATTTCTTTTACTTCACCCGTGACCCCGGATTCGAGTTCCACAAAGTCACCGACTTTAAGGCTTTTTTCGAACAATATGATCAGGCCTGCGACAAAGTTGCTGATCAATGTCTGCAGCCCAAAACCGATGCCGACACCCAGGGCGCTGGCAAACAGTGCGAACTTGGTGAAGTCTATACCGATTGATGAAAGGCCGATGATGATACCGATGATCAGCACGACATAGTGGATCAGTCTTCCGAGGGTATATAGCGAACTCTGGCTGATGGCACCTTTACGTTCACCAATCCGTTTGATGGCGCGCCGTATCCCTTTCGACAGCCATAAGGCGAGGGTGATGATCAGGATAACGCGCAATATTCCAAGTGTGGTTACCGGCGTTTCATTGATCTCGAAGAGAGAGGCGCCCAGCAGGCTAATAGTGGTAGACCAGGATTTCAAAACGGTTTCTTCGGTATCTTTCAGGCTGCGATTGAGCCAGCCTTCATGTTCATGCAGACGATCGTCTAGCATGCCCGCAACAAACTGCGTAGATTGCATTTGCTTGTCCAGCGTACGGAGAAGCTGATCGGTTTTTTCAAGGTCTGATGCTATCTGCTTGTGGATTCGTCTCGCATCAGCAGTAATTTTGTCGCGCTGTTCTTCTGAAGCTGGTGCTGCACTTCGAATACGTTCGCTAACCCGTCCCCATCTGGCGCGTTGTTCCAGTAGGCGATCATGGAGTTCCTCGTTATCAGAGAGGGTCTTTCTGGCAGAGGTGGCAGCATTATCCGGACTTGCCTTTTGTAGTCCGTAAAGCTCAGAGATAAGCCTTCCCTGAATCACTATCGATTCATTCAGGCCAATTTCTACATCGTTGCTGACACCGGCAAGCACGGTGCTCTGCGTCAGGAGAAAATCGACCGCAGCGTCGCCGTGTATCGAGCCGGATTGTTTTCTCTTCAGGGCCTTTTCCCGCAGGCTGGTTATCAGAGCGTCAGCCTGTTTCTGCCGATTTTGCCATTCAGTGAGTTCAGCCTCTGAGATGTCAAGACGGGAGGATATCGCTTTCAGTTCTTCCTGAAGAAGTGATTCCTGCTCCCTGGCCCGCGCGAGTATGGTTTTCCGGTTATCAAGTTCACCTTGCTTGATTTCCAGGTAAATGCGCCCCAATACAAGTTTCAGACCCTCGGCGAGTTTTTCAGGATCAGTTCTTTTTAGCTCCAGGTAACGGGTACGTTCGCGGGATTGCTGCCTGCGCTCCTCATTGGTTACTGCGGTCAGCCAGGCAAATTCTTCCTGTTCGGTTTCTACCTTGAGGCGTGAAGCCCTCAGCTCGGAGTGGCGGCCAAGTGCGTCGGTCAGACTGTATGTATTACTGATCGTTGTGACCGGAGGTGCTGAGGTCTGAGGCGATGTTCGGGATTCGTATAAAAGCTTTAGTGCAGTACGAATATCAGAAGCATACTTGCTGTATTCGTCCCGGCGCGTTTCGTCACTTGACGCCAACACTGTGTCGATAAGCGTGCTGAATTCATCGACGCGGGTGAGAAGTACTTCTGTAGGCAGCTTCTCTTTGGGCGAGAAGTAGGAGGACCACCAGTCAGCAGAGAGGTTTGCCGGGTCAGGAACAGGAGGGCTGTCTGCAGCGCCGCTAACGCCGCTGATGGTCAGTATAAAGGCTATCAGTAAACACTTGAATCCTGTCATAACCAGTGTTTCCTTCGAAATATGTATAACAAGGCTGTGACTATGCAGCCCATAATGCCCAGCAGGATGAAGTACCCGGAAGGCGAGTGCAGTTCAGGCATGTTCTCAAAGTTCATGCCGTAGATGCCTGCCAGAAAACTGAGTGGAACGAATATAGCCATGACTACTGTCAGTACTTGCATGATTTGATTGAGTCGGTGTGAGGCAACCGACAGGTAGCCCTCTGCAAGATCTGACGCCAGTTCATAGTAGAGGAGGGCGAGACTGCCGGCACGTTCCTGGTGCTCATGGATATCGTTAATTTCGTGACTCAGGTCAGCAGATACAGCGGGTACAGGCTTGGTCTTTAGATCGCGGAATATCTGTTCATGGTAGAGAAATACGCGCCGGAATTTTTTCAGCTCGGTTTTGTAGTTCAATAGCTCGGCCAGAACGGTGTCTGCCGGGTGTTCAAGCACTTCTCGTTCCAGCTCCTCCAGACGAGGTTCCAGAGACAGTAATTTGCCCAGGTACTGGTCTACTGTAATTCGGCACAGGCGGATCGCCAGGTAATCGCACCCTTGCGAAAAGATATCGTGATGCTCGAGAATTTCTGTCTTCAGAAGGCGGGTGGCAGCAGATGTGCCTGAACTTCGGGTTATGAAGAAGCGGTCACCTATAAACAGGGCCAGTTGTTCAGTCGCGAAATGAATGTCCGGGGAATCTGCTGCAAGTTCTTTCAGGAGAATAAAGGAATTGTTCTCGAAAGTTTCGAGCTTGGGGGGGTGCCGGTCACGCAAGGCATCCCGCACCGCCAGCGGGTGTAGTCCAAACGTCTCCTGTAATACCTTGCTTTCAAGATCTTTATTGTGCCCGGTAAAGTCCAGCCAGATAGTGGTGTCAGCATCGTCGCGCCATCTGCTGAGCATTTCTTCACCGCCAGTCTGTAATTGTTTGCTCGATTTATCATATAAATAGATTTTAAAGAGCGACATTTACTTCTCCCGAGGTTGGCTAACGGTTTACATCTGACACTTGTTCAGGGCCTGTTTGCGGAAACGCTTCGATCATAAATTTGCCGGAAGGGCCTATTTGCAGACCCGGAAGCTAACATATTTACTGATTCGACACCCTGGTACCATTTATCCGTAAATCGACACGGCGGTTCGCCACACGGCCTGCCCGGGATGCATTATCAGCGATCGGTTCGAGTTCACCGGCACCATGCGCACTGATCAACGATGGCTCGATACCACGGGTCACCAGGTATTGTTTAACCGATTCCGCCCGATTTTTGGACAGCACCTGATTATAGGCTTTCCGGCCCCGTACTGTCTGTGTGACCGGAAATATCGATGGACTCAATGTCTTCGTATTTTTCGAACATCTGAACAACATGATCAAGTTCAGATTTCGTCGCATCGGTCAGATTCGAGCTGTTAAAAGAAAAGGCGACTTTCCCGGTATCCGAAATACGAATAAGGGCCGGATCCTTTCTCATCGCTTCCATAGCAGCCAGTTCTGCCTGGCGATTCAGCCGTTCCTGTTCCGCCAGT